>NZ_FOHF01000003.1:0-261705 GCF_900111635.1 Pseudobutyrivibrio sp. C4 | reverse complement strand
TGTATTAATTCAAGGTTTGTTTCACTGTTCAGTTATCAATCTTCTCTTTGTTGTTGCCCTCAGCAGCAACTCGTTTATATTATCACGATGCTGTGTTTTTGTCAACAACTTTTTTATTTATTTTGTGAACTTTTTAGGAAATCAAAATTGTTTATACAATTCTTTCAATTCCTTATTTCGTTCAGCACTTCGTTTCCCTCAGTGCTCGATTATAATATCACCTAAAATAGGGCGTGTCAACAGAATTTCTGTGTTTTTTTAAAGTAAATCTATTTAACTCAAACGCTCATAATTGTGTGAATTGTACCAATTATTTTATCAATTCTATTTTGACGCCCATATATAGGTCATATAAGCATCTTCATTATCGAGATATAGCATCAACTGCCTCTTTTATATTTGATACGCCAACAACTATAATCCCATCAATATTTTTCACAGAAGGTATATTTGACATAGGCATTATTACCCTCTTAAATCCAAGCTTCTTAGCTTCGTTAACTCGCTGCTCTGCCATTGACACAGATCTAACTTCGCCTGACAAACCTATCTCACCAAATACTATCGTTCCTTCGTCAACAGGTATATCCTTTTCACTAGAATATATAGCAAGTGCTATAGCTAAATCGATTGCTGGTTCATTAATTCTAATTCCACCGGCTATATTCACATAAACGTCTGATCTTCCTAAGAATATACCACATGATCTGTTAGCCTTAGCGTCTCTCATTCTTTCAAGTACTGCAACTAACAGATTTACTCTATTGTAATCGCATCCTGTAGCCATTCTTCTAGGAATTTCAAAAGCAGTTTTGCTGACTAATGACTGTATTTCCACAAGAATTGGTCTTGTCCCCTCCATTGAGCATGTAACTATAGAACCAGTAGCATTTTCCGGTCTTCCATCTAGCATAACAGCAGAAGGATTCTTAACCTGTTCTAAGCCGGTGTCTCTCATTTCAAAAACGCCTATTTCATTGGTAGACCCAAATCTATTCTTAACTCCACGAAGTATTCTGTAAGATGCGTGTCTATCTCCTTCAAAATACAAAACAGTATCTACCATATGTTCAAGAACTCTAGGTCCTGCAACAGTACCCTCTTTTGTAACATGTCCAACTATGAAGACAGCTATTCCTTTTCCTTTTGCTATCTCCATTAAGACACTAGTCGATTCTCTAACCTGTGAAACTGAGCCTGGAGCCGAACCCACTGACTCATTAAACATTGTTTGAATAGAATCTATGATAAGAACTGTAGGCATCTCTCTTTCAACCACAGCTTTTATAGTATCCAGATTTGTTTCGCATAATAAATCCAGCTTATCGTTAAACTCTCCAATTCTGTCTGCCCTTATTTTTATTTGCTGCAACGATTCCTCACCAGAAACATACATGACATTTACACCAGACAAACAAAGCTTTTGACATGTCTGAAGCAAAAGTGTCGACTTTCCAATACCAGGATCTCCGCCAACTAAAACCATAGAACCAGGAACAATTCCACCGCCTAATACGCGGTTAAACTCCTCGATATTTGTAGATATTCTCTGTTCATTAGAGGCAGTAACATCGATAATCTTTGTTGGCTTAACATCCGATACTTTTGCTCTACTTTTAACAGATGTCTTATCTATAACCTCTTCTACTAATGAATTCCACGCACCACATGATGGGCATTTTCCAGCCCACTTTGATGTTTCATTCCCACATTCCTGGCAGAAGAATACTGAAACCTTTTTATTTGCCATAATATATCTCCTTCTATAAATAAAAAAATCTTCCCACATTTATTTGTGGGAAGATAATAGTTTAAATTACGGTATTAAACTCTACTAACCTGAACTGTTACTGCAACTCCTGGATCAAGCTCAACTGAAAGATTAAGCTTACCGCCAAGATTGGTCTTCATCTGACCTGCACTTGCGCCATTAACAGTAATATCATAACTAGTCTCTGGTTCAAGCTCCAAAGTAATCATTGCATCTTCTTTGCCCTCAACTGTAAACGAAACAGAATCAGAAGTACAATTGAACTTTTCTACAGCTGTACCAGGTACAGATTCATAAACAAACATCCCATTACGTTCTAACTTAGTGATATCTGAAAATGTCTTAACCTTGTACAAATCTCCGTCATGCTTGTAGTCTTCGAGCTTCTTCTTATCAGCTAATGTATAATCCCCAAAGCTGATAGTTCCGTCTGCTTCACTGCGAATCAACTCACTAATCACAGCCATTTTTATTCCTCCTGTAGCCACTGCTTACCTGCAGATTGTCTTATTCTGATTATAACAAAGGAATATCATTTTAACAACAAGACCCACAAATTATTATTAGCATTTTTCAAAAACCACTACGTCTTTTTTAACCTTTGCTTTTACTGAATCAGATGGCTTTATTTTGCCTGCTAAAATATCCTCTGCCATTACATCCTCAAGAGCCGTCTGTATCTTTCTACGAATTGGACGAGCGCCATATTTAGGATCAAATGCTTTATCTACAATCCAGGTCTTAACTGATGCTGGAATTGTAACTGTAATATCCATCTGCTCTTTGCATCTAACAATAAATTGTTTAACCTGCAAACCAGCAATTTCTTTCATATCATCCTTTGTAAGGGCTCTAAATACGATTGTTTCATCAATACGATTCAAGAATTCTGGCTTAAAGATTCTCTTTACCTCTTCCATTACGCCATTCTTCATAAACTCGTAGTCTTTGCTAGCATCCTCTTTTGATGCAAAACCAAGCTTTTTAGGCTCTATGATTGCCTGTGCTCCAGCATTACTTGTCATGATAATAATAGTATTCTTAAAGTCTACCTTTCGTCCCTGAGAATCTGTAACATGACCATCATCCAAAATCTGCAAAAGAACATTGAATACATCAGGATGTGCCTTTTCAATCTCATCAAAAAGGATTACTGAATATGGATTGCGACGAACCTTTTCTGATAGCTGGCCGCCTTCCTCATAGCCAACATATCCTGGAGGTGATCCAATCATCTTTGAGACTGAATGCTTCTCCATATATTCACTCATATCAACTCTAATCATTGATGATTCGTTGCCAAATACAGCCTCTGCCAAGGCTTTTGAAATTTCTGTTTTACCAACACCTGTTGGGCCAAGGAATAAGAACGAACCAATTGGTCTGCCTTTTTCTTTAAGACCCACTCTACCTCTACGAACTGCTCTAGCAACTGCAGAAACGGCCTCTTCTTGACCTACGACACGCTTATGTAAAATGCTTTCGATTTTACGAAGTCGAACTGACTCCTGTTCTGTTAATTTAGAAACAGGAATCTTTGTCCATAATGCCACAACCTTTGCGACATCATTTTCTGTAAGAACAACAGGCTTTGACTTAGAACGTCTGTTAAGCTTCTTTTGCTCCGCTTCCTTCTTTAAGATAAGCTCATCTTTTTCTTTTTTAATTGAACTAGCAAGAGCAATATCGCCATTAATAATAGCGTTCTCCATGTCTTCAGAAAGCTGTTCAATTTGTTTATCTAAACTGTCATCTTTTGTAATTTTCTTTACGTCATTAAGCTTAATAGCAGCAGCTGCTTCATCCATCAAATCAATTGCTTTATCCGGCAAGAATCTATCTGCTATATAGCGTTCTGAAAGGTGTACGCATGCCTCAACAGCTTCGTCCGGAATTGTAATCCCGTGGTGCTCTTCATATAAGTGTCTTACACCTTTAAGAATGTCAATTGTTTCCTCTGTAGAAGGTTCTTCTACCATAACAGGTTGGAAACGTCTTTCTAATGCAGCATCTTTCTCTACGTATTTACGATATTCATTAATAGTAGTAGCTCCAAGAATTTGAATCTCACCACGAGCCATAGCTGGCTTTAAAATATTAGATGCATCGATAGCTCCTTCAGCTCCACCAGCACCTATTAATGTATGAATCTCGTCTATGAATAAAAGGATATTGCCCTCTTCAATAACTTCCGCAATAACCTTTTTTATTCTCTCTTCGAATTCGCCACGGTATTTTGAACCAGCAACCATTCCTGACAAATCAAGGGAAAGTACCCTTAAATCCTTTACAGAATCAGGAACATTACCGTCAACAATTCTTTCTGCTAAGCCTTCAACAATGGCAGTTTTACCAACACCAGGCTCACCAATAAGACAAGGATTATTCTTTCCTCGTCTAGATAGTATTTGAATTACACGCTGAATCTCTGAATCTCTACCAACTATAGGATCCAGTTCTCCTTCTTCAGCAAGCTCTGTTAAATCTCTAGAAAACTGATCCAAGTAAGATGCTTCGTTTTTGCGAGAGCGACCGCTGTTAATAGCCTGCATCTCTTCTTTGTATACAACCCCCTCTGCGCCCATACCGGCTACTAATTCGGAGAATAGTTTGTGAGGGTTGATATCCAGCGAATTAAGCAGACGTGCACCAGAGCAATCCTGCATACGAATCATCGCCAATAAAAGATGCTCTGTTCCTATAGTCTTAGAATTGCATTTAGCTGCTTCTTCACTAGCATGTTCCAATAATTGTTCCATTTTAGGTGTGTAGCCATCTCTTTCTTGAATGGCAATCTCACCACCTGGAGAAATAAGTTCCTCCACAAGCTTAAGTAACGCTGCTTTATCTACACCATTAGAATTCAAAACCTTGGCAGCAAGTGAGTTCTCCTGCTCAATAATCGAAATAAGGAGATGCTCAGTACCAACATAGCTATGCTGCAATGACTTTGAAAGCTTTGATGCCCCTGTAATTGCACGTTTTGCTTGTCTTGAATATTCCATATTTTTGCTCCTTTTATAGGTCATTTAAATCCATCATATTAAGACTAGATGCTCTACGAGCCTCATATGACTCTGACTCAAATCTTGACTTAGAGAAATCTCTGTCGTCATCTTCGTCATCTTCATCATAATCATCGTACTCTTCTTCATCATCGTCATCGTACTCTTCTTCTTCGTACTCTTCTTCGTCGTACTCGTCATCTTCTTCGTCACGATCTTTTCCGCCAAAAACAATAGAACGAGGTAATCTGCGAGAAGATCTAGTAGGCGCCTTAGCAAATACATCGCCATCGAAATCATCGTCGTCACCATGACCTCTAATAGCTTTGTTAATAATAATAAATAATAGTACAACACAAAGGACTATAAGCCCCATGATGATTTTGCGATATAAGTTGAGTTTTTCTACATATAAATTATTGTCGGTAGATGTTTCTGTTTCCTCTACCTCTTCGGTAGTATCAGTAGATGCTGAAGTAGAAAGAGCTGATTCATCAACTCTTGAAACAGTCTTATATGTGCTGTCGTATACAAACCAACCAGAAGCACCATCCTGGTTTGTACCGTAAGCATAGAAAAACTCTGCTCCATCGATTGTGTATGCAGTAGCTGTGCCACCATTTACATCAAGTGTAGTTGCTGTAAAAGCAGATGTAGGTGCTGAACCATTGTCACTAACAATAACGTAGCTATCTGCTGTACCAAGCATTAAGAAAGGTGAAACAGTACCTGCTTCTGCATTATAAAGATAGAAAACACCTGAACCTGAAGTGTTATCAGCTGGCTTTAAGTAAAGCAATGTAAGACTACCATTTGTTGGCTCGCTATATGTGCTTGAACCAATTGTAACAGTTGTCTTTGAAAAGCCTGCTGGCATATCAGAATCAGAAAATCTCTCTGAAACAACATATGCAACACCATCGATATCAAATCCACCGTCGGAGTTAAGAGTACCTACTCCACTTGTAGATGTAGTAGTTGCTGTAGTTTCCTCTGTAGTTTCTTCTGTAGTCTCAGTATTCTCTTCTACTGTCTCTTCTGTTGTAGTCGTTTCTTCTGTAGTAGATTCACTTGCTGTACTTGTAGATGATGAGCTTGATGAGCCCCCGATAGTAAGTGTTGTACTGCTACCTGAATTAGCTGATGAAGAAACTATGATAGAAGCTGTTCCTTCTGCCGCTGCAGAAAAAACGATATCTCCCTGCTTGCCAGAGAAAGAAACTGCATTGCCCTCTGATGTGTATCCTGAAACACTACAACTAGATAATGTAAGCATGCTAGCTGTATATTTAACAGTGATTGTGCCGCTTTCTGTGGCGGTTATAGAAACTGTAATAGAATCGCCAACTGATGCAGAACTTTTAGAAACATTAATAGTGGTAGTTCCCTGTGCCATTGCAACAATATTAAACGCAAAAACCATTACAGCTATAGCTGCAAAGCTAACTGCTCTTTTAAACAATTTATTCATAATCAATTACCTTCCTTAAAAACCCAGTGTACATCATATCGGTGAAAAAGCCTTTTTCGCTAATATAAATACACTATATATAGATACTTTAATTATAGGTAACCCCCAATACATAGTCAACAATTTCTGCAAAGTAAAAAGAGCCATATTGAGCTAGAAAGCCCTGAGAATGAGCCTATTACTCCGCCTGCATTACTACTAGAAATGTGGATATCAAATATAAATAATAAGAAGAAAATAATGCCAACTGCAACAATAAACGAAATAGCTGCCAGCGATACAATTAATTCTTTATCAAGTTTCTTTTTCATAAAAAATACCTCCTGAATCATCTTATGTATAAGATAATATCAGAAGGTATGTACATATTTATGGACTTCTAGCTTTCAAACATTTCAGCTACTAGTTCTAGATTCTTTCTAATAGGAAGATGTTGTGGACAAATATTCTCACATTTACCGCATTTAATGCAATCACTAGCCTTACCAAAATTTGCATTTAAACGCTCATAGTATTCACGTTGAATAGTAAATCCTTTATCCTTTGATTCCTGTTTTTCAGCATTATACAATGAGAAATACTTTGGGATAGGGATGTTCATAGGGCAACCGTCTACGCAATAAGCACATGCTGTACATGGAATTGCAATAGCACCGTTAATAATATCTCTTGCCATAAACACAAGCTTCTGCTCTTCCTCTGTAAGAGGCTTGAAATCAGCCATATAGCCTGTGTTATCAAGAAGCATCTGCTCACTTCCCATTCCAGAAAGAACCATCTTTACATTTGGAAGAGACGCTGCAAAACGAATAGCCCATGATGGAATTGAAGCATTTGCATCGTAATTTTTAAACAAATCCGTTACTGCATCAGGTACATTTGCCAAAGTACCGCCTTTGACCGGCTCCATAACAACTACTGGCTTATTATGCTTTACACAAACCTCGTAGCATTTTCTTGATTGAATAGCTTCGCTTTCCCAATCAAGGTAATTTATCTGAAGCTGGACAAATTCAACTTCTGGATGCTCTGTGAGAATCCTATCTAAGAGCTCAGCTCTATCGTGATAAGAAAAGCCCATATGCTTAACAAGGCCCGCTTCTTTTTTCTTAGCTAGCCATTCAAAACTGCCAAGCTCTGTGTATTTTTTATAATGTCCCTCTCCTACATCGTGGATAAGATAATAATCAAAATATGAAACACCTGTCTTTTCCAATTGTTTGTTGAAAATTTCATCCATCTCTTCTGCCTTATTGAAGAATCCAGCATGAAGTTTGTCAGCAAGAGTAAATTTATCTCTAGGATATCTATCTACCAATGCTTCTTTTGTGGCATTTTCAGACTTAAATCCGCAATACATCCAAGCAGTATCAAAATATGTAAATCCTCTTTCAATAAAGGTATCAACCATCTTTTTAAGAGTCTCTACATCAATTGAATCCTCTTTATTTGGATCTAATCTTGGTAAACGCATTAAACCAAAACCGAGTTTCTTAGTATTATCCCCAAATATATTTGCCATTAGTCCTCTCCTTTCAATTGCGCAAAATCTATTTACATAATACTCCACACTCCCTATAGTTAGTCAATAGAAACTCAGATATTCACTTTCAATAAAAAAAAGCTAGCTCTTTAATTAGAGCTAGCTTATGAATGTCTATATTATTCTTATACTGCTAAGAAGAACTTGATAAGGAAAAGTACTGAGATTACATATGTAAGAGCAGATACTTCCTTTGCCTTGCCTGTGAATACCTTGATTACTGTGTAAGAAATCATTGCAAGACCAATACCATGTCCAATTGAACCTGAAATAGGCATAGCAATAAGCATGATAGTAACTGGTACACATACTGAAAGGTCATCAAAGTTTACCTTCTTAAGACCTGTCATCATAAGAACACCAACATAGATGAGTGCTGCTGATGTTGCAGCTGCTGGAATGATTGCTGCGATAGGTGCAAGGAAAATGCAAAGAAGGAATGCAATACCGCATGTAAGTGCTGTAAGACCTGTACGTCCTCCTGCCTCAACACCTGAAGCTGACTCAATAAATGTTGTAACTGTTGATGTACCTGTGCAAGCACCGAAAAGTGTTCCGATAGAATCTGAAAGAAGAGCTTCCTTCATGTTTGGCATATTGCCTTCTCTATCAACCATACCTGCACGAGAAGCTGTACCTACTAATGTTCCAATTGTATCGAACATATCAATGATACAGAATGTGATAACAAGTGTTACTGCTGTAAACCAACCCATCTGAGTTAGGCCAGCGAAATTAAACTTAAAGAGTGTTGTTGTAGCCATATCACCAAATGCTGGAACAAATGATGCTGTTGCAAGTGATGCAAAAGGATTCTGGCCAAGTACGAAGAAATCGCCAATCCAGTAAATTACTGATGCAGCAAGCATACCAATAATAACTGAAGCCTTAACGCCCTTTGATGCAAGAACTACAATAATAAATAAACCAACAAACATTGTAATAACAGAAAGAACCATTACTGGGTAAGCATCTGTCATTGTCTGCTTAGCGTATGAAGCTGTAAGAGCTCCGAAGAAATCTTTCATTGCAAAATACTGATTGAAGTTTGAATCTGCAATGTAAACATTTGAACCAAAACCAATGTTAAGAAGCATAAGTCCAATAGCTGGTGAAATACCAAGACGAATGCCAAGTGGAATTGCATCTACAATCTTTTCACGAATATTGAGAAGTGAAAGGATAAAGAATACAATACCTTCGATAAGAATGATGCAAAGCATTGCCTGGAATGACTCTACATATCCCATACCAGTC
Organism: Pseudobutyrivibrio sp. C4; assembly: GCF_900111635.1. Lineage (NCBI taxonomy): Bacteria > Bacillati > Bacillota > Clostridia > Lachnospirales > Lachnospiraceae > Pseudobutyrivibrio > Pseudobutyrivibrio sp. C4. Next base: position 252,658 of record NZ_FOHF01000003.1, on the reverse strand, counting down.
ATAGCAACAAGGTTGCCGATTACAATAGCCATGAATGAGTTAAGTCCCATACCTGGAGCAAGACAGAAAGGCTTATTTGCAAGGAAAGCCATAACAAACATAGCGACCGCTGATGAAATACATGTGGCAAGGAATACACCATTCCAAAGTGCCTGACCGCCTGCACCGTAACCAGTAAGAAGGTTTGGATTCAAGGCAATGATATAAGCCATTGTCATGAATGTGGTGAGACCAGCGATGATTTCTGTCCTTACAGAAGTGTTGTTCTCTTTGAGTTTAAATCTTTTCTCTAACATTTTTTTCTCCTTTATATAAAAAATTTATAGGGAACTACTTCAAGCTTGCTTTGATAAACGCAGCAAACAATGGATGTGGCTTATTTGGGCGGCTCTTAAACTCAGGATGGAACTGAACACCTACATGGAATTTGTTTGATGAAACTTCGATTGCTTCAACAACTTCATCATTAGGTGATGTACCTGAGATTGTGAGACCCTTTTCTGTCATAAGCTCACGGTATTGATTATTAAACTCGAATCTATGTCTATGGCGCTCAGAAATATTTTCTGAACCATATGCTTCATATAATTTTGTATTTTTTTGAACTGCACAAGGATATGCTCCAAGTCGCATTGTACCGCCCTTTCTAAGAACAGCCATCTGCTCTTCCATAAGGTCGATTACGCAATTCTTTCCTGTGCTATTAAACTCACGAGAATTGGCATCCTCAAGGCCGCAAACATTTCTAGCAAACTCAATTGCAGCAACCTGCATACCTAAGCAAATACCAAGATAAGGAATATCATTTTCACGTGCGAACTGACAAGCAGCGATTTTTCCTTCTACTCCTCTATCGCCAAAACCTCCTGGTACAAGAATTCCATCTACACCACCTAAGACATCTTTTACATTGTCCTTTGTGATTGTTTCAGAATCAACCCATTCGATTTCAACGTGAGCACTGTTTGCATATCCACCGTGATATAATGCTTCGCGAACTGATAAATAAGCATCATGAAGTGCAACGTACTTACCAACAATAGCAATTTTTGTCACCTTCTGCAAGCCTTTTATATTATCTACCATTTTCTCCCATTCTTCAATCTTTGGAGAAGGATTTTCTAAGCCAAGTTCACGACATACTACATCATCAAGACCATACTTGTGCATCATAAGAGGTGCTTCATATAAGCAATCAAGGGTATCATTCTCAATTACGCAGTCCTTCTTTACATTACAGAATAGAGAAATCTTATCCTTAATAGACTGCTCAAGTGGATGATCAACACGGCAAACAATAATATTTGGCGAAATACCAAGAGACTGTAGCTCCTTAACTGAATGCTGTGTTGGCTTTGATTTATGTTCTTCTGAGCCTGAAAGCCATGGAACCAAAGTTACATGAATAAATAAGCAGTTTTCACGTCCTTTTTCAAGAGATACCTGGCGGATAGCCTCAAGGAAAGGCTGTGACTCTATATCGCCTGTTGTTCCACCAATTTCTGTAATCAAAACATCACAATCAGATGTTTCTGCACCCATGTAGATAAATCTCTTAATTTCCTCAGTAATATGTGGAATAACCTGAACAGTCTGGCCTAAATACTCACCTTTACGCTCGCGATTAAGGACATTCCAATATACTTTTCCTGAAGTAAGATTTGAATATTTGTTAAGGCTTTCATCAATAAAGCGCTCGTAATGTCCAAGATCAAGATCTGTCTCCGCTCCATCATCTGTAACGAAAACCTCACCATGCTGATATGGGCTCATTGTACCTGGATCAACATTCATATAAGGATCAAGTTTTTGTGAAGCAACCTTATAGCCTCTCATTTTTAATAAACGTCCTAATGACGCTGCTGTAATACCTTTTCCTAAACCTGATACTACACCACCTGTAACAAATACATGCTTTGTCATCTTAAACTCCTTCGTATTTCTTTATAATATCTTTAGCAATTTCGACTCGAGATTTTCTCATGTCCATTGCTTGTTTCTCTATAATTTTATGGGCTTCCTCTTCAGAAACATCACTATTAACAATCAGAAGCAGCTTCGCCCTAGATATGATTTTCATATCCTCTAACTTTTGTTCCAGTTTTGCACTTTCCTTATGAGCCATGCTAATACGTCTTTGCGCAACTCTTGCAAGTTTCAAAGCCTGCCAAAATAACTGCTTATTTATTGGCTTTGAAACAGTTATAATGCCGTAATCTTCAACGTGTTCTGCAACTTCATCAATAAATTCTGCTTTAACAAACAATATGACCTGGCAATTATTCTTTTCAGCAATATCTATTGCTAAATCTTCTCCAGAGCTATTATCTATAGGACCGTTTATAATACATATATCAAAATCGTAGTCCAAAATAGCCCTCTTTGCCCGCGGTCCATTGTCAGTTGCAACCACATCTACAATTCCATTTTCTTTAAGAAAGGATTTGTAAAACAGAGTTCCTTTTTCGTTGTTGCAGACAATCAATGCCCTTTCCATAAAACCTCTCCAAATTAAATATAAGATTTTATGATATCAATATAGCGCTGAGTCACATCGCTGAAAGATGACTTAGTGATAAACTCACTATTCTCAGCACACTCAATAGCTTCCTCAATGGAAAGTGGTAGCATTTCCAAATATGCGGATCTATCTTCGGTTAAAAATCTAGAATTGACTTCTAATGCAGGTGGAAGCTTTTCCTTATTTTTGATTCCTGCAAGACCGGCCTGTAAAATAATTGCACTTGCTAAATATGGATTGATACAAGAATCTGGAGAACGAAGTATAAAATGATCTCTCTTGCCATTAATTTCAGGAACTCTGAATAATCTAGAGTTGTTTTGCGAAGACCATGTAATATACTTTGGCGCTTCTGCCATTCCAAATCTGTTATAGGAATCTCTTCTACAGTTAAGGAATAAAGTAATATCCCTCATTCTATTAAGAATACCTGCCATAAAGCTTTCTGAGAAATCCTCATCAGATGTTTGGAGATTTACATTCCCTTTGTAATTTGCCATCTTGATATGTAAACCATTACCAGGTGCATCTTCCAATGGAAGTGGATCAAATGATGCGTAAACACCATTTCTAGCTGCAATGTTTTCAACTACATTTTTATAAGTCACAAGATTGTCAGCTGTTGTAAGCACATCGGCAGACATGAAATCAATCTCGTTTTGACCTGGTCCTCTCTCGTGATGAGATGTTTGTGGGATGATTCCCATTTCTTCCAAGGTAAGACAAATTTCTCTTCGAATGTTTTCCCCTTTATCACTTGGTGCAACATCAAGATATCCACCATTATCAAATGGTTCTTTAGTTGGATTTCCATCTTCATCTGTTTTAAATAGATAAAACTCAGATTTAAGACCCATACGAGTACTAAATCCTGCTTTCTCACATTCATTTAGGGTTTCTTTTAAGAAATTGCGATAATCGTAAGTAAATGGTGTGCCATCTGCAAGCACAACATCACAATACATTCGAACAACGCGTCCTGACTGTGGACGCCAAGGTAAAATATGAAGTGTATCAGGATCCGGCTTAAGGAATAAATCCTGACTATCTCCATCATGATAGCCTAAAATAAGAAAGGAGTCGAAATTCACGCCTTCTTCAAAGGCGTGTCTCAACTCCTGTGGCATTATTGATATGTTTTTTTGTGTACCGTATAGGTCACAAAAGGCTAGACGTATAAATTTTACGTCGTTTTCTTCAACGAAATCGATGATATCTTCTACTGATAGATTTGACATGCTCCCTCCAAAATAAAAAAAGCGTTTTTTTTTTGGAAAAACCTTTCCTAAAAAAAATACGCTCAATTACTCTGAAATATTACAACAGCATTATTCATTTGTAAAGAAAAATTTTTATAAATTTTTGATTGTATAAAATATAATTGTCTTTTAATCGAATAACATTTTTAAGATTTTGTTTATTGTATATTTGCTTATCTACATTTATAATACGTAATGTTGCAAAAATATTATATTAATAAGAAAGAATTATTATTATATGGAAAACAAATTATTCAAATTAGGCATCGATATAGGTTCCACAACAGTTAAAATTGCGGTGCTTGACGATGATAACAATCTTTTATTTTCTGATTATCAGAGACACTTTGCTAACATTCAGCAAACTCTCACTGATTTATTAACTCAAGCCAAGTCTAAGCTTGGTCAGATTCAAGTTCGTCCAATGATTACTGGCTCAGGCGGACTCACTCTTGCTAAGCACCTTGGTGTTGAATTTGTACAGGAAGTTATCGCTGTTTCTACTTCCCTCACTCACTATGCTCCACAGACAGATGTTGCAATCGAGCTTGGTGGCGAGGATGCTAAAATCATTTATTTCGAAAATGGTAATGTTGAGCAGCGTATGAACGGTATCTGTGCTGGTGGTACAGGTTCTTTCATCGATCAGATGGCTTCTTTGCTTCAGACAGATGCTACAGGCCTTAATACATATGCTAAGGACTACAAAGCTATCTATCCAATCGCTGCACGTTGCGGTGTATTTGCAAAGACAGATATTCAGCCACTTATCAATGAAGGTGCTTCAAAAGAAGACTTATCTGCTTCTATTTTCCAGGCAGTAGTTAACCAGACTATTTCAGGTCTTGCATGTGGTAAGCCAATTCGCGGCCACGTTGCATTCCTCGGTGGTCCTCTTCACTTCTTGGACCAGCTCAGAGAAGCATTTATTCGTACACTTAAATTAGATGATGAGCATGCTATCTTGCTTGATAACTCTCATCTTTTTGCTGCTATTGGTTCTGCACTTAACTCAAAGGAAGATCAGAACGTACCTATGGACGAGCTTATCGATAAGCTTTCACAGGGAATAAAGATGGACTTTGAGGTTGCCAGACTAGAGCCTTTATTCGAGGGCGAGGACGATTTCAGAGCCTTCAAGGACAGACACGCTAAGGCTGAGGTTAAGAAGGGCGATTTAGCTAATTATCATGGTAATGTTTACCTTGGTATCGATGCTGGTTCAACAACTACAAAGCTTGCTGTTGTAGGTGATGATGGCACACTTCTTTACTCATTCTACTCAAGCAATAACGGTAGCCCACTTGCTACTTCACTTAAAGCTTTAAAAGAGATTTACTCTATCATGCCTGAGGATACACATATCGTACACTCATGCTCTACAGGTTATGGTGAAGCATTACTCAAGGCTGCTTTACAGCTTGATGATGGCGAAGTAGAGACTATTGCCCACTACTATGCTGCTGCCTTCTTCAATCCAGAGGTAGACTGCATCCTTGATATTGGTGGACAGGATATGAAATGCATCCGTATCAAGAATGGCGTAGTTGATAGCGTACAGCTTAACGAAGCATGTTCTTCTGGTTGTGGATCATTCATCGAGACTTTCGCAAAGTCCCTTGATTTCACAGTTCAGGATTTTGCAGAGGAAGCGCTCTTTGCTCTCAACCCAATCGACCTTGGTACACGTTGTACCGTATTTATGAATTCAAAGGTAAAGCAGGCACAGAAGGAAGGCGCTTCGGTTGCAGATATTTCTTCAGGTCTTGCTTACTCAGTTATAAAAAACGCACTCTTCAAGGTTATCAAGCTTTCTGATGCTTCAGAGCTTGGTAAGAACATCGTTGTTCAGGGTGGTACATTCTACAATGATGCTGTTCTTCGTTCCCTTGAAAAGGTTGCAGGTGTAAATGTAGTTCGTCCTGATATTGCAGGTATCATGGGTGCATTCGGTTGTGCTCTTATCGCTAAGGAGCGTTACGAGGAAAATCCTACTACAACTACACTTGGCATTGATGAGATTAACAATCTTACATTTGATACAAAGCTTACTCGTTGCCAGGGCTGTGTGAACCACTGCTTACTTACAATCAATAGATTCTCAGGCGGACGTTCATTCATCACAGGTAATAGATGTGAAAAGGGTGCAGGCGGTGTTAAGAATAAAGAGAACATCCCTAACCTTTACGAATACAAATACAACAGATTATTTGATTACGAGCCACTTTCAGAGGAAGAGGCAACTCGAGGTACAGTTGGTATTCCACGTGTCCTTAACCTCTACGAGAATTACCCATTCTGGGCTACATTCTTCAAGGCTCTGAAATTCAGAGTAGTTCTCTCTCCTCGTTCAAACCGTAAGGTTTACGAAATGGGTATCGAGTCAATCCCATCAGAGTCAGAGTGCTACCCAGCAAAGATGGCGCACGGTCATGTTCAATGGCTTATCAACGAAGGAAATGTGGACTTCATTTACTATCCTTGTATTCCATACGAGAGAAATGAGTTTCCTGATTCTAACAACCACTACAACTGCCCTATCGTTACATCTTATGCTGAAAATATTAAGAACAACGTGGATGAAATTACAACCGGAAAGGTTCGTTTCTTAAATCCATTTATGGCTTTCTCTTCAGAAGAGATTCTTACTACTCAGCTTGAAAAGGTATTCAAGGAAGAGTTCGATATCTCAGCTAGCGAAGTTAAGGCCGCTGCACATGGTGCATGGCTTGAGCAGGAGCATTTCAGAAATGATATGTATGCAAAGGGACAGGAAGTTCTTAAGTATCTAGAAGAGACTGGAAAGCATGGTATCGTTCTTGCAGGACGTCCATACCACGTAGACCCTGAGATTAACCACGGTATTCCAGAGCTTATCAACAGCTATGGCATTGCAGTACTTACTGAGGATTCTATTTCAAACCTTGGTGAGGTTGAGCGTCCTCTTATCGTTATGGACCAGTGGATGTTCCACTCACGTATGTACTCAGCTGCCAACTTTGTAAAGAAGCATGATAACCTCGATTTAATCCAGCTCAACTCATTTGGTTGTGGTCTTGATGCCGTTACAACTGATCAGGTAGCTGATATTCTTACTCAGTCTGGTAAGATTTACACATGCCTCAAGATTGACGAAGTAAACAACCTTGGTGCCGCACGTATCAGAGTTCGTTCTCTTCTTGCTGCACTTCGTGTTAAGAAAAAGAAGAAGCAGGAACGCGAAATCGTACCTGCCAACTATAACCGTATCGTATTTACGGAGGAGATGAAGAAGAATTACACAATTCTCTGTCCACAAATGTCTCCTATCCACTTTGATTTAATCGAGCCTGCATTCAACGCAGCTGGTTACAATCTCGTGATTCCAAACATTCCAACACGTACATGTGTGGATGTAGGTCTTAAATACGTAAACAACGATGCTTGCTATCCTTCACTTATGGTAATCGGTCAACTTATGGCTGCTATCGATACAGGCGAGTTTGATATGAGCCGTACAGCTCTTCTCATCTCTCAGACAGGTGGTGGATGTCGTGCATCAAACTACATCGGATTCATCAGACGTGCACTTGCAAAAGCAGGCTATCCTGATGTACCAGTTATTTCATTAAACCTTAACGGATTCGAGCCAAACCCTGGATTCAAACTTACACCTAGCCTTATCCAGCACGGACTTTACGCTCTTACTTTTGGCGATATCTTACTTCGCTGTGTTTATAGAGTACGTCCTTACGAAGCAGTTCCTGGCTCAACAAACGAGCTTCACGATAAGTGGAGAAAGAAGGTTGTAGAGTTTGTATCTAACACAAAGATACTCTCTCATGGCAAGTTTAAGAGAATGTGTCGCGAAATGATTCGTGATTTCGATAACCTTCCTATCATCGAAGGTCTTAAGAAGCCACGTGTTGGTATCGTAGGAGAAATCCTTGTTAAGTTCCTTCCAGCAGCTAACAATCAGCTTGCTGAATTACTTGAGCAGGAAGGTGCCGAAGCAGTTGTTCCAGATCTTACAGACTTCCTTCTTTACAGTTTCTACAATGCAAACTTTAAGGAAGAAAACCTTGGTGCAAGCCGCAAGACTAAGTTCTATTGCAACATGGGAATCAAGTTCTTTGAGTGGCTCAGAAGTGCTGCCAGAGATGAATTTAACAAGTCTAAGAGATTTACTGCTCCAGCATACATTACAGATACTGCAGCAAACGCAAAGGGAATCGTATCAATCGGTAACCAGACTGGTGAAGGATGGTTCCTTACAGGTGAAATGCTTGAGCTTATTGAAACAGGTGCAAGCAACATCGTTTGTATCCAGCCTTTTGGATGCTTACCAAACCACGTAGTTGGTAAGGGTGTAATCAAACGTATTCGTCATGAGCACCCAGAGGCAAATATCGTAGCCATCGACTATGATCCAGGTGCATCTGAAGTTAACCAGCTTAACAGAATTAAGCTTATGCTTTCTACAGCAAATAAAAACTTGGCTAAGGCTGAGTAATATAGCAAAAGCCAGCTCATATGAGCTGGCTTTTATTAATCTTATATATTCGAAACAACTACTCTAAATTCATATGGCTTTAGGAAGAAGTTTTCTCTCTCTGATTCTTCATAATTACTAAATGCTATATTATCCCCATAGAATTCTACAGCCTTGTTAAAGCTGGTAAGATTGCAATAAATGTATAATCTTTCATGTGTAGATTCTCTAGTAAAAATGTACACATCACTTGGAGATGCTACTCTTCTATAATTTCCATCCTGAAGTGCCTCTGAATTCTTTCGGAATTCAATCATACTCTTATAGAAGTTTAAGATGCTATTATCATCTCTAAGCTCTGTTTCAACATTAATAAATGATTTATTAGCATTGATTTTTAGCCAAGGTGTACCTGTAGTAAAACCTGCATTATCGCTAGCATCCCACTGCACTGGAGTTCTAGCATTATCCCTAGTGGTTTGAAGGATCAGTTTACGGCGTATAGAATGCACCAACAACATCTTTTTCAATGACTGATTTATATTGTAGGATTCTATATCTTTAAGCTCTCTGAGGCCTTTAAAATCGCCATTTGTCATGCCAATTTCCTCACCCTCATATATAAAAGGAACTCCTCGAAGGCTAAGATTTAAACCGCATAAAAGCTTTGCACTTTTCTCCCAGTATTTCCCAACATTTCCAAAGTGATTAACGGAGCGAATCTGATCATGGTTTTCCAAATAATTGGCTGGGACCTCCAATGCAGTCTGCCACTTATCCAAGATTTTAATAAGTCTGCTTGGTTTAAATCCCTTTTTAAACCATTTTATTCCGTAATTATCAACATCCATGTGTTCAAAGAAGAACACTGCATCAAGCTCTTTACGATTTTCATCACTAAGAAGCTTTGCATCATCAGGGGTCACAAAAACAGTTTCACCAACTATAAATGTCTTGTATTTGCTCCACACTTCCTCGTTGAAACGCTTTAACAATTCATGGCATCCATCAGTGTTTAGATAGTGTTCCTTACCTGTTAAAGCAAAACGTTTTTTGCCATTCTCCAAAGATTCTTTATATATAATATTTATTACATCACATCTAAATCCAGCTACCCCTTTGTCTAGCCAAAAGCGCATAATATCTGTAATCTCATCAAATACTTCAGGATTTTGCCAATTTAAATCAGGTTGTTTTTTGCTAAAAAGATGTAAGTAATAATCCCCTTTTTCAGTTTTAGACCACGCACGGCCCCCAAAGAAAGAACCCCAGTTGTTTGGATAGCTGCTTCCTACACCCTCTCTAAAATAATAGTAATTTCGATATTTATCATCTCCTGCCAAAGCCTTTTGAAACCATTCGTGCTCATCAGAAGTATGATTAATAACCAAATCCATTATTATCTTAATCCCTAGTCTTTTGGCTCTACTAATAAGCCTTTCCATATCTTCCATTGTGCCAAATTCGGGATTGATGTCCTTGTAATCTGAAATGTCATAACCGTTGTCATAGCCTGGACTGCGATAAACTGGGCTAAGCCAAATGGCGTCTATACCCAATTCTTTTAGATAATGTAATTTAGAAATAATGCCCGGAATATCCCCTATTCCATCGCCATTACTGTCACAAAATGAGCGTGGATATATCTGATAAACTATAGCATTTTTCCACCATTTCTTTGTACTAGTTGAAGCCATAACTATCCCCCATAGCATTGTGTGTGTTAGATTAATAATAACTAAGTTGACACATTTTTTCAATGATTTATTCACAATTTACACACAAATACAGATGAGTTGCGTGATAATTCAAAATATATTTTACAATATTAAAAAAACGGCAGGCTTATACGCCTACCGTTATAAATCTATGCAAGTTTTCAATCTACTATTTTGTTAATAACATCATAATCTTATTTGATCTTGCAACAAACTCTGTCATAGCTTCTGGTGAAAGTGGTGCATTTGCAATCTTTGCTAAATCATAAAGCTGAGCTGCAAATGTAGGAACATTCTCTGAATCCTTGTTATTAAGGATGTACTTAACTAAGTCATTGTTTGCATTAAGTACAAGTGTCTCAGAAGCTGAACCAAACATGCTCATATCCATGCCGCCCATAGCGTACATTTTCATCATATCCTGCATACGACGGCTCTCTTCTGATACTGTAAGCATAGAAGAAAGATCTTTATTCTTAAACTTCTCTACCTTAACCTCAAGACCTTCATTATTAAGAGCTTTTCTAAATACATCTGTAAGCGTCTCAGTCTCTGACTTAAGCTCATCCTCAGATGTTTCCTCAACCATAGAATCTGTAACATCAGCATCGATTCTGCAGAACTTGTAGTTCTCATTTCGCTGCTCAAGTTGAGTAATGAATGAAGTATCAATTGCATGATCAAGGATTACAGCATTCATACCCTGCTCTTTGAACATATTGATGTACTGGCCCTGCTGTGCAACATCTGTTACATAGTAAACAGTCTTTCTTGTATCCTCTGGCTCTTTATTATCATCAGCATCCTTTGTTTCATCAACAACTTCTGCTTCTACCTTTTCGCCATTTTCATCAGTGGCTTTTTCCTCTTCCTTAACAAGTAGCTCTGGAAGAGTGATGTATTTATCATTGATATCCTTGAAGAGGATGTAGTCGTTCATCTTATCGCAGAACTTGTTGTCCTTTAGGCAGCCAAACTTGATGAATGGAGCAATATCATCCCAATATTTCTCATAAGATTCTTTTTCTGTTTTGCACATACCAGTAAGCTTATCAGCAACCTTTTTAGTAATGTACTCAGAAATCTTTGTAACGAATCCATCATTCTGAAGTGCAGAACGTGATACATTAAGTGGAAGGTCTGGACAATCAATAACACCCTTTAAAAGCATTAAAAACTCAGGAATAACTTCTTTGATGTTATCAGCGATGAATACCTGATTATTGTAGAGCTTGATTGTACCTTCGATTGAATCATACTCAGTGTTAATCTTAGGGAAGTATAAAATACCCTTAAGGTTAAATGGATAATCCATGTTGAGGTGAATCCAGAAAAGTGGCTCCTTGTAGTCGTGGAATACATCACGATAGAATGCCTTATACTCTTCTTCTGTGCACTCTGATGGAGACTTTGTCCAAAGTGGCTGAGTCTCATTTAATGCTACTGGACGCTTAACGATTTTAAGCTTATCCTTTGCAGGTGAAACCTCTACCTGTTCTTTTTCTCCATTTTCATTTTCTTTTTCTTCGAACTTAGCATCCTCATGGATTTCTTCAATAACTTTATCTGTATCGAGCTTGTCAGCTGCATCGATTGTCTCATACTCTTCTGGAGCATCCTTCTTTGAAAGGAAAATCTCTGTAGGCATGAATGAACAGTACTTTTCGATGACTTCGCGGGCTCTGTATTCATTAGCAAACTCGAGGCAATCTTCGTTTAAGAATAATGTGATTTTAGTACCTACCTGGTCCCAATCACCATCGCCCATTTCGAATTCTGTGCCGCCATCGCATTCCCAATGAACTGCTGTAGCACCATCCTTGTATGAAAGTGTATCGATGTGTACTTCATCTGCTACCATAAATGCAGAATAGAAGCCAAGACCAAAGTGACCAATAATCTGATCTGAATCAGCCTTGTCCTTATATTTCTCAAGGAAATCTGTAGCGCCAGAGAAAGCAATTTGATTGATATACTCATCTACTTCATCAGCTGTCATACCAAGACCATTATCAATGAATGTAAGTGTCTTGTCCTCAGGGCTTACGATAACCTGAATCTTTGCCTTATAATCAAGAGGAAGTGAGTACTCACCCATCATATCAAGCTTTTTAAGCTTTGTGATAGCATCACATCCGTTTGAAATAAGCTCTCTATAAAAAATGTCGTGATCTGAGTATAGCCACTTTTTGATCACTGGAAAAATATTTTCACTTGTAATTGATAAACTACCTTTTTTGTTACCCATTTCAATCACTCCTTTGTTTATTCACTAATGAGTATGATAATACTGGGAAAAATCAAAGTCAATAAAAAATTAGCACTCATATACAATGAGTGCTAATAGTATAATTTGTTATCAATTTAGTAGTTCATTATTGATAATTATCATAATCATCCAAGAAATGATGCTTTACTCCATCCTGCTTGTAAGCTATTACAGTAGCAAGATTTACATTCTCAACACTTCTGAAGATATTTGACTCTACGTAAGGATTAACCTTCTTTAGCTCGGCAATAAGATTTCTTGTTTCAAGACGCTTTGACGCGCTTGTACCATCTACTGAACAGCTGTCACATGTCTCTGTGAAATGACATGCACACTGAAGGAAATGCAATCCATTGTATCTTTGCCATGCAATAATATCATCCTGTCTAACAAGATAAAGTGGGCGAATCAATTCCATGCCTTCAAAGTTTGTGGAATGAAGCTTTGGCATCATTGTCTGAATCTGAGCTCCGTAAAGCATTCCCATAAGGATTGTTTCGATAACATCGTCGTAGTGATGACCAAGGGCGATTTTGTTGCACCCTAATTCCTTTGCCTTTGAATATAAGTGGCCTCGGCGCATTCTAGCACATAAGTAGCATGGGTTCTTATCAACAGTGTCTACGGCATCGAAAATATCGCTTTCGTAAATAACAATTGGAATCCCCATAAGCTTTGCATTACTTTCGATAAGGCGACGATTTACCTCGCTGTATCCAGGATCCATTACAAGGAAAGTCAGATTAAAGTTGACCTTTTGATGCCTTTGAATCTCCTGGAAAAGCTTTGCCATAAGCATAGAATCTTTACCACCGGAAATACAAACAGCTATGTGGTCTCCTTCTTTTATAAGCTCATACTCCTTGCATGCTCTGGCAAATGGAGAAAATAAGCTCTTGTGGAATTTCTTTCGAATACTCTTTTCTATTTCTGCTCTCTGTTCCTTAAGCTCATCATCAGCTTCAGAATTTTGCTTATCCATCATGTATGAAAGATAGCTGTTATATCCGCCCTTAAGGCTTACTGCATCAAATCCCTGCTCTGCTAAAACTTCTGCATCCTCTATAGAAATCTGTCCTCTGGTGCAGTACAGAATGATTTGCTTTGACCTATCTAGCTTATTTACCACGCTATCTAAATCAACTTCAAATAATTCATGGGTGATACTGATAGCATCAGGAATCATACCATACTTAAGGCTTCCTTCATTTCTGGTATCAACCAGCATATATTTATCTTTATCAAGCTTTGTAAGCTGTTCAAATGTGATTTCCCTCATAAAATACCTCATTAAACAACACAAAAGCAGATGCTATAACATCTGCTTTGAAGTTCTCCTATCAAATTGATAGGCTATACTATACTATTTTCTTTTTTATATTTTGTCAAATCATTTAGATCCTACCATAGTATACCCTCATACAAAAAAGCAAACTCTACCTCAAGGATAAAGTTTGCTTTTACTATAATTACCTATCAGATCAATAGAACTATGATTATAAAAGATTCTTTATTTCACATTTTAAAACCTTCGCAAGTGAAGCAATGGTGGATACTGACGCTTTGTGTATATCTTTTGCTCCAATTTCGTATTGTTGCAATGTTCTTAGATTAACATCTGCTTCAGTAGCAAGTTCACTTTGAGATAAGCCTAACATCTTTCGATACATCTGAAGACGATTAACAGCATTAATTTTATCTGCCTTTGACTGAATATAATCTACTATCTGCATCTCATCCATTTCATGATAAGGGTTATATTTATTTTTTAATTCAGACATACTAATTATTTGCTGAATCTCTTTAAAGGTCTTACCTGAAATCCACTGATAATAAGCAGTCACCCAACCAGTCCAATATTCCTCAGATATATTTATAAAAGATGTTTCTGGCATTTTAACCTCGGAAGCATTTGTAAGTATTACAGCATCTGCCACTAATTCTGCTCCAGATTTTCCTGCTATATATTTAGGATTTCCTTTTTCAAACTGGGATGCAATACCAGAAATTATAAAAATCTGTAAAAAGTAATCTAAATTTAATTTGTAAATATGAGCTGCTATTTCAAATGCTTCGGCCATATTATTCATAGCATCATTCAAATATACCTGATTATACGAATATGTCATAACCTTACCCCTTTCGCATAAGATCTAATAAGAATGTTCCATTTTTATCAACAGATTCTGTAATTCTCTTATAGTTTTTTCGTGCATTGGAATCTCTTAAAACTTTATTTGAATAATGCTCAACAGAATCAACTGGAATGGCTTCAATAAATTTGAGCTTTGAAAATGCTTTTTCACTTTTAACAAAATATTGTATTCCTAATTCGCCTAAATACATTGCCTTCTGAAGCTGAGATACACTAATAGAATTTGATATAAAAGCCCTTGCAAAAGAGAAATATGAATCATCAGCTCGATATCCGATTATTACATCATAATCATCTAAGGCTACATGATAATGCTCTTTCAAATACTCCAAGCCGTCTATCGCAACTGGAGTATTAACACTAATATTTCTATGCTCAAGCAAAACTGTCAGCCAATGCAAAATACTGTAACTATCGCTATTTAAATCAAGTATTTTCAATCCTGCTAAATCTATTTCATAGATGTTAACAAAGCCATCTCTGCCTTCATCCACAGCCCACTCTTTCGCAAGCTCTATATGTTTCGTACAATATAAACCTTGGCCGTAGTCATTATATTTTTTTCCTAAATTGAATTTAGGCTCAGATATAATTTTATCTGAGCCATGATATAACGTAATCTTATTCATTTTCTCTCCTATACTTCTGTGGAAGTGCTTTTATTATAACTCCTTAGAAGTATAGAATCAAGCATTATCATATTTCCATTACATAAAATCCCATTACTGGTGATCTGCAACACAGTAATAATCAAAGGTTCCTTTGCTAACTAATTCTCCATTGTCATCTGTCACTTCTACATCAATAATGCAGAACTTACGAGTACGCTTTACAACCTTTCCTTTGGCTGTAATACGTCCAGATTTGGCGCCTTTAAGGAAATAGTAGTTGGACTGCTGTGTGACATACTGACGTCCATCTGCTCTTGCAGTGTAGCCAGCGCAAGTATCTGCCAATGTGAAATGTGCTCCGCCATGGGCAATTCCAAGAACATTAAGTGTTTCTGGAACAATATCAATATGTGCAGTGGCACCTGTCAACTCAATATCGTCCATAACGATATGATTATATTTTACAAATTCATTAGCATTAAGAGACTCTGCTAACATCTCCATTAATTCTTCACTCATAATATAACTTCCTTTCAATTAACTAGAGATATTATAAAATATTTAAAATAAAAAAACAGCCCACATCAAACCCTGATGTGAGCTGAAATATTATGTACTTTCTCTCTTTACAAGCGTAACTGGAAGTAATGTTCTCTTAGGAACAGTCTTACCTTCAGACGCTGTAATTACCATATCAACAGCCGCCTCAGCCATTTCTTTTATTGGCTGATGAATGGTAGAGATTGGTGGATTTGTGATTTGAGAAATCATTACATCATCAAATCCAACTATTTTGATATCCTCTGGTACACGCTTGCCAAGCTTGGAACAGACCTGCAAAATCTGAGAAGCAATCAAATCTGAACTGGCAAAGACTCCATCGATTTCATCGTCATATTCCAATGCACCTTCCAGCATATCATGATAATCAAGGCTGTTATATTGCCCCATATTCGTAGCAACAACCTTATAATATACTCCGTTCTTTTCACAGACTTCTATGAACCCTAGAGCTCTGTCATCAGCTGGCATGGAATTATTCAAAATACCACTGACATGTAGAAGTCTCTTGCAACCGCAGTCAATTAAATGCTGAGCTGCAAGTTCTCCCCCTTGTTTATTGTCGCACTCAACAGCCGCCGTTCCATTTTCAACAAAACGCTCAACTGTAACAAGTGCTATATTGCTGTCCGTAAATTCCTGTACTGCCACACTTCCAGAGAAAAGAATGATTCCTGCAACCCTATTGCTCGTGCACATATCCAAATACTCTTTTTCCTTATTGTTTCTCCCCTTGGAGTTGCACAAAATAATCTTGTAACCATGCTTACTAGCAGCATTTTCGATGTTACTTATCATCTCTGCAAAGTATGGATGTCTAATATGAGGAACAATGACCCCGATAGTATTAGTTGTTTTTTTTGATAGAGATCTTGCTACCTCATTCGGTCTATAGTTAAGCTTAGCCATAGCTTCATAAACCTTTTTTCGAGTTTCGTCGCTAATATAACCTCTGTTGTTTAATACTCTCGATACCGTGGTGACAGTCAGTCCGCATTCTGCTGCCACATCTTTTAATGTTGCCATTGTAACCCCCTTATACTTCTACGGGAAAGCGCAGCATTATAGTTGCCTACTTCACAGCCCCCGCTGTTATTCCCTCAACAATATATCTCTGTAAGAAAATATAAAGAATAAGGATAGGTAACATAGCAAGCAAAAGTGCCGCCATAATTAATCCTGTGTCTGTAGAAAACTGCCCATAGAATACCTTCGTAGCGATAGGAATAGTATATAATTCCTTTCTACCAAGTACAAGTGATGGAAGCAAATAATCGTTCCAGAATGCCATCGCATCAATGATTGCTACTGTAGCAATAGTTGGTTTTAATATCGGAAATACGATTTGAGAAAAAATCTGCCACTTGTTACATCCATCAATTGTAGCTGCTTCTTCCAACGAAATAGGTACATTGGTGTGAATACTTCCATGGAACATAAATGTTGCCATTGAAAGTGAAAAACCAATATGCATAAATATTAATGTAACTCTATGATTCAAAATACCAAAAATTCCACCATATAGGGAAACAAGAGGTACCATGAGCACCTGGAAAGGAATAACCATTGATGCAATCATAAGTACAAATAAAATCTTGTTAGCCTTCCAATTATTTCTAACAATAAGATAAGCAGTCATAGATGAAAGAATGATAGTTCCTATTGTAGAAAGAATTGTTACGAACAATGAGTTTCCAAATACTTTGAAGAAATTCATTTTCTTGATAGCATTTGGGAAGTTCTCAAGTGTAAATCCATGCTTACCAATAAGAGCAAGTGGATTTGCTGTAATATCAGCCTTAACCTTGAAAACGTTCATGATAACCATTATGAAAGGGAATACGAATGCAATAAATAATAACGTAAGTACGATAATCATAATGGCATGTTTTATTTTTTTATTACGAGCTGCTACTTCATTTTCCATTATGCTTGCACCTCCCCTTTCTTACCAACGTAAACTTGAATTCCACCAATTACTGCACAGATAACAAACAAGATCAAAGCCTCAGCCTGGCCTGTACCATAGTTTTTGTTAACGAATGCCTGGTTGTATACGTGCATAGCTGCAAGAGCTGAGCTACCGTATGGATCACCGTTTGTCAAAGAAAGGTTTACATCATAAACCATAAAACATCTGGTGATTGTAAGGAACAGACACTGTACAAATGACGCTGTCATAAGTGGAATAGATATGTGAATGATTGACTGTGTTCCTGTACAGCCATCAATTTTAGCCGCCTCAATAACATCTTCTGAAACACTCATAAAACCTGCAACATAGATAAGCATCATATAGCCTGCATATTGCCATACAGAAACTATAATAAGTGCTGCTATCGCCCCATTTTCTGTTGCAAGGAGTGACTTAGCATTGCCTGATGAAATAAAGCTTCCCAATGCTACAAAAGCTTTATTGAAAACAAATTTCCAAACGTAACCAAGTACGATACCACCAATCAAGTTTGGTACGAAGAAACCTGCTCTGAAAAAATTCTGCCCTTTAATTCCGCTTGTTACCATATAGGCAATGATAAAAGCTACAGCATTTACAAGAATAACTGCAATTGCTGAATAAATAAATGTGCGTCCTAATGAAACCCAATAACCTGAATCCGCAAATGCGTTAACGTAATTTTGAATACCCACAAATGGTTTGTTACGAGAAACACCATCCCAGCTGGTAAGTGTTAAGTATAAACCATAAATGAAAGGTATGATTACCACGCAGGCAAATATAACTGTTGATATACCTGCAAAAAGCAAATACTGCTTTATTTTATAGCTCATTGTATTTGTTTTCATAATTCTATCCCTTTCAAAAAAAGTGGGGCCTTGGAGTCCAAGGCCCCTTATTAACAAATATTAATGTTCGATTGGTGTTGCTGTCTTGAAGTACTCTTCTACTGCTGTAACCAATTCGTCTCTTGTCATAGCCTCATCCAAATACTTCTGCATGATTTCCTGACCAACAACTGTCATGTGATCATCTGGTAAGTAGTTGTAGTTAGGAATAAGCTTTCCTGCATCTGCATAAGACTTAACTGATAATGAAAGTGGGTCAAGTGCTGAAGCATCGATGTTGTCGAATGCTGGAACAAGTGCACACTGCTCTGTAAGGAATGCATTTCCTTCAGGATCACTTACTAACCAGTTAAGGAAGTCAAGTGCTGCCTGTCTCTGCTCATCGCTTGTAGCATCTGAGCTATCTACGAAGAAGTACTTAGAACCACCACCAACAAGCTTTGTGTTTGTGTCATCAGATGTGTTCTCAGGTACTGGCATGATTCCCATGTTCTCTGTGTAATCGTACTGGTTGATTACTGACCAATCCCAGTTACCACCAAACATGAATGCGATGTCGCCCTGTGCGAGCATCATAGATGACTCTTCACGGTCAGCGTTTGCTGCTGAACCCTTAGCATAGTTGTAAGCGATTAATGTATCGAATGTATCCATAAGCTCGTTGAACTTTTC
This sequence comes from Pseudobutyrivibrio sp. C4, assembly GCF_900111635.1. Lineage (NCBI taxonomy): Bacteria > Bacillati > Bacillota > Clostridia > Lachnospirales > Lachnospiraceae > Pseudobutyrivibrio > Pseudobutyrivibrio sp. C4. The sequence continues at coordinate 233,616 of NZ_FOHF01000003.1, read as the reverse complement.
GTTGCTTCCAAGATCAGCTTCGCCAGCTAATAATGAGTTAACGAATGCATCTGGATCTTCCTGCTGCTCATATACTTCTGCGAAGTAATGTGCGCCAAGTGACCAGTACTCAGAAAGGACACCAACTGGAGTCTCCATTCCGCCAGCCTTAAGCTCATCTAAAAGAGCCTGGAAATCATCAAGTGTTGCAACTGATGATGGATCAAATGTCTCGCCTGTGATTGCCTCAATTGCATCTGCGTTGTAGATAATACCTCTAGCCTCTACACAAACTGGGAAACCAGCAAGCTTGTCGTTTACTGTAATACCAAGTGTTGTGTGACTAGCCCAATCTTCATTTGAAAGATCATAAGCATAATCATCAGCAAGTGAATAAATATCTTTTGCATCAACCATTGTAAGTGTGTATGGATCGTTTGATGCATACTTTGTTGCTACCTGAGATGCAACTGTTGTATCAGTATCAGCGTTGTATACCTCTACGTGTACGCCAGTAGCTTCCTCATAAGCTTCAGCCATTTCTTCGAACTGTGTCTGAATCTCAGTCTTTGAATTAAGTACTGTGATTGATACGCCTGAGCCTGAAGCACCGTCAGATGAACCACCCTCTGAGCTACCACAAGCAACTAGTGAAGCTGACATTGCAGCTACCACCATAAGTGACAATAACCTCTTCTTCATTAAAATTAACCCTCCTTCAAATAGGTTCGTGTGTTGTTTACAAATTGGATATTAGCATTCAACATATACTATGTCAATCGGTTGACATACAATTTAAGCCCTAAAGTGTTCATTTTGTAAAAATACATCAAATTGTTAGAATAATTTTTGTGCATTATTCACCTAAATCAGGCGTAAAAAAAGCTTTGACATATGTCAAACGTGTGATATATGTCAAAGCCATTATGTTAACTATTTTCTCTTTTTAATATCAAAAATTGCTGATATAGGTTTAACCGTAATGTTGTCTATGAAGTAGGCAATTATAACAGAACCTATTAATGTAGCCAGTGAAAGAAACAAGAATCCCATTCCCTTATGCATTAGTGAGCTTGTAAATGTATAACAATACTTTCTTACTGCAAAAACCAGCACCAACATGTGTCCTAAAATAATGCCATAGCTATATTGGCTAATCAATCTTATCAGATATACATTTTTTAGCTTATCCCCCAATTTAAAGAAGAAAGCCATTATGCCTACAGATACAACTATCATATATGGATAATGAGCCGCTAAATCATCTGACATTGGTGGGTTCAAATGAATTGCCACTTCAAATAATATAAGTGCAACCACACCAGCAATCATTGCAATGCTATCGTATTTACGTGACTCATCCAAGCTATACCAATACCCTATCAAGAAAATCAAAAGCCAGAATGTAAAATTCATAGGCATGGCATTTTCATTGATAATAACTTTTGTAAGAACAAAATATATGTATAAAACCATTATCAATGCTGTCAATTTTTTGTATGGCATCTCTTTAAGCATGTATCGTAAAAACGGTACCAACACATACAATGAGATGATTACATATATAAGCCAAAAATGATGTACATTTGCCTTTGAATAATCAGCTGTTAAGATTTTATAAATTGCAGTTGTAAATGATGTATAGCGTTGCGCATTATACTCCCACAAATAATAAAAGTAATAAATTACAAGTGGCACTATTATCTTGGTAAATCTCCTTCCATAAAATGTCAAAAGATTTTCCTCCTTAAATCGTAGTAACAATGCACCTGATATCATTAAAAATAGGCAGTTGCCTCCTACCCCGGAAATACATCTAATTAGATTTAAAACCTCATATAAAGGTGTTCCTACCATGCCTGATGCATATGGCCAATCCATAGCCAGCACATGAACAAACATAATAAATAATACCGCAAGAGCACGAATGTAATCATACACCGGTTTATGATTGTTTTCTGGCAGTGCAAGGGTCTGTTTTATATAGCCTGTATCTTTAATAGATTTTACAATGCTAAAAACACTGCATAGCCCCACAATTAAAATGGCGATAAACAAATTAATAGGATGTGTAGTAAACACTCCTATAATGGCCAGAAAAAGGATATCTATTAATACCCAATAGGCCACTGCGAATAAACTTTTTTTCATCATTCCTCCACGTAGCATGACCATAAAAAAGCTGCATCGTATATACGATACAGCTTTGTGCTACGACATAAAAAATATTTTGGATTAAAGATCTACTGAACCAACGCGATCCTTGTTTGCTACATAATAAATCTTGCGCTCCTCTGGCTTGATGTAGATGTTGAGCTCTTCAAGAGTCTCTTTCTTGTAATCCTTCTTGAACTGAGCCTGTGCTTTCTTGATGCACTCAGCTTCTGTAAATTCACGATCCTGATACTGAACAACAGCTGTTGTTACTACTGCCTTCTTAGCCTTAGCTGTTGCTTTCTTAACAGTCTTTGTAGCTGTCTTCTTAGCTGCTGTAGCTTTCTTTGTTGCTGTTGCCTTAGCTTTTGTAGCTGTCTTTTTAGCTGCTGTAGCTTCCTTCTTTACTTCTGCAACTGCTTTCTTAGTTGCTTCACTAGCGCTTGCTGCTGCAGTCTTTACAGTTGTAGCAGCAGATGCAGCTGACTTCTTTACATCATCAACTGTAACCTTTGCATTTGTTACCATTTTTTCACCCTCCTATATGAGCAAACAATTATTATTTTTTATATGCCCTATATTATAGTCATTTACTCACGCAATTGCTAGTACATTCAATTAATTTTCTACCAAATTACTAATAAAATATAAATTATCAATTCTTTTTAGTACAATTTGCAATTATATATAGAAAGTTGTTTATATTTTGAATTATCTAAAAATGGTCATTTAATGTTTTAAAAAAACTATCACTTGTTAATTCCGAAGAATCCTCTGGAAAATCTATAGACTCCCAAAGCTTTGTATTCATGTCAGAGAAATATCTATCTTCTAAATCAGAAACGATGTCCTCAAGCACTTGCTTACGGCGGTTCTCGATGATTACAGTTTTGTTTTCTTCTGATAACTCTTCGTTATACTTGTCCAAACACTGGAAGAAATAGTAACCACCATCAGCAGCAATTGCTGAAGAAACTTCATCTGTATCAAGATTGAAAACTACATCATCAACTTCCTCAGGATACTCTCCTCTTGCGAAGGTAACCTGATAAGAATCAAGCTCTGTGTATGTTGATGCAAGTCTCTCAAATGTGTAACCGTAATCTATCATTCCCTGGATAGTCTCTGCTGTAGATTCATCTGAAACATACAGTACAAAAGCTTCCATAACGCGGGCCTCATCTTCGGATACTTCCTCATCAACAGAGTTCATTAATTCCTCGTATACTTTAGAAGCTAAAGCATATCGCATATACATTTTTTCGATATCTTTTTTCTTTGCTTTTGTAAAACTTTTTTCTGTTGAATTTAATGATTTGTAGTACTCTTCTGCTGCGTCAGAGCAAGCCTTCTTTTCTGATTCTGTAAGCTCAATTTCCTGCTCACTTGCATATACATTTAGAATGTATACCCTTGTTAAATGCTCCATTGTTAAATCTTTTATTGAGCTTGTCATTGTATCAGTATCATAATCCTCTGACCAAAGATTTACCCCATCTACAGATCCGTAAATGTTTTTCTCGTTTAATAGATAAACAAGAGCTTCTTTTTTGGAGCATTTAAAATCTCCGATTTTAAACACAGTGTTGTATCCACTAGATGTGTCGAAATAAACTACTTTGTCTCCTACTGTACAACCAGTAAAATTAACCGCTAGACATATCGCAAATGCGATAGGTAATAACTTCTTATAAAACTTCATATTAACCCTCTACTACAAGATATCTACCATCAGAAATAGAGAAAACTTCTTCGGCTGATAAGATTTCTTCTTCACTCATGCCTGTGATATCCATTTCGTCTTCAAGATATTCAAGTACCTCTTTTTTATTCTTGCAGACTGTGGCACATACGTCCTCTAAAAACTCTACTGCCTCATCGTAAGACTCAGCTACCTTTTCAGGAAACAACTGTAACTGTTTCTCCAAAAATGTTTCAACTACTAATTTGTCGTACATATATTTATACTCCTTTCAAGCGCAAATGAATAAATGAGCACTTCCTTAACAGGGACATCGTAAGCATGCTCTATTGCATCTTTGTATAGCTTTAATTGCTTTTCATATCTTAGCACTAAGTCCTTGTCTTCGTCCACCTTATCAGTCTTATAGTCCATAAGAATTATTCCATCATCCTCTTCAAAGAAGACATCAATAATTCCCTGCACTAAAATCATCTCATCTGTAACATCTTCATCATCAAACAATTCCTTTGCATCGCTTCCGAAAACAAAAGGCTTTTCTTTGTAAAGCTTTCCATTCATAGCTGCCTTTGACATACGATTAGACAAGTCGTCGTTTAAGAATACCTGAAGCTTTCTATGATTGATTCTTGCAAATTCATCATCTGATAAGCTCTTAGTGGCCTCCATATATTTCAGTTGCTCATCAAAGCTTGACTGGTAATCGTCTCTGGCGAAATCAAAGCATTCCATAAATCTATGCATGGCAGTTCCATATAATGCACCTGAAGGAACCTTGCTTTCTTTGTCATTTTCTTCCGTAGCGGTACGCATGAACTGAGGTATGTAGCTTTCCTCTTCATTTTGAATAAATGCAGGTGCTGCATCTTCATTGAACTTGAACGTATTTTCCATTGCCTGATGTTTGATTTCAGAAACAGAATACTTGCTTTTATATTTGCTATCTGCAAGGCCATTGTATTTAAATGATAACGTATTTGCGATAGTGTTATCCGCAGTACTGCCTGGCTGGACAATGCTTTCAATGGCTTTCTTTACCTGTTCCTTTACAATTCCCTTTTCAACCTGATCAATGAACAATTCCTGACAATCTATAATACGTCTGTTGTAATCTCTTCCCGATGCATTCAAAGCACGAATAATCAGTTCTATACTTGTGGATGCTCCTATCTTAGTAGGGAAGCTGAGCTTACTTCCATCCCCACTAAACTCTTCTAACTTATCAACAACACTTTTATCTTTTGATGGTTTTATTGCACCAGTAATAATCAGTTTATCAACAGCTCTAGTAAGTGCTACGTAGAGAATTCGTAAGTATTCTCCTCTTTCCTCAGCTGCAGCTTTTGCATGAATCAGATTAAAAAATGGTGTCTTGTAGGTAATCCTTGTTTCAGGATTTCGATAATTCAATGCCACACCAAGTGTTGCATCATATGAAAAATCGCTTGTGTCACTTCTAAATCCACGGCCACATCCACAAACAAATACTACAGGGAATTCCAAACCCTTACTTTTGTGAATAGTCATTATTTTGACAGCCTCATCATTTTCACCAACTGTCTTAGCAAGTCCTAGATCCTCATCATATGTTCTAAGGCTTTCAATATAGCTTACAAATCGCGACAAACCTTTGAAGCTGGTACTCTCAAAATTGACAGCCTCATCCACTAGTTTATCCAGGTTTGCAGAAGCCATCTTGCCGTTAGGAAGTGCCTTGCAGTACATTCCATATTTGGTATATTCCAGGATGTTTTCTATTATTTCATGTATAGGTGTATCTATAGCCTGCTCTCTGAAATAGTTTAATGTATCAAGGAACTCAGAAACATCCTTTGTGGACTTTGTCTTGTTCCACTCAAGGAGGCATCCATATAAAGATTCCTCAGTGTTAATTGTTCTAATTTGGGCAAGTCTTTCAGAAGAAAAACCAAACATCTGAGAATGAAGTACTGCCGCAAGGGGAATATCATTAAAAGGATTATCGATAATAGTAAGCATTGATAATACTGTCTCAATTTCCTCTCTATCAAAAAATCCAGTCTCCTCAGCAACATATGCTGGTATGCCATAATCTTTTAATGTGGAAATGTATTTGTCAGCATGGCCTTTTGTACCTCTCATGAGAATAACAACATCTGATAAACGCATATCTCTAAGATATCGTCCCTCATCGTTTTTTCCACTGACCTGGAAGCCTGATGCCATCAACTCTTTAATGCGCTTTGCTACAACAAGTGCCTCAAGCTCATCTCCATTTTCGATATTGAGCTCTTGCATTGAATCAGAATTCTGAGTTGCAATTATAATCTCTGATTCATAATCCTTTCCTTCACCAGGAAAGCTTTTATCTCCAAGCTTTAAAGCCGCCTTCTCATCATAGGCAACCCCGCCAACGTCCATCTGCATAAGAGGCTCAAATACCTGATTACAAAAATCAAGAACTTGCCATCTACTTCTAAAGTTGTTATCCAAATCAATTCGGATATCATTGCCAGTATCATCAGTTGGATAAGTGTAAAGCTTATCAATAAACAACTGTGGGCTAGCTTGTCTAAAAGCATAGATAGACTGCTTAACATCACCTACTGTGAAATAGTTGCTTCCATTGCTGATAGCAGTAAGAATCTGTTCCTGTAACTCGTTGGAATCCTGATACTCATCTACCATGACCTCTTTGAAATGCTGTGACAGCTCAACTGCTACAGGTCTTTTTTCATGTTCTTTAGAGTCCTTATTTCTAAGGATTTCAAGAGCCATGTGTTCAATATCATTAAAGTCGTATATATTTTTCTTTGCTTTTATTTTGTTTAAGCTTTTCGTGTATTCTTTTGTAAATCTGATTAATGCTGATGCCTGTTTTTTCACATACATCAAATCAGAAAACATATCTTCCAAGCTGGATGAATAGTATGATTCCTTTAATTTGCCTACCACATCTTTGTATTTTGCTCTAAGCGCTTTCGCTCTAGCTAAATCATCCTCATTTAAAGATGTGCCTTTGCTTCCAAATCTTTCAGAAAAATCAGCACCCATAACAGCACAATATTTGTCTTTGAAAGTGGAAGCTTCAGCTATACCTCTAAGCTGTGCCAATTCATTTGAGAAGATATGTTTGTCCTTAGAATCACAATCGGAATCATATAAATCCAAAAGCTTTGCAACTGAATCTATTAGTCCACTTACATACAAATCCGTATATTCGATAATCTGTTTTACCAACTGGGAATTTTCTAATTCTTCTACGCTACCAATATTGTAAAGATTTAACGCATTGTCGTACCATTCGTCTACCCAGGCAAAACTAGTAGCTTTATCATGTATTGCAAAGACCATTTCCTTTAGAGTGTCTGTTCTTCTGCCCGAAATATAAGCGTCTGCCAAAAGTTTAAAATCTTCATCATCCGCTTCCAAATACTTTGACAAAAGATCACTGAACACCTCATCGCAAAGCATTTTGAGCTCGCCCGATGTTCCTATTCTAAAGGCTGGATCCATATCGATTTCATAGAAATAGTTTTTTACAACCCAGCTACAGAAGCTGTCTATAGTTCTAATATGGGCGTTATGTATAAGAGTGGCCTGTGCCCTGATTCTAGCGTCCGCACCATTATTTGCAATGACTTTATCAATGGCACGTCGGATTCTATCTTTCATTTCCGCAGCAGCTGCTGTAGTGAAAGTAACAACCAGAATCTCATCCACATCTATTCCATTTTTTTCATCAAGAATTTCAGATATTATTCGTTCAACTAATACGAAGGTTTTTCCACTACCTGCGGCAGCGCTAACAAGCATGTTCTTGCCTCTCGTATCCTTCACTAATAGCTGTTCTTTAGTTAGTGCCACTATCCTTGTCTCCTAATTCTTCCTTCATTAACTCCAATACATCAGACTTGCTTTTTCGCTTTTCCAAATTTCTAGCCTGATATCCTGGCTCGTTTTCATCAAAGTGACAAACACTTTTAAAGCCACAGTATCTACAAGCATCTATCTGTGTTCCAAGCTTTGCAGGTGATGGTTCAAACTGGCCATTGATTATACCCTCAGCAGTCTTTGCTGCCGATAAAGCTGCATAATCTATAACTGTTTTCATATCATCTCGGCTGATTGCATTAGCAGAAGCTAAAAGCTCGCCGTCCTTTTTTACACCGAATGGAACAATAGATGATTCTTTTGTCTGCCAATCCTCTATTCCAACTGTGCTATCATTTGCAGCCAAATCCTCTGGCTCGGATGAAAGGATGCCTTCCATTCTGCTAAGCTTTAACTGTTTTTCTTTAAAATTTTCTCCACTACTGCTAAGCTCCAGGAATTTATTAGCCATTTCATAATAGAGCATAGCTGATGGATGCATAGTAGAATTTGGATATTTGTCCTTAAGCTTATCTAAAACAACTCCCATATAAATAGGCAGCTGCATTGATAGGCCATAATAGCACTCATCCAAATCAAGCTTATGACCGCTTGATTTATAATCGATAATTCTTACCGCTCTGTCGTCACCATCTGTCATATCGATTCTGTCGACCTTACCATTTAAGTTTGCAACAACTTCGCCACTGACAGGATTGATTATTTCAGATTGAATCTTTTCCTCGAAAAGCTCAGGCTCAAATTCTCCTCTTGATACCTGTGTTGTAATTATCTCTACCACGTGTCTTAGAGTCGCTTTCATGGATTCTACTATGTATCTTTGAGTTGAATCCTCCAGAGTTGCAACCTTTGCCATAGACTGGAAGGTTTGGGAGATAGCTGTCTCAATATATGCTTCTCGCTCTTCCTCTGTTACTCCCTTAAAGGTTTTATTATCTGCCTTTAAGCTATCAGAATATCTTTGAATCGCTTCATGATAAAAGTTACCCATATCGATGCTGGATAATTCAAACTTCTCTCTCTCCTGAAGCTTCATAATGTATGTCAGGAAATATTTATAGCTGCATTCATTGTATAACTCAAATCTGGATACTGAACCTTTAATGGTCTCGTCTGCATTTAAAGCCTCATTGACAGCTAACATAATATCATCGGAAAAGTCTTCTCGCTTATGTTGGAAAAAGGCTCCGTTTAAGAGAATTTCCAAATCATCTGAACTATCTTCCTTTGCCCAGTTTAAAAGCTCTTCTAATACAGCTTTCTCCTGATTAGTCAGCACCTCTAAACCAAAGGTAGCAGCTTTATTTACAAGCTCAATCATGTACTCCAATGAGCTTTTCTTTGATAGCAGTCTATCCTCTATACCAAAGCTCTCTATCTCCTTTAAGGACAGATCTTCGAACATATTTCTTAATAAATCCATTAGATAAGATGGATTTACAGCTTTACCAGCAGAATCTACTCTTGGCATTGTAATATAAAGCTTCTCATTTGGCTTTGTAAGCATCAGATATAGATAGAATCGCTGTCTAAATGACTTTTGCCTATCTGATGGAGCCAGCTCAAAACCTTGGGCTAGAAGCTGTTCTCTTTCTAGCTGAGAAAGGATACCTCCATTCTCCACCTTCTTTGGAATAGCATCATCAGATGCTCCAATACAAAACAACACCTTGATATTTGACAAACGTGTACGCTCAATATCTCCTAAAATCACGCTATCATTGGCAGGAGGAATTACACCAATTGAGGCTGCCGATAGGCCCGCTTCAAAAATATCATGGAATTCTTCCAAATCCATTTCTTCATCCCCAAGAATTCCCACCAACTTATCAAGGATATCCATTATAACCGGATAAATCTGGCTATACTCTTTCGCCTTAACTGGCTGATTGCCATCTTCGTATAATTTTTCTCTTGTTTTAATTTGTCCTTCAAAATCGAAGTAGCAAATAATCTCGTATAAAGCAGTAGCAATTGTTCTTACTGAACATTTTTGGGAAATTTGATTATCAAATGCCTTGAAAGGGGCAATAAACTTTTCTCTAATTTCATTTACCCTAAGTAAATCCTCATCCTTGGAATATGAATTAGAACGAATTGCAAAAGGATGAAAATACTTTTTCTTGCCACGGATTCCTGTAGAAATAAGATAGTTCTCCAGGTAATCCATTTCCTCAAATGTTAAATCTGTAAGATTGGTTCTTAAGAATCTAAATACATCTTCTCTTCTGAAGTCATTATCGAAAATATCAAACAACGCATCTATTGCTTCTGTCATCGGATGGAATAAGATTTCTGTTTTGGCATCAACAAAGTAAGGGATATCATAATTGTTCCATATCCCCGAAACTAAATATCTATATTCCTCCAGGTTAGGTGCAACAACTGCAATATCCTTGTAATGCATTCCCTCTCGGATTAGTTTATTAATTTCTATAGCAACATACTGTAGTTCATCACGCTGACTTCTGAGACTAGTTAGTACTATATTACTGTTCGGCTGTTCCTTACCTGCGTATTTCTGTGGCTTCGCCCTGAAAATATTCTTTTCAAGATGGCTGAGTATCTCATTGTCTGAAAGCCAGCCATTTTCCCTGGAAATATAGGTAGGTTTATTTATTGTTACGCCAGCTCTCTTGGCGATTTTGTTCATTCTTATTGCAAATTCAGATGACATTGAAAACAACTCATCATCTGCAAGGTTTTCTAAAAGAGGTGTATCTTCGTCTGCTGTAATTGTAACTGCTACCTCATCGCATATTGCAAGCATATGTTCCACAAGCTGATACTGGATTGGGGTGAAGCCGGTAAATCCATCTAATACAACTGTTGAACCGTTTACTATTTCTGAGCTATCCAACATATCATTTAACGTAGATAAAATAGACTCAGTGGTAACGTATTTACCATTTATAAAATCTAAAAAAGCCTCGTACAATACTAACAAATCCGAGGCTTTTCTTTTGAAGCTTTCTGACATTGCAGGTGTATCAATCATCTCCTTAAGCTTATCTGGAGTGATATTGTACTGAGTAAGCTCTGAAATCAAAGACTTTACCTGAGTAATATAGCTGATTCTTGTAATATTATTCCTTAAAGTCTTTATGTCATTGATATTTGAGTTTATCAGCTTGCGAATTACAAGAGATTTTCCTGTATCATCCAAAACAGCGTTTACGCCAGCCCCAAGCTCTTCAAACACTCTGTATGCCAATCGATTAAAGGATAAAACATCGATGTTCATAATGCACTTGTTAGGGTGCATAGAAACAAGAAGTCTTTGGGTGGACATAGTGTACTGCTCTGGAACTATAACAAGAAAATTCTTGTCTTTATTTGCCATAGCTTCTTTTATTATTCTTTTATAAAGGGTAGTGGATTTACCACTACCCGAGTTACCAATTATTAATGATAATGACATTATTACTCCTAGTGATTATTGAGGGAACATACCACGTAGCATGGTTGCCATAGATCCCATTCTAGATCTCTGGTATGGCTTTCCCTTCAAATATAATTCTGCAACACTAATATTCTTTAATTCTTCCACTGGAACCTCGTATGGATTTGAATCAAGAATAACTATATCACAGCTTTTGCCCATCTCCAATGACCCTCTCTCTTTCTCGTCAAATAAAGAGTAGGCTCCATTATATGTAGCCATTCTAAGGGCATCAAAAACAGACACAGACTCTTCTGGATTTCTGTTGTTACAAGCATCATGAATCCACATAATTGGATTTGGATCAGATGCTGGTGCGTCTGAATTGAAGCACACCTTTATTCCCAAGTCATTGATTGTCTTAAGCGGATTAATTCTTGAAAATCTCTCATCCGACAGCATCTCTTTAACAAATTCATCAACTCCAGAGATATGCGACAACATAGAAGGCCTAGCTGAAATCATAATGTTGTATCTCTTGCAGGTCTTTAAGGCACGCTCTGTTGGAAGTGAACCATGTAAAATTATGTGTCTGTGGTCGTATCGTGGATAATCCTCCAGTGCCAATGCAATGGCATTTACCGCCTGCTCAAAGGCAGCATCACCAACTGCATGTAAAGCTATTTGGTAGCCTGCTCTGTTGGCATTAATACAGAATTTTTGAACATCCACATCGTCATAATATGAAACGCCTTTATTTTTTACAGTAGCATAGTCATCCATTAAGGCTGCATCTAGATTAGCGAAAGTACCATCCAAATCTGCAAATACTACACGATTCACATCTTTTTTAGTAATCTTATCCACATTTGAACACTGATGTGCAATGCGCAATTGCATACCATTATCAAGGCCCTTTGCTACTGAACGCTCCATATCAAAATCATAGTCACGTATAAATCCTAATCCACTAGCTGAGCAAATCAATCCAACGCCTCTGCTTGCAAGGAAATCTGCTGTCTCCATCATAGAATCAATGACTTTTTTAGTAGATAGGCCATGAGTTATAAATTCGCAGGCGGCAGCAAAAGCTTCCTGTTTCAATTCTCCTGTAACAGGATTGAATCCTCTAAGATTTTCTGCCCTAGACTTAACAGCCTCAATAAAAAGACTATTAGCAACACCTGAATGGGCATCATGTTTTATGATAAATGCGGCCTTTTCAGGACAAGCCGTATCCATCTGTTCTCTAAGAATTAAATATCCTTCTGAAACAGAAAACTCTGTTGCACCAAAGCCTACGATTATACTCTCTCTTGATTCTTTTGCATATTTTTCCAACTGTTCCAATATCTTCGCATTGGAATCAGTATCGTTTATTGGAAACATCTTATGCAATACAGAAAAGCCGGAATAATGTGTATGGGTATCCACAAATGCAGGCAAAGCAACATTTTTGCCTAACTCGATAGGAGGAACCACCTCATACTGAGTTGGTAATGTGTTGCCAATATAAGCAATACGTCCTTCCCTTTCAACCAAGTAATTAGCAATTGTATTGTTTTCATCACAAGTGATTATTGTTCCATGAAATACCTGCATTTTTCTCCTCCATACCCCTCATTAACTATTTTTTAACCGGTCTGTAAATATGTCTTGGAATACCATCTACCATGATAGGTGATACATCCCCTTGTATCAGTGGTCTAACATATGTAATAAAGGCTTCTGTTACATATGTGCCATCATGTGTAATCCAATTTCTAGGTACAAGCTTTTCGTCATTAGCAATCTTGTGAACATCCTTAACCTCTGTACCACACTGATAAGGATCATCTGAATGGCGAGTAAGTGTAACCATCTTACCTGTGTCCCCCTCATCTGCAGCAAGAACGGCAGCACCACCAACCTGATATGCTTCAAGAATATCTACACGTGAAGCTAAATGTGAGCCAGCTCTCTGAAGTGTAGAAAGCTCAATAGCTCTAGTCTTGCAGCCAAGCTCCCTTCCAATAAAATTGCAAAGATAAGCAGCTGTTCCTGTAAGCTGTTTGTGATTAAATGCATCTACGAATTCAACATTATCACCTAGCTCACATACATATTTACCTTCTTTTGTATGAATACCCTCTGAAATACATACAACAACTGATGACTGTGTTTTAAGAAGTTTTACAACTCTTTCCTTAAACTTATTAAGGTCAAAAGGTACTTCTGGTAAATAAATTAAATCTGGTCCCTCGCAATCCTCTCCTTTTGCAAGAATAGATGCGCCTGTAAGCCAGCCAGCATTACGTCCCATGATTTCCACAATTGTAACAAGGCCTTTGTCATATTCAAGGCAGTGGCCATCGCGGATAATCTCTTTAACTGATGTACCAATATATTTAGCAGCACTACCAAATCCAGGTGTATGGTCAGTAAGTGCTAAATCATTATCGATAGTCTTAGGACATCCTATAAATCTAATTTCGGAACCTGTAAGAATGGCGTAATCAGAGAGCTTCTTGATGGTATCCATAGAATCATTACCACCAATGTAAATTAACGCCTCAATTTCGAGCTTGTTAAGAATTGAAAATATTTTTTCGTAGGTTGCCATGTCTTTGTGAATTTCAGGAAGTTTGAAGCGACATGAACCAAGATACGCAGCTGGAGTTCGCTTTAAAAGCTCAACATCCAAATCATTTTTGATGAAATCTGAAAGGTCAATATAATCCTCTTCCATCAAACCTTTGATTCCGTGGAGCATGCCGTATACTTTGCCAGCACCACGGTCTTTTGCTGTTCTGAACACTCCTGCTAATGAAGAGTTGATTGCGGCGGTCGGTCCGCCTGATTGTCCCACAATTACGTTTCCAGTCATTACATTTTACCCCCAATCATTTAAGTTTCATGATTTATTATCAACAGCTAGCGCTGCAATAATCCCCAAAAATCAATCATCTCTAGGATCGTCCCTAAAATGCCCTGCAATAATATCACATACACACCAAATACCTCCTCCAATGGTGGATGCAATAAATATCTTGATAACGTTTATTATTAAATTGCCGGCTGTAAGGGTACCACCAGTAAAACCTGTAACTAGCCAATAAACTGGCCGAACAAATAGCCAATAGCCTCCAATATATAAGCCGAGGACTGTGCCAAGAACGCTAAATAGCACAGCTAAGGCTTTCTTTGCACTTTTTTTCATATAATATAATTGCTCCTACAATATAATCCTAATTAAAATGGTAGCATAATGAGGCCAAAAACGCCACATAAAATACCATAACAACTAACTGCAATTATGAGAGCAATCGCAAAACCTGCAATTACATCCTTAATGAAATGCACACCGCCAATAACTCTTATTACTGCAAGCGCTACCCCAAGGATAATCACAAACACTGCTAATGCCACCGATGACTGCATGATTGTAAAAGCTACCATAAAAATAGAGAATACATGTCTACTTGGAAAGCTTTTTCCCTTTGTGTCTTTATTTAAGGCTGGGACAAAATCATATACTTCGTATGGTCTTGGGGCACTAATGATTTTTCTAAAAAGAGAAACGATAACAAAAGAAACCCCAGGAATTAGAATACTTCTATACAAAATATTGTAATCTCCTGAAGGTTCAAAGAACGCCCCGTAAACAAGATATCCTGCATACAGCAAGACTGTAATATAAGTAATGGCCTTGTCCAGCACATTAAGAGCTGTAACAAGACCATTATTATTTTTAATATGTTCTGTAATTGCTTTGTAAGCTATCATATATTATGCACCTATTAATACAGAATTTGCGGTGTGTGTTTTGACAGCTTCCTCAAAAAGATTCTGAGCAAATGTAATATCCTTACCCATTGAAAAAGCCATTTCCTCGTAAAGCTTGCGACCTGCAACTGAAAGTGTCTTTTCATCAAGGGCCATTACCTTTTTGCCAGCGGCAATTCTCTGCCACTTTCTGATAAGTACTGTCTTTACGACCTGAGCCAAAGACTCTGGTGTAAACTCACCCATCACTTCTTTAAATTTTTCCTGAAGAGCTCTTTCGTTTGGCTCCTCAATGCACTCAATGTTGTCAATGTTTTCAAGAATTCTAGTAAAAGTCTCCTGCTTTGCTACTGGACGTAGCCTAACTGTTGAGCCACTAATTGGAGTAAATACCTTTGCCCCTGCCTTAAATACAGGCGACATGCAGTAATAAGTTTTGCGAGAACCTTTGCCCATAAGTTCCATGTCATCAATATCTTCAATCTGACAAACACCACTGCCCTCATGAACTAAATAATCGCCTACTTGATATTCCATTTTACACCATCCTTCTAAACCATTACAACAAGTACCTCCATAACTCCTATTCCCCTAAGATATAGTTTCGATAGGTCTATTATAGCACGATTTACCTTGTCTAGACACAAAAAATTCACATTCGTGAATTATTCCCACGAATATTTAAAATTGTAAGATGGAATTTGTAAAAAATGACAACATTCTGACAAATTATAAGAAAAAAAGAAAAGGGTTAGACTGTGAGCCGGGTTATGTCTTTTAAAGTAGTCATCTATCTAGGATTACTGTCGCCAATAACCTCAAGCGTTCAACCTAGTGCTGGCGGGCCGCGTACGCACTTTTTAGAACTTGCTTCGGATGGGGTTTACATGGCTTTCGTTGTTACCAACGAAACGGTGGTCTCTTACACCGCCTTTCCACCCTTACCCATAATAATATGGGCGGTTTATTTCTGTTGCACTATCCTTGGAGTTACCTCCACCAGCCGTTAGCTGGCATCCTTGCCCTGTGAAGCCCGGACTTTCCTCTCTCCTATCATTACAATAGAACAGCGACTACTCATCTAGCCCTTTATAAACATTATTAAAGAATACAACTTCCTCCAATAAACTCGCGAACCAGTGAATTGTTAGGAATAACATCTGGTGCCATTGGAAGGAAATAATCTAAAAGCTTTATGAGGCGCTTTGCCTCTGGATACATTGGATGGTCTGCCGGAATTGCGTATAGCTGTGGATCAACATATAGCTTAAGCACTGCCATCTCGTATATTAAAGCTGTATTGAAAACATGATCAGCCTGCTCCTGGAATGGGAAAATGTATTTTTCCTCTCCTCTTCGAACAGAATCCCACATTGCTATGGTCTCTGCAGCAGATGTAGCTCTCGTTCTTGAATCTCGCACAATTCTGCGAATCAATCTACCATCAGCAGTAGAAAGTGGATTGTGTTCATCAATAGAAAGCTGAGTTAATGCAGAAAGATAAATCTTGTATTTGCTTTCAGCAGGAAGTGATGCACTCATTCGATCGTTAAGTCCATGAATTCCTTCGATAACAAGTATATCATTTTTTCCTAACTGCATATAGTGATCATTATACTCTCTTTTTCCAATTTTGAAATTAAAATTTGGAAGAAGAACTCTTTCGCCCTTCAAAAGCTTAACCATGCACTCGTTAAAATATGGGATATCAAGGCCTTCTATTGACTCAAAGTCCTTTTCTCCATATTCATCTATAGGCATTTGATCACGGTTTAAATAGAAATCGTCAAGTGGTACTGGATGAGGCACGCAGCCTAAAGCTCTAAGCTGAGCAGAAAGCTTGTGTGAAAATGTGGTCTTTCCTGATGATGAAGGACCAGCCATCATAACAAACTTAACATCCTTGTTTGAAGCAATAGTACGAGCAAGCTCGCCAATATTACGCTCCATGATAGCCTCTTGAGATAAGACAATATCTTTTATTCTGCCACTTGCTATAGCATCATTTAATGCACCAACAGTAGGAACTCCCATTGTTCGTCCAAACTCGGATGATGCCTGCTGAACTGAAAATAGCTTTATCGGACTAGTAAACTCTGCAACTGTCCTTGAATCTCCCTTAAGCTTGTTTGCATTAGGGAATAATAACATAAAGCCATGCTCAAATTTCATCAAATCAAAATACTGCAGATACTTGGTAGATGGTACCATGTATCCGTAGAAATAATCAATACATCCATCCAAATCATACACATTTATATTGGAACTTGTACGATATTTAAGCAGCTGCTCCTTATCCTTCATATTGAAGCTATGGAACAATTCCTTTGCCTGGCTAGTTTTAATTGAATATTTCTTAAGAGGAATATCCTGCTGAACTAAATCCAGCATAACTTTTTTAAGCTCTTCAAGCTTTTCCTCTGTAATTTCGCCAACACCATCGATAGTGCAGAAATCTCCCTGTCCCAGGGAATGCTCCACCCTAAGGTATGGATTTGCTGGCAATGGATATACATCCATAAGAGCTCGCTGAAGTAAAAATACTACACTTCTACGGTATGCTCTACGGCCGTCCTTATCTGCTGTAGTTAAGAATTCTAGCTCTGCGACACCAGATACAGCCATGTGTAGCTCGGTAAGACTGCCTTTGTACTTAGCAAGGACAATATCGTCCTTATAATCAGCCTGATGAGCTTCTGCAATGTCTAATAACTTTGTACCGTCTTCGTAAGTCTCTTCCTTACCGTTAATAATTACTTTAGCCATGACTCTTCCTCCGTTTCAGCTCTACTTGCTTTATAAGCTCAAGCTCATTTAGCAGTATCGCTTTTCTATGTTGTATTGGGTCAGTGACTTCTTCGCCTTGAAGTGATTCAAGCTTATTGAGGATTGATGTATACTCCCTTTTATTTTTTTCTAAAAGAGACTGTAATAAATCCGGAGACTTTTCAATAATGATTGGTCCATATTCAAGCTCAGCATCTGAAAGCTCAGTGTGCTCACCAGAAAATGTAACTTTCATTATTGGATAAATCTTGCCTTCTTCTGTACATAAACTTTCATCGAGAAATTGAAAGCCGTTATCCACAAGATACTCACGAAGAGCCTTGTATTCCGACTGCGGTTCCAAAATAAGTGCCTTGGCACTTTTTGCAACCATGAGCCTAGCATCCAAAATCCTCTTTATTAAAGCACCACCCATACCACAAATACATATGACATCTGCCTCGGCCTCATCAAGCTTGGCCAATCCATCTGACAATCTGAATGAAACCTGATTTAAAAGATTAGCCTGCCCAACATTAACCTTTGCTGATTCAAGTGGCCCTTTATTAACGTCCATAGCTATTGCTTTGTTTACGATATGATTCTCTAGAAGAGAAATTGTAAGATAGCCATGGTCACAGCCCACATCAGCAACAGTTCCACACTTAGGCACCATGTCATATATAATTTGTAATCTTGGAGATAATTTTATCATTTATTTATGTATAAACCTTGTAATTAAATCATGATTTTACTGATCAAGGTAATCCTTAAGCTTTCTGCTTCGGCTTGGGTGACGAAGCTTTCTAAGAGCCTTTGCCTCAATCTGTCTAATACGCTCACGAGTAACGTTGAATTCCTTACCCACCTCTTCAAGTGTGCGAGCCTTTCCATCCTCAAGACCGAATCTCAGGATAAGTACACGCTGCTCACGCTCTGTAAGTGTATCAAGAACTTCGTGAAGCTGTTCCTTTAAAAGAGTGAATGTTGCAGCCTCAGCAGGTACTGGAACATTTTCATCTGGAAGGAAATCACCAAGGTGGCTATCTTCCTCCTCACCGATAGGAGTCTCAAGTGAAACTGGCTCCTGAGAAATCTTTAAGATTTCGTGTACTCTATCTACTGTAATGCCCATTGCTGCTGCAATTTCCTCTGGAGTTGGTTCGCGGCCGTACTCCTGAAGTAACTGTCTAGAAACTCTGATGAGTTTGTTGATTGTTTCAACCATATGTACAGGGATACGGATTGTACGAGCCTGGTCTGCAATAGCACGAGTGATAGCCTGTCTAATCCACCATGTAGCATATGTAGAGAACTTGTAACCCTTGTGATAATCGAACTTTTCAACAGCCTTCATAAGACCAAGGTTACCTTCCTGAATAAGATCAAGGAAAAGCATTCCACGACCTACGTAACGTTTTGCAATAGAAACAACAAGACGAAGGTTTGCCTCAGCAAGCTTGTTCTTTGCTTCCTGATCTCCATCTTCCATTCTCTGAGCAAGCTCAACCTCTTCCTCTGCAGAAAGAAGTGGTACCTTACCAATTTCCTTAAGGTACATACGAACTGGATCTTCGATGCTTACTGAATCAGGAACTGACATATCGATATCTTCGATATCCTCATCATCACTAGCAAGAAGAAGTGCATCAGATGGGCCTGAAGAGAAGTTTACATCGATACCTCTCTTATCAAGGTATGTAAGGATACGCTCCATCTGCTTTGCATCGATTTTGTAATCCTTTAAGAACTCTGAAATTTCATAGTCCTCGATAATGCTCTTCTGAGACTTTGCAATCTTTACAAGCTCAGTAACCTTTGAATCTAATTCATCGCTTCCGAATGAATCAAGATCATCATCGTCGTCATCATCGTCATCATCTCTATCAACTGATGTCTTTGCTCCTACAGATGCAAGGAACTCATCAACGTCCTCATCATCAGCTGTCTCGTCAATGTTGTCGAAATCATGCTCGTTAAATTCAAGATCCTCTGCTGAAATCTCTTCTAAGTCTGCGAAGTTTACATCTTTGTCATCAGACTCCGACTCTTCTGCTTCAGCTTCGTCTGCTTCTGCTAAAAATGCATCTGCAGCTGCTTCTAAATCCTGGTTTTCGATTAGTTCTTCAACTTTCTTTTTTGCCATTTTTATTCCTTTCTATAGTGAGAATTCTAAACGCTCAAGTCGTTGTAGCTTCTTCTTTCCTTCCACCAAGCTCTTTAAATCTGCTCCATTTTTCTGTGCAAGCTCCAGTGAATGTTTTTTTATTCTAAGCAAAGTTTCTTTTAGTGCTTTGCTAAGATCTGTATTGTCTGTAAGTTCTCCAACAGTTGTATTGAAGAGAGCGGCTACTACTCGCCTGTCCTCGTCTTCCATAAATAAATCAACTATTCGAGCGGTATCAACAGTGTTTCCTTCTGAAATATATTTGAATACCTCTGCTGCTACCTGTTTGTATACACCTTCCTCGAAATCGTCAGGTGTAACATACTCCTGTATCTTTCCATATATGCTTGTATCTTCTACAAGCCAGGTAAGAAGTAGGCGCTGGGACATCTTCATGCCGTCATCCTTTGGCTTTGGAGTACTGCGGCGCTCGGAATCACGGTTTTGATTTTGATTCTTTGCTGTAATTCCAGATTGTCCAAGCTCGATAATATATTTGCCAAGAGCTTCGCGAGGTATGTTGAAACGAGCCGCCACTGATTCAGTGTAGTTCTCTCTTTCAAGCTGAGTTGGAAACTCTGTAACAATCATTCTTGCAACTTCTTTTTGGAAGTCGGACTTTTTCTCAGGATCGGTCAAATCGTAATTCTTTTCAAGCATTCTCACCTGATACATAAAGCTATTTTCCGCATTCTGAATACGTTTTTCGTATTCCTCTGCTCCTAAGGCTTTAATGAATTCATCAGGATCCTTGTAAGGTGACATATTTATGACCCTACATGAAATGCCTGCATTTTTGAGAATTGGGATTGCTCGAAGTGCAGCTTTCTGACCTGCCCCATCGGAATCATAGCTGAGATAAACGTCTTTGACATATCGCTTCAGCATGCCGGCATGGCCTTCTGTAAGAGCCGTACCAAGTGAGGCAACTGCATTATCGAATCCTGCCTGATGCAAAGATATAACATCCATATAGCCTTCACACAGGATAAACTGCTGACGCCTTGTCTTTCTGGCCAAGTATAAGCCAAACAAGGTCTTAGACTTATTGAATATCTCTGTCTCAGGAGAGTTAAGATATTTTGGCTCGCCGTCTCCCATAACTCGTCCACCAAAAGCAACAACCTTGCCGTTGGCATCGAAAATAGGAAACATAGCACGATTCCAAAATTTATCGTGACCACCGCGTTTTTCATCGATGGTTATAAGACCACAATCCTTTAAAATCTCATCCTCATATCCCTTACCTCTAAGGTATTTGTATAGGGAATCTGAGTATTTGCTGGTGCACCCTAAACCAAATTTGTGAAGTGTATCAGCTGTAAGCTCTCTCTTGGTGAAGTAGGCCATGGCTTGCTCGCCTTCTTTGGAGCGAAGCATCTTGTAGTAATATCCAGCAGCCTCTTTATTTATTTCAAATAAACGACTGCGTCTATCCGCTCTCTGCCTCTCCTGGTAGGTCATTTCCCTCCGTGGGAGTGTGACGCCACACTTAGGAGCAAGTTCTTCGATAGCTTCTTTGAAGGTCATATTTTCATAGTTCATAAGGAAGCTGAAAACATTTCCTCCGGCTCCACATCCAAAGCAATAATACATCTGCTTTTGTGGGCTTACCGAGAATGAGCCTGTTTTTTCATTATGAAAGGGACAAAGTCCAAAATACTGGCTGCCCTTTTTTTGAAGGTTAACATATTGAGAAATAACATCGACTATGTCAGTTCTGGTTCTGACTTCCTCGACGATTTCATCTGAATAATAAGGCATGTATTCTCCCTAAAATATAATATTAGAATCCGTCAACGACCCATGCTTTTGGCATGAAGTATTCATTAAACTTTGTAATGCAATACTGATCGGTCATTCCGGAGATGTAATCGCAAATAATTCTTTCCTGGCTTTCGCCCTCATCCTCCATGGCGCGATAGCGAGTAGGCAATTCTTCGAAATGTTCTGTGTAATACTCATACAACTCACGAATCATTCGCTTTGCCTTAACTTCTTCTGTCTTTGCCACAGAATCCTTGTAAACATTCGTAAACATGAATTTGCGAAGCTCTGCCATAGCCTGCTCGATTTCAGGAGACATCTTTATAACAGGGCTGTCAGTGCTTTCTATAATAACGTCGTGAATAAGAGTATCCAATCTGACTGCTGAAGTCATACCGAGAGTCTTGCGAATCTCCATTGGAATACTTTCTTCTGTGAGGATGTGTGCACGAATGGCATCATCTATATCGCTGTTTACATATGCAATCTTGTCTGAAAGGCGAACAATTTGGCCTTCTGGTGTAGCTGGATGTCCGCTGGTCTGATGATTGCGGATTCCGTCTCTGACTTCCCATGTAAGGTTAAGTCCCTGACCGCCTTTTTCAAGCTTTTCAACAATGCGCACGCTCTGCTCTGAGTGCACAAAACCAGTAGAACACATTTCATTTAGCTGAGCTTCGCCAGCATGTCCAAATGGTGTGTGTCCTAAATCATGCCCTAATGCAATAGCTTCTACCAAATCCTCATTGAGACGTAAAGCCTTTGCAATAGTTCTGGCATTCTGTGAAACTTCTAGAGTATGAGATAATCTTGTTCTGTAATGATCACCCTGAGGAGTAAGAAAGACCTGTGTCTTATTCTTCAAACGGCGAAATGCCTTACTGTGAAGAATTCTATCTCTATCCCTCTGAAACAGAGGTCTGATATCACACTGTGGCTCGTCTTTTTCTCGGCCACGTGAATTTTCATTGAGTGTAGCATAAGGGCTAAGAGTTTCCCTCTCCATCTGCTCAATCATCTCTCGAATTGTGCCCATTTTGTCCCCCTTTTTTTGCATAAAACGACACCTCTAAAGAACATATTACACGCAAAAAAAGGATATCCTTTTTTTATTTTTATAAAATGGGATTAAATCGTTATTTCTATCTGATTTCCTTCTATAGCAATAATGCAGCTTTCATAATAGCCATCTCCAGTTGTTCTTGGTCCGCTTACAACCTCAAATCCATCAGCACTAAGACTATGTGTCAGTTCATCTACTCGTTCTTTGCTTCCCACAGAGAAAGCTATATGGATAAGTCCTGTACGATTCAAGGCTTTCTCGTCATCGGCCATATCCGGTTTGTTCATTATTTCCAATCTTGCCCCATCATCGAAAGAAATGAAGTAAGAACGGAAATCCGTTTTTACATTGTGATAGCCATCATTAGATTTTCCATCAAGATATTTAACAAAGAAATCTCTGGCCTTCTCCATATCATTAACATACATTGCTACATGTTCAATTTTCATACATTTACCACTTCCAATCCTCTTTTTTTACTCGTCTCAATAATAAACGCTTTGTCTTAATCATTTGTTGCACCTATAAACTAGAATCAATCGATTCTTTCTCAGTAAATGACCAAACATACATCCCAAAATCAAAAAATACGCTTGAGTTGCATAGGCTACTACAAAGCTTACTATATTATCCCCAATATTCCAAATATGACTTGTATTTTTAAAGTCAAAAAATAGCAGCAGGACACATTAAGTGTCACTGCTGCAATCACCTGCAATTTATAACAGCTCTGCTTCTTTTTCTAATTCTGCTTTAGCTTGCGCTTCTTTAGCCGCCTCGGTTTCCTCTTTAACGCGTTCTGCCATATCATCAATATCAGCATCAACTCTTGCCAAGAGTTTTTCCCATTCCTCATCAGTCATTTTGCGCCAGTCGCCATCTTCATCATCCTTCTCATGGATTTTCTTATAGCTCTCCATAAGCATTTCCAAAATATCTTTTGAACCAAGTATTTCACCTGTTGATTCACGCTTATAATAGATATCCGATTCCGAAATTGCTTCAACCCAATTGAATTTTTGCGTAGCTGCCTGCTCAACAGAATCAAACTCAAACACTCCGCTTGGATCCATATATCTATTCACCGTGTTCCAGCTCGGGAAATTGCTCTTTGCTATGCCTTTTCCAATAGAATCTGCGTACTGGCAATATGCAAACATTTCAACAGCCGTTGCATTTCTTGGATCTACCTCTGAGATATTAACATCAAAAGTCTCGCCTCCACTTGCTTCCGACATCTTCACTCTAACAATAACATCATCTGAATCTGGATTAATAATCTGAGTTGCGGTCATTCCAAAGGCAGATCCTGGTGACAATACAAATCCAAATCCTAAATCCTTTGTCTGCATCTCAGCTGGTTCTTCCACAACAGTATCAAGACTTACGTTGAACTTCTCCATGGTTACGCCCATAAGTGTTTCCATCAGCTTATTGATATGTGGCATGAAGTTTTCCAAGGAAAGATTTCCCATTCCAGCCTTTTCATACTTTCCCATTTCACTAGAGAAAACAGTAAGATAATCCATACTCTCGAAAATATCATTTACCTCAAAATCTCCCACAAACTTCATTGTCTCATCTGCAAGATTCTCAGTTTCACGAATATATGAGCATAAAGCAGCAAACTCTGTAAAATCTGCATCTGTTGGGTCAACATTATAAGGATCTATCTCTTTTTCAAATGGTTTTCCATCCTTATCTGTGCCAATGGCTGTGTACTTTCTATCATCACCATTAACATCTATTCTGATTTCAAACTGTTGCATCACGCCCTGGTAAGAAAATGCTGTAATGCCACCTTCACCTGTAGTTGTACGCAACTCACTATTCATCACTGTTGCAGATACAATGCGAGTGTAGCTATTTCCCTTATTTTCTCCTACATCTGTTAGTTCCTGGGTATTCAATTGTTCATCTGACGTTGTTTTCAAAGCATTTTCAAAGCTTGTATCTTTATTTGCAAAATTCGAAAAATAAAGATAACTACTTGAAATACTACTCTGAAATAGATAATTGCTTTCTGCTAAATATTCTGCCATAAAACTCCTTTCTGCAGCTCATCTGTCAGTCAAAGCTGCTCCGCTCTCCAGAAAGGTCCGAGCGGGTTGTAGATAACTAAAAAAGCGCCTATCTCAACTTCATTCCGTTGAAATAAGCGCTTCCCTAGCCTAGTAAAAATTCTTACACTTAGATATCGAGACTAATATCCTAATTATTAATGGACATATTTAACAAATATGTAGGATATTTATTTAATATAATGCTATAAATGTCTAGATTTCTAAGTTGTCTTTATTATTAACTCTAATACTCCTTATCAAATATCTTGTAAAATAAACGTTCAATATTTCCATATTCTTTTTTCTGAAAACTTGCAAACGCAGTCATACACTCATCACAATAGTAACCTTCCGCCTGTAAAGAAAGAGCTACTGGTTCCTCATTAATAATCGATTTATTTTTATAATTCTCAGGATACCAAAAAACTTTATTATCTCGTAGTGGATTTGCCCTGACAATCCCCGATCTCATTTCTTTACCACAATTAGGACAATTCATAACAATTCTTCCTCCGCTCTTTTTATTTGGGAATACTCAGTAAACAGATTTTTAATATCTAAATAATCATCTGAACATTTTACTTCTAACATTACCAGCACCAATAACCTAGAATTATATTTCAAAACATGCTTTGACAATTGGCTCTAGCGTGATTAAATCCACAAAATCCACCTGTTTATTATAGGTTTCTATCATTGCCCTTACTTCAGAAGTTTTCTTGTCTTCCGGCAGTGTTACAGCTTTTTTATATAACATTCCCATCATGGTTTTGTGCTTAAATCCTAGCTTTGAATAATCTATTCCACCTCTCAAATAGAAAATAGAAGCTTTATCATATACTTCTGTTGGCAGTTGATTCTTCATGCCCTTCTTTATAGTGTCCGTATTCGTCTTGTCTGTTGGATCTGCAAGTCCCACAGTAGCAATTACTATCGTATGTCCATTGCTATCCTTCATGCCTTTAAATGTCTTTTTCATCCCCAGTACTCCGCCAGCATATAATGCACCAACATAAACAATTGTATCGTATAAATTGACGTCTGCCACTTCCTCATATGATTTCAACTCAAATCCAAGACGATTTGATAATTCTTCAGCATATCGCTTTGCTGTACCATATTGAGAACCATATATTACTATATTCATATTATATCCTCCCCGAGAAATTTGAATTTAACGTTCAAAATCAAGCATCACAAGCTTCTTTCCATTTGGCAATGGCATCGCATCCTTTTTTAGCAGATCAAATCCGATTTCATTCATAGCCATTACCAAAGATTGTTCCTCCATCTGATGATGTACAGCATCAAGACCGTCAAAAGAATGAAGATATGGGGAATCAGAAACCCAAGATTCTTCATCCGTATTTATTTGAATAATGCAGGATACATATCTGGCTCCAGTTTTAATAATTCCCTTTTTGAACGGCTCAAGTCCTACATATTCTATTACTATATTTGCTATCACCAGTTCTGCCTCCGGCAACATATCCGTTTCACAAGTCAAGTCAATCCTTTTACATTCAAGAATGTCCTGCATGAATGAATATCGTTTTTTTACGTTATCCAAATATGCATTGTTAATATCAATCCCGTATATTTTGCTGTACTTTTTCAAATTTACATGTTCAAGGCCATTTCCACCGGCAACTCCGAATACAATAGCCGATGTTACCGGATATGCTTCAAACTGAAACTTCATCATTTTGTTCATAGCCTGAAGTTGATTTACGGAAGAAAGACTCATATGATTTTCATAATCAGATAAACTGATTTTTTCCCATGGATTCATAATTCTATCACTCCTACAAACTCCGATTCTTAAATATAAAATGTTTCATATTCCTCTCCTGCCTCGCTATACTCGTCCATCTTTAGAGCCTTACCATCTTTCAACTACTGCTGACGACTCTTCTCATAAGCCTCACGTAACCCCTTGATATACGCGTGATAGGTTTCCGAGATAGGGAAAGAATCTGTCTTAGAGACGTAGTCAAAACCTTGTATATCCGGATTCGAAAACTTCTGAAGATAGGTGAACTTAACTTGTCCGTCTTCGAAGTGCATCTCCGCATCCGAATATAACTTTTGCATAAAATCGAAGTCTCTTTGCCCTAATCTATGTAGAATGTTCGCCAAGGTTTCATCCACGAGATAGCCTATCTCCGTGTCCTTTTTATAGCGTTGTCCAAAAAAGGCTTCATACTCTACTTCTTCGATAGGGCAACTATGTCTGCCCCAAGCAGTATCCATATAATAAAATCGATTGTTAAACCCTTGGAACCCTATATCCTTATAGGGATTTACATTCGGGATTGATATACTTTTTATATACAACATATTTCTTTTCTGAACCCCTAACCCCGTCCCCATGGGACCATTTTGCAACCTACAAACTTGAATTGTTAGACTCGATATATCATATCACCCGTATTCCATATTCTCATAATTCCAAACATAGGATCATTTTCTCCCTGCCATATCCACCCCTGAAATACCGTATCATATCCACTATATCCTTCTGTAACAATTTCGAACTCAGCATTCGGATATTGTGCACTAAACTCTTCAAAAGACAATGATTTTCCAGAAAAAGATTTCTCTCCATCGTATCCATAAGGAGTGTTAAATACCATTATGTCGCACTCATCTATAGCAACTCTTGTAAATTCAATTATTCCTTGATACCATTTTTCTTCATCGCCAGCATATTGATATATTCGATCTAACTGCAAAGACAAATTATCTCTGCTTATTTCCATATTTAATATCCTGCTATCATGCAAGCTAAACGTAATATTGCTTTTTCTGTCTCTAATATACTCCATGTTCCAACCTCGAAAAATCCTGATTTTATCAATATCTTCTCTTGTAGGAAGAGACCGACAAATTGCGATTTGTTTAACTCTTTATTCTTTTGCGTAGCCTATATCCATAATCTTATCATCAGGCTTTGTATCTTTCCCTTACAAAATAGTATTTATCTGCTTTAATTACAAAATCAGATTTTGAGGATTATCAGCAGCTAATTCAATATATCCACATTTAGGACACACATAGCAAGAAACCGAACTATTTTTTTCTGTTGCAAATAGTCCTTCTTTCTTAGTTGTTAAGTAAACTACAGTACCAACTACATCCCCTTTTAATTTTGCTTTCAACATCTCCGCTTTACATTTCATGCATTCCATACTTATGTCCCTCCGTAAGATTCACCTCTGTAAATTTGAATGTATCAATTCATAAATCCAATCATCAATACTTGAAAAAGCAAATCCTGTATCTCTCGCTTTGGTAGTATCATAGGATATATTCGCTAAGGCACCGTTATATGGAGCTGCATCCCCAAAATCATCTAATATTGCTTTTCTATTTGTTTGCTTTTCTATGAATTCTACAAGGCTTTTCGTAGAAATCATTCCCTTTGAGCTCCCATTTATGGCTCCAGTCACAGTTGTGTTTACCAAATGAGCTATGAAATATCCGGCTTCTTTCTCATGAATGAACTCCATGCCACAATCTAAGTCATCAATAAACATTGCTTCAGAATTTATAATATGGTTTATGTAGAATTTCAAACGCCCAGTATAATCATTTTCTCCCATTACAATAGGGTATCTTACAAATACACACTGTGAGGAATCTAAAAACTCTAATGTTGCCCTTTCAGCTTGACGTTTACCTTCTGCATAATCGTCATTACGATTCATCCAAACTAACTTATGAAGCTGTGGATTAAACTCTGATTCTTTTATGTTTTCTTTATCCTTTGAGTAGACCGAGCACGAAGACATTTGGATATACTTTTTACAACTCACATTACTCAAAAGATTTTTAACATCATTCGATGAATAAGCGATTTTATCAATTATGACATCAAATTCTTTATTATCTAGAGCAGACTTAACACTATCAAAATCAGAACGATCCATAACAATTTGCTTCGTCACTTCTTTAAACGGATTATCCGATAGACCACGAGTTGCAATTGTCACATCATGTCCATCTGCAATTAATTTTTCTACCATTGGAATACCAAAAAATCTGGTTCCACCTACAACTAATACATTCATAATTCTGCCCCAATAATCATGCCATTACCTCTATAAACATCGATTTTTATGATTCAATTTCAATATTAAATACTACAGTCTCTCCGCAATCAATACACTGATAAGGGCCATTTTTTAAATTACCGCCTCTTCTAAAAGCATAAATGAACGGATATATTGCCTGCATTGCAACCATGCAAACATTATCACTGTTATCTTTATCAAGGTCACTGCCTATAAAACGAATAACATCTCCAACTTTGTACTTTGGACAATGACTTTCTACCACTGTAACCTTTACCTTGTTATCTGTATAACCCACTTCAAGCCTCCTATAAATCTCGTTTTGTTGTATTCATTGTATAAAAGAATACAACATTATCCCCAAAAATCCAAATATGACTTGTAATTATTTTCTTTTGTAGCTTGCGGAAGGCGGGGTGAGGTGGAAAAAGAAAAAGATCCGGTGGATCTTTTTCCCACCGAACCGACCGACGAAGGCACTCGTGCCGAGGAGACCTTGAATCCCGGATTCAAGGATCTCATCGGCCTGTTAATTAAGAACAAGGATGCATTATACATTTTTCTATACAAAAAAAGAACTAGGAATGCATCCTAGTTCTTAATTAAAATGCGGAAGGCGGGACTTGAACCCGCACGCTCGCAATGAGCACAAAATCCTTAGTCTTGCTCGTCTGCCAGTTCCGACACTTCCGCGCATCAGCACTTGTTCCTGACGACTTGATTATAATAGCATCGCATCTCTAAATAGTCAACGCTTTTTTGCAAATTAAAGTGTCTAACTTTAACGTGCTAAATCTGAAAATTCTGCACATTTATTTTGTGTATTATTCCACACCGTGAGAAAGTAAATATTCATGCCATGGTTCGTAGCACGCTCCCTTTAAATGAACTCCATCTGATGTAGTTTCAGCATCAAGATTTCCTTCCTCATCATCTACTGCTTCATTGATATTTAGATAAAAGATGTTTTGCCTATCTTCTAATGTTTTAATAGCATCATTTCTAATATTAATATTGGTGTTGTTGTACAGCTCATCTGTTTCGTTTTTCTCTCCAGAAACATGCATGATACTATTAATGAATATATAAGCATCCGGCTCAGCTGCCTGGATCTGATTAATTACATCCTGGTAGGCTTGCCTGAAATCGACTTCATCTCCTCTTCCAAGCTCATTTATGCCAACCATTATATATATTTTTGAGAAATGATTAGTCTCTAAAGCCTCGGCTAAACTGATTTCCTCACCATCCTCAGTTTCTATCCATTTATCATCCCTGATGTTGTATATAGAGAGGGATTTCTTTGCATAAAAGGTAGCTCTGGCATCAATATCCTGGCAATACTGAGAAAGTCCTACCATTCTTGAATCGCCAATAAACAAAGCATCATCAAAATAACTGTTATCTACTGAGACATATTTCTTTATTTTATTAGTCTTTTTATTTGTTTTCTTAGTAACTGTGACTGTCTTCTTTTCTTCTACTTCTATTTTAGACCATGGGAAAATGTTATCTGACGCTGCTTGAAAAACAGCTCCAATAGAAGTAGTTTCATAAGGATTTGTATAGTACTTCGTATATACGGTAGTTCTAAAAACAATCCCAACTATCGCAATAGTAATTGCACTAATAATTGTAAGCAGTAACAATAAAATACTGTTTATTTTCATATCATCACCTAGAATCTTAAATACATAAATGGATTTCCCGCCGAATTAGCCAAACTAAAAATACTTATCCAAAACATTGCAAAAATAACAAATATCGTAAATACGTTATTCTTATGCTTCTTATAGAAACCTGTTAATGCTGGAATAGTAAAAACAATTGCCAGCACTAGATATAACCAGTAATCCTGAAGCATATATAGATAATCATTTTTATTTACTGCAACTGAAATATCTATCACAGGGAAAAGCCTTAACATATATATTCTGAGTGCCTTCATGGAATGAATAGCAAATACAACCCATGTAATAGGAATAATTACCATAACGTTAATACGCCCTACCACCATAAATAGCTTTTCAAATCTGCTAAGAATAAACTTCTCTATTGTAATAATCAAGAATATTGCTCCTGCCCATATCCAGAAATTGTATGTTTGACCATGCCAAAGGCCAGTGAGAGCCCAAACGGCAAGTAAGTTAAATACAGTCCAAAGCTTGCCTTTGCGATTGCCTCCAAGAGGGAAATAAACATAATCTCTAAACCATGCGCCTAGTGTGCTATGCCAATTTCTATAAAACTCAGAGATAGACTTTGAAAAATATGGCTGATTAAAGTTGCTAATGAAAGGGAATCCTAGCATCACACCTAGGCCAGCTGCCATAAGCGAATATCCCCAAAAATCAAAATATAATTCAAACGAATAGCTGTATGCTCCAAGCCAAGCCAAAGGAGTGGAAATACTTTCATAGCCAATGGTTTTAATATCATTCCAAAGAACAGAAAGATGATCAGCAATCATCACCTTCATAAACAATCCCATGGCAAAATACTTAAGACCATCTTCTATTTGCAAAAGGATAGCACAGAAATTCTCTTTTTTAGACTTTTCATTCTTTACCCAGGAAACATTGTTTTCTACGTAGTCGTATCGAGCAATCGGGCCTGAAATAATCTGTGGAAACATAAAGAAATAGTTGGCCATGTTTATTAGCTCAACCTTTTGAATCTTACCTTTATATAAATCTGCCAGGTAAGATATCATTTTGAAAATGTAATAGCTAACTCCAAGAGGAATAACTATATTTAATCCAAATGAAGCTGCTCCCTTGAAAAAGCACAGACATGAAACATTTATAAGCACGCCGAATGCAAGTATAATCTTGGATTTTTTCTTAGTTAAAAGTTTAGCCAAAATATAATTAATCAATGTAGCCGCAGAAATCACAGCAATATACACCGGCTCATTAATATAGTAAAATCCTATACTTGCAACCAATAAAAGCCATGCACGACAATTGCATGGCAAAATGTAATATATAATCAAAAAGATTGGTACCAATCTAAAAATAAAAATCAAATCAAAAAAGGTCATTGTATTCTCCCAAAGTTTCCTTCGTATTTAGTATACAATAACCCTTTTATTTTTTCTTCTATAAATTTAATTAAATGTTGCTTGATATTTATCGATTATTTTATATAGTTCGTTATTTGGATCTTCAATCATCTTAATATCGGTATCAAGCTGTAGTAATTTCGACTGATTCTCATCTCTCATCTCCCATGTAGGAAGTCCGTCTCCATTAGGATTTCCAGTCTTGGCGAAGTTTACCCAATACTGTTGCATGGTATCTGACAGCGCATAATCCTCATCAGAATACAGCCCTGGATGTCTCCAAAGATTGCCATAAGCATAAGGCAACTCGCCTGCATGATAATTAGATAAAGAATCATTTGTCTTTGTAAAGTAATACTCATAGGTAGGAACACCCTGCTCCACCAAATAGTTATTCCATAGATAATGAGAGTAGCTAAACCATATCGCAGAATAACTAATATTTAAAGCACCCTTAGCATCTCCCATAGCATCAACAATGAAATGCTGGTCACGCTGTGGCGAATCTGCCGGAACGACCTTTGCCATGTCCCCTGCGTAAGACACCAAATCCTCTGCCAGCAGCTTTTCATAATTCTCCTTAGTAGCTTTTGTGGTCAACAAGAATGCATCTGATTCTTTGGCATTAAATCCATTTAACAGAGCCTTTTCATGGTTTTGCCCCTTTTCATATGTAAGATAAGGCTGTTCTGTAATGGCATAGCCATCGACAGTCATAGCAGATTGATCTGATGTTGTCTTTACCAGTTCTTCTGCTGGAATATCACGCAGCTCAGCAGATGATGCAACACCAAACTCCTTGCGCACAGCGTCTCCTTCTTTTACAGCCTCACTATAATCTCTAAATGTATGGAATGGCTTTCTTGCAAGAATACCGCTAGACTCTGCAATAGCATAATTAAACAATCCATCTGTCAAAGGTGATACGCACATAGCATTTACACTAGATGAGCCTGCTGATTCTCCAGCAATTGTAATTTGATTTGGATCTCCGCCAAATGCCTCGATATTGTCATAAACCCACTGAAGTGCAGCTATCTGATCTAACAATCCATAATTACCTGTAGTGCCGTTTGCTGATTCATCTTTCAAATCGTCAGCTGCATAGTATCCGAAAACATTTAATCTATAGGCAAAATTTACAACAATAACTCCTCTCTTCGCCAAGTCCTCGCCTCGATACTCTGTATATGAAGACTGTCCTGTAGAAAGGCTTCCACCGTGTACATAAAAGATGACAGGAAGAGGCTCATCAGAAGCTTCCTCTGGAGCAAAGACATTAAGATAAAGGCAATCTTCACTCATAGCCTCAAGATACTCATCTCCAAAAGTCACTCTATAATCATGCCATCCAAGAATATGAGACAAGCTGTCATAAAAAGGATTTGTACGAGCCTGCATTGCCATAGGGCCAAATTCATCGCATGCTCTTACACCATCCCAACTTTCTGCCGGCTGTGGTTCCTTGAAACGAAGCTCTCCCACAGGAGCTTTAGCATAAGGAATCCCTGCATATACCTTTACGGAGTGGTCCTCATTATATACACCAGTCAAATCCCCCTGCTCAACAGATACAACATCTGTAACATCAGGATTCTTATTTGCAACTGCTGGAACATTTTTGTAAGGTGGCGCAGTTAGCACATAGTTACATGCCAATATGGCCACAAATATAATCCACATAATGATTGTTGACTTAACATGATATGAATCTCTTTTTATGAGCATTGCCCTTGCTACTAACATTGCAATAGCTGCAAGTATACCAATTGCCCAACCTAATAATATATTTTTAGACAGCTCCAAAACTGCAATATAAAGAACTGTCAGTATGATTACAATAATCGAAAATACCATTGTTGCCTCTCCTTAATTTTGCGCGATTTAATTTATTCCAATCCATTATACTAGCTCTAAAAAAATCTTACAAGAAAAATGTGATTTTTTTGTTGACATGTTGGCCAGACTCTGATAGTATATCTCTTGTTCGCGGAAGTGTCGGAACTGGCAGACGAGCAAGACTAAGGATCTTGTGCTCATTGCGAGCGTGCGGGTTCAAGTCCCGCCTTCCGCATTTTTAGAAAGAGTAACCAATTGATTGGTTGCTCTTTTTTTATTCTTCTCTAATACATATATAACCAATCAACTGGTTTATCTTTCTAAATGTGCCGATGAGTTCCTTGGACCCGGGGTCCAAGGTCTCATCGCCACAAGTGGCGATTCGGTCGGTTCGGTGGGAAAAAGATCCACCGGATCTTTTTCTTTTTCCACCTCACCCCACCTTCCGAGGTAAAACTAATTATTCAATTGGAATTATATACAAAACATATCTTCGAACATTGTTATTGTCTGACAAATAATATTTTATACATATATTTGTCTTGCAATTTCTTTTCCAGGATGTATAATAGACTTATCAAATAACAGAGAGAAAAAACAGAAAGGGAGGTAGAGTCCACCAGAGAATTAATTTAGTAACTACAAAATCTAGTGATTGGAGGTATGGTCCACCAGAGAATTAATTTTTTAACCACGCGACAATTATTACTATTAAAATATACTAGATAGAGAGGTATAGTCCATTGGGATCGATGTTAAGGGGCGGCACCAGTTAGGAATCGGTTGATTTCGAATTGGTGTCGCTCGTTTTTTGTATTAAAAAAGCCTCAGTAAAAACTGAGGCTAAGCTGCAGGAAATGGGACTTGAACCCCTAGATATATTGCTTATATCCCATGAAAATATAATATATTTCTATATATTGTGTGCATTTTTTCTTCCCACGATATATAACTGAAAAAGGACCCCCAGTCAAGGGTCCTTTCCCAGTTTTTAGATCAAAGGAGGGTTATAATGATGTATATCAAGCTTTCGCTTAATACCTAAATTGCTTTTCTGCCTTCTTTTTTACCGAACGTACAATAATGCTCGTAATAAGCAGGTAGATTCTGTCCAAAAGCAGCTTTTAAATCAGAGTATCTTTCTTTGTATACTAATACATTAAATTCTTTTGAACCTTGTCTTCCTTCTTTCATTCCATATGTGCAAAAATGCTGGAATGATTTCTGTGCATCACCTTTAAATGCAGTTTTTATATCTGGATATGTTTTGTTATAAAATTCTGCATCAAATACTGCTGAATAGTCTACACCATTATGTAAATACTTAGCAGTATTGCTTGTACTTGTTGGAATAGCCTTTCCTAAAACTCCCATTGCAATAGCTTTACCAATTGCATCTACACCTACTTTATTGAATAGGTTGTAATCGTCCTGATCGTCACAGAAGAAACATTCTACAAGAATATTCTTACCGCCATTTGTAATGCCCTTAAGTACACCTAAATCAGTGCGCTTCTTTACTCCACGATTTGTAAATCCTAATACCTTAAGTTCCAGGCAAACACGATTTGCAATAAGTGCATCCTCACCTGTTGTTGAATACACCAGCACTTCTGAGCCTTTAACTTTACCATCTGCTGCAGACTTTGTTGTTGCATTAAGATGGATTGAAATATTACATGTGACGTTCTTATAAGAATTAATCTTCTTCTTAATCTGAGTAATGATATTTCCCTGGGATATACCTGAGTCTACTGTACAATCATATGCTGTATGGCCTGCAGCCTTAAGATACTTAATGACTGCTGCACAAATAGCTCTATCTACTACTGATTCTGAGCAAAAACCAACTGCTCCTGAATACTTATTACCCTGCTTTGCATGTCCACCATGTACTGTATATACTGCCATATTATTCCTCACTTTCTACTTCTGGGATGCCACCTAAAGAGGTAGCTAATGAAATGATTGTTGCGACTGCTGCAACACTGAATACTGCTACCCAGTCAACATCTCCCAGTTTTGTACCTACAACAATTCCACCTGCTACAGATTGACCAAAAGTTCTGACTGCTCGGATGATAGCTGCTTTAGCCCACTTCTTAGTGTCAACATCAACCTTAAATACTGAATTCTTAAACATATACCCACCTTTCTACTTGACTTTGTCTTCAAGTTCTCTGATACGATGTTCATGATCGTCTTTATATTTGAATAGAGCAGCAATTTGCTCCATAATTTTTGTTACTTTATTGTTCATCTCTATGAATTGCTTTGTACTCTCTTCTGAATTTTTAGAGAGTGATTCTATTTGCTTGAATATAAAATCAAGCTTTACATTAATTTCTTTGAAACTTTCCGCCTGCTGCACTGCATTGGTTACATCTGTATTACTATTCTGCTTACTGTCTCGTTTGACAGTTAAATATACTGTTAGTCCGGAACAAAACAATGCTAATGCTGCTATTAATAGTGTAAGAACTGATTGTACTGTTGGATTCATAAAGAAGTTTCTCCCATTCATTTGATACTTAAATAATAAATTCATTTTTTACCCCCTTTCTACCCTCTGAGGAATTAAAAAAGGGCTAGGATTTCTCCCAGCCCCTAAAGTCATTATTTGATGCGACTAATACAGTCCTGAACAACTTGCTGCTCTCTTGGCTCAAGTTCTTTCATCATCTTCTGCATCTCTTGAATCATATGCTCTTTTGGATCATGTCCACTATACCTGTAATCCGTATATCCGTATGATGCGGCCTCATTATACCTGCCATCTCCATCACCATCTCTACCTCTTCTTGCTTCAGAATATCCTCTGTTATACCCTGACATGTAGCTTCCCATGTCCATAGAGGTTTCCATTCTTCTGTAAGAGTCCTGACTATATTCATCCATAGCTTCCATGGTAGTCAAATAGTAGATTGTCTTTACTGTCTTATAGATAGTATCAAGATTAGCTGAAGAGATGTCTTTCATACGAACATAAGGCACAAGCTCACTCACAAGCTTTTCTTTTGCTTCTTTTAATCCTTTATCCATTGCTCTCTCCTTTCTAAGCTATCCTTGTAACTGTTAAATTTGCATTTTGTACCAGAATCTGTGGTGCAACATCTGCTGGTGTTGCACCTTCGGATGTATTCTCTACTGATACATTGAAGCAACATCCTTTAGGTACAGTGATTATTGCTGTAGATGTAACATTGAAGAAATTATCCTGAGTAGGTGGTTCTGCTGCAACTGCTGCAGGTGTAACAATAGCCCTGCTGGTAAGAAGTGGCTCACCATCCAAAGCTAAAGCTACTGAAATAGGGCCTGCAGTTCCTGTAGATGGCACTGCAATATTGCCATTAAATGTTACCTGGTATCTTGCAAAACAGTTATTGGTTACGCCTCGGAGAGCTACAATACCACTACCATTTCTGTGATATACATATCCTTTATTACATGGAATACTTGTATTTAATGTAACAACTTGATTAGGAAGCACTGTCTGTACTTCGTTTTTAGTAAACTCTGCCATAGACTTCACCCCCTCTTAAAATCCACTGCAACCACAACCGAAGTTCTGTGTGCAGCAATTAGGGTTCTGTACAACATAAGCTGGAATAGGTACAGGATTCAAATACTGCTCAAGGGCCTGTGTCTGAGCTGCATTATCTGCAAGAAGTCTTCCAGTCTGAGCTGTCTGTGATGCAGCGAGATTTGCCATTGTGAGCTGTCTTTCAAGGTCAGAAATCTTATCATTCTTAGCATCAAGCTCTAACTGGCAAAGCTTATCAAGGATTGCCTGAGTATTAGCTGTCTGATTTGTAAGTAGATCACGAGTATTGTTAGCATCAGCAAAACGTGTTGCATTGCCTTCATTCTGAATGATGTTCTGTGTCTGACATGTAGCAAGACGATTCTCGCAGCAGCATTCAGATTGAGCCTGCTGCATTCCAAACAATGTCTGCTGTAATGCCTGCTGGTTTGCAAAGTTCTGATTCATGCTTGCAATCTGGTTCTCATATGCAGACTGCATAGCATCCATAGCTCTATTGCATCCAGCAACTTCAGCGCTTGCAAAACCATTATTGATGGATGTGTTGATTCCACTAAGCTGACTTGTAATAGTTGCTGTATCAAAACCTCGCTGTACACCTGCATCTGTGTTTGTGGCTGTGAAATATGGAAATAGTCCATTATTTCCACCACCAAAACCATTACCCCAGCCACCATTACCCATAAGGGCAAATAAGAAGAGGATAACCCACCATCCATCTCCACAGCCGAAGCCATTGTTGCCATATCCACCACCATACATAGGTGCAACTGGCATTACCATTTCATTACCGCCATTTTCTCCTAATGACATAGATTACTCCTTTCTACCGCTAGCTATTTGCGGTTAGCGACTTATCCCTTTGATAAGCCGGTTTATAGTTCTATATACTATCTGCTATGCGCACTTGCAGTTAGTAACTACTTAAGGCCCAATTGTGGAGCCATCTGAGATATTTGATTAAATGCTTCCTGAGACATCTGTCCATTTTGTAATAGATATTGGACCGCTTGCTCTGGATTATTCATATATTGTTGTGGGATGTTAACATTTCTCTGAATGAGAAATGACATCGGATTCGATTTGAACTGTTGATACTGACTTTGAATTTGATTTGTAAAAAGCGGATTAGCCATCTGCTTCACCGCCTTTCGCTTTTGCAGTCTTTGTTTCCTTTGGTGGCTGCAATAAGCTTATTATTCTGTTTTCAAAGTCCACAAAATCTGATTTTGTTACATACTCAACCTTTTCAGGTTCCGGATCTACAATCTCTTCAAACTTAAACTTTTTCATTGTGGGAATGCCTGTTGCATCAGTCTGCTTAATGTAGAACTTCTGAGCTTCAGAATCCATTAGCAGCATCGTATATCCGTTAGCAAGTGGATATCCTTTTGCTCCTGTTTCACCTTGAACATAAGTAATGTTTGTTGCAGGTGTAAATACATTTGGTGCTTTCTGTTGAAAATGATTAATCATAACTTCTCCTTTCTATAAAAGTAATATAAGGGTAGTTCATCTCCACTATCCCATGTATCGTAATAGTTGCCATCAACTATTGCTATCACATGACTTCCAGTACCTAGTAAATATCTTCCTTTTGGATGCGATTTAGAAAATCTTTCCACTGTTATGCAGTCCGGACATGTATTAGGTACAAAGCGCATTTCAAAACCTAAGTCAAATAAGGTATCTATCCATATTTTGTTTAATAAAAAAATGTTTTTTGCTATAAATCCTTTCCACATCAAAATGATGTATGTTCCATCCCAGGATATATCAAGCACTTTTGATATTCCTCGAATAACACAATCAATAGTGTCGTTGTTATTAGGATTAGCATTATAGTGAATAAATGCCATGACCATGACCTCGAATAAAAGATATTCTTTGGGGGAATTGCGCTATCCTGGTTCCGATAGGATAGCGCTGTTATAAGAATATGGGTATTTCTTACATGATTATATTATCAAATTGTCAACTACTTTTTTGACCTCTGAGGTAAAAATTTTTAGGGCTACCTTACGATAGCCCCTAAACCTAGGTTTTATGTCCTTGTAGGACTAAGCGATTTTAGTAATAAGTATGCTATGCGTTGCATTAACATAATAGTTTGTTAGTTCAGTATTTGCACCGACGGTTGCCTCCCATGTGTTCCCATCTTGATACATTCGATATGTGCCTGCGGCATTTGCATATACTCGTGTATATCCTACGGGATTAGCGCTAGCAATAGACACTGTAAAACTACCCATAGTATAACTTGTAGCATAAGCGTCCATTCGTCTACCTACACCGCCCCAGATATTTCCATAGTTAGCCCATTGTCCCGATTGTCCCCAAATTATCATCAAAGAGAATACTTCCAAAGGACTTGTAATAACACTTACACTAGCACTTGAATATTGTGCTATGTTATGTGTGCCATTAGTTGTGATAGTAGCTGTTCCGCTTGTTTTTACTGTTCCTGTGCCATCATGATACCCCTGTGGAATTGTCACTGAGCCTGTACTTGCCATATTAGCACTCCATGCCCCACGATTAACAATTTCAGCTAACTTTGCAATAACACTTGTAAATGTGCTACCTGTAGCCCCTACCGCCTGTGCTATTGCTGTATTTTTAAGGCTTGTAAGGGCGTTAGAAAAAGAATCACTAAGATGTTTAGTAGCTCCAGATAATGTTCCATCTCCAATAGCAGATATATCAGTACTTCCTATGCTATCTACTGCATTATTCCATGTAGTTCTTTCATTAGCAGTGATATGTACTGTATTATTATTCTGATGTGCCTGAAATTCTACATCAGAAGCTTTAGTTCCTATAGCTTGATTGAGTGCTTCTACTACCTCTTCATGCTCTGCCATTGCATCTGCAATTTCTTTAAGTGTATCAAGAGTAGAAGGCGCACCATTAATAAGGTTAGCAATCTGTGTATCTGTATATCCTGCTGCTTGTTGATATGCTTGCGCTGCAGCTCCTGCTACATCAGCTCCTACTTGTGCTGCGGTTGTATTATGAGGATTTCCAGTAGTCTGACTATGGTCATAGGCAATCTTGCCTCTGTCTCCACGATATGCAGTAGATGAAGTCTCACCTAAAACGAGATAATCTTCACCCATTTTTCTATACGCTTCTTCAGCACGTTCTGCAGAATCTAAAGCATTATCTTCAGATAAAGCTGCTGCACTTGCAGAAGCTGCTGCTGCATTTGCGGAATCTACTATTTCTGCAGCTTTTTGAGTAGCAGTATATGCACTTGTAGATGCGCTGGATGCACTGGCTGCTGCTGCAGTTGCACTACTTGCTGCATTATCTTTTGACTGAGCAGCATCAAAAGCAGAATCTGCTGCATTATCTGCATATGTATCAGCTTCGCCTGCTGCATTAACTGCCAATGTTGCAGATGCAGCTGCTTCTCCTGCGCTGGTTGCTGCTGCAGTTGCGCTAGCTGCAACATTTTCCTTTGCTGCATTCGCACTTGTGGCACTTTCGGCTGCAGCATCCGCACTTGCTGCTGCTTCTGCAGCTTTAGCAATTGCAGTATCTCTAGCTGTGCCTATCTGATTAGACATTTCGTTGACTAATACTAACTGTTCTGTTAAAGCACCATATTCATTCTGACTCTTTTGGACATTCTGATCTAAGACTTTTGAATACACATTGATTTCAAAAGTAGGTGTTGTTAGTGTCTGTCCATCGGCAAAAGTCAAAAGCAACTGTGCCTGGTTAGTACCTAGTGCAGAAACATCTGTAGTTCTTAATGTATACTGAATGGAATCTCCATCAATAACACATCCATTGTCTGCTTCTGCTCCATCTGCTTTATGAATTAAAATTTCTGCAAACAATACATTTGATAAATCAACAGAATTTCCGCTATTAACAAGTAAGAAATTAAGTGTACGCTGCACTGTGTCCTGCTGACATATTGATACAGCTTTTCTCACTTTACCGCTATTAATATCTATTCTTAATGTATCTAATGATTTTGGTATCATAGTTATTCTCCTTATGAGCTAAATGATATATTTGCACTCGCACCTGCTCCATGAGTAGATGCTGCATAATATCCATCACCACAATAAAACTTATAAAAATACGAACCATCGGAATATGCACTTACATTATTAGAACCATTTGGCAGATTAGCAACAACTTGGCCTGCTGCATTGTAAATATATGCATATCTTTGTGGGTCAGGTCTTCCAAAATCTGGCATTCCGCTAGTATCATACATCCATCTGCTAGCACTTAACGCTGATATATTTATAGTATTTGTGCCTGCAAAAATACGTCCAGTTACAGTTATTGATGCAATAGACTGAGATGCATAAGACTGAGGACCAGCAAAATAGCTTGTTGTAGATGTGTTAACCGAACAATTTGCACTGTTTCTGTTTCCACTATAATTAACTGTAGCACCAGGACTTGGTGAAGCCGTAAGTGTATCATCCCATGTAATAACAGATGCATTGTATCTTAGAACTGTCACACTTGCTGTTGATGAATTTCCAGCATTATCTGTTGCTGTTACAGTTATTGTGTTGTTTCCATAATTTAGGCCGACATTATACGAAAAACTGTTACCTGAAAATGGTATAGATACATTATTTACTTTTATTGCTGCTACACCTGAATCAGGATCTGTTACTGTTCCAGTTATTGTGTATGTAGAACCTGATGTCTTTATGCTTCCACTTGTAATATTAATTGCAGGTGGTATAGAATCATATTTCCATACCTCTGTGCCATTAACATTAATTTGTGTCAGTGGTACATCATTAAATGTAGGTCTATCTCCTGGAGTGATTGTAGTTCCATTAATTGCTAAACTCATATTTTTCACCTACGATATAGTAATATTTAATATAGTTCCATTTAATGCAAAATTTAGCTGTGATGCTGGCATACTATTAATTGTTACATTACACGCTTCATCTATCCCATCACACGCTGCCTTAATTCCTGAATCCATCCTATCTAAATTTGTTTTATTTAATGGTGTAGTTTCAGTTGGTTTATCTTCCCATCCTATTTTTTCATAATTAATTGCCATCTCTCTACCTCTCTATAGGTTTACTTGTTACTAACTAAATTCTAGCAAGCGTTCTTTTTAGCTTTCCACCCTCTGAGGAATATGAAAAAGGACTAGGAAATATTCCTAGCCCTTGTAAATTATTCAATTGATGCATACCACTTATCAATGTAATTTTTCTTTGCCTGGTCTACTGTGTAGTTTTTGTAAGTACCAGATACCTTGTGTTTTGTATTTGATACTAACTGAGCAAATCTGTTATTGATAGTTGCTACATCTTCAGGATGCTTTTCAATCTGTGATAGATACTCTTCTTTTAAAGTATCTCTTACTGCACCCCACGCTTCACTTTCATCATTGCCTGCTGCAATTGACTTATCATAAATATCTTGCATTGCAGATTTTGCAGTAGCTAAGTCGTTAGATTCATAGGCCTTTGTAAAAGCTTGCTTACTTGCATTCTTCTGTTGTTTTTTTTCTGCGCCTTGAGTTGTCACTAAATCTTTACCGCCCCAGAAGTCATTAGTCATATTATAGATAGTTTTGAACTCTCTCATAATATTTGCAATTGGAATACCTGTCATTTGAGATGTAGCTTTAGCAAGCTGGTAAGTATTTCCATACACTGTCTTTGTAGACTTACCTAATGCAAGTTTCTTCATTGCGTTAAATGTATCAACTGCGGTATAGATAAAGTCTGTAGTGTATGATGTAGCATCATAACCCTGTAATGCAGAAGATATTTCTTTTGCAATAGGCATTAGATTCAATGGATTTAAGTTATCAACTGCATTCTCTGAAAAATGCTGTAAGAATGATTTAATATAGTTTTCTTTATCATCATCTCTTAGTGCATCCCATCCACCAGTAATAAACGCATTCAATAACTGTTCAAA
Source organism: Pseudobutyrivibrio sp. C4 (assembly GCF_900111635.1). Classification (NCBI taxonomy): domain Bacteria; kingdom Bacillati; phylum Bacillota; class Clostridia; order Lachnospirales; family Lachnospiraceae; genus Pseudobutyrivibrio; species Pseudobutyrivibrio sp. C4. The sequence goes on along the minus strand of NZ_FOHF01000003.1, from coordinate 190,481 downwards.
GATAAATATCAATGCAACATTCTTTAATCTCTTCATTGCATAAGGCTTACTTCCAGATAGCTTTGCATCTCTATAAGCTCTATATAACATGTTGTAAGTTTTTGTAGGCTCTGCCATAAATGCAGATGTGATTTTGTGGCCTAGCTCCTGGCTTCTCATCCACTGAGACTTATGGAAGATTGTATCTACTACTTGAGTATGATCTACAATGTCTTCAAAGATTTTTACTACTGCTTCTGTGTATGCTGCAGAATCAATCTTTAACTGTGGCATTGTCTGCTGGACTTTAAGCTCTGCTGCACGATACATGATACCCCATGATAAATCATCAGCTTTGCCTGCAAGACTTCCGGACCAGTCATTAATTTTATCCTTAAGAGTTGTATCACCAGTGATAATCTCCTTGAAAGACTGTCCTAAATAAGTCTCATAATAGCCCTGGGCTTTCCAATATGCTATTTCTGAATTAGCTTGTGCTTTCTTTGCATACTCTGCAGCTTTTGGAAGACTTGTCATAGCTTCAAGCAAATACTTTGTCTCAATAACATCTGCTGCTCTAACTACTGCTGTAGGCTGCTGGATAACAACTCTCATGTTGGCTCCAACTGCTTGAGCTTTATATGTAGACATCATTGCACTTAAAAACTCTGACTTGCCACCTTTGCCAGCATAATCTCCATTGATATCCTTGATAAACTGCTTGAAATAGCTTAAGCCTGCATTTCCGTACACTCTATCAATAGACTCCTGCATATTGCCAATATAATCTACTCTCTGGCCTAATTCATTAAGCGTATCAGGTGCAACTGCACTAATGGTCTTTTCTGAATAATTGAACCATCTCATTGCATCTGCTATAGGCATTACATAAGCATCATAGTCTGCCATTTTAACAACATGGTCTGTAAATACATCGAAGATATCATCAATTACTACTGCATTGTTTGCCATTGGTGTAATAGGCTTTGTAAATGATGAATTCTTGATTGAGTAGTAGCTTACATTGTTGTCTGAGCTTGCTGTGGTTGCTCTGGTGTGTGCATCGGTCTTAAGTGGGAAGTAATCTTTTTCTTCATACTTCTTATAGCCGAACATCTTCTCAGTTACTCTGTTACCCCAGCTAGCACATTCAGTAGCCATATACTGCTGCATAGCATCAGCAAATACTCTCTGTTCATCTGTAAGAGTATTAATAATAGCCTGTGCTTCAGAAGATGAAATATGAATAGCTTTAGGCTGGTGATGCATCTTCTTTTTAAGGTTTGGTCCGTACTCAAAATCAGATACCTTTACTCCACCGATAGCTACATGAGGCTTTCCTTGCTTACGTTTAAGAGTCTCGTACAAACTCATTATTTGGTTTGTATTCATGCTTAACTTACCTTCCAGCAAGTCAAAATCATGTGATTCATACTTCCACTTTGATATTTCAGCATCACTAAGGCCTAAATTCTTCTTAATATTGCTGATATATTCATCTGCTTCTCTGACATGACGAGTCTTTGTATTAAATCCTTGTCTCAATTCATCAAATACAGATTTTGCTCCGCTTCCTAGTCCTTCAAAGTAAGTGATAGGCTCAAGCTCATCAAAATTAGCAAAATCAAAAGCTTTGCTTAAGAGCTTCTGCATATCTTTTCTTGCTGGCAATGCATCAATCTCTTTTACAGATTCCCTGGAAAGTTTTGATATCTCCTTAAACTGTTCATTAGCATAAGTCTTATTCATGTTATTGATACCTGCAGACAATGCTGACATGATTTTATTTAAGGTTGCTAAATCCTTTGCATCTAGTTTAGAAACTTTAGATGCAGCTCTCTTACTTACAATGTAGCTCTGAGTGAATTCATCCCATGTTTCTTTACCTAAGAATTCATCCATCATGCTTACAAGCTCTTTTGCAATTACATTCTGCGCAAAATATGCTTGTGGTGTATTCTCTCCATTGCGTTCTGCATCCTCAATCTGCTTCAATACTTCTCTTAAAGCATTCATTCTCTGTTGCCATGTGAGTGTACTCTTTGAGTCAGCCTTGGCATTCTTTGGAAGGAAATCAATTGCTCCTAAGAATTCACCTAAAGGCTTCTGTAAGAATTCAGGTACATGCTGTGCATCTGTTGGATTAGTTAACCACTTGATTAAACGAATACCAGTCTTTTTGATGTTTTCAATCTGCTTTGCTCTCTCCTGTCGGTCCTTATAGCTCTGTAATGTCTGCTGGGCCTGAAGACGAGCTGTTTGTCGCATTTGCTTCTCAGTTAAAATCTTACTCTGCTGCAATTTCTTTTCTGCTGCAGATAAATCAGAATTCCATTTCTTCATCTGCTCATCTTGCTGTCTTAACTGATTCTGCTGTTGCTGGATGATACGATTCTTTTCAGCAACTACTTCATCAAACTCTTTCTGCTTCTTATCCTTGTACTTAGCCCATTCACCACGGAGTCTGGCCTTTTCTTTATCTACAGAAGACTTAATCTTAGCTTTACCCTTTTCAGTGCCAGATATTACATTCTTTTCTAACTGCTCTGTAGCTGCAGAATAATACTGCTCTACAATATCAGTAACTACTGTAAGGGCCTTATCCATGTCGTTAGCACCTTCCCAAAGGTATGCTGTAGGCTCTAGTGCTGTCATGGTATCAATTAATGCAAGTATCTGCTCAGAAGGCTTATCTGACTCTGTTAAGTCAATACCTGCAGTATTAAGTATCTCTTGCTTAATCTCGCTAAATAAATCATCTACTGGCTGTCCGTTCTTATTATCTAGCTTGATTCCAGCTTTATTGATAGCACCGAAGGCTGCTTTCCAGCTTCCACCAAAAGCATTACTGATTTCAGCTCTCTCTGCATCAGATAGCTTAAATTTATGGCTAGCAAGTATCTTTCTAGTGTTGTTATAGATTTCTTCTGTAGCTGGATCCTTCATGTTTGAGTTCTTGATTACTTCATCTCCGATATTCAAAAGATAGTTCATCATGTTCTCATAATCTCTATCAAGCTTATTGTTCTGCATGTATGCAAAAGCATAAGAGATATTTGCAGCAATCTCACCTTCCTCAATCTCTGACATGTTGACTTTGTACTTGTTAGTAATAAATCTCTCAATGCGTAATAGCTCATCATTAGGCATTGCAAATACATCTGTCTTAGGAAGTGAGTTGTTGATGCTACCTATCATTGCAGCAACTACTTTTGACTCATTGATAGAATCTGCATAAGGTGATGTTTCTCCGTATACCTTGAAGGAATTTCTGCTATTTTCAGCTATGCCTTCACGGACAACTTGAACCTTTACACCTTCTCTAGGAGTCGCATCTAATAGCTCCTGATATAGCGCTGTCATATCATCTCCCCAGACATTGCCATATACTTCTACAACATCGTTTACATCCTTGTAATTGTTGTGTCCGTGTGGCTCATTGTCGAAACCATATGAATACTGCCAGTCATAGCCTTTTCTAGTTGATCTAGTCAGGAAATTCTGCTTTGTTCTATTTCCATCCTTAAACTCAAACATAAGGCCTGCAAAATTCTTAGAATGAATGATATTAGCATAATATGCTTTTACAGCTAAATCCTGCTGCTCTGCAGCTTCTATTTCTTCATCTGTACCATTAAAGCCAACTAGCTCATCATATGTTCTAGCTGGAACCTCATAGTTATTGTGGCTATCCCAGTCAACCTTGATTGACTTGCGGATATCTGCATCAGAAGTAGGATTTTCATTGTATACAGACTTAACCTGATTAGAATCAAACACTATAACAACCTGGGAAGGTGTCCTACTTTCTGCAGTATTGCCAAAAATTGCTGTGTCAATCATATTATTAAATACTACAGAATCATAACCATTTTCTTTTGCATACTTTGCATATTGTCTCGTTGTTGTTGGTATAAGGTTTCTATCTTGATCTACATAAAGATGCTCATAGTATAAACCTTCATTTGGTACATCTTCAGAAAGCTTAACAAAATTTTTTTCTAGCAAATCTTTAGACTTATAATCAAAATGATTATAAACGCCTCTTGAATCTGCTGCATCTACAGAATATATATCTCCATTTTTTGTTATATTTACATCTATATAATGCCTATAGTATTCTTTTGGTTCAATTTCATCCCAATTATTACCTTTAGCATCTATTACTAATGGATTAGTAGAATGCACATAGACATTATAAATTCCACCACTCTCACCAGATTGCAAGTCTACTTTGTTTAGATAATTATCAATAAAATCATCTTGAACTTGCTTAAGAGATTCATAAGTTTCTACTGTCTCTTGTCCTGCTTCGTCTCCATACTTAGTGATTTGATATCCATTATCAATCTCTTCAAGCTCCCAGTCTCCACCTGTCATATAAGACAATGCACTGTCAAGCTCGTCAAAGCTCCACTCTCTATCTGGCTCAAACATTTCAAATGTACCAGAGTAAGTTTTAGCCACCTTTTTACTATCTGTTAAAAAGATTGACTGCTTATCATCCATTCTATTAAGGTCAAATTGAGTAAATCCTGCGTAACGTGTTCCATGATAATAGTTCTTAACTGCTCCATCCTCATAGAATACACTTGCGTTATCAGATAAAAACTGCTGCATAGCTGGTGAAATAGTTCGGCCTTCTGTATCTACCTTCTTTGATTTTCTTGGCTCCCATGGATTTACAAAGTTCTCAGTAAATACAACTCTACCATTTTCATCTTTTGTCTTAGGAAGATTGTTTCTTCTTTCTTCATCAGACATATCCATTCTATCTGATACTTCTCTAGCTTCTATTTCACCTGCTGTTGCACGATATGCTTCTTCAGGTGTAAGTTCTAACAATTCTGGTTGCAATACATCTACATTAAATGTAGCATCATCTAGTGCATCAAAGAGCTTTTCATCTTTGTTTCTAAGCTCTTCTTCAATATTCATTGCAAGCTCATAGAATTCTTCATTAGCAGTAAGGCCACCATATTGTGCCATAAGCATTCTATGCTGATGATATTTATCAAGAAAATCTTTAGGAGCTTCATTTTCAATCTTCTCTAGCTCATCTACTGCTGCATTGTATTTCTGTTTAGCATCTGCATCATAATATGTTGGACCGCCTCTAAACTCCCAATAATTTACATTTGAGCCACCAGCAAAACCTTCTAAATCTTGTATAGCGTGTTGTATTTCATGGAATAAAGTTCTCTTAAGTGAATGCTTAAAGTCCTTTAAAAAATGTGAGTCTAAATAAATAGCATTTTCGCTTTCGTGCCATGAACCATTTATTTTTTCTTCTCCTAAATCCTCAAATACAACTTTTATTCTTCTTAAAGATGGATAAGCTTCAAATAATGCATCATTTTTGAGAATATCTTCAAGCCTAAAGCCATTTTTAGGAGCAAGATCCTTATATTTATCCATAAGCTTACCTAATTCTTCAAAATCTTGCATCCAGTTTTTCATGTCATAATCGTCTGACATAGGAGCGTTGATTCTGTCTCTCAATTCATTCATGCGAATATAATCAGGCTCGTTTGCAAATAGTGCAGTACCATCCTTATATACGTCTGAATCTAGGTTGCTTATTTCAAATCTCCACTTATTATCTGCACCCTTAAACCATCCAGTCTTAGCAAAGATTTCATTCATAGACTTTCCATTTGCAAGCATATCTTCTGCTTCTGTTAGAGTCACCATATCAGAAGTCTTTGCCTTAATTCCTGCAAGAGAACGTCTAACATCTCTATCTTCTGTAGGATTAGTATTATCTGTTCTCTTAATCTGCTCTGGATAGAATGCAAGATACTCTGTGTATTCAGGTGAGTCTTCATCAACTGCAATTACTCCATCATAGCCTAGAGCTTCTAATTCTTCTCTTGCAAGTCTTCCAGCATGTTCTTCTCCCTTATGCTTAAAGAAGATATCATATGCTGTGTCATAATCTGCAGGATTAGTGATATTGAGATAGTATTCGCCTACATTTCCATAGCCATTAGACTCATCATAGTCACCGCTAAAGAAGAATGCTTCAATATCCTCTGTATCTCTTGCCTGGCTCAAATCAAAAACAGTAAAATCATTCATTGTTCCGTGATATACAACCTTAAGATTTCCATCCTCATCAACTACCTTTGAGTCACTGAAATAGTTCTGCTGGCCTTCAGACAGACTTCTACCATTAGTATCTACTGAGATTGAATTTCTACTAGATGTAGTGCTTGTTTTTTTGTTTGTAGATGTTACAATATTATTAGAAGCAGTTGTTGTGCTACGACCTCTCACATTTTGTGACGTTGTATTTCCAACAGCTGCTTTTATATTTGTTGGAAGCATAGAGACTATATCATAAAACATTAGACCAGCATTTTTTCTATCTGCCAAAATAATGTCTGCAATATAATCATTGTTTCCTACTCGTATTTGAGCTTGTCCACGTACAAAACCAATAATATTATCTTTTCTAGAATGTTTGATTTTTTCCCAAGAATAACCTTCTGCAGCGCTTACTATTTCCTCTAAATTTGCAGATAAACGCATTTTATCAATAAATAATGAATGCAACTTCTTTTGTATTCTCTTTGTATATTCTGAGTTAGTAAACTCATTTCTACTTTTGGCAGTTACTGGTAAATCAAATCCCATCATGTCAAGAGATGGATAATATTCATTCAAATACTCTTTTACATAATTCTTTATTTGATTATCATCAGTTATGCCTTCTATAATATTTTCTTGAATATCTACATAATTCTTTCCATTAGCATCTATCTTGATAGATTTAGCTATTTCATTTTCTGTTTTTGATGTACTTTTTACATCTCTATTTGCATTAGCAATAGCTTCATCCATAAGCTTGAAGATTCTCTTTCTAAGCTCTCTAGCCTGCTTTGCATCCATTTCAAGTGCAGCTTTTTCTGCAGCATTAAATGATCCAGAATGTACATAGTTCTGAATATAATCAAATATCTTCTTAAAGAAATCCTTTGCTCTCTGAAGAATAGTTTTCTGCTCTGCAGGTGCATTATTCTCTGTTACCCAATTAATAAAGTCCTTTGTACCCTCTTCGGAAGACATGAGCGCAAATACTGTATCATTGAACATTTCATTTGCTGCAGCTCGTCTAGACTTGCCTTCGTCTACACTACCTTCTTTTGCGCCTGTTCTGTATGCAGACTGGTATGCATTAATTAAATTGTTGTACTCTAATGAACCTAGCTTTTCTTCTAGGTAATTAAGCATATCATCCTGGACTGCCATCAAGTCCTTTTCGTTTCCATGTGCCTGCAGATATTCAGCAATAGCTTCATGATTAGCTACAGCCCACATTTCATCAATGTTATTGGCTCCAATAGAAATAGTCCTTGTTGCTGGGTTGATATCGCCTCTTGCATCTTTATTTGTAGATGCTACAAAGTCATATCCTATTTTCTTTCCTAGTGCCTCATATAAGGCTACAGCTTCATCACTAAGATTTTCTCTTAATGTTTTTGATACTGTCTCATTATGAGTGCGCTGGCCCTTTGTATTTTCCTGCTTTGCAGAATCTGACTTTCTAGCCTGCTCACGGACCTCATTATAGAGCTTTTCTGCTGCAGTCTGGTCAATCTTAGTAAACATACCATGAGTGCCTTTAACGTACTCACTCCATGTCTTACTTCCTACTGATGCATTGTCAAAAATGCTCTGAGTGGCAATACCTATTAACATAGGCTCTGCTTCAGGTGAATTGATAGCCATATCAATTGCATAAGCTGCCTGCTGTACTGTTGTATTGTATTTACTCTGGTCTGTGTATCTTCCAGTATTAAAATCCTTTGATACTTGCGATAAAACAGACTCCACCCTTGTAATTCTAGGGTTGAATAGCTCTTTATGCTCATTACCAGCTTCATCTAATACAACTACTTCTGAACCATCTACTTTAACTTCTGCAGGTATGAATGCTTTACCGGATTCCTTATCAATAACTGCAGTAGGATTTTCTCTGATAATAGTCTTATTGAGCTGATAATTATTGTTTTCAAGGACTTCCTGCCTATCTCTTTCCGGAATAGCCTTAAGCTGTTCTTCTGTTACCTGCTCACCTTTCTGGCCCATCTCAAAAGCTTTTTTAGGTGTAATAGCATTATCTACATCCTTTTCATTGGCTCCAAAATCTACAAGCTCCTGTCTCTTGAATGCAATAAGCTCTTTGATTTCATCTGTCTCTGTTTTTACTGCTTCAATGGCTTTTGCAAGCTCATAAGGTGTAGATGCAAACTCAATATCTTCTACTATCTGTGCTTGAGTCTTTTCAGGTGCTTTGTATGTATCTGGCTGATTAGCTACCTCTTTTCTAATTTGTGCATCTTCATTTGCAGCCTTAATTATATTAGATCTAGTCTGTGCTGCATTGTCTGTCGCTTGTACTACATTTCTATAAAGCTCCCTAGCCTGTCTGCCTGATAATCTATTCTGTGATGCAGATATTACATCTTTTCTTGTCTGCTGGGCCTGGTCATAAGCTTCTTGTGACTCGTATGCATCCATATCAGATGAAATATCTTCTAATACTGCATTGTTAACCTCACTATCCTTAGCAATAGTTCTTCCAGCGTGTGTCTCCATGCCAGCATGAACTCCCACTGCTACACCTGCAGACATTCCACCAGATAATGCACCTGTGACAGTATCATCAACAATTGTCCAGAATTCATCACTATAAGCTTTTGCTGTTGCTTCCTTTTCAGTTAACAGAATTCCATTATTGTATTTATCTGCATAGTCTTGTGACATGTACATTTGGATGTTTTGATTAATCTTGCTCTTATCGCCATTAATCATTCTATCCGCTACAATATCAATAATATCGTTTGCACCTTCCTCAAGACCTTCTTCAGCCATCTGAGTTGCAATTGCTTTAGCCCATGGTTGAATAGCACCTTTTACAGATTCTTTAGCAGCACCATTTCTAATTAATTCTCCTAAGTGGTCAAAAGGTATCTTTTCTGTTGCTATTTCTGTGATTCCCATTACAGATGCATATGTCTGTGCTTGTCCTTCAGTAAGTCCTCTATTTTCTGCTTCACGCATATTTTCAGCATAAGCACCTGAACCAAACGATGCTAAACCTGCAGGCCCCATAAAATTAGAAACATATGACTCTGCAGCCATCATTGGCACATCATAAGCTTTAGAAGCTACTGTGTTTAATACAGGATGTTCATCTGCATCTACAGCTTCATCAATATCTTTATGAACAGATTCTTTTATTGTATTTCCTAAGTTTTTATATCCAAAAGAAGCAGAATTATAGTCTCTACCTAATTCTGGATCATTTGTTTCGCTGTCTTTTACCGATAATACTCCCTGAACATTGCCAGCAACATCTTCCATGACAACAACTGGTGACATTGCCAACTTAGAGCCTAAAGACATTTTATCAATAGCTTTTGTCTGTTCTTCTGCTGCTTTGTTATTTGCATAATACTTATAGTTTTCTGCTATTCTTTCAAATTCTTCATCAGAAACATTTGTTGCTTCCTGGAATTCATTTTTGATAGAATCATATTCTTTTTTATTTGCTACGCTATATAAATCGAACCATCTGTTACCAGAAGATGAATTAGCCATGTCGTGATAGTATTCAAGCTTTGCATACTTATCTAACAATGATGTAAGCTTGCTATCGTTCATGTAAGGTGAAATAACCTCTTTTGCATGATCTAATGACTGTTCTTCTGTTATAGCTTCCTCATTACCTGCTTTCTTATTTAATGCAGCTTTTGCCTTATTCAATTTTTCAGCATTCTCACTGGCCCAATTACTATTAGAATTAACTTTATTTACTCCAATAGCGTTATTAGATGCAGCATATGAAGAAACAGGTGTCTGTGTCTGCATTCTATTTCCACTAACTGCTGCATATGATGATACTGGCTGTACTGTCTGTGTGGTTCTATTATCTCCTGCATTTACATCTGATACAGAATTTGTTTCTAAAGCAGCATTAGAGCTGGCCTTGCTCTTAGCCAACTCTATCGCTCTTAATCTTGCATTCTTTTCAAGCTGTTGCTGTTTTCTTGCCTCATACTGAGTTCTTTCAGCATCTTTTTCAAGTGAAAATCCCATATCTCCTAACATTGGATTATCACTGCTTGCTATATCATGATTTTTTCTATATTTTGCTCTAACATCAAAAGCCATAAGATTCTCCCTATCTATTTACTCTATCTCTATACTGTGGATATGAATACATTGCGTTTTCATAAAGCTTTTCAGCTTCTTCAGAAGTAATAGCTTTCTTATTTACTAAGCCATTGATATATTCTGCAACTGTATCTGTAGACCAGTCATTTGCAGCACTTGCAGCCTTTACAAGCTCTCTAATCTGTCCAGTGTAGTTTGTATCTGAATAATCATACTTGCTACTAGAACCTCTTGAGCTTCCACCAGAACCACCACTGCCACCTGACTTTCTAGCTTTTGACAATGCAAGCTGGTATTCTTTCTCCCACTGAGAATCTGCTACTGCATCTCTTGCCTGCTGGTATGCAAACTGCTTATCCCACTGAGAATCAGATACGTTATCTCTTGAAGAATTGTAATCAAACTGCTTATTCCACTGTGCATCAGATACTGCATCTCTTTCCTTCTGATAATCCATGCCTTCCTGCCACTCTTCATGAGCTTGTGCAGTTGAAAATCCTTGCTGTAGATTACCCCAGTCACTGTAGTAGTCAGATACATTATCTCTATACATTCCGTACTGTCGGCCTTCCTCTGTCTGCAATGCTCCAAACTGATTGTATAAGTTCTCTGTCTCCATCTGATACTTATTCATTGCAGCATTGTATAGCTCTGGAATTCTTTCATTAAGCTGTGTCAGATACTGCTGATTAGCTTGTGAAGCTGCAGTACCTGCATAAGAGTTACCATATCCACCAGTTAAAGCTGATGCTGAAGCTGATGCATTCATAGCTGCTTCTTTACCTAGCTTTGTATACTGGTCCTTATAGTTTTGGTAAAGTGGGTCAGCATTGAAATCATAAGAGAAGTCTTCTCTATTGAGAATCTTATTAAGCTGTTCCTCAATCTTATTGTTGTATTTACTTTCATATGTTGGCTTTACTAAGCTATTAATAGCGTTAGCATAGTCAGCTGATGCAGTGGAAAAGAATGCCATTATTTATCTCCTTTCTTTAGCTGCTCAACCTCTTGAGCTAGCATATTTAAACTATCAACTAAATCATCAATATAAGACCTCATCTGTCTTAACTGCTCTGATGCAGGCTTTTCACTTGAAATGCTTGGGTGTTCAAAGATTATCATGATTCATCCTCTCCGCTTCCACCTTCGACTGCTCTTGTTAAGCTGAATAATCTAAACTCTCCCCAGCCAGATATTCTTAATCTAATGTGGTCAGCTCGTCTTACTGCTATAGGTATTTCATAATTGCGTTTTTTATCAGCATAATGCTCTGTTACATACTCCCAGTCTCCTGAAGAGTCATATTCTACCTCTATCTTTACCTTAGAATTTACATCCTGCTGCATTCTTAAATTGATACGCTTTACATACTTGTTATATGGATTATCCATACCTAAATCACCAGTAGTAAAGCTCCACTCTCTTACACCTTCATATGGTGCTAGATTGACATAACCTGGATATAAATCATCTGCTGGAAACAAATTATCTGAAGGGAAATTGTAAAGGTAGATGTACTCATTGTTTATTGCATAAATGGTATTGCTCCAATCAAACAAATAGGTTGCATTGTTTGCATATACCATGTATTTGCATCTCATATCATCCTCAATGGTCCATGTACCTTTTGTGATGTCGTAAACATATAGCTTGTATTTGTATTCCTGGTCACGCATTGAGATGTAATACTTGTTTCGATATCCACAAGCTACAGCATCAAACAATGGTTCAAGGCCTAGCTTTACAGATATCGTATCTTCTGAGCCATCATAGGCCACTACTGCATCTCTAGATTTAAAGAACAATATCTCATCAACTACAGCTATGCTCTTAGAACTTCCCTTTGCTACACCCCTGCATGGGCGCCATATCATTTGGAAGTTTGAAGGTGCATTGCCATATAGCTTGTGGAAGCCATCCTCTTTAAAGAAGAATACATAGCCACCATAGGCCACTGCTCCAGTAAATGCTCCCTCACTACCACATGAAGCAATGTAGCTATCACCTTGTAAGCCTGGGAAGGAATTCCAGTTTGTAGGATCTCCTAATTTACATGCATAGATTTCATTTACAAAATCACCAGCATTGTTTAAGCCATATCTGCAACCGAACAATCTATTGTTCATTTCGCAAATAAAATCCATCTTAGGAAGCTCTCTTGATACTGTAATAGGATATTCTGCAGCCTGCTGATAATATAAATCCATAAGGCCTGCAACTATGATGTAGTCTGTATCTGCAGCATAAACGATTAACGTATCATTAAAGTCATAATCGTTATAGCCTTTTGTTCTGATACCAGATACCTTTACTGAGTCATATTCCTTAAAGCCTTCGCCTATTCCAGTGGATGATATCTTTACATAGGTTGTAGCTACGGATGTCCACATTGAATAAGTGCTGCTCCACATCTTAAGGATTACAGAATCACTTTGAGATGTATCAAGCCAGTAAGGATATTGTGATGTGTTTGATGGTGCTGTAGTTCCGATGTATGTATTCTGGTCTGTAAATTCTGTACCATCCAGCTTACACATTCTCATTGTTATTGCGCCTGTTGATGTCTTTGAGTTTTCAATTGTCGCATGGGTGTGGTCAATTGTGTTATACACAATGCCATCAGGGAAAACACAAAGATATGCGCCCATCATTACAAGCTGTCTTTCTTCATCTGTTGCATCCAGTTGTAATACTAAAGACTCATCATAATATAGCTTGTTATCATCAACATAAGATAGCTTTTCACCACCACACACTCCCATAGGATTAGTGAGTGTTTTGATTATTCCTCGCTGCTTTCTGTTTCCAAAAGCTGGATAATAATCATTGGTCATATTCTGCATGTCAGCGAATTCGTTTTCGCCTATTCTTAGGTTTCTATTAAGGCCATTGAATGTTGTGATAACGGATAAACTGTCATTTTTAACGTTCAATTTAGGTAGTTTCATAATTTACTCCTAGAATAATTTCAATGGTTTCTGAATAGGTTTATGTGTGCTATTAAAGTGATTTGCAAAATCCTGATAGCTGCTATTAAACATAATCATTGAATTTGTAAATCTGTCAGACTCTCCATTTGAAAAGTCAATCTTTGCATACAAATAATTTCTATATACATCTGCATATTCAGTAGGAATGATAAGCTCTTCGTCTTCATCACTTTCTGTATATACAGTAAAAGTCGGCTCCACTAAATTACCTTCTCCATCATCTACAAGCTCATGCTCATGAGTCATAATAATCTCATTGAACACTCTGGCATCTAGCTCTGATAACCAGGTAATTTTTAAATTTTCATCATAAGTGTTTGGTTTTACTTCATCTACTTGTGCCAATACTTCACTAATAGTCATAGTGTTTCTCCTTATTCTTAGAAAAGGGCAACACTTTTCCTTGTGCTGCCCTTAATAATTACCTCTTACGAAAAAGCTTTCTCTTTGTCAGCTAACTTCTTCTGTAATGCCTGTGATCTTCTGATGCTCTCTTTGTTCATGCGAGTCTCGTTATCAAATACCTCTTTTACCCACTTAGGTACATTAACCTTCTCGCCTCTCTGTACCTGGAATGTCCTACCATTTACGCAGCAAAACCAATCATCCTGCTGTGTTTCTGAAATAGGGATTTCAATTTCTACTAACTCTTCTGCAGCATTCTTCTTTGCCTTCTCAGGTACTTCTACCTTTTCATTTTCTTTAGCCATTTTATGCTCCTTCCTTAAATTTGAAGGGAGAACTTAGTCTCCCTTCATTTCAGAAACTAATTTGCATCTTCAATTGCTGAATACTCAGAAAGTGACTCGATACGAACCATGAATGAGTTATTAAGAATCTTTGCAGTCTTAATAGCCTTCCATCCAGCTGTTGCTCTCTGATTTAATGGATCATCACCAGAACCTAAAGGCTTGATGATTGTCTCAAGTCCACCGCCTTCAACTTCTGTTGTTGCATAAGCATTCTTACCAACAACTACTGTTGAAAATACAGCCTTGTATGTAGCTGGGTTATTACCAGAAGCTTCAGAAAGGACTGGACATGTATTATCTCTCCAAACCTTAGCTTCTGTAGACTCTACGAATCGAACACCTGAAATTTTACCAATTTCTCCTTCAAAAATAGGTGTTACATCAGCATACTTATGTACATCAATCCATGCTGGGTCTGATGTAAGATCATAAGCTGCATCAGGATGAATAATTGCTACATAAGAGCCATCAATCTTTGGTGTATTGTGTCTCTTAAGCTGTGTTGCAGCCTTCTTTACAAGATTAACTGTAAGAGTATCTGAATCTGTAAGATTTGCTCTTGAAAGTCTACCACCAGCATAAATAACATTTGTGCCTGCAGCCATTGCATCACGAGTAATAGTATCAAGTGTCTTACCTGCCTGATCTCCTAACATTGAAACTGCTTCAACAAGAATATTGTCAATTGTTGTGAGCTTAACAACATCTGTAATCTTGATGTAATCACCATACTGTGCAACTGTTGCAGTAACAGATGTTGATTCCATAAGGCTACCATCAGGTGTTACACCTTCTGTAAGTGGTGTAAGAGCCTTTGGAAGAGATGCAAACTTACGAAACTCAATTGACTTACCACCATTCTTAGGAATAGGGCGCTTCTGCGCAAACTGGTCATGAACAAGACTTGGCTTTGCATCTCTTAAAAGAACCTTGTCATAAAATGTCTTATTCTGATTTGATAAGCCCTCAGAACCTGTTGTATTCATGTTCTGTCCAGTCATGAGCTGAAGATTAATTAATTTTCTGTTCTTATTCATTTTTTTCTCCTCTCTGCATAGAGGAGTCATACACTATCCAAAGGATATCTCTGCTCCTCTAGCAACACGTTTTATTACTTCATCTACATCACGGTCCGTTAACTTGTTAGGATCCGTTTTAAAAACTTTGCTGCTTGCGGATTGAGTGCCATTTTCTGCAGGTCTAGATGCTCTGGACTGAATATTGTTTACCATTGCCTTTGAAACAGACTGTGCTGTTTGAGCCATTGCTCCATTAACCATTTCATCAAAATGAATAGTCTTGTATGCAGACTCGAACGATATTCCGCTTCCTAAGAGCTGTGTAAACTCTGGATTCTCCATTTCAGCTTGAAAGTTAAAATTCTGTAATCCATACTTAGCTACAAGGTTCTCTGACTCCTGCACCCATTGAGCATAGATTTGATTTGCTCCCTGCTGGGCCTGAGCTTCTTCCTGTGCTGCCTTAAGTCTTGCATTCTCCTGCTCAAGAGCTAACTTCTGTTTGTACGCTTCAACTGATAAGCCTTCTTTGTATGCTGCCTCTTCCCACATGGAATTGTCTGCATCAATGGCTTTAGTCAATGCCTGTAAATCAGAAGCATCTACTCCATACTTGGCTGCTAATGTTTCCATGATTGATTGCTGGCCTGCAAGCTGTTCCTGTAAACCCTTGGTTTCTTTGAAACGCTTGTCAATTATGCTCTGAGTTCTTTTATTGAACTCTTCTGCATACTCTCCACCTTTCTTAATCATTTCATCAAAAGCTTTTTGTCTTTCCGCTGGGGTGATGTCTTTAGTGGTTTTAACATCTGTAGGATTGGCTACATCCTGATTATTGGACACACCATATACAACATCTGATAAGTCCTCGCCTTTTTGAGATACTGGGGAATCTCCTAATACACCAGTAGCAGCTCCACTTCCTTCACTGCCAGTTGAGTCAGCACCTGTGCTTGCGCTAGCACCTGCACCTGCTCCACCATCAGCAAAGAGCTGTAAATTGATTTTTCTTTTCATTTTTTCCATCGTTCCTTTCCGAAGTGTCAGCTTAATTAATAAGCAATCGTGGTATAAACACATAAATAAAAAGCCATAGAACTTTCTCGCTGTTCTATGGCTTAATGATAAAAAATATTTTTTACTTGCTTCCACCCTCTGAGGTGTCAATTTTAGATTTGCAAGAAATTTTTACATATCCTGGATATATTTCTGCAATATCTTCAAGGCCTTCTTTAGTCATTGTATAAGGAACTTCCAGCTTATTGATGTAATAATCTTCAATAGCTTCTATGTTTAAATCTCCCTTTTCAAACTTTACTTCCAAAATAGTAATATCATCTTCTTGTGCATGTTCAAGTAGATAGTTGCCTAGTGTCTGTAAAAGAGATGATACTGCAGCACATACTATATCTTGGCCTTCAGGTGCATAATTTGCATGTCCTTTAGCTGATATTGCATATCTTCCATTCTTTTCATAGTATTCAATCTCTATCATGCTTAACTCCTTGGAGATGTTGACTCTCTAGTAGCATTTGCTGCTTGTGATGAAAGACTTCCTCTTGACTTAGGTGCTACACTTCCACCACCTTGTGGTTGTGCTGTTGCTTGCATCTGTGGGATTATTCCCATCTGTGCTGCAGTTTCTGGTGCAACCTGAATAAGTGCCATTGTAAGTTGCTGGACCTGCATAAACAATGTTGCATTCTGTTGTACTCTTTCTTTAATTTTATCTACACCATCAAAATCCATCATTTCAAGACATGCAAGTGATGCATCTCCATTGTTAGGTGCAAAAAATCCCATGTTGTAAAGCTGAAGTGCTGTTTGATTCTGTGTCTCCTTAGAATATGCACTCTTTTTCTGTGGCTTTACTTCAATATCCAGAATTGGAACTCTAGTTCCTAAATCAAGGAATGTTCCATCTGGCATTGGTAACTGTCCTTGTGGCTGTCCCTGCAACTGAGCATTTGAGAAATCAACATACTGTGTCTGTCCATCATCACCGATAATTCTAAAGCATCTAGGTTCTGTATAGAATTGTCTAATAAGCTCAATTACCTGGTAACAGATATTCTTAAATGCTCTGTAGCTTTCCTGTGAAGAATCTCTACTAAGCTTTCCTGCAGCTTCTTGCAATGATGCAATACCACTTGCAGTAGTAACATTACTTGTCTGGCCTTGTGATGCTGCAGTATTACCAGATGTATCTTTCATTTCCTGTATTTTCTGTAAATATACAGTCTCATAGATATTTGGAAGAGGTACTGGATTCAACTGTCTAAATGAGTCTTCACCTAAATGTCCTTCAAAATGAATTACTGCATTTTCTGTATTAACATACTCTTCCTCATTGAGTCCACCTGACTGATTAACAATACTTCTAGGTCTTGCATTCCAGTCTGAATTTTCAAGGATATTTCTCTGAAGCTTATCAATGAAAATCTGATCATCTGCTATAAGGTCTATATATCCCATACCGCAAGGACTAGACTTTACTGGAAGAAGTACATCAAATACAAAAGGATATAATCCATGTGCTAACCATCCAGTATCTGCAAAGTTAGGGTCATTTTCAGTAGCATAAAGCACCTGCTCATTGCAGAACTTACAATAGTGAACCACTGTTTTAAACTGTGGTATACCATTTTCGTCTACTGTTCTTATTCTTCTCTTGTAATACCAGTCAATTACTGCACTCTGCTCTGAACCATCTATATCTTCTCCATAATGTATATAGTGGAAAACATCTTCTGCATCACCACTAGGATTTTCAAGCATCGGATATCTTGCCTTTAATTCCTCATTATCCATGTAGCTTACAACAAAAACGTTTGGACTATCCTGAATGTTATTAATTCCACTCTTCCAGAACAATGACATAATATCAATGCACTTAATATCAATATCACCCAGTCCATTATTCAAGTCATTGTTCCAGAATATTCCAGTAACAGATGTTCCAAACTTGTTTTTATCCCATTCACAATCTGAATAGGTCTTTTGATAATCATTCTGCTCAAGTATTGCTGGAATTACCTTAGATAAAGCTTTTGCAGTAGCTTCATCATCCTTTGCTCTAGGTAAGATGTTTGGCTCCGGATAATTATCCATAGCATCAGCATGTTTATTAAGAATAGTATTAACAAGCCATGCACTCTTAGGCTTAATTCTTTTATTTTCAGGGTCAGAATTGATTACATCCCAATGCTCTAACTGCCAGAACTTTTCATAATCCATGTATTTATTTTCCAGCTTTTTCTTCTTTTCCTTGTACTTTTGGAATGTAGCAAAAGCTTCTCTTACTTCTGCAGGACCAATTACACCTAAGTTTGGCATTTCTTCATTACTGCCATTGTATTCTGAATAAGCACTAAACTCTGGGTCATGTGCTTTGTTCAGGCCTTCTTGCTGTAACATCTTTGTTTGCTGCTCTACTCTTTGAATGTCCTGTAATGCCTGCTGATTAATAGCCATCTGTTCCATTTGAGACTGCATTACTCTTTTGTCTTCTTCTGTTGGTTGTGCAAATAACTGTAAATTCATTTTGTTCTCCTTTACCAATTACTCCATCTTCCTCTATCATGTACTCTTTGATTCAATGGGTCATTTATGTCAATTCTTGTTGCATAGTTAGCTCTAGGATTGATTGGATTGTACATAAAAGCATATCTTTGCTCATCATAATTGTGGTCTTCCATATCTGTATCTATATCTTCAGGATGTTTATCTGAATACACTAAAAGCGGTATACATCTAATAAAATGCTTGCATGTATTAAATACTTGAAACATTGGGTCACCAAACTTATCAAAGGCCATTCTATAGTGATACTGCATCTTTCCAGCTAGTCTTGTATTATCTGCTGGCATCCAGAAGCATCTTTCTTTTTCCATTACTTCTGCAATAGATGGTCCAGTAGAACGTTCAAAGATTGCTGGGTCTGCTACTGCTTCTGTTATCTTTCTGTTTTTCAGCAACTCATTGTTTTCTTCTATCTCTTTAATAGTTCTAGCAATTTCTCTAGGCTCCATCTGAAGGCCAGTATTAGGTGTACCTGTACATCCATACCATTCATGTATTCTATACATGCGCCCTTCGTGGTCTACTGCATTCCAGCCCACTGAAAATGGTTTTGAATATCCATAATCAAAGCTTCTAATAATCTTCCAGCTATAAGGAATATCAAAAGGCTCTATTACATGAGTCCACTTTCTATCTTTGTAATGCGCTGGGTCATTTTTCCACTCTCTAAATACTTGGCCTTGGAAACTATCCCAGCTTCCATACAATAGCGCTTCTCGTTCTGCTTCAGGAAGTGCTGCAAGTGTAGCTAGATAGTTAGGATCACTTTCAAGTAGCTTTTTATTATCAAATACAGTAGATGGAATAAATATTCTATCTCTGTATAGATTCATTGTTTCACCTTCAGGTGTCACAATGGTCATATTATCCCATATGGTAGTTGCTGGTTTTGCTGGTGTAACAAATCTTTCTTTTACCCAGCCCATGCCTTTTCCTTCTGGGTTGCATGTAGCTCTTATATATTGTCGTGTAGGCTTTCCAGGTGTCGCTCCTGTCGGTCTGCATCGAGAAAACATATACATGTACATCAAGAAACTAAAATGCGTTACCTCATCAAATCCTATGAAGTCATAAGATTTACCTTGATAGTTAAACCTATCATCATCCTTCTGCATATAACCGAAAAACAATTGCGCTCCGGAAGGAAATCTCCACACTTTATCGCTCTTGTTATATCTGCAGGTTGGAAATGCACTCTTATATAGCATCTGACTTCTTGATATTAGTGCTTCAAGCTGTGGGTATGTGTCACGAAAAATGATTCCTCTGTATGTAGGTATATCAACTTGTCTTAAGGCTTCAGCAAGCAATGCATCAGACTTACCACCACCTGCAGCACCACCATATAAGCACTCAAATTCAGGCCTTTGCATAAATTCAATTTGCTTCGGCTGTGGCTGCCATATTACTCTCTGGTTCTGGTTCACGATTCTTCTCCAATACTGGCGCTAGGAATATTACACCGCTATTCTCATCGAGTGAAATATCCTGCTGTTGCTCTACTTTATCTCTCCACTTATCAGGCTCTCTGTTCTTTAGCCAGAAGATGTCTGCAAGTGTATCTGGTGGGATGTATACCTCTTCTTTGACATATACAATCTCTTCATAGTCAGCTATACGCTTTCCAGTCTCAGGATCATATTCAGTTCTCTTTATCTTCATGGGTTTGATAACTGATTCTTTGTGTCCACATGCCTTTTTATATAATGCACTCTCTACAGCATAATCAGCATATTCACGATTCTTTTTTAAGGCTAGCGAAAGTGCCGGTGATATCTTTTTCCATTCTCTTAAGGTGGAATATGAACATCCCAGCCTTCTAGCAATGTCTCTTTCAATAACTCCATCTCTTACCCAGCCTTCAATCAAAGTTAGCTTGTTCTCTTCTACTTCAAGTAGTCTTTTTGATTTTTGAGGCCCTGCTGCAACTGCATCACCTTTAGGTGCTGCTTTCTTACCTACTGCTGCATCTGTGGCCTTATTTTTACTCTTATTTTCAGATACTGCTGCATCTTTTGATTTTGTCTCTTTCTTTTTTGCCATATCATCCATCGTCCTTTCCGAAGTGTCAGGCTCAAGGCCTCATCGTCTTTCCGAAGTGTCATTTGTTACCTTAAGCCTAAATTAATCTATTCTCTTTTTTCCACCCTCTTAGGTAATTAAAAAAGCTGACTAGCTTTCGCTAATCAGCTCCGTAGTTCTCCATTAATATCTTAAATATTGGACATTCTCCTGGTTCATCGTTTATGCAATGCTTCTTGATGTAATTATATTTTTCTTCCTCAGAAGTGAAGTTCCTTATTATCTTCTCTTCATTCTTTGCAATACCATCACACAATACGCTTTTTCTATATTCTCCTTTGTAGAATGGACAAAAACACTCGTATTTTGGATTGTACATAACATTTCCCCCTTTCAGGATTTAATCCAATGCTTCTATCAACATTGTGCATTGCATTTTAATAAGATCTACAATCTCATCAACGTCTTTTTCTATATATTCTTCAGGAATATTTATGTTATCTCCATATTCCTGACCTTCATGTGTAAACTTATATGCTGCATTAATTCCTTCATTTGTCTCTTTTACTTCCAGCTCTAAATCAGATTTTAATTCATGCATTTCTTTCTCATACTTTTCCTCAAATTTCTTTTTTAACTCTACGTTTTTCATTTAATTTTCTCCTTTCATCTTATCCAGCAACTGCTGCAACTCATCACAATGTCCTACTTTTTCAATTAATGATATTGTGCCATCACTAATTATTGTGCCATTAAAATAAATACCTTCAAAAAACTTACCTTCATCAATCTTTGTAATTATAAATTTCTCTGCATAATTCTTATATGTACATATATCTCCAACCTTGATTTCTTCCTCGTCCTTAAATTTAGGTTTAGAAAACTGAATAGTTTTGCCTTCATTTTTTATTATTGGCTGTCCTGTATAATTACATATAGCCTTTGCTGCAGATTCTATAATTTCATCTTTTGTTCCAGGAAAATGTGTATCTAATACTGCTCTAACAAATGTTTTAAATTCCATGCTCTACTCTCCTAATTCGTTATTAAGTAATCCTAGGGCTATTGCAATACCCTGTCCTACGTCCGTATAAGTTCCGTCTTTTTGCTTTTCTTGTTCAAGCATAATTTCAATATTGGATTTAGCATTATCAATCTTGGAACGTTCTATTACATCTGCGGTAGGAAATCTAGCTAAATCATTACAGCTAATGGTCTTATCTTTCTGATTTTGACAATATTCCATGATTGCATCTAAATTTATATACCCTGTCATAGCTTTACTCCTGTTCTAATATTTCTCTAAGAATATCCTTTTCAAAATCTGTTAAATCATCACTTAAGAGATTTACATTTGTTAGCCCATAATCGCTAACTATCTGCTTAATCTTATCTAACTTAGCTTGCAATTCATCATTCATAGCATTTAGGTTACATATAACCTCTCGTTGGGTTGCTATCTCGTTTTGCAACTCCACTATTGTATCTACTGTTAACTTTGCATCACTCATTCTCGTTACCTCTCATTACTGCACCACAATGACAATATGGGAAATCTTCAAGTTTTCTTCCGTCTATACTTTCTGTTAAGATAAATCTTCCGCACTCAGAACATTGATACCCAATACCAAATTCTGTTTCAGTTACCTTTATCCATTTTCCTACTTTGCGTTCCTCTAACCGCTTTAGGCATTCATCAAATATCCATTTATTAAAGCAAACTTGTTGATAGCTTAAATATCCAGTATCAAGAAATTCTCTTTGCCACAATAACTCTTGTTTTAAATCTCGATCGTCGTATAATTGGTGTGCTAACTTTAATTGTCCTTCGTGTCTTTCATTCATTCTCAGTACCTCTCTTTCTCGGTACAACTCTATTGAAATGTAATTCAAAGCCATCAGATACCAACATATAATCTTCACCTGGAATAGTTCCACAGCTATGCGAAGTAGGATTCATGATTCTTTTCTCTTGTCGATCATATTCGTCATGGTAAACAAGCTCATAATATGGTTCCTGAGTATAACCATGTTGTTTTCTTAATGCAGTCATTACCATGTGTATTTCATTCTCAGTTAATGGTCTTTGTTCGCACAATTTTCTTTGTATACCCTCAATAGCATATTCTGCTTTCCAATCAAGCATTTACTCCCTCACTTTCTAAAAACCTAAAATGCAATACCCCTCTTTTAATCCGTATTCAGGGCAATCTCTAAGAATATAACGAATAGGGATATTCTTTATCTCTTTGCCTGTGTATGATCCATTTTCGTACTCTTTTAAGATAACTAATTCCCCAACTTGATAATTTCTATCGTCTTTTCTTAATTCAAAATTTTTTAAGCCTAACCTAACGGCTTTAAAATACTTTGGTTGTATCTTTAATGTATGTATCTTCATATCAGCCCTCACTTTCTACTGGCTCATGTTCCTCGCATTTAGAATTATTCAATATATCTACAATTTTATATGTCATATAGTCGATACCTTGAATTATTCCCTGCTGCTGTGCAATTTCTAAATTACAAATCTTTCTTTTGTCATTATTTTCTTCAATTATTTGCTCTATAATTTTTCCCTTATTCATTTCAAATCCCTCTTACTTTCTTCTATATCCACCACGTAACTTTGCCTTCTGGCTTGTTACATATATTCCATATTCTTTTGGAAAACTATGCTTCATAATTCTCATTAATGTTCTCCATCTATCAATGTCCATATACATTTTCTTTTCCCCTTTTATATAAAAATCTGCAGATGTACACTTCCTAGATCATGAAAAATAGCTTCCAGATAATAGGATGCTTATTGATTTTCTCTAATGCTCGCTTCATGCAATCTATATTGTCTTCATCATTTCCTGCTACTGGTTCTTTTCTGAAAATGTAATTTAAAAATCCACCTAAATAAATATAAAAACGTAACGTATACTGGTCAGGTGCTAATTTTTCATCTTCTTTCATTTCATATACTTTCTCATAACTTTCTATTGGTTTCTGTGCTTTTTTTATAGCCATAAACTTATCCTCGCTTTCTTTCCTTTAATCCAGCATCCTCAAACTTGCATTTCTTTCTGCATCTGCACTTGATACTGTCTGGATCATCTTTTGTTGTGTAACAATGTGTACATTGTCTGCAGACTTTTACCCAGTCTTCTATGATTTTTTCCATCTATTTACCACCCTTTCCCCCACTTAACCAGTCTGTTAAAAACAGTGCTATTATTAATGCAGCAAAATATCCTATTTCCTGCCATAATTCATTATTCATCTTCTAAATTCCACCTTTGTCTTTACTGTTATTACTAGCTCATGAAACAAATACTCAACTAAACTCTTCATAGCTTCCCCTTTCTCATCAACTCCTGCTCTATTTCCATTTGTTTTATATATTTCTTAAGCATCTTTTGCAGCTCTGCTCTTATTCGTGGCTGTGTGATGCTTTCCTCTTGTGGAAAGTTGTACTGAAAATTATTAACTAAATCATCATTACTGACTGATATTTGATATGTTCTGTTAGATGGTTCAAAGTAGATATATGCTTTGCCACCAAAGAATTGTTCTAGCCTTTTACAGCTACGCTCTAGATCATCAAAAAACATGTTATTCTCCCCTTGTAATCATGTAATCAGTATCTTTATCAATCCATAAATGCGAACTAATTTCAGGAACATCAACTGTAATATGGTCCTCATGTACTTCTGTTACTGTTCCTTTATATTCCTTCGTTTTTTCAAAAGGTTCATTTACTCGGTAAATAACCTTGTCACCTTTTTTATATTCTTTATAGCTCATAGCATCTCCTTGAATATGTTTTCCAAAACATCAACTACAATACTGTTACCTGCTTGCTTATATAGCTGGGTATTAGTATTTTCTTCTGCTGCAGCTTCAAAGTCTTCATCATCAAATCCCATTAACCTAAAGCACTCTTTTGGTGTAAGTTTTCTGATTCTGTAATGCTCCGCTTTCTCAATTCTGCAGATATCATTTTCACATTGTATTGTTGGACATGTATTTCCGTTATCCACTACTCTACCTCGTCTTGTTTTTGAGTCAGGGAAACTTAGGTCGGCCACCCCCCCTACCTCACATTCTATATATCCTTTTTTTGTGGCCTGTTTTATCTTTACTGTTTGTTTTTCCATTATTTTTGGCTCTCTGCCCCCCCCACCACAAGTATTGATGGTTGGGGCGATTCCGTCTGTTGAATAGACTCTATTAATGATTTCAAAACTGCCATCCATGCAGCCTAACATTATTAATTCATTCATCTTTTACTAATATATTGCCTACTTTTTCAGTTACTATCTTAGGATCCTTATAGTCTCTTGCAGATAATGTTGGGGCTATTTCCATAAAACCAGTTCTTACAAAATCTTGTGAGTGTAATGGGTAAGATACAGCTTTATCAAATGGCTTGTAATTACTGTTCTTATTCCCATATTTCTCTATATTCTGCAACACAGCTTCCTTCGTGCGCTCTGCTTGTGACTCCTGCATCATATCTTGCACAGATACAATTTGCGATTGGTGTTGCTCCTGGATTTTTGAGTGAGAAATCCACTGTCTGTCTGTCTGTCAGGTAGTGTGCCATTTGCTATTAGCTTGTCAATAAGCTGTTTAGCTTTTTCAGAATTTATGTAATACTTTTCATCTACCTTTTCTTCAAGATAATCTTTCATTTTCTTTTTTAACGGAAAAGGTTTTGGAAACTCGTATTTCACATTCTGCTGCAATATGCTAACCATGAAAGTGCGGTTTCTGTTCTGAGCTACACCATAATTTTTAGCGTTTAGGTCCTGCCAAAAATTCTGATATCCTAGCTTTTCTAAACTGCTGCACCATCTATCAAAATCTGCTTTGAATTTAGCTCCGTGAACTTGTGGTACGTTTTCCATCAGAAGTACATCTGGAAGCTCTTTACATTCATACAAAAGTCTTTCTACTTCCCAAAGTAGTCCTGATCTTGTACCACTATCTTTAGACATTCCCTTTTGCTTACCAGCAACTGATAAATCTTGACAAGGAAATGAGTAAGTAAGTAAGTAACAATATTTATTTGTATCAGTAATGCCTAAATCTTCTCCCTTGATGTTAGTTACAGAACCGATATTATGAGTAGCCATAAAATCGTTATAGACTTTTCTATGCCATTTCTCTCCCTTTGCTTTTATCTTTGTCCTGGACATTGGCTTCTTGCCATCTACTGAGATTCCAATGCTGTCCAATAAATCAACCAGCTCTTTATCTGTATAAGATTCACTGTAATCTGTCTTATCATCCTTCATGTGAATTTTGTGATAGGATGCAGTTGCATGTACTTCCCATTCAGATATTTTGTAGTGTTCAAAATTTGCTTTTAGTCTCTCAAGTGCTTTTGCTTGAGCGCCAATGCCTGCAAATAATTCAATAAGTCTAATAGGCTTTTTTATCTTGTAAGGCCCCATAGGATTGAGGAAATCAAATATATCCATCTGGCCTTCACATTCATAATTGTCAAATGTTCCCATCGTCCTCTTCCTTTTTGTCTTGGTCCTTCTTGTACTCTTCAAACAACTTCACCATCACATAATTTAGGGCTTCCTCTCTTGTGATGTGATGCTTAGTAGCAAATCTATCTAGGTATTCCTCTATCTCTCTTAGTCTCTCGCTCATCTCTTACCACCATTTTCCAAACACTTTTATAAACTCTTCCTTGGTTCCGATATTCTCTAGCCAGTAGGTCTGACATTTTCTTTTCCAGTAATTTTTTAATTCTATGTCTTGATGTAGGCTATAGCTTTCTAGTTTGTGCCAGTCATTTCTCACCGGCATGATAAATCCGTATTTCTCAGAATTTGCTTTATTTGCTGCACCAAAAATGTGATGTATTTCAATCGCTGCACCTGCTTCTTTTGTGTCTCCTGTAATTAAGCATGTATTCAAATCATCAGTGAAAACACTAAAATACTTGTAGCTTGGCTTGTACGCTTTATTGGACACCTTTGGTTTACTCTTTTCGCCTGATTTAATCTTGGCTGCATAAGAGTCTCTTAAGCTCTGCTTTGCTCTAAGGCTAGAATTGCTTTTTAATCCTGTCTTAGCCTGCAATGGCTTATATGTCTTAAGTCCTGTTTTTGCTCTTAATGGTGTCTTTCTTAGCATTTTTATTATCCTTTCTCTTTAGTTTGAACACCTGCTTTTCCCAGGCTAGATACTGGTCTGTCAACCATAGCTGACTTAACTTTCCGTAAGTCATAAGCTGTATTTGATAGTCAGTCAATGCAATAGCAAGCATTGCTACTTGTGTTAGTCTATCTGCACTGCAATAATCTTTAATCCACTGTGGATCATCTTTGTTTGCTTTCAAGATGTGCAACTTCTCTTCACGCTTTTTAGCTTGCTTTTTTTGTTCTTCCTTTTCCTTGTTGGCCTGCGCATATTCTCGCTGGTAGCTCTTAATCTCGTCAGCATGTTCGTGATAATATTGCCTCACTCTCTCCTGCCTACGCTTGACTCTGCACTCTTCAGAACAGGTAATTGCAGTTCTCTTTGGATTAAATTCCTTGCCACAAACAACGCATATTCTTTTCATGTGTTCTCCCTTAATTGCATCCAGGTAGCTAGTCTTGATGCAGCTTGTATGTATAAATGCTCTAAATCTTCTCTTTCTCCATCAGCTCTTACAATAACATCTCCGTTATTGTAAATACGGATATACGCTTCATCCATGTCTACATGAACTTTACGTTCTAACCCAAACTTTTCTTGTGCTATCTTCCAAACTTTGAAAAAGCTATCCACTTGTGGCCCTACCTAGTAACTGCTTTTCTAGCGCTTGCATATCATAATTGCGTTGCTTAAAATTGTTAAAATTATTCTTGGGTTTGGGTTTAGAAATTGGTTTGTTATCGTAATTGCCTTCCAGCACCTTTGTAATGTTCTGGTCATTCTCAAAGAACCAGTCAAAGGATGCTTTCCATGTACCACTTCTACCGCTTAAGAAGTCGGATTCTTCAGCTTTCTTAAATGCTAAGAAGATTTCATCATCAGTGAAGGCTTTAAGCCTTGCCCTTACCTTTCCGCTTCTTTGCTTTGAAAGTTTGCGAATACCAGGAAGGGAAGTACAAACTCGTTCGTATTCAGCAACTATTTGCTTGACTTTGTTTTCCTCGTTTCGCTTTTTCAAATCCTTAATGAGGTCCTGATATTTTTCATCCTCGCTTTTGTCAGCACTCGTTGCTGACGAGTTAATACAATCTAACGAATGTAATGAGTTAGATTTATTAACGATATCTATATCATTCTCATTATCATATTCATTATCATTATCATTAGGGTTTGAGTCGGTTTCTGTGGCATCCACTTGGTTTTCTGAAAAACCACTCGGTTTATTTGGGTTTTCTTCTTTCTTAGGTCTGCCACCCTTTTTGCCATTAATGCGGTTTCTTTCGCACATATCCTCATATTTCTGATTGTTTCTATCAATATCAGGCTTTACTGTATCGAAAGATAGAGCAACTATAGAATCTGTAATTTCAGGTATCTCACCAGTAGATTGATACTCTAGAATTGCTCTTATAAGCATTCCAAACTGTTCATCTGATAACCTCTCAAACTTATCTATGAAATTGGTGTACAATAAAACGTTTTCTCTCATCATTATTCCCTACTACTTGCACTAGCTTTTGCCAGTCTCAAGCACCTTGTTTAGTACATCCCCAGCTACTGCTGCAATGGAGTCAAAATCTTTTTCCATAATCTTAGTCATAAGGTAGTCAAGCACCGCTGCCTTGGCTTTATTGACATCAATTACTACTTGATTGTTTTCTTCCATAAGATCCTCGCTTTCTAAATAGCCTTAATCTTATCTACTGTCTGAATGCCTGCAATTATCAAATAACCGATTGTTGTATTCTTCTGCTCTGCTGAAATGTTATCTGCTTTGTAAACTGCATTAATAAGATTAAATGTATCTTCCTTGACTTCCTTCATTGCCTGCTCTTTTCGCAAATCGAAGTTATGAAACTGTCTCTTTCTCATATCATCCCTCACCTTCTACTAACATCATCATTACATAGTCACCATATTCATCTATCCACTCTTCTGCTTGATGCATTGTTGGCTGATAGATATCAATTGATTGTCCGTTTATGATTGAATCTCCCTTTTCATCACCATCGGTATCAATTCCTGCTCCGGTATCTAAGACCTCATATATGCCTATTAATTCAACTGGGATAGGCTCCCCCCCTACCATCTTGTAGGTATACAAAAGAGCTACACTACCCTGCCAGTCTTTCTTGCCTGCAATAATGCCTGTTCTAACCTTCTGGCCGGAGTAAGTTATAGCTCCCTCATCAGATGTGTAGCACGTTGCTCTGATTAGAATAGGCTGTTCATATGGGTTCCTATTATCTACTGTCAGCTTAGTTGAACCTCTGACATGAATTGCTGTTGCAACTAGCAATGTGGCACAAAGCACTACACACAATATTCTCTTTGCTTTCATGTATTATTCCCCCTTCTCTATTAGATTTCCTGCAGTATCTGTACTGCATTGATTACTTTCCTAGACAATTCCTTCTTTTTAAACTGGCTGTAAACTGCTTGCGGTGTAATATGGACCAGCTCCGCTATAGCTGTGTAACTTATGTTGTTTTCATCCAGACTCTTTTTAATTGCTCGGAATTGTTTCTTCTCATAGTCTTCAAGCTTCTGCTCTGGTGTTAATGCAACCGCTGGCATGTTATTCTCCTTTCTGCAATGGTTATAAGTACCTAGTAGCATGTATTTTCTTTTGTGGTAACTAATGGCCTTGGTTAAAGATTTATTGATAGGAGTTCTACTAGGCACATATAGCCATTGCAATGAATTATCTACTGCTGCAATAGCTTAGCTTTTTCCTTTGCTGTGCTATCCTCAAATGCAAGTCCTACTGCAATACCTTTTACAAAGGTTTTCTTGTCAGCAGGTAGCTTTTCTACTGTTTGCATGATTAAATTGATATCTTCTCTCTCCTGGGGAGTCATTTTCTTGTCTGACATGTTTTTTTCTCCTATGTCTGTTTGCTTTGTAAACTTAATATAACATTTATTGATTGCTTTGTAAACCCCAATTTTAAATTTTGTTTTACTTTGTAAACAAATAATGATATATTTAGTGTGTAAAGGAGATTACTATGAATAATAGAGTTAAAGAATTGAGAACAGAATTAGGCTTAAGCATCAGAAAATTTGCTGATGATATTAATCTAACTGCTGGAACAATTTCATTAATAGAAAATGGAAAACGTAATCTTACAGATAGAAGTATTAGTGATATCTGCAGAATATATCATGTTAATGAACTTTGGCTTCGTACTGGTGAAGGTTCAATGTTTCAGGAAAGAACTAGAGAAATTGAAATTGCTGAAATGACTGCTGCAATGTATAAAGCAGATGAAAATGATTTTCAGTATCAACTTATGAAATTAATTGCTCAACTTACACCAGAACAGGTACATATGCTTAGAGAAATTGTTGAGCAGTTACATGATGGTATTAGTAGTGAGGAATAGATATGAATATTGTGTATTCCATTTTAAAATATGTTTTTTGTGTAGTGTTTGGTTTGGTTATGCTCTATAGAATTACAAGCACAAAAGAAAATGAACATTTTAAAAGTATTATTAATGTAATACTTTTAGCTGCTGGACTTATTATAATTGGAATTATGAGTGGTAAATTGGATATATGATTAGTATTGAAAATATTTATTCTCAGGAATTATTGGATGCTTGTAGTGAATATATGTATGTGTTTGATGAAAACTTTAATATAATTGCTCTAAGCAGAAAAGATTATCCTGATTTTGATCAGGAAGAATATTTAGAAGCACTTGGTGATATTTTTGGTGAAAGGGATTAATGACTATGACATTTAATGATGATTGTAGTGTTAATGAAATTAATAAAAAAGATGTGTATAATGCTTTAAGCACTATGGAAGATTTAAACTTCAATATACATATTGGTGGAGTTGAAATTGACCAAAATAAATATCTTGAAGCAGTTACTTTATGTGAATTAATGTTAACTTATATTATTCAATATAACTTATTTGATGTTTTTCCATTTATAGAAAATACATCACCAGATACTACTGATAACTAAATATTAAGCTACACCAAGGACCTTACAGAAATGTTAAGGTCCTTTTTTTCTCAAAAATAATCCTACCTGCAGTTTAGATAGTCGATGGGAAGTCAGAACGACTGGGATTTGATGAGAGAAACTTGCAGGTAGGACTATTGTCAGGGCATCAAGTGGACAATTATCTCGTATATCTGCATCAGTAAATGTTCATCCTGGATGCTTTGAATTAAACGAATGATTTCTTCCTTCATAACATGTACCCCCTTTGTTTAAGCATAAACGAAAAATATTTATTAACTTTTTGTAAAACTTAAGTTTTTTACCAAAAAAATTTATATACTCAAGCTGTACCTTAAAAATAAATATAGGTACAAGGGGGAATTAAATAATTGACAGAATTTGAAATCAAAGAAAAAGTACGACTCGCTTTAGGTAAATCCAGGGTTGATGCAGGAAAAACTCAGCAAGAAATGGCTAACTATTTAGGTGTTAAATATCAGACAGTACAAAATTGGGAAGCTGGTGTATCTAATCCATCCTTTTACAAAGTGTATCAGTGGTTTGACTGTTTACATCTAAACATGTATGCGTACATGGGAACTAGCAAAGACACTGTAGATTCAATTGCTAGTTTGGCTTCTAATCTTTCACCAGAATGTCAATATAAGTTAGAACAAATGCTAATTGATAGAAGGTGCGAAAGATTAATCCAATATGCATTTTTTACAAAGGAGTATTTTTTCAATGAAAGTACAAAAGCTTAATTCAGGCTCATATCGAGTCCAGAAACAAGTCAATGGTAAAAGGTTATCTATGACCTTCGACCATAAACCAACTAAAAAAGAAGTTGAGGATGAATTAGCTCATAGGTTAGGTTACTACAATGGTAAGCTAACCTTTGCAGCTTGCATTAATAATTACATAGATGCAAGAACTAATATCCTATCTCCTGCAACTATTAAAGGATATCGAGCTATAGTAAAAGCTTTACCAGATACGCTTCTGGATAAACCTATAGATGATATTTCAAACAACGATATCCAAAAAGTAATAAATGATGCTGCAGGTAAAGTATCACCTAAAACAGTTAAAAATAGATATACTCTTATATCGTCCGTATTTGCTGAATTTAGGCCTGATACTATTTTAAGGGTGAATTTACCATTAATGGTTAGAAAGGAACCATACATACCTACAAGAGAAGATATCCGAAGGCTTCTTGATGAAGCTAAAGGTACAACAATGGAGACTGCATTGCTTTTAGCTTGCTGTGGCTTAAGACGTGGTGAGATATGCGCTCTTACTATGGATGATATTGACTTTGATAATCATCTTGTTTATGTAAACAAAGATGTAGTTGTAGATGATAAAAATGAGCTAGTTGTTAAAGTACCTAAAACAGCACAGTCTAATAGAGCTGTACCGGTTCCTGATGCGGTATTAGAATCTATACGACAAAACGGATTATATAATAAGCATCCTAATAATATTAATAGCTGGATGCGTACCAGGGAAGCTAAACTAGGAATACCACATTTTTCAATTCACAAACTTCGCCATTACTTTGTATCAACTGCACATGAAAAAGGTATGTCAGATGCAGCTATTATGGAAGTAGGTGGCTGGGCTACACCTAATGTAATGATTAAACACTATAGACATGCTCAGAACACTGATGCAGTTACTGCTGCAGTTCTGGAAGACATAGTCTAATTTTTTAGATTATGTTGTGTGCATTTTGTGGGAAATTCAATTTAAAACTGAGCTTTAAATTTAAAATTCAGCTTTAAAATCAGATAATAAAAAAGGCCTTAAAATCATTGATTTTACAAAGAAAACTTGATTTTAAGGCTTTTAAATGTTAGTGCAGGAAATGGGACTTGAACCCACACGATATTGCTACCACAGGCACCTGAAGCCTGCGCGTCTGCCAATTCCGCCATTCCTGCGAACATTTAGTATTCTATAGAATTTCAGATAGCAAGTCAAGGCTTTCTAGGCCTATAAATTACTAAAAATTTAGCAGATTTCTGCTGAATCTAAAATGATTGTAAATGGACCGTCGTTTTGTAAAGACACCTTCATATCTGCACCAAATTCTCCTGTCTCCACGTGGAACTGTTCCTTGCATTTTTCAATAATGTATTCATACATTTCATTTGCCATATCCGGTGCGCCAGCATCTGTAAATGATGGGCGATATCCCTTCTTACAATTAGCATAGAGGGTAAACTGAGAAATTAAAAGAAGCTCTCCTCCTACATCTGAAAGAGATAAATTTATCTTGTCATTTTCATCATCAAATATACGAAGCCCCAAAAGCTTCTTTACCATTTTGTCTGCAATTTCTTTTGTATCAGAATCTGCTACACCAATAAGAACTAAAAAGCCCTTTCCGATTTGTCCTATTACATTTCCATCTACTTTTACAGATGCTTCATTAACTCTTTGAACTACAAATTTCATCTTATTCTCCTACCCACCTTACTTTTCTTTTACTATAATTGTCATCATATATCTAGAATCATCTGGAATAGTCATGGCGCTGGTAAAGATTTGTTCTGTTTCCATACCACAATCTATTACCGCAAATACGTTAACACTACCGGCATTTTCCATCTCTACAAGTCTTTCCTTTATGGCTACCACATTCTTTCCACTTTTCATTATTATTTTTGTGCCAGACATTTTCAGCTCTTCCTCAAGATTGCCTTGACCCGATAGGATATGCACATTTTCATCTGCCTCGCTTATAAGTATTCCTGCTGCAGCTGCCGTACCACAAAAAGAAGTGATGCCATTAACTATTTCTACTTCTATTCCATCCTTTTTAGCAAGCTTCATAATATAGCCAAAGGTTGAGTATATTGTAGGGTCACCTATAGTCAAAAAAGCCAGGCTATACCCCTCAAATAAAAGCTCCTTATACTTTCTATAAAAGCTTTCGTGCATTTCCTTAAGCTTAGCCTCATCCTTTGTCATTTCATAATCAAGGCTAATAACTTTTTTATACGCCAGCTCTGGAACCACTGGAAGAGCGATTTGATATGCTCTGCATTTATCCTTTTCTGCCCTTGGCAAACAGATGACATCTGCATCCTTGATTGCCTTTACAGCCTTTATTGTAAGCAGTTCTGGATCACCAGGACCAACTCCTATTCCATATAAAACTCCAGCCATATCTCAAGTCTCCTGTAATCTATTAATCTCTTTTACATAACTCCCAAAATGTAACCGCACTAGCTGCTGCAACATTAAGTGAATCCACGCCGTGATACATAGGAATAATTGTAACGAAATCTGATGCATCAATCGTTTCCTGCTTGATTCCGGTACTCTCCGTACCAAATACGATTGCAAGCTTCTCCTGCTCCTTCAGCACTGGCTCTGCAAGTGATATAGCATTATCCTTTAATGCCATCGATACAACTGAATAGCCCTCACCTTTAAGAGCTGATACATAATCGGAGCCCTTGTCAAAATATGTCCATGGTACCTGAAACACTGTTCCCATAGCAACGCGGGCCGCTCTTCTGTAAAATGGGTCTGCGCTGTCATGTGTCAGTATGATTCCATCAACCCCTAATGCGGCAGCTGATCTGAAAATAGCACCAACGTTTGTAGGATTCATAACATCCTCAAGGATTGCCACTCGCTTTGATGACTGAAGGATTTCGAAAACACTAGGCAAATCAGGCCTTTTGCAGGCTGCAAGGACGCCACGTGTAAGGTTAAATCCAGTGATTTTGTTGATGGCATTCAGCTCTGCCACAAACACATCCACATCCTCATCAAGGTCTGCCAAAAGTTCCTGCACAACCTGTGACTCATATGCCTTTTCCTCAACTAAAAAGGCAATAGGCTCTGCGCCTCTAGCCAGCGCTCTCTTTATAACCTCTGGAGTTTCTGCTATAAATACGCCTCCATTAGGCTCATAATAATGATATAGCTGAGCTTCATTGTACTTCGTAAATATATCTACTCTGCTATCATCTATACTTTCAATTTTTATCATATCTTTCACCGTTTATTCCAAATTTATAATATTCTACCATAACCACAGTGATACTAAAATAACATTGACATTTTCAAGTTTAAGCACATAATAAATTGTACAAAATCAATTTTTGGAGGTACATATGATTCAAGATATATTCCCAAGCAAACTTAATAATAGCTATAGAACTGACGCTATTCCTAAGCCAGATGATTTAATTATTATTCATAGCGACGGAAAAATCCTGTTGAAAGTGGATGAGGATAGCAAAACCATATCTTTTCCACGTCTGAAAGACTTTTCAATAGATTTAAAGCCTTTATACTTCTTTGAAATTGATGGAGAAAATTTCTTTTACAATACAGATACAAACATTGATACTACCTCACTTCCTGACGGTTTTCAGTTCTATACAATGAGACAAATCAGAAATGAGTATCTCTATCCAAAGCACTATGTTTTTGCTTCATACACTGCCATCCATTTGATTGATTGGTATGAAGCAAACAGATTCTGTGGAAAATGCGGTACAAAGAATGAGCATTCAAAATCTGAGCGTGCTTTAGTCTGCCCTAACTGCGGCCACACACGATACCCTCGTATCAATCCTGCTGTAATAGTTGGTGTAAAAAATGGAGATAAACTATTACTCACAAAATACAAAACTGGTTTTGCTCACAATGCCCTTGTTGCCGGATTTACAGAAATCGGCGAAACCATGGAAGAAACTGTTGAACGTGAAGTAATGGAAGAAACAGGACTAAAAGTAAAAAATATCCACTACTACAAATCACAGCCATGGGGAATCGCCAGCGATATTCTTCTTGGTTATTACTGCGATGTGGATGGCGACGACACCATCACTATGGATGAATCAGAACTGAAATATGCTCAGTGGGTGAGCCGAGAGGATATTGAATTACAGCCCCTCGACTACAGCCTCACAAATGAGATGATGAAAATGTTCAAAGAAAACAAGCTGGCAGATTAATTCTGCTGGCCTAAAATGTGATATATAAACTGCTGGGCTGTTCTTCCTGAAAGACCGCCCTGCTCCATTTCCCATACCTTTGCTTTCGCAATAAGCTCCTCCTGAGGCATGGTGATGCCTGCTCTTGAAGCCAATCCAAGAACAATATCTATATATTCTCTCTGCATTGGCTTTGAGTAGCTGATGGTTACGCCAAAGCGATGAACAAGTGAAAGCTTTTCCTCAACTGTATCTGAATGATGTCTGTCGTCCGTGTTGGTCTGATCATTTCTATCATTCCATGTTTCCTTTATTAAATGTCTACGGTTTGAAGTAGCATAAATCAAAATGTTATCTGGCTTTGTCTCAACGCCACCTTCAATAACAGCCTTTAAGAACTTGTACTCTATTTCATGCTCTTCAAATGACAAATCATCCATATAGATGATGTATTTGTAATTACGATTCTTAATGCTGGCTATAATCTTTGATAGATATCTAAACTGATGCTTATATATCTCAATCATACGAAGGCCATCATCATAGTACTGATTAACAATGGCCTTGATGCTTGTAGATTTTCCTGTACCGCTATCACCAAACAAAAGCACATTATTCGCCTTTTTGCCTGCAACAAAGCTCTCCGTATTATCGATTAGCTGCTGTTTTTGATATTCGTATCCAATCAAATCATCAAGCACAACCTCATCCATATTGTTGATAGGAACAAACTTGATGTCGTTTAAGCCTATCTCCTCTATTCTAAAGGCCTTATTCAGGCCGAACATGCCTACACCATAGGCCTTGTAGAAATTCGTAATTACGTTAAAGAATTCCTTTTCATCCCCCGCTGCCTCTAGCTCCTTTGATAGCTTTCGAACTTTTTCACTAACATTGCGATTGTACATCTGCTCATTTTTTCTAACAGAATTGTAGTTCGTAAATACAGAGAATGACTCAATGCCTAGCTCCTTTTCCAAAGATGAAAAATCGTAGTCAAAAAGCTCTTTTAAAATTCTGAAATCATTTTCCACTAAGTGATTAACAGAACCAGGCTTAACATCAGTCTTTTCTGTAACTAAAGAAAATGGATTTTCATTCATAATAATGTAGAAGGTTAAATAATTATGCCAAAGATTATCGTCAAACCCATAATCTGTTGCGAGCATAAGAAGTTTCTTTGAAATTGCGTTAATCTGGCGGGTAGCTTCTCTTTTGTTATAATCACCAGACTCCACCATATCGATAGCTTTTCCAAGCTGATAAAGAATTGTATCCTCTGTTAAATCCCCAAACATGAGTAATCGTGATATCTTGTCGTACATAATTTTATCCTCCTTAATTATCATATTTTATTATTTTGTGTTATTATGTTCAATTGTCGGAGGAACTTTTATGTTAGCAAATTATCATTCACATACACCAAGATGTAATCATGCCACTGGCAGCGAAAGAGAATACATTGAATCTGCCATCGCAAACGGCTTCAAAATTCTTGGCTTTTCAGATCACACACCACAGCCATATCCATCCAGTTATAAGTCACACATCAGAATGGGTATGGATGAATTAGAAAACTATGTTGATACACTTGTAAAGCTTAGAGAAGAATACAAGGACGATATCACTATTTACATAGGATTTGAGGTAGAATACTTTAGAAAATACTTTGATGCTCTGATTAAAGAGCTCAGAAACTATCCTGTTGATTATATTATTCAGGGGCAGCATTTCATTCCTGACGAGATTGATGGCTTCTATGCTGGAGCTCCTACCACTGATGATCAACACTTGATTGATTACGTAGATACTGCAATCGAGGGAATGCAAACAGGTATGTTTACATATTTGGCACATCCTGACTTGATTTACTACAATGGCGATGACAACACCTACAAAAAGCACATGGAACGCCTTGTTGCTGCATCCATTGATTTAAATATACCACTTGAGGTAAATCTTCTTGGCTTCACAGGAAAGCGCAACTATCCATGTGACAAGTTCTTTGACTTAGCCACAGAAATGGGGGCCAACTTTATAATTGGCTGTGACGCTCACGATCCACAGTCAGTTTGCCAGCCAGAGCTTAACCCTGAGTTCATGGCATTCTTGAATAAGCACAACATTACAATCGGAGACAATATTTGTACTCTTCGTTCGATTAAATAACAAAAACCATCAGGCCTGTTGACCTGATGGTTCTTTTTTATTAGTTATTAATTTCCTGAATTAAATAGTTCTGACAAAACATCTGCATGCTCTTCAAGTACTTCAAGAAGCTTTTCACTCCAATGTCTCGCATCAGAATCACTGTCACCAAATACATAGTCTTCCTGGCCATAATCCATTACATCAAATCCTGGTACAGTTTTACTTGCACCTTGTGTTCTGTAGCTTACTGCATCTGCTACTGTAAATGAAACAGATGATGTATCACTGTAATCAACCCAACTAGAAATATCTGTTCCAGTTGCTTCTGTAGCATCACCATTCTCTGTCTGGGTCTCAGCTTCAGCCTTAGTAATAGTTTCTGCACCATCTACATATTCACCATACATCTTATCCACATAGTATGAGAGGCTATCCCCAAGGATTTCTGATGGTACATGTCCACCATCCCACTGCCAATCAATAGTTGCATCAATTCCTGCTGAAAGCATAGCAATCTGTAGATTCAATGAGTTGAACATTGAGATGTCACCCTCAGATGCACCGCAAAGAATTCTAACCCAAGTTGCATCGTCAGTGTCTTCATCGCCAATATAATTAAGAGGATTATAAAGATCTACTATGTTATTACCATATTTATCCCCAGCCTGAATTTCTGCAATATCTTCCTGATATGATTCAAGCATTTCTTCATAAGTGCTGTAGTTTGCCGAATCAATTGTTGTACCTGCAGACTGTGTTGTTCCTTCATCAGGAGTACCAACATCCATAGTATCACCAGCTGAATTTGCAGCTACATCGCTATTATCAAAGCTTCTATCTGATGATTCTTCAGATTCACCATCAGAACTTGCACCATCTGGACCAGCGCCTTCTGGAGCACCTTCCATATCACCACCTGGGCCTGCCCCTTCAGGAGCTCCCTCACCAGGGCCACCCATCATATCTCCACCGGAAGAGCTCTTTGCATATCTACCTTCAATGAAGGCTTCAGCTTTATCTTCTGATGTCATAGCTGCAACTTCCTCGTCAGAAAGAGCATTTCCATCCTCGTCAAACCAAGTCCACCCTTCTGCGTAATCCAGATTATCAAGATACCACTGAAGATTTGATACAAACTCTGCCAAGTAGAAATCAACGTATGTTCCGCCATATCCATTTGTATCTGCATATTTCTCTTCATCATACTCGATAGTAAGAGAAATAGTATCTGTCATATCTCCATCACCATTAATATCAAGCTGAACATCAGCTTCATTTACAGAAAGGTTCTGTTCATTGATATACTCCATGTATTCTTCAGAAAGATATTCAGCAAGCTGTTCTTTGAACTCAGTGCCAAAATCGTAATCTGTATCCATATAGTATTCAAATGCCAATGCCATATCAGCCTCATATAGTGATGTAATTGCAGAATAAGCCATACATCCCCATACACCATCTGAAATCTCGTATGTTGTTCCATCAATAGTTACGGATGTTGAATAACTGCCATCCTCATTCTGATAAACACCTACTGCTCCAGCTTCGATTTCATAGTCATAAAAATCAGAGTTGTTACCAGTTGCAGCAACCATAGTAGCATGTGCTCCACCGCCTGAACCACCAGTTGAAACAAAGTATTCTGTGCTACCTGGAAGGTTACCAAGTAAAATATTGTACTTAACAAAACGAATAGCATTCTTTTGATCCACAAGGCAGCTTGGAGCATCACCTGTATAATATTCATTTCCATCTTCATCTGTAGCTGTATCGTTCTTACCTCTGTTACCACATGACATGTTGATGTAGCCTTCAGATGCATATGTTGTTGCCGCCTCAGTGTTTGTTGAAGAGCTGTATCCTGCTGCACCTGTATTTACGATTACAGGAGCAGTTGCTGCAGTGTATACCTGTCCATTTGAACTAACAATTTCTGCTTCGTAATCAATTACAAGTGTACCGTTTACTGCATCTGAGTAGCTTGATGTAGTAACATCTGCTTCACCGTCTCCATCAGTATCAATTCCTGTTACATATGCACCGGGAACACATACGGAAACACCTTGTTCATCCTCAATTTCTGGATAAGCTACTGCTGATACAATTGACATAATCCATGCATCTGCCTCTGAATCGTAGGACCAGGTCACTTCATCATTATTTGCCAAGTTTAAAGTTTCCTCTATGTATGCCTGTTCTTCACTTGTTTCTGAAGAAGTAGCTTCTGCTGTTACTTCAGTTGTAGTATCTGTAGTACTTCCACAAGCCACCATACTAGTAGCCATTGCAGCTACCATTAAAAATGAAACAAATCTCTTTTTCATTAAAAGCCTCCTTACAAAATTGCTTTTTCATTGACTGTGCCTGTACTTTAATCTGCGAACCTTGAAGAAAGCTTGAAATAATGTGAAGATTATTTGAACAATGT
Organism: Pseudobutyrivibrio sp. C4; assembly: GCF_900111635.1. Lineage (NCBI taxonomy): Bacteria > Bacillati > Bacillota > Clostridia > Lachnospirales > Lachnospiraceae > Pseudobutyrivibrio > Pseudobutyrivibrio sp. C4. The sequence continues at coordinate 150,289 of NZ_FOHF01000003.1, read as the reverse complement.
TTTTTCAAGGTTTCTTCAAGAAAAATATGTACAATATTAAAATACAAATGAGGTAAAACTATGAAAATATTAATGATTGAAGATGAAAAAAGAATGGCAGATGCTGTTAGTGAATTACTGCATCAAGAAGGTTACCTAGTAGATGTTAAATATGACGGTGCTCAAGGTTACGATGCATGTATAGCAAATATATACGATGCAATCATATGTGACGTAATGCTTCCATCAATGAACGGTTTTGATATTGTACAATCTGCTAGAGCAAATGGATTAGAGACTCCTATTCTAATGCTTACTGCTAAAAGTGATGTACTTGACAAAGTAGCTGGTCTTGATTGTGGAGCAGATGATTACCTGACAAAACCTTTTCAAGTCGAAGAACTCTTGGCACGACTTAGAGCCCTCCTTCGTCGTAATAGAAAGGATATCTCATCCACTTTAGAGGCATTTGACTTATCATTAAACACAAAATCTCTAACACTATCATGTACAAATACAAATAAAAGTATTCGCCTTCCAGAAAAAGAATATAAAATACTTGAATGTTTACTAACAAACAAAGAACAGATTATTTCTAAAGAACAACTTACTTTAAAGGTATGGGGTTATGATAATGAAGCCGAGTACAATAATGTAGAAGTTTATATTTCATTTACACGCAAAAAGCTTAAATTCTTAGGCTCAACTACAGAAATAAAATCAGTAAGAGGCATGGGATACGAATTGAGAGGTTAATATGATTTCACGTTCAAGAATTCGAATAGTAGTAATTACAATGATGTTCCTTATTTTTATAGTAGTTTCCACATTAGGTATTATATATGGAACAACACGTATTCAAACAACAAAAGAAAATAAAGAAATGCTCCACATGTTTGCTAAGGCCTATGATGAAAATGGTTTTCCTGATTCTGCCATTCTACAGCCTTCGCCACAAAAAGCATCCGATGATTTCACGCCAACCACTTCATTTCATAACTTTCAGGTCTCAACTTTTTATGCTGTAGCCTTCGATTTGGATGGTAATGTAATTGAATACTTAAATGATGCTCCATCAGGTTTTTCTAATGAAGCGCTAGTCGAGTATGCCTCAAATCTATTAAAATCTGGCAAGGATTATGGCGAAGGCAATTCTGTAACTTATCTTATTACAAAAGAGGATGACTACATTCTAGTAACCATGATGGACACAGTTCTTATGGATTTGACCATCTCTTATTTAATCAAAAATATGATTGTATTCGGTGGAATATCTATATTAATTTTACTTATGGTTTCAATTATTCTTTCAAAATGGGTAGTAAAGCCAATAGAAACCGCCTATGAAAAACAAAAACAATTTATTTCTGATGCAGGTCACGAATTAAAGACTCCTATATCCACAATCAGTGCAAATGCAGAAATTCTTGGTCGCAACTTGCCTAATAATCCATGGCTAGAAAACATAAAATATGAAAATGAAAGAATGTCTACTATCGTTCATCAATTATTGGATTTAGCTCGTCTTGAAAACATCAAACCAACAATGAGCGAAGTTAATCTAAGTGAACTTGTACTAGCCAATATTCTGCCCTTCGAAGCATCTGCCTATGAGAATAATCTTGAGCTTAACTATGATATAGCCAATGACATAATAAAAGTTTGCGATAAAACTAACATGGAAAAACTGATTTCTATACTGATAGACAATGCCATAAGTAACTGTTCGCCTAATGGAAAAATAAATATTACTCTAACGGAAGAATCTGGCAAAATAATGCTAAAAGTAGCTAATACAGGTGAAGAGATTCCTGAAAATGAACGTGAAAAAATATTTGAACGATTCTATCGATCTGATTATTCAAGAGCAGAAAGAGTTGGACATTATGGCTTAGGACTATCTATTGCAAAAGCTATTGCTACTGAGCATGAAGGCAAAATATGGGTGGATTGCATCGATGGTAATGTAATTTTTAATCTGAATTTTAGGTGACGATTAGCTGAATCTTAGGTTTTTCCTGATGCTTTCTTCTTTTTTAGATTTTATAATACAGATAGTTTTTTAATATCACAACAGAGGTCAATTATGAAAAAAAGAAAAAAGCTTTCATCTTTTATTAAAGGAATAATCATTACATTTACCATTGCCATTCTTGTAGAAGGATTCGTGTTATGCATGCCCCTATTAGGTATAGATGTTGACGACACTATCTCCTACGTTACCGAAACCATAGCTGCTGCAAAAGGCTTTTTCGCACAGTCTACTTCCGACCTTTCAAGTGGTGAACACACCTTGGGAAATGGCCCTATGGAGGGCACTGGCACTGAGCAAGATTCAAGCTCACTGGATTCGCCTGTTAATACTGGTGAGGATTATACATTTGACTCTACCGCATATCCTTATCGAGCTCTTCTATCTTCCGAGGAACAGGCTGTTTACAACCAGATTTACGCAAATGCGGTAGCATACAATACTGAGATTTTCACATTGGTAAATGAACTTTCTGAGACAGAACTAAGTGAGACTATCAATTCAGTATTCAATGATCATCCTGAGCTTTTCTGGCTCAACACATCTTATAAATATGGATATAACAAATCCAATGCGGTTGTACAGGTTCAGCTGAGTTTCGGAATATCAAGTGACCAGTTAGATTCAGCGAAGACTCAGTTCGATAGTGTTGTAGATAGCATTTCTTCTGCTGCAAGCGAATACTCTTCTGATATCGAAAAAGAACTATACATTCATGATGCTATTTGCGAACTGGCCACCTATGACACAAACGCTGATTTAAATCAAAGCGCATACTCGGCACTTGTAAACGGCTCCACAGTATGCGCCGGATACGCAAGGGCTTTCCAGCTTATTTGCCAAGAGACTGGCTTGACTTGCTACTACCTTACAGGCACTGCCTCTGGCGGCGACCATGCATGGAATATAGTTTCAGTTGATGGGGATTTTTATAATGTAGATCTTACCTGGGATGATTCCATTTCAGAAAGCTATGGTTCATCCGTATATACGTATTTTAATTTAACAGATGAAGCTATATCTGATGACCACACTAGAAGTGAATTAGGAAGCAAACTTCCTGCTTGTACAGCAACAGCTATGAGCTACACAAACGTATATGGTTCAACCGTAGAAAAGAGTGATATTGATAACAATGGCGGCCAGATAACTGAGGGCAACTTTACAATTAACGAGCCTCAAGAGCCTATAACAGATTGGAGAAATGAACCTGCACCTTTTGAAGACATGGGTGCAGGCCAAACTCCTGATATGGGACCTGATGATATGGCCCCTAATGATATGGGCCCTGGAAATATGGGACCTAATTTTGAAGGCAATTAGCCTAAAATATCTATGTACTCTCCTGCCAAGGCTTTATTCATGCTTCTAACGGCACAGAATTTACCGCACATAGAACATGTGTCATCAAATTCTGGTGAACGGTCAGCACGGATAGCCTGGGCAGTCTCTGGGTCAATTGAGCATTCCCATTGCTTGTCCCAATCAAAACACTGTCTGGCATCTGCCATGGCATTATCTCTATCCATTGCATGTGGTACATGCTTAGCAATATCTGCTGCATGTGCTGCAATCTTTGATGCAATGATTCCCTGTTTAACATCCTCAAGATTAGGCAAAGCCAAGTGTTCCGCAGGTGTAACATAACAAAGAAATGCTGCACCGTTTTGAGCCGCTATCGCACCTCCGATTGCTGATGTGATATGGTCATATCCTGGAGCAATATCAGTAACAAGAGGTCCAAGTACGTAGAATGGGGCTCCCATACAAACCTTCTGCTGAATTTTCATATTTGCAGCAATTTCGTCCATTGGCATATGGCCTGGACCTTCCACCATAACCTGCACATCCTTGGCCCATGCACGCTTTGTTAGCTCTCCTAAGCGTACCAATTCTTCTATCTGACACACATCACTGGCATCAGCAAGACAGCCTGGTCTGCATGCATCACCAAGGGATATTGTCACATCATACTGGCGACAGATATCCAAAATCTCATCATAGTATTCATAAAATGGGTTTTCCTCCCCTGTCATAGACATCCAGGCAAATACAAGTGAACCACCTCTTGATACAATGTTCATCTTTCTTTTATGAAGCTTTATCTGATCGATTGTCTTACGTGTAATTCCGCAGTGAAGTGTAACAAAGTCTACTCCATTTTCAGCGTGAAGGCGAACAACATCTATAAAATCCTTTGCTGTCAATGTAGCCAAATCTCTCTGATAATGGATTACGCTGTCGTAAATAGGCACTGTGCCTATCATTGCTGGACATTCATCTACCAGCTTCTTTCTAAATGGCTCTGTGTTTCCATGGCTGGATAAATCCATAATGGCCTCAGCCCCCATATCCACTGCAGCCATAACCTTTTGCATTTCGATATCGTAATCCTTGCAGTCACGGGATACGCCAAGATTGACATTTATTTTTGTGCGTAGCATGCTGCCTACACCTTCTGGATTAAGACACTTATGGTTTACATTTGCTGGAATAGCAACCTGTCCCTTGGCAACAAGCTCCATTATTTCCTCAGGTGTGCGATATTCCTTAAGCGCCACCTGCTTCATTTCTGGAGTAACAATCCCCTGTCTTGCTGCGTCCATCTGTGTTGTGTATTTTCTCATTATTCTTCTCCTTTAAACATATATGTAATCGTTGAAAACTGGTTGTAAACCTTCATCAGAAATGTCTACATACATTGTTCCTAAACTTCTGCCATCAGATATTTCAAACTGCTCATCACCTGAAGGGTCTGTAGACTCCTCACCTGTATATTTCTCCTCATGATCGCCGATGCCAGTGGATACTCCTGCAGAAACCTTAGTAGCTGCTATCTTTACAATTCCATTTCTAAATGCTGCAGTCTCTCTAGAAGAGACTGTAATGCCACAGAAAGGTAAAAATATACGATAAGCACAAATAATCTGGCACAACTGCTTTTCCCCTACATCAAGTGGATTGATTGTGTCATTATTGATAATTGGTCGAAGTCTAGGACATGATAATGACATTTCTGCAAAAGGGTATTTGCGCTGTAAATAGTAGACATGCAAGGCTGATGCCAGAGCATCCTTTCTGAAATCCGAAAGCCCCAAAAGTGCAGAAAAGGCAACTCCTCGCATTCCACCCATAAGAGCCCTTTCCTGAGCATCAAATCTGTATGGCCAGATTCTCTTGTTTCCCATCAAATGCAGTGTCTCATACTTATCAGAATCGTATGTTTCCTGAAAAACGGTTACATAGTCCGCACCGCACTCATGCAGATATTTGTAATCCTTTACGTTTACCGGATATATTTCGATTCCAACCATTTTGAAATATTTTCTGGCAATTTTACATGCTTCACCTATATATTCAACGTCTGATTTAGCTGGACTTTCTCCTGTAAGAATTAAAATTTCCTCCATTCCACTATCTGCAATAACCTGCATTTCATGCTCTATCTGTTCATATGAAAGCTTTAATCTTTTGATTTTGTTATAACAGTTAAATCCACAGTATACGCAGTAATTCTCGCAGTAGTTGGCTATATAGATTGGTGTGAAAAGATATACCGTATTTCCGAAGTGCTTACTTGTTTCCTGCTGTGCCTTCTTGGCCATCTGTTCCAAAAAAGGTTCCGCAGCTGGAGAAAGAAGCGCCTTAAAATCCTCTATTGTGCATTTATCGCTGGCAAGTGCTCTTCTGACATCTGCAGCTGTGTATTTGTTGTAATCATAGGAATCAAAATGTTCCATTACGTTTTTACGTACATCCGACTCAATAATATCCATACCTGGCAAGTATTCCATGTGATTGATTCTAGATGAAGGGTCTGTCTCAATCTGATGCTTGCGCTCTAGCCCTGTTGCAGATAATTCCTTTGAATCAAATAAAAATGTGTTTTCCATGATGCCTCCTAATGTAAGAAACCTGTAAGTGGATCTGATGCTGCTGCACCACGAGTAAGCACTCTTCCAAGGCCTGCCAAGTATGCTTTTCTTCCTGCTTCAATAGCGTCCTTGAATGCTGAAGCCATAAGTGTCAAATCTCCTGCCGTTGCAAGCGCAGTATTTGCCATTATTGCCGCAGCCCCCATTTCCATTGCTTCACATGCCTGTGATGGCTTTCCAATTCCAGCATCTACTATAATAGGCAAATCTATTTCATCAATAAGAATCTGTATAAACTCTTTTGTAGCCAAACCTTTATTTGAACCTATAGGTGATGCAAGTGGCATGATGGATGCAGCTCCAACATTTTGCAATTCTCTTGCAACATTCAAATCTGGATACATATAAGGCATAACCACAAAGCCTTCTTTTGCAAGAATTTCTGTCGCTTTTATTGTTTCGTAATTATCAGGAAGTAAATACTTTGTATCCCTCATAATCTCGATTTTTACAAAATCACCACAACCAAGCTCCCTTGCAAGCCTAGCTATTCTCACTGCTTCCTTTGCATCTCTTGCGCCACTTGTATTTGGAAGTAAAGTTACATTCTTTGGAATATAATCCAAAATATTTTCTTCATCCTTGGTATTCGTTCTTCGAACTGCAAGAGTGATTATTTCTGCTCCTGCGTCTTTTGTTGCTGCCTCAATAAGCTTCATCGAATATTTTCCTGATCCCAAAATAAAACGAGAATCAAATTCTTTACCACCGATTACCAGTTTGTCATTTTCCATTCCATTTTCCTCTTTCATTTTTATGCGTCTAATTCTCCAATGAGAATTTTAATTACCATATGTGCTTCGTGTGCTCCGCAAACCATCACTCTAGATGAAATCAATCCGATACCATCATTAACATCACTAACCCCATCTCCGGAAAGATAGAATCTCTTTGATACTCTTCTAGTCTTTATATCATTTGCACTGCCAAATCCCGCCATGCCAGAACTAGAGAGAATATACTTATCTGGCATTTGTTCTAGTACCAGATTAACAAGCATAGCCTTACTTTCAGGTGAATCAAAAGCCTCACAGACAATATCCGCCTTTTCTATCAATGGCTTTGTGTTAGCCTCTGTCAGCTTTATGTTATGAGTCTCAATCTTTATGTATGGATTTATTTCATGTAGATTAGCCGCCATTGCATCAGTTTTTTTCATACCAACCTGATTGATTTTGTAATGCTGTCTATGGAGATTGCTTACATCCACAAAATCATAGTCAATCAAAATCAAGTGGCCTATGCCCGCCCTTGCAAGACATGTGGCTATATTAGATCCCAAGCCACCGAGCCCACATATTGCAACCACAGCCTCGTCGAATTTTTTTTGATTTTCTGCACCATGTCTATCTACAAGTGCCTTATAGAACTCATCTTTTGTCGGTATCAATCAGCCGCCTCCTACAAAACTTACTACCTCAACAACATCTCCATCCTTTAAGATGGTCTCATTAAATGTTGTCTTAGAAATGATTTCTTCGTTAATCTCCACAGCAATAGTTCTAACGTCAAATTTAAAATCATCCAGTACAGTAGCAAGCGTCTTGTTTGCTAACTCATACTCTTTTCCATTTAAGAAAACCATTACTTCTCCTTTCCTTCTAGTTGGCCACACAATGATTAAGTGGCCCACTTCCTTTTCCCAAATCCAAATTTGCACCGATAGCTTTTTCAATATATGACTTCGCATTTACGATAGAATCTTTTAAGTCAAACCCCAGTGCCAAATTCGATGCAATAGCACTTGATAATGTGCAGCCTGTTCCATGAGTGTTGGTGCTATCAATTCTCTGGCCCTCAAACCATGTAACGCATCCATTATCAAAAAGAACATCGCTAGCATCCTCCACACAGTGACCGCCTTTTACAAGAACTCCACATCCATATTTTTCACCAAGCTTTTTGGCTGCCTGCTCCATATCTATTTTGTCTTCTATCTTCATCCCCGTTAGCACTTCGGCTTCAGGTATATTGGGTGTAATAACTCTAGCCAGTGGAAACAACATTTTTGCCATCACTGCTGGGGTAGAGTTTTCCATCAATCTACTTCCGCTTGTAGCCACCATAACCGGGTCCACCACAATATTCTTTGTTCCAAATTCCTTAAGCTTTCTAGCTACCACTCGCACTTGCTCCACTGATGGAAGCATTCCAATTTTCACTGCATCTGCTGGTATATCAGTCAAACAAGCATCTATTTGTTCTTCCAAAAAATGTGGCGATGATTCCACAATCTCTGTAACCCCTGTGGTATTTTGTGCTGTAAGCGCAGTAATTGCAGTCATTCCATAGACTTTATGAGCAGACATGGTTTTTAAATCTGCCTGTATTCCAGCTCCACCGCTGCTATCACTTCCTGCAATTGATAAAACTACCTTCATCCTTTTATCTCCCTAAACTTCTTTTTCATACTTTCAGCAGCATTTCGTGGCGAATCTGCTTTCATAATAGCTGAAACAGCGCATACCCCAGCTATGTCAATTCCTTTTAATACATCCATATTAGAAGCATTCAAACCGCCAATAGCATTAACTGGTATAGGAACTGCCTGGCATATTGCATCCAATGTCTCCGTGGATGTAATGATAGTTTTTACTTTTGTAGTAGTTGGATAGATTGCGCCAACTCCCAGATAATCAGCCCCAGCCTCATATGCTGCTTTTGCTACATCCACTTTCTTGGCAGTGGCTCCCAAAATCTTCTCAGGCCCGATAATCCTTCTTGCCATCTCAAGTGGCATATCCTCTGCCCCCAAATGGACCCCCTCGCAATCCACAGCAAGCATTACATCCACACGATCATCAATAATCAGCGGAACATTGTACTTTCTGCAAATATCATGTACTGCCTGTGCCAGTTCAATATATTCCTTTGTGGTACGATTTTTTTCTCGAAGCTGCATCAAAGTGACGCCGCCCTTTAAGGCATCCTCAACTCGCCACAGGAATTCATCTAGCTCATAAGGTGTACTGTCAGTAATAAAATAAAGCTCGCTATTAAATTCCATTATTCCTCCTTTTTTGCATAAAAAAACGGAAGCTACCTGATTTCTCAAATAGCTTCCGCATAATATCAATATCATTATTAATCGGCGTCCCTACGTTGGCATTATCCAAATCAGGTTCTCGGTCGAAGGTCACACCTTCCTCTCAGCCTGTCTACAAGCTCCCGTCTCATATTAAATTCCTTACATATAATGCTACAAGTGTGGCAAAAAATCAACACCTAATTGCAAAGTGCCTCCACCTGTTCTTTCTTTTCGAAGAGGACGCAGCCACCTACATGGTCATCCTTTAGGATGTCGCCTGCCTGGAGTACCTGGAAGAGACGTGATGAAATAGCACCTCGAAGGCCCATGTCCATTACGTTTGTGTCGGAGAATGGCGAGAATGGGCATGGCTCAGCTCCACCATGGGAATTGATGTGGAAAAATCCTCTGCCTGCCGCTACACATCCGCCTGATGACTTTTCATCACCTGGGAATGAGATGAATACCATGTCCTCATATTCCTCACGAAGAGTGGCAATTCTTGCTCTAAGCTGCTCTTCCTGGTCCTCGCTAAGGGCAAGATGCTTGCTCTCATCTGATACAGGAACATACTCAACATAGATTACAGCCTTGCAGCCATATCCCTGAAGCATAGATACAAAATCATCAGAAAGGACATCGTCAAAGTTTTCTGTAGTAACTGTAACTGAATTACCGAATATTTGACCATTCTTTTTGAATGTTTCCATGTTTGAAATAAGCTTATCGTAAATTCCTTCGCCACGACGGCTGTCAGTTGCTTCCTTGTGGCCTTCAATGCTCATGATTGGCACAAGGTTTCTGTTTTTATCAAATAACTCAAAGTACTCATCGCTGATGAATACTCCATTTGTAAAGATTGGGAAAAGAATATTAGGCTTCTTTGCAGCTGCCTTGATGACGCCCTTTCTAAGAAGAGGTTCGCCACCTGCCAAAAGAATAAAGCTGATTCCTAAATCCTCTGCTTCATCGAAGATGGTAAGCCACTGTTCATCGCTAAGCTGATTTACAGGCTCACAATCCTTTGTGGCATCGTTCTGACGAGAATAACAGCCAGCACAATGTAAGTTGCAATTGCTAGTGATTGATGCAATTAGGAATGGAGGAACATGCAAGCCCTCTTCCTTGAATTTCTTTCTAACATCAGCAGCTTTCTTTGTTGCTAATGCAAACTTTGCCATAAAAATGCTTTCAGCTGGATCTTTCAAAGTAGCACGAATTGAATCCTTTACAACTCGCTCTACACCAGCTGTCATATACGCTTGAATATCAAATTCCTTTTCCATATATACACCTCTTAAATAATCTTATCATCCCGTCGCATCAATTGTGTGTGATTCAATTTTGTAAAATCATTATACTCCTGTTGATAATCATTTTCAATTATAAATACAAAGTAAAAAAAGCTGCCCGCCAGCAGCTTTTTTTGGGAGAATGATATATGAAAAAGTTTTATCGCTCTTGCGATGATTGTATATTACTCTCCCATTATGAACTTGTACTGTTACTTATCTGAAATCTATGTGAAGATTGTAAAATCTATTTTATTCTTCACCTATTCCTTGCATAGCCTTATCCAGTAGCTTCTTTAACTGAGTCTTTTCCTCATCTGAAAGATTTAGACACCCTTTCATTTGCGCTGGAACCTTTTTAGCTTTTTCTTTTAATGCCTGTCCCTCATCTGTAAGTTTAATAACAAGCTTTCGTTCATCCTTTTCAGATCTTCCTCTGGTAATCATGCCTTGCTTTTCTAATCGCTTTAAAAGTGGAGCCAAAGTGCCTGAATCCAAATGCACGCACTTTCCAATTTCTCCTTCAGTCAAATCGCCAGCCTGCCATAAAGCCATCATGACAATATACTGGGTGTAGGTAAGATTAAGTTCCTCAAGAGGCTTTCTATACTTACGTACAACCTCCTTAGCACATGCATACAATGGAAAACAAAGCTGATTCTCCAAACATAAAACCTTATCTGATGTTTTTGTCATTTTATACTCTCCTATAATTCGTTCACATTAGTATTGTGTACAATAATAATGTATCAACGATATTACAGAAAGTCGAGATATAGCTAAACGCAAATACTAAATCATTTTGCATTGATTTAATTTTACAAAATTAAGCGCCAATAAATGGACGTATTTCACTAGGAGCAAATTCCTGTATGATGCCGGCTAGTTTATCGCATGGCATTGGATTTGGTTCCAATAGCCAGCCACATACGTACTGACATATGCCACATACGTACATCTTAATCAATGCCATCATTTCATCAGATAACTCATCTTTTCCTGATTTACTTTTCACTTCTTTTACAAGTAAATCACGGTTTGTATTGGCCATCTGAAAAACAAAAGAATCCATCCCCTTGGTATTCTTTAATGCGTTGATTATAAAAGACTTGTTGTCCATAAAATACTGAAGATTACAACTAATTGTATCCTTCCATGTCCAGCCATCTTTCCCTACGTTTTTAATATGCTTTTGCGCTTCCTGCAAATAAATCCAAGTAATCAAATCATATTTGTCCCTAAAATGATTGTAAAAAGTAGGCTGTGTCATTCCACAATTATCAGTGATATTTGTAATCGTAATTTTATTAATTGGCTTTTTCTCTGCCAACTCTTTGAAAGATTCCGCCAAAATTTCTTTTGTTGACATCCTGTGCATAGCCTCTCCCCCTTCCTACTATGCTTATTTTACCAATATTTTTCTTGCAACTTCAATACCAACTTTATAAGGTGCAATTCACATAATTTAGCTATACAATTCATCAATATTACGTGATATACTCTTTAATTGTATGATATATGTTTGGGGAATAATCAAGATTTAGGAGACCCATTATGACTAAAAATAACAAACTCAATGGAATCATTTGTATTCTATTAGCCGCTGTCGGCTTTTCATTAATGACATTCTTTGTCCGTATTTCCGGCGATTTGCCAACCATGCAAAAAGCTTTCTTTAGAAATTTTGTAGCTATGTTTGTTGCCATCGCAGCTCTTCTAAGGGCCAACGTAGGAATTAAAGTTGAAAGGCCAAGTATTCCACCTTTGTTTGCAAGATGCTTTTTCGGAACATCAGGACTTATTGCAAACTTCTATGCTATCGATAGATTAGGAATTGCCGACGCCAACATGCTAAATAAGCTATCACCATTCTTTGCTATTATTCTTTCTATTTTTATTTTGAAGGAATATCCAAAGCGTGTTGATATCGCAGCTACTATCATTGCTTTTATTGGCGCATTATTCATCATCAGACCAACAGGCCTTATAACAGAAACTGTTCCTGCACTCATCGGCCTATTTGGTGGCTTTGGCGCAGGAACAGCATATGTTTGTGTCCGCAAGCTTGGACAACAAGGTGTAAAAACTCCTGTTATTGTATTTTATTTTTCGTTCTTTTCATGTGTGGTGACTCTACCATTTTTAATTACAGATTTTGCACCAATGAGTCCAACACAACTGCTATGCCTGCTTATGGCTGGCGTAAGCGCATCACTTGGACAGTTCTCAATCACCACCGCTTACAAATACGCTCCTGCAAAAGAGATTTCTGTATTTGATTACACACAGGTTGTATTTGCTGCAATCCTTGGAATCATCTTCCTTGGTGAGATTCCTTCGATCCTCAGTATTGCAGGATATGCCATCATTATCGGTGTTGCCGTATTCAGATGGTACATGAATCTAAAAACTGAATAGAATTAGGTTTCAAGAAAAATAACCTTAGTATTGTCCGGGCCCATCACAGTCAATGTTCTATGATTTGTGTATGGGTCCGTTCCACATTCACTTGTTATATTTGCCTTATCTAATCTTCGCTTTATACCATCCATATTGTGGTGTGCAAGCACTATAGTCTGGGCCGGTATATCATTCTGCTTGTTCAAACAATGTACTTCCAAGGAAGTCCTTCCCATTGATAGAAGTAAGTTTGTCTGAGTAACATCTTTTGGAATAATAATCTTCTTAATCTGGAATCCCAAATCTTTTACATAGAAATTCCAAATCTCATCCTCATCTGTAGCCTGGATGATTACACGATTAATTGCAAGCTTCTTTGAAAATGGAAAAAGAACACCATTCTTTGCCAGCTTCTTCCAACGCTTGTAATACTTAAAATCCTTTCTCCACTCTGGATTTGTAAGCGTGTACGCACGATGCATATACAACGCTATTCCAATAAATCCGCCAAATGTATCTGCTATAACATCTGCAGTATCATATGTTCCACGCTTTGTGATAAGCTGCAAATTCTCGATTACAATAGAGGAAACAAAACACATTATAAGAGATCTGCTCCATGCGTGATTTCTGAACCATCTGAAAATATATGGAAGCAAGTATCCCATAGGAATGAACACCATAACATTGAGGTAAAACTCGATAAACTCTTCCTCTGGAAGCTCGATATCTTGCCAAGTCATAGTGAAAATACTAAAGCCCGCATTACGAACTACATAATCTGGATTTGGAGTTCTTGCAAGAAATACTAAATAGAAAAGGAAAAATAGATAAACTACAAAGGCCACCCAAAGAATAATTTTTCTGATGATTGCGCTTTTATCTGCGTTTTTGCTAGAACTAACGCCGCCCTGTAGATTTAAACCGATTTTGTTACAGATTTTATTATCAAAAAAAGGTAATAGATAGGCGAGGAGCAAAGCTATGATAGTTGCTCCTACGACTATTATTACATTCGAAATCCAATTATTCGCATAAAAATCATAAAAACTATTAAGTTCCAATTATTGTCTCCAATCTCAAAGCAGTATATTCATTGTAAAAAGTATACTTAGTAATTGTCAACAATTTGTGTAGAAGGCAACAGATTATTTATTTAATCTATGCAAATCCTTACGTTCTACGACTATAAGCAACAAGTCATCTGCGTTAAGCGCCTCTGCTGGGTCCAGAATTTTCCAGCCTGATCCGCGTTTCAATGCAATAACGTTAGCTTTATAATTCTTACGTACATTCAATTCCATCATGTTTTTACCAATCCATTTTTGAAGAGGATTGATTTCAATCATGCAAAGGTTGCCATCCACCTTGAAGTAATCAAGGAATGTGTCTGAAGAAAGAATTCTAGCAGACTGCTCTCCGCCATACTCCTCAGGAACGATTACCTTGTTGGCACCAATCTTTTTAAGAATAGATGTCATTCTGTCTGAAGAACTTTTGGCAACAATAAGTGGAACACCCTGTTCCTTGGCAACTGCAACAGCCATGATACTTGCAGCAAGATTTCCTGCCATTGCTACCGCAACGATATCCATATTTTTAAGACCTAATGAAATAACCTCATCTTCGTTTGTAATGTCTGCACATACAGCAGCTGTACAGAAACCATTAAGCTCTTTGAGCTTATCCTGATCCTGGTCGACGATTAAAACATCGGCGCCCATTTCATACATATTTTTTGCCAAGCTGGCACCATATTTTCCAAGTCCTAATACTGCAATTGATTTTTTCATAATGTCTCCTATCCTACAAAAAAGCTTCCTTCTAAATATCTACATTTATTATTTTTATGTCTTTTACCTGCAAAGAAAATTGCAAGGGATATAGGTCCTATTCTGCCTAAATACATGGCAAGAATAATGATTAACTGGCCTGCCAGATTGAGACTACCTGTCAATCCTCTGGTAAGTCCCACTGTGGCAGATGCACTAATGATTTCATATAAACCGTCCTGCATATTAATAGGATTTGTTGAAATCAATGCAAGTGTAAGAACAACGATTGTAAAAGCAGCTACAGCAACAATAACTGTGGCCTTTCTCATGTTTTCCTCTGTGACTCTTCTGTTAAAAGTAATTGTTTGGTCATCATCTCTGATATATGAAATGATATTCAACAGCGCCAAATAAATTGTAACTGTCTTAACACCACCTGCTGTACCTATAGGCGAACCACCTATAAACATCCAAATATACGATATAACACAAGAAAAATCTGTCATGTTTTCCTGGGCAAATGAAGCAAAGCCTGCAGTTCTCAAGGTAACCGATTCAAAGAAGCTGTTAATAATCTTATCCATTAAAGAAAAATGACCAATAGTATATATATTATCGTACTCGGCTATAAAGATAAGGACTGCACCTATAATAATCAATGCAAATGTTACGCTTAAGACTAGCTTCGTGTGCTCATTAAATCTTTTAAAAATTATAACTGGATTGTATTTCTTCTTGATTCCATATTTAATCTTTTCAGACATATCAAACCAGACTACGTATCCTAAACCACCCATAACAATCAAAAACATGGTATTGATCATAATCAGCGGATTATCATGGTACGCTATTAAACTGCTATCTCCAAATATATCTATTCCCGCATTACAAAAGGCTGATATAGATGTGAATACCGAATACCAGATGCCTCTTGCCACGCCAAATCTAGGAATAAAATCTATAGCATATACAGCAGCTCCAAATGTTTCAACCTTTGCCACATCCTTAAAAATTCTGATGAGCAGTTTTAATACTCCTACATCTGTTTCCAGGTTAAGTGATTCCTGAAGCATTTTGCGGTCGGCGATTGAAAACTTCTTTTGAGTAATAAGCATAATCATGGAAACAACTGTTATGATTCCAAGACCACCTGCCTGAATAAGTATAAGAATTATTATTTTGCCAAGTAGACTATAGTGGGTAGCCACATTTACAACTGTAAGCCCTGTTACACAGGCCGATGTGGTAGCGGTGAATAGCGATGGGATAAAACCAGTCCAACTGCCATCTGCCGATGCCCACGGTAACATTAAAATAAGCCCTCCTATTACAATTGTAATAAGAAAGCTTAATGGTATTAAATGAATAGATGTTAACTTTAGCGGTTTCATTTAAATCAAATCTCCCAAAGATTTATAGATGCTCTTTTCGCATCATTAAAAACGCTAATAATAATAACACACTTGATATTAAAATACACCTATATCCTAAATATATAGATAAAATTCCACCGATGCCTGCACCAATCGCAAATACGATAATAATTCCATAATAGTGCATTGCCTTTTTTAAGGCACCCTTTTCATGATTTCTAAGATATACTGAAAGGCTCTCTGTACCGCTTCTAAGGTTGCCAATGCACATGGTGCTGGCATAAGGATATCCGTTTACCTTTCTAAATGACTGAACCTGCATGGCACATGCTAAGGATACTAAAACATTGGCCACTACATTTAATGATGCAGGTAAAAAAGCCACTGCCGACAAAACTATGATTTCTATTAAAAGAACTATCTGACGCCAATGGATTTTTTTAGCGTTTCGATAATGAAAACTTACTTGCTCTGCTATAAGTATTCCTACTGCAAAAGAAAGAATTGGCAGTAAGTAATGTAATCCCGCTGCCCACTCTCTTTGCATTAAATGCTGAGACATAAGGACAATATTTCCTGTTTGAGCGTTTGCAAATACCTTATCCCTAAGATTGTAGGTGTAGGCATCCTGAAAGCCTCCTGAAGCAGAAACTATAGCGCTTAGTAAGAATGATTCAGATGTTTGTCGTGATTTCATAGTTTATTACTTCCGTTTTAAAGATCTAAGATACTGCTTGTGTTCATCTGTGACTCTGTAGCTTTCAATAGATTTTTGAATAGCCTTATTATGAGTCCATTTATCAAGCACATTGTTTTCAATGTATGGCAATGCTGCCTCATACTGCTTAGCAAGAGCTGTAGCAAAATACCATGCTATAGCCATATTTATGTAGTATTCATCAGATTTAACTGATGCAACTATTTTCAAATATTCTTCATCAAAGTCTTCATCTAAAAACTGGGACATATAAGAGACAATAGCAAACCTGACTGTATAAATGTCATTTGTACCAATCCATTTTAACAGCTGACCAGACACCAAATCATGATTCTTTTTGAAACACTTTGGTGACATTTGGTCGCATGTAGCCCAGTTGTCCACATATGGAAGAAACTGTTTAAGCCTAGTTATACACTCATCATAATCCTTGATTTCACTAATCAAGAATGCATGAATCTGATTTTCATCAAAATACTGATGTGGCAAATCATCAAGAAAATCTGCCACATCCTTTCGCTTACCATATCCTTTTGCGAGCTTGCGAAGGACTGGAGTGCGTACTCCGATAGCTGAGCCCTCTGCAATCGTAGGTGTAAGCTTGCTTTGAAAATCCCTATATTTAATATCCTGGTTTGCAAATAAATCTGCTCTGATTTCTTCTGTTATCATATGTTTTACATTGAAATAATCCCAAACACGTTAAGTATAGCACTAATCAAAATAATAACAACAAACAATGGGCAAAGGAATTTAATCATGAAAGAGAATACAGCCTTTCTCTTAAATGGATGATTCTCCTGCTCAACTTCTGCTTCGAGTCTTTCTACTGTCATAAACTTAGTAATAAGAATACATGTAGCAAGAGCTGCTATAGGCATCATTACTGAGTTTGTAAGGAAATCAAAGAAATCCAAGAACTGCATGCCAATGATTTTAACATTCGCAAGTGGTCCATTACCAAGTGATGATAAGCTTCCAAGAACAACCATGATAACAGCCATAACATTTGTTCCAAACTTTCTGCTCCACTTGAATTCATCTTCAAATGTAGAAACAGCACTTTCTGTAAGTGCAATTGCGCTTGTTACTGCAGCAAACAAAACTAACGCAAAGAAAAGAATTCCGATAATTCTTCCAAATCCCATGCTGGCAAAAATCTTTGGCATTGTAATAAACATAAGTGATGGGCCAGCATTTAATGTGCTTTCATCTCCTCCAGAGAATGCAAACACTGCAGGAATAATCATAAGGCTGGCCATAATAGCGATTGCTGTATCAAAAATCTCTACCTGCTTTGTGGATTCCTCGATGCTGACTTCTTTCTTTACATAAGAACCAAATGTAATAAGAATACCCATGGCAATTGATAATGAATAAAACATCTGTCCCATTGCAGTAACAATTGTCATAATCGAAAAATGCTTAAAATTAGGGATAAATAAATATTTTACTCCACTAAATGCCCCTGGTCTTGTAACTGAATAAATGCAGATTATAATGGCAAGTACCACCAGGATTGGCATAACGAACTTTGATACTCGCTCAATACCATTTTCTACACCCTTGTAAATAACAAATAAAACTAATATCGTAAATACGATAAACCAAAACTCTGCATCATATCCATTTGTAATGAAATCCACGAAGAATGTATCTGAAGCGATTTCATTTACATCTGCTCTGATATATTCAAATAAATACTTACATACCCAGCCACCGATAACTGAATAGTAAGGAACTATAAGGATAGGAATGATTGCATTAATCCATCCTCCTAATCCCATTATTTTGTTGTGACTTAAATCCCTGAATGCCCCGACTGGGCTTTTGCTTGTAGCGCGTCCTATTGCAGTCTCTGCAACGATCATTGTGTATCCAAATGTTAAAGCAAGAACTATATAAACAATTAAAAAGATTCCTCCTCCATATTTAGCACATAAGTAAGGGAATCTCCAAATATTTCCTAATCCTACTGATGCTCCAGCTGCTGAAAGCACAAAACCAATCTTTCCCGAGAAACTACCTCGATTACCTTTCTTCAATTAATTACTCCTCCATGTTACTTTAATACTTTAAGCTGTTAAACTTGTACAGTAACATAGTATAGCAAAAAAAATTGCTTCAAGGAAGAGCCTTGAAGCAAAAATTTAAACTTATATTATATTTTTTATTCTGGTCATTCTTTCATCCAATTCATGGTACACAGGCTCAAGCGGCCAAGGCATAAGCTCTATGTATTCTTTATCACCTGGATTTAATTTTTCTAGCTGCTTTATAAAGGCTTCATCCCGTTTATATAGCAGCCTTCCGAAATCACATTGGACATATTTCGTTTGTGAATTGTCGATTTGTTCAGTCACCCTCCGAAAGCTTATCCTACCAAAACTATCCTGCTCCTTAACAAAGCTTACCTTTTCGTGGGATGGCTGTGGTTCCTCAAGACAAATCTTTCCAATATTAAGAAAATGCTCCCACATGTAGCCTGCAATCTTTTCTTTTGAGATAGGATAATCAAGCTCATCTGCTATCTGCGATATAGAATATCCCAAATCAGCAAGATGGCGTACTGCTCCACCTGCCGCAGCATCATTTATGAAATTCGATAAAGCTTTATTAAACTCTTTCATGACCTTTTCTGTTCTTTATAATACAAAGCTTCTCATTGCAATTTGCACACTGAAGATGTTTATTGCTTCCAAACCAAAATGTCTCTGGATGTTTCGCATAGCCCACTTCCCATTTAATAAGGACGATAAGTGCCGTAAAGAAAAGACTCCATGAAAAGAAATTCTTTATAAACAGCATTGGAGTAAACATCATGAAATATCCCCAGTCATAGATTCTGCAGTTGATACAGCATTTGTTATGCATGATAAATGACTGGAATGGACAGAATATTAAAATACAGATATAGTCGCACAGATAGAAAAATACTGTCAACATCAACATATCTGCAGCACCTATTACCTTAAAGAGATACAATACTGCAAACACAGCATTAAATGTCAACCAGACTAGCATTACAATCCAAGCTCTTACATTCATCTGCTGGACAAACTCTAAAAGATTCAGCCTTGAATACCCCTCAACTTCATCAAAGGTTTTGACATCACCTTTAAAATAGGCCATAGAAAGATACTTATGAGGAATGATATGCTGTAGCATCATCACCATAAATATCCCCCACAACACATGTAATGGGCTGATACCGTACTCTGCAATACCAAATGTAAACTCGTGAGTCATAAAGCCAACAAGCATATCTTTACGAAAGATATATGCTCCAAATATAAATAGGAATACAAAAACTCGGAACCCTAAATTGATTAGAGCTCTTTTCATCATCTTGGTCATGTATTAATACCTCTCACAAAACATAAACCAATATATAAACTAATGATTCTTTTTACTAGCAATCTCCTGAAGCTCAAATCTATATTTCTGAGTAACCTCTGGATACTTTTCATGATCCACTTCGGATAAAAACATTTCCTTTGGTCTTACCCACAAAGAACCATCATCGTACAGCTTGCGATATACTACCATTTCTTCCTGTGTCTCAGAATCCCTAGCTATATCCTCAACCAAATAATAATCCCCTTTGAAGTGTTTGTATACTCTGTGTAAAACTAATTCTTGCATTGTGTCCTCCTTGTAAATAGTATCTATTTATATTTTATTACGAGATAAATATTACTGCAAATAAAAAAGCTCCAAGGAAGCAAGCTTCCTGGAGCTTTTTTGTAGTTGCACAATTTGCAACAATAATTATCTCTTTGAGAACGATTAATCTGGTGGCAACTTTATATCTGTTTTTTTTCCAATACCTTTCGTCTTTACAAACCGAAAATGTCGTACTCATTTATATTCGGATATAATCGACGATGCGCTTTTTCTATCCAACGTAAAAACATTCCAATTTTCTAGAAAACTATCGTAGAGCGAGATATCAACCACATAAAGGATACCCTTTCCTTCTTTCATCTAATGTTGCTTCTTGGAAGCGTCTGAAAAAATCTATGTCATACAAGAATAACTGTTAGTTCGCTATACAGACGAAAAGGCTCAATCCCAGACATCATCTAGGATTGAGCCACTTTTGCTTCTAGACTTGAGCTTTATCATTCTATCAAAAAAAAATAAAAAAACAAAGTTTTATTGCAAAAAGCATCATTAATCTTATTACGAACCATGCATCAAAAGGAAGGTTTTGAAGTTGCATTTTTACCAAATTCCCATAACTCGCTGCATTAACAAGCTAACCACTGTTATTCCTGCCCAACAGCAACCTCCAAGCAATATAGGTTTCCCACCAGACTTAATAAGCTTTATCACATTACTATTTAGCCCTATTGCTGCCATCGCCATTACGATTAGAAATTTGCTAAGTTCTTTCAATGGAGAAAAAACATCTGGCGATACCCCGCAACTTAGAGATACCGTAGTAATTACTGATGCTAATATAAAATAAATGATAAACATTGGAAATGCTCTTTTTAAACTAAAACCATTCGTATGACTTCCGTCTTTTCTAGCTTCTTTGGCTCTCAAAAAGGCAAGTATAAGTGTAATAGGTATTATCGCAAGTGTTCTGGTAAGCTTAACTGTTACTGCCTTATCCAAAGTTTGACTTCCCAAATTCCACATACTGTCCCATGTTGAGGCAGCCGCAGTAACTGATGAAGTATCGTTAATTGCAGTTCCTGCAAAAATTCCAAAAGCCTCGCCTGAACTTATACTAAAACCAAGTATTTTTCCAAGCACAGGAAATAATATAGCTGCCAGTACATTAAAGAAAAAGATTACAGAGATTGCCTGAGCAACATCGTCATCATCTGCGTCTATAACCGGTGCAGTTGCTGCTATTGCAGAACCACCACATATAGAAGAGCCTACCCCAATAAGCGTTGAAATATTACCTTTTATTTTCATCACCTTATGAAGTAACCATGCAAGAATAAGTGATGTAGATATAGTACAAATAATTATTGGCAGTGACTGTTTTCCAGTTTTCATCACCACAGAAAGATTCATACCAAACCCAAGAAGCACAACAGCAGTCTGCAAAATCACTTTAGAAGTATACTTTATTCCTTCTTCTGCATCCTTCTTATCATTCCAAAAAAGTGAAATTAGCATTCCTGAAACAATTGCAATTACAGCACCTCCAATTACAGGAAATCTTTTTCCTATCATCCACGAAGGAAGCGCTATTAATAAGCATATCAGCATACCTTTTGTTTTTTTCATTATAGATTTCATCTTCTATATCCTCCTATTCAACAAAAGCCATTATAATAAAAATTTTTCTAAAACAAAAATTATGTATTATAATATATCCATAAATTTTCTTTATGGTTACAGGAGAATATCATGCTTGATTTCAGAATTGACACTTTTTTATGTGTATGCAGAAACATGAACTATACTCATGCAGCAAATGAGCTTAATATAACACAGCCAGCTGTATCGCAGCATATTCACTATCTTGAAAAAGTATATAACACAAAACTTTTCATAAAAGATGGAAAAAAACTCGAACTAACAGATAGTGGTCGACTGCTTTTTGAGAAGATGAATCAAATAAGAAATGACGAAGCTATACTAAAAAGAGAACTATCATTATCAAATACAGCTAATAAAAAAATATCATTTGGCGTAACTATGACAATCGGTGAATACGCCATATCATATCCTGTTAGCTGTTATATCAAAGATCATCCTGAAACAGACTTCGTAATACATTTTGGAAATACAACTGAACTTTTAAATAATCTTAAAGACGGAAATATTGATTTCGCGCTGGTTGAAGGATATTTTCCAGAAGGAATTTATAATACAATGCTCTATCGCACTGAAGAATTTATACCTGTATGCGCCGCATCGCATATATTTAAAAAAAAGCCAAATCAACTCTCTGATCTTTTTTCAGAAAGACTCCTTGTACGAGAACCCGGTTCAGGAACCAGAAACATTTTAGAGCGCTCTTTAGCAATTAACAATCACGAAATTGAATGTTTTACCCACTATACTCAGGTTGAAAACATGCATACCATAATTCAGTTTCTCTTAAATGACTGCGGAATAAGCTTTCTTTATAAAGCTGCTGTTGAACGTGAACTGCAGCAAGGAAGCTTAAAAAAGATACCTCTTAATAACTTTTCAATACAACATGACTTCACCTTTCTTTGGTCAGAAAACAGTGTTTTTTCCGACGAAATTGAAAAAATATGTGCAGACTTAAAACGTTATAAATCCTAATAAAAAGAATAGAAATGCCAGGCTTATACGCTGCTCGGCATTCTTATAATGATTTTCAATGATACTACAGGCAGCACCAAGATTCTTTACCTCAGGTACAGTCAGATAATTGAGTATCGGACGAAGCGTGGTTAATGAAGCATTTGCAGATGATAACGGTATCTGCTTAGATGTTGATATCCTGTCATGGCATGCATTTACGCTTTCGATTGCACTTTTTTCCACGCAAATAATAACACTGGCTAAAATACACAGTGTGCAGATAAGAAGTATGAAGTTCCTCTTATGCTTCGTTCAATTACGATTTGTTATCGTCTATAAAACTGAAAGATAATTGTTTTATCAAATTGCGATTTACCTGTATAAGCCTTACGCAATACCCAACATTTTAGATTATATGTGTTTTCTCTATCCTCTTCAATATTCTTACACATAGAACAAGGGCGTTTTCACGCCCCTGCTCTATCTTCTGAAGATTTATCTCTCCATTCCCAAGTCCGTTCTGTGTGGCTTTGAAATCTGCTGTTTACGGAGCAAAATTTTCTACGTTTCACCACAACTGAATACAACTGCAAGCAAAAGAAAAACCCCAGAAACACTGAGTTTCTGGGGTTTGTAAATTCTTTTTGAATCTTGAAAGATTATCTCTTTGATAACGATTAATGCTTCGAAAGTGCCGTATTTTAGGCATTTCTTCATCAAGTTGCTGTTTACCTGTTGTGTACGGTAGAAAGCTCAGGACTGCTGTACACAACTGGTGGCAACTTTATATCTGTTTTTTTCCAATACTTTTCGTCTTTACAAACCGAAATTGTCGTACTCATTTATATTCCGGTTTAACTGTTCTTCTGGATTTCTGCAATTTTATGGAGTATCTCAGAAAATTCTTCCGAACGTGATTCAAGCAAACCGTGTGTCGCTTCTTCCATCACGAACATTTCTTTTCGGGGAGCGCTCACCTGCTCAAAATATTCGCAGGCAAGCCAATAGTTTGTCTGATAATCCATATCGCCGTTTATATTGTAGAAGGGTACTTGATAATCGTATCTCCCAAGCAGTGATAGCTTTGGTATTTCGCCTGTGAGGAAATCCATATACGGCTTGAAGGACTTTTCTCCGTTTCTGACATATCCGATATAATCATTTATTGTATAGTTCGGGTTAAACAGCACGGTAACGAAGACGTTATAATCTGTGCCGTCCTTCATCATGCCATAGCCGTATCTTTCCATAATTTCATTTCTTGCCTGCAAGCCTTCTATCGAGTTCACGTTATCGGGAGACCATTTCGCAAGTATCGATTTACCTTCTTCATCACCCTCGCTCCATTCCTGTGCCGCTTCGTAAAGTCTTTGTTCATTCTCTGTATAGTCGATAAACTGTCCCGTGCCGATAAATGCGTCGTAGTATTCCGGATATTCAAGAACTAAGTTTGCGCCAAACAGTGAACCCCAGGAATGGCCAAGAAGTGTGATCTTTTCCTTGTCCATATAGTCAAGCAGATATTCTGTCATTTCCTTGCCGTCCTGCATCATAGTTTCTGCGGTTATCATATCTGTCTTTGAGGTTTCGTAGCTTTTTCCGCAGTTCCTCTGATCCCAAGTTACAACCGTATAAACGTCACTCCATTTTCTTGTAAAGGCATAATCAATTTGACTCGTTGCTGAACCTGGCCCGCCGTGCAGATATAGTAGAACCGGGTTGTCCTTGTCCTGTCCGTAGATATTAATCCATTGCTTCGTTCCATTTATATCCACAAACATAGATTCGTTGATACCGCCATCAGGAGTTTTTTCGTTTATCGCCTTGCCGATTAGTCTTACGACAAGTAGTATAATAACGGCTGACACAAGTAATATCAGTATCCCCCGCAGAATTTTTCCTGTGATTTTAAGTGCTTTTTTCAAATATTACTCCCTTCAATGTGATAAGTTCCGATTTGTTATCGTCTATAAAACTGTAAGATAATTGTTTTATCTAATTGCGATTTGCCTGTATAAGCCTTACGCAATACCCAACATTTTAGATTATACGTGCTTTCTCTATCCTCTTCAATATTCTTACACATAGAACAAGGACGTTTTCACGCCCCTGTCCTCTACTTTAGAAAGATTACCTTTCCATTCCCAAGTCTGTTCTGTGTGGTTTGGGAACTTGCTGTTCGTTGTGCTGATCAGCTCTAACCTTAGCTTCTCTAAACTGTTCCAGGATGCTTGTTCTAGCCTTTTCAGTAACCTCAGGCTTTTTAGTTCTATCCCACCATTCCTTGAACTTCTTGAAAGCTCCGGATACAAGTTTTCCTACCTGCTGTTTACGGAACAAAATTTTCTGCGTTTCACCACAACTGAATACAATTATAGATAAAAGAAAAACCCCAGAAACACTGAGTTTCTGAGGTTTGCAAATTCTTTTTGAATCTCGAAAGATTATCTCTTTGAGAACTGAGGAGCACGACGTGCGGCTTTGAGACCGTACTTCTTACGCTCTTTCATTCTAGGATCTCTTGTAAGGAATCCAGCAGCCTTAAGTGTAGGTCTGTACTCAGCATCTACCTCAAGGAGTGCACGTGAGATACCGTGTCTGATAGCACCAGCCTGGCCAGTGTATCCGCCACCCTTTACGTTAACGATAACGTCGAACTTGTCAGCTGTGTTTGTAGCTACAAGTGGCTGACGAACAACTACCTTTAATGTCTCAAGACCAAGGTACTCGTCAATATCTCTCTTATTTATAGTGATCTTACCTGTGCCAGGTACAAGATATACTCTAGCAACTGAAGACTTTCTTCTACCAGTTCCATAATACTTTGTTGTATTCTTAGCCATGATCTACCTCCTATTAAAATGTAAGCACTTCTGGCTTCTGTGCCTGCTGCTTGTGCTCTGGTCCAGCGTATACGAAAAGCTTTGTGTACATCTGACGACCAAGTGGTCCCTTTGGAAGCATGCCCTTAACAGCGTGCTCGATAACTCTCTCTGGATGTGTGTTAAGCATATCGCGAAGAGAAGTCTCCTTCATACCACCAACATAATCTGAGTGATGATAGTAAATCTTCTGATCAAGCTTCTTACCTGTAACCTTAATCTTCTCTGCATTAACTACGATTACATAGTCACCACAATCAGCGTGTGGAGTGAAGACTGGCTTATTCTTACCTCTTAAAACCTTTGCAACTTCTGCTGAAAGACGTCCAAGTGTCTGGCCCTCAGCGTCAACTACATACCATTTTCTCTCAATCTGAGATGGGTTTGGCATATAAGTATTCATGAGAATTCCTCCTTAAATAAATCTAAAAAAGCTCCCAAGCCGGTGATGTCCGGGCACCTGCAAGGAATGTTATAGTAAAACCTGCCTCCGGGCTAATGGACGCAAGTCTCCTTACTACATCAACCGTTACATTGTACAATAGGAATCCGTATCCGTCAACCATAAAATTGGACCTTGAATAAAACCCTTTTTAATAATATCTCCCTGCTCTACCATACTTCTCTACCTACATGTTTTCCCCATTCTATTTCTGTAGAAGCCTGTAATGGCTTCCCTGATAGTTCAACATACTCCTCCAATGATCTATGTCTAAATCTAAAGCCAGTAGCTATTAATTCCTTAATTTGCTCATCATTAAGCTTTTCAATAACTTCCATATCCAATAGTTTCCCTTCACTTAATCCAAAAGCATATTTTCCAAGACGTTTAGCTCTTTCCTTTTTCATAACCTCTACATCCTCATAAAATACTCACTAACACCTTCTAAAATCAGAGTTTTTCATTATAAACAAGAGCTACATCTATTGAAATATGCTAATGCGTTCCGATAGCAATTTACTCATACTTTCCTTCATATCATCTGGTAACAGGGATATTTCTATTTCCTCAAGAAAGCTTTTTTCAACCTTACATATTTTTGACATAAGCTTCTCCGCTGTTTTTCGATTCAAATCCAAACTATCTGCTAATAGTAAGAAATCTTTTTTTCGGATATTGCGCTTCTTTCCATTAACCGTTAATGCCATCTGCTCTTTATCCGCCGGCATAATTACGTTGACCGGTAATAAATCATAAGCCGCAGAAAGACCAAAGATTCTACTTTGAGGCTCATTTTCAATTAATGAAAAATTCTTAAGATGCATATCAGAATTACCAGTAGCAAAGCAAAATAGCAATCTATAGAATAATTCCGATTTATCTACACCGACATTTTTTGAATATCTAGAAATCACTTTTCCGCAGTTCTCATAAGACCCTTTGTATTTATCAGCAGTTAATCGATTTGATAACTGACAAAAGTCCTCCATGGCATACATTTTGCCATTCTCTCTATCTATTCTCTTTGTAATATAGGCATATTCACCATTTACTTTTATTAACCCATTAGGAACAGTCTTTATCCCTACCATTTCAGCTAACTTCATAGATAAAAACTCAGCTTCTGGCAGAGCCCGAAAATCTTCTGATTGAGGCTTTAAAATATATCCTGTTGGATAATCTACAATGGTAAATCTCCCAGTTTTATCCTGCTTATCAAGATGAAGTGACAATTTCTTTTGAACACCAGGCACAGTTAATCCCTTATTAACTGTAGAATTAGCTAATGCTTCTAACTGCTCTTCCGAAATATCAATCTCCGGAATAGCAACTGTACCAAAAAATTTCTTTATGCATTTATTATGCCACAAAACCTTAGCTTCATAATCAGACGGGCTATTTAGTTCTTTATTACAAAATAAACATCTCATATTATTCCTCTGGTATTACGTATACATCACCGATACAATCTCTACATGCTGCAAGAAGTAAACCAAATCTATCTTTACCATCTATTTTCCAATTACGTTCTACAACACCTAAAAGCCATCCCTCAGGAATAAGACCATCAAAAAATGGAAACAAAACATTTGATTTATATGGTTCATTTGTTAATGGCAAAGTAAGACTAATAGGCTTAGCATTCTCATCAGATAAATAGCTTTCATCATAAGAATACTCATATCCATCATCGGTCTCCTTTATAGCTCCAGCATATTTATTTTGAACATAAACCTTCCCAATTCTAGCCATTTACTTCACCTCTATCTATTTCACCCGGAACTGCTTGCATACCAAACATAGCAAGAGCCTGATTGACTTTATCCATTCGGACAGTCTCCTTGCCCTGCTCAAGTTCGCGCACAAAACGTAAACCCAATCCAGATCTAATTGCAAATTCTTCTTGGGTTAATCCAGCTTTCTTTCGTTCAGTTTTTATAAATTCAGCTATATTATTCATAAAATAAATATACACCCTATCGGGTATAAATTCAACTAATTACAGAAGATTTATACCCGTTAGGGTGTACTTCGATATCAAAACAATATTTTTATACCCGAACGGGTATATTTTATTCGTATTCAATTCCAATCATGGTAAGTCCATGAGCTGGAGCGGTTGGGCCAGCAAGCTCGCGGTTGCGGCCACGGAATATTTCAAGCATGTACATTGGCTCCATCTCTCCTGCCCCTACTTTGATAAGCGTGCCGGCGATGATACGAACCATGTTGTATAGGAATCCATCACCTGTAAGGCGAATATGGATGACATCGTCTTCTTTGTATACCTTTGCTGTGTAGATGGTGCGGACACGGGATTTAACCTGCGCCTTCACTGATGAGAATGAAGTGAAATCGTGCTGGCCGATAAGGTAAGCAGCTGCTTCATTCATTTTATCTACATCCAAATCGTAATAATAGTGGAATGTGTCCTTGCGCTTTGTAGGGTCTGGCATCTTGCGATTTAAAATCTTATATTCGTATGTCTTACGGCATGCTGCATAACGTGGGTGAAAATCATCCTCCACCTGGCATGAATACTGAACCACAATATCGTCAGGCAAACGCTGATTCAAAGCAAAGCTGATTTTATCAGCAGGCATTCTTGAATTAGTGTCAAAGACAGCTACATTTCCAAGTGAATGCACGCCTGCATCTGTACGGCTTGCTCCCATAATCGAAATTGGCTCCTGAAGAAGATCAGTGAGGGCCTCGTTCAATTTCTGTTCGATTGTTACTCCATTTGGCTGAATCTGCCAGCCACTATAGTTACTGCCATCATAGGCAACTACTATCATTACTCTCATATTACAAAATAACCTTTACTGCAAAAAATAGGATGATGTAAAGGGCTACACAAATATATGCTCTCTGGTCAAGTGAATTATACTTGAGAGGATGCATCTTTGTACGACCTTCGCCACCATTATAACATCTTGCCTCCATGGCAAGGGATAAATCGTTAGCTCTTCTGAAAGCTGAAACAAAAAGTGGTACTAAAAGTGGCACCATGTTTTTGGCCTTTGTAATAAGACCACCTGATTCAAAATCGGCGCCTCTAGCCATCTGTGCCTTCATGATTTTGTCTGTCTCCTCAATGAGGATTGGAATGAATCTGAGGGCAATTGACATCATCATTGAAATCTCATGTACTGGCACATTGAACTTTTTCATAAAGCCAAGTGATTTCTCCAAACCATCAGTAAGCTGATTTGGTGTGGTTGTAAGTGTCATGATTGATGTGCCAACAATAAGAAGAATCATTCTGCTTGTCATAAGCACAGCATTTTTAAGTCCCACATCTGAAATAGAAAGAATCCAAAATGATACTAAAGTCTTTCCTGGTGTAAGGAACAAATTGAAAAGGCCGGCAATGATAAGCAATACAACAATTGCCTTTAGCCCCTTTACCATAAATGAAAATGGCACATGGCTAAGCCTGATAATGCCTATCATTGACAACAAAACTATTGCAAACAACACTGCATTGTCTGCTGAAAATAATGTGATGATAAAAACCAGAGTAGAAAACAGCTTCACTCTTGGATCCAATGAATGAAGAACTGATTCTGCTGGATAATATTGTCCTAATGTAATTTCTCGTAGCATATTTATAATCCTTTTTTAGTCCAAGCCAATAAGGTCTCGGCTATTATTTACAAGCTTTCAAAATGGATTCTGTTGCTTCTGAAACTGTTGTTGCAGAGGCATCAACATCATAACCCATTTCCTTTAAATCATTCATAACATATGTTACCTGTGGAGCGGCAAGTCCCATCTTTTCAAGCTCCTTGTAGTGAGCAAAGACTTCCTTTGGTGTGCCATCGAAAGCTGGGCGACCTGCATCCATTACGATGATTCTATCAACGTAGTTGGCCACATCCTCCATGGAATGAGAAACCAAAATAACTGTATCTTTTCGTTTTTCATGCATATCGGAAATAAGACCAAGTATATCATCTCTTCCCTTTGGGTCAAGTCCTGCTGTTGGCTCATCCAAAATAAGCACTGCCGGTTTCATTGCAATTACACCAGCGATAGCAGCTCTACGCTTCTGTCCACCGGAAAGCTCAAATGGAGATGCAAGATATAGCTCTTCTGGAAGCTTAACCAAACCGAGGGCCTCGTATGCTCTCTTGATTTGCTCCTTTTCATCGAGCCCCTGATTCTTAGGGCCGTACTGAACATCTTTGAATACAGTTGTTTCAAAAAGCTGATGTTCAGGATACTGGAACACCATTCCCACCTGTGTACGTAAGTCTCTGATATCAAAATCCTTGTCGTAGATATCCTGACCATTGTAGTAGATTGTACCCTCGGTAGCCTTTTCCAATCCATTCAAATGCTGCACTAGAGTAGATTTACCACTACCTGTATGACCAATGATACCGATGAACTCTCCCTCTTTTATAGAGAGATTAACATCATCAAGAGCCTTTACTTCATATGCTGTATTTGGAGAATACTTGTATGAAACATGATCAAGTATTAACACGTTCTTTTTATCGGCATCTGCTTCTGCCGCTGCCTTTTCTGTAGTCTGTCCAGCCGCTGCCTTTTTCATCCCAAGCTCAGTAAGAGCATCTACAAGTTCCTTTCTTGTAAGGACGCATTCTGGTAGATTAAGACCTGCTTTTCTAAGCTCATGAGCAAGAAGTGTAACCTGAGGAACATCAAGGCTGTGCTCCTTGAGAAGCTCAACATCCTTGAAAATCTCCCTTGGCTTGCCTTCCATAAAGACCTTGCCCTTTTCCATTACGTAGACATAGTCAGAATCAACAACCTCTTCCATGTAGTGAGTAATCAATATTACAGTGATTCCCTTTTCACGGTTGAGAGTGTGAACTGCACGAAGCACATCTGCTCGTCCATCAGGATCAAGCATGGCTGTTGGCTCATCCAAAATGATACATTTTGGCTCCATTGCCATAACACCAGCTATTGCTACTCTTTGCTTTTGTCCACCTGATAATTTGTTTGGAGAATGAGCTTTGTACTTTGTCATTCCAACCATCTTTAAAGACTTATCAACTCGTTCCACAATCTGTTCTGTAGGAACGCCGATGTTTTCTGGTCCGAAAGCCACGTCTTCTTCTACAACACTGGCTATTATTTGATTATCAGGATTTTGGAAAACCATACCTGCAGTCTGACGTACTGCAAATGTGTACTCATCATCAGATGTGTTCATCTCATCTACCCAGATTGTACCTTCTGATGGAGTAAGAAGCGCATTAATGTGCTTTGCGAATGTAGATTTGCCTGAACCATTGTGTCCTAAAATAGATATGAACTGTCCTGGTTCAACGTTGAGATTAACGTGGTCGAGGGCAAGCTGAATGCTCTCTACATTGCCCTCTTCGTCACGTCTAATATATTCATGTACTAATTCTTTTGACCTTATTATTGCCATGGTACCCACTATTCCTTCCAGTTGAGTCTATGCAAATTGCCCTCAGTTTCAAGTCCGAGGAAATCATTCTGTCTCAGTGCTTCGTATAAAACAACAGCAACTGAATTTGATAAATTAAGTGATCTAATATCGTGTCCCATTGGAATACGAACGCAGTTCTCCTCATTTTCAACAAGGATTTCTTCAGGGATGCCTGCTGATTCCTTGCCAAACATAATGTAGCAGTCTGGTTCATAATTCACCTGGGTGTGTGTCTTTTTGGCTTTTGTAGTAGCCATATAAACCTTTGCATCAGGATTCTTTGCTTTGAAATCTTCCCAATCATCATATCGGAAAACTTCTAGCTTATCCCAATAATCCATGCCGGCTCTTTTCACAGTCTTGTCTGTAAGCACAAAACCAAGTGGCTCAATCAGATGAAGACGTGTGCCTGTGGCACAGCATGTACGCCCAATATTTCCAGTGTTTGCTGGAATTTCGGGTTCATGTAATACAATATTTAACATTTTTACTTACTCTTTCTAAATTAATTCGCTCTCAATTCTTCCACGAATTCTTCGATGCGATCCATGGCACGCTTGAGATTTTCCAGAGAATATGCATAAGAGATACGCACATTTCCTTCACCACTCGCTCCAAATGCTGTACCTGGAACTACCGCAACTTCCTTTTCGCGAAGAAGCTTTGTACAAAATTCTTCTGAACTCATTCCGAATTCTGCAATCGATGGGAAAATGTAGAATGCGCCGTATGGCTCAAAACATTTAATTCCCATTTTCTTGAAACGATTCACAAGATATCTACGTCTGTCATTGTACTCTTCGCGCATGTTTGCAACGTCCTCGTCGCAATCGCGAATAGCTGTAACAGCAGCATACTGACTTGTTGTAGGTGCACACATAATAGCAAACTGATGAATCTTTGTCATCTGCTTTACAAGGATTTCTGGTGCACATACATATCCCAATCTCCATCCAGTCATAGCATGGCTCTTTGAAAAGCCATTGATGTAGATTGTACGCTCCTTCATTCCCGGGAAGCTGGCAATTGAAACATGTCCTTCACCAGTGTATGTAAGCTCTCCGTAGATTTCATCTGTAAGAACAAATAAATCGTATTTTTTAACAAGCTCTACTATAGGCTCCAAATCTGCTTTCTCCATAACAGCACCTGTTGGGTTATTTGGGAAAGGCATGATAAGAAGCTTTGTCTTGTCTGTGATGACTGCCTCAAGCTCATCTGGCTTAAGTCTGAATTCGTTTTCTTCCTTAAGATTGATAGGCACTGGCTTACCACCTGCCAAAATGGTACAAGGCTCATAAGAAACATAGCTAGGCTGTGGAATAAGAACCTCGTCACCTGGATCAAGCATAGCTCGAAGTGCTATGTCGATACCCTCTGAACCACCAACTGTCATAAGCATTTCAGTAAGTGGATTGTATTCTAGATTATAATGGCGCTTTAAAAAATCAGCGATTTCAATACGAAGCTCCTTTAAACCTGAGTTTGAAGTGTAGAATGTACGTCCTCTCTCAAGAGAATAGATTGCTTCGTCTCTAACCTTCCATGGTGTATCGAAGTCTGGCTCGCCAACACCAAGTGAGATAGCATCTGGCATTTCTGCAACAATGTCGAAAAACTTACGGATACCAGATGGCTTAATTTCTGTAATAGTTTGATTTAAAGGATTTCTCATAAGCTCACCTTCTCCCTCTCATCAACATGCTTTTCCGCCATAATTATGCCGTGGTCCTTGTATTTCTTAAGGACAAAGTTAGTCTGTGTACTAAGCACTGAATCAAGTGGAGAAAGCTTCGCAGAAACAAAATCTGCAACCTCTCTAAGTGTGTGGCCCTCAATTGAAACCATAAAATCGTAGCTACCTGAGATCAAATAAACTGCATCAACTTCAGGATAGTTGTAGATGCGCTCAGCTACCTTATCAAAACCCATACCTCTTTGAGGTGTAACGCGTACCTCGATAAGAGCTGAAACCTTTTCTACGCTTGCCTTATCCCAATTGATAAGAGTAGGATAGCCGCAAATGATGTGCTCGTTTTCCATTGCCTCAAGCTCGTTCATGATTGTAGCCTCGTCTGTGCCAAGCATCATGGCTAAATCTGCTAAATCAATCCTACTGTTATGTTCAATGTAAGTTAAAATCTTTTCTCTCATTATAATCACCCCTAAACTTTCTTAGCTAATGTACGTTATACAATGCGTCTGTTTTCGGTGGCTCAAGGAATCGTTCCTCATCACCATTTATTACACGCTTATCATTCGAAGAGTTGGACTTCCCGATAATGGCGGATGCTACCCCCGCATCACGAAGCTTTCTAACAAGCCCATTGCCATCCTCGGTTGCGATTAGCATCGCTCCTGAAGAAATTAACTCGTATGGATTAATTCCGAAAAACTCGCAGACTTCGATGGTCTCCTGTTTTACTGGAATGGCTTTTAAATCAACATCAAGGCCAACGCCTGAGGCCTCTCCCATCTCCCAAAGTGCACCAAATATGCCGCCTTCAGTAACATCGTGCATAGCTGCCACGCCATGCTCCACGGCGATGCGACTTTCTGGAAGAACGCTAAGATACTGATCAAAGCTCTTTGCTGTGTCAATCAACGACTGTGGAAGGCGCTCTAACAGTTCCTTTTCGTGGTCCTTTGCGATGATGGATGTTCCTTCAAGGCCAATCCACTTTGTGAGAACAATATCCATGCCTGGCTTTGCCCCACCTGTAGAAATCATCTGGCCTTTCTTAACCTTGCCAACTGCTGTCACGGAAATGAGTGGCTGATTGACAGCCTCTGTAACCTCTGTGTGACCGCCGATAACCTGCACATTGTAGCGTTTGCATGCTGCATCCACCTGTTCCATGATGGCCTTTAACTTTGCCTCTCTCATTCGTGGTGTAAGAAGCACTGTAAGAAGGATGCCGATAGGCTCTGCACCTGCACTTGCCAAGTCATTTACAGAAATGGTAACTGCAAGCTCACCAATATCGGATGCTGTACCGGTAATTGGGTCAGTGGAAAGAACGATTTCTTCGTCTGGGCCAACGCTCAGTGTAGCACAGTCCTCGCCAATTCCTGGGCCATTGCCAACCTCTGGTCGTTTTACATGTAGTTGTTTAATGACGGAGCGCTTAAGAACGCTCTCTGGTAATTTTCCAATTTCCATAATTATATTTCTGAGTTGTCTGTAACTGTTGTGTCTGTATTAGTGTCTGTAGTTGTATCTGTAGTGGTGTCTGTTGTTGTGTCCGTTGTTGTGTCCGTTGTTGGATTTGTAACAGAATACTTTGGAGTAATTTCAAATGGTGTTGAATTAACTACTCCTGGTGCATACATAGAGATAGCTGCTGCTATTGTGGCTGCATCCTGTGTGTTCACCGCCTGAAGCATAGCATATGAAAGATTTGGATCTGTCGATGCTATACCTACAGTAACTGTTCTGTTGGATGGATTGTAACGGCTGTTGTTGTAAACATCACGGCTTACTTCCTCACCATTTTCATAAACAATCTTCCAAAGACGAGCTGTGTATCCTGTGTGTCCACTGACTGTAGTAGTCATTTTTCCAAGTGGTACATTTGGATCTGCGACCCATGTGGTAGCCTGGACATTAACACCTGTAATTTCTGTTTCGTATTCAACGCTGTGACCAGCGTCATCCTCTTCCTTACCATAGATATTGAAATAAGCATTGTTGCCATCGCAATATCCTTCGATATAGATAGGATAATTTTTATTGTTTCGAATCTGGAAGTCCTTTCCACCAGATTCTGCAATAGCTGCATCCTGTGAAGGTGGTACGTATGTGACAATCATAGAGTGACATGAACGAGTGATTACCTCTAATTCCGCCTCTCTAACTGCACCGTATAAAGTAGTAGAAACCTGACAGATACCTCCGCCGTATGTCTCTACAGTAGTTCCGTTTTCGTATGAGCCTGCAAGCATATAGCCATTTTCTGCTGAGAATGGTGTGATTGTATTAAGCACTGAGAATTCATCACCTGGATAAAGGATGGTGCCATTAATAAATCCAACACCATTTGCAACGTTATTTTTACGAGCTGCAGATGATGAACTGTAGTCTGTGCTGTAGCTTCCAAGCAAATCTGTGATTTCCGCAAGCTCTTCCTTGCTTCCTCTAGGCTCTTTGACCTCAGTAGCAAGTGCTATTGTAGCTGCGCTTCCATCCCAGCTATTTTCAATATAATCAACAATGATAGCTGCTGATTCTTCAATCTGAACGACTACACCAGATGTTCCTTCATGGAATACGAATTCTCCGTTTTCTCTGGTAAGATAGTCATCACTGGCTTCGTCATTTACCTGTGTAGATGCTGAATTAAGATAGAGGATAACTCCATCCTTATCAACTCCAAGTGATAAAGCAAAATCCTTTGTACGACCTTCTGCTAAATCCTGTGATGCTTTGAATCTCTCACCGAAATTACCATATGAGCCGTATGTGGCGGCCTTTACTGTAACGTCGCTATTTTTAGCTCCTATGCAAAGGTCTGCTCCAGTAGCAGATATAGTCTGGTCATTAGCTGATAGAGTGAATTCAACATCATCATACTGTGAAAAATAATCAGCTACTACTGCATCTGCCTCAGTAACAGTCATTCCACCAACTGATATTCCCTCAATGGTGATGCCATCAGGAATAATTCTGTCATCAGTTTCATCTGCAACTGCTGATTCAGCCTCTTCGTTGGCAAGCTCTTCATCAGATACGGATGCTTCAGATTCTTCTATTTCATCTGCCTCAACAAATGTAGTATTTGCAAAAAGACCACTAACCATGCTTGTTGCCAATAATATAGGTAATATGTTCTTTCTATTCATAACAAAATCCTCTTTACATTAGATTGTGCGCAAAGTAAACTTAGATTATAGCAGCAGCGAATGTGGTAAATACCATGCATACAAGCACTACTACAAGGATTGCTCCTGCGATTATTTGATGCTTCTTAGAACGCTTCATATAAATACCTCACTTAATATGTAAAGGAGAAACCATGGGCTTCCCGATTTTACCTTTTTTCTTAATATTCTTAATTTGGCTGACCTTTAGAATAAAGAGTCTTGATGCTAAACAAGAAAAACAGCAGAAAGATTTTTGGGACCGCGAAAGGGCCGCAAATATAACCCCTGCAAAAGATATATCTAATCTAAGATATATTACCATTCCAATAGAGAAATTTCCATTAAATTTTACTGATGACCCAAAAGTTCTTGAAATCGAAAATGAACTTCAAGAATTGTCTACACACAAGCTTTTAAACCTCACAGGAAAGTCAAATACAGATCTAAAACTGGAGTATGGAGTGCCAAATTTTGAAACCATGACCAAAATTGGCGAGGATTTCGATAGATTATGTGTTTTACTTAATTCATACGCTAAAGTCCTTAAGGAGGCGGGCCTGCACAAAGATGCTCTTGAGACACTGGAATTTGCTGTAGGTATCGGTTCCGATATCAGCGAAACCTACACTCTTCTGGCTGATTACTATAGAGAAAATGGTCAAGACCAAAAGCTTGAATTCCTAAAAAGTAAAGTATCAAGCAGTGAAATGCTTTTAAAGGATTCCATCCTTAAGAAAATCGATCCATATAATTCACTTGCATAAAAAAAGGAGCTTACAGAAATCTGTAAGCTCTTTTTTAGATAATCTCTATAACTCTGTGTAAAAATATCTCTGCGCCAACGCCCCATAAAAGAGCTGCGCCAGCTACGTATGCCACAGTTTTCATTTCAAATCCAAAGTGAAGACCTGTGTAGAGGCCTGTTAAAACCATCAATATTGAAATAAGAAGAATGATGGTTATAATCTGCCAGATTGTAGTTCCTACAAGACCGCATGCACATCCAGCAGCTGCTGTATAGATGCATGAGACAACAACGATTTTGATGTAATCCCAAACTCTAAGAACATCCTTGCGCTTTTCCTGAATGAACTCTCTCTTGATAGCCTTTGCAATAAGACGAATACCAAGAAACGCCAATACGATAACTGCTACTATCTCACCGTAGTTCACAGGATCTGACACATATCCGTTTATAGCAAGCAGTCTGCAAATAACAAAACCAATAAAATAAAAAATCAATTCCAACCCTGCCACTACCGTACAAGCGATAACTATGGTGCGCTTTCTAATGCGAGCAATCATAGCTCCCTGTATTTCCATAGCGGCAAATACATCTAACAAAATACCTGCTATCATCAGCAGGTTTTCCAACCAGCTCATATATTTCCTAACTCCGTTCCTAATATATCTTTATAATATCTCTAATTTTTATTTACTAAAATATTCAACCACCAAACCATGTTTGTTAGCAAGATACAATGTAATATATTTGTATTCTACTTGTTTGAAACTATTTCAATCAGCGAATTATGGAACAATTTAACGTAAACGTCTGTTAATTCTTCAACTGGTACTGTCATGCCTCGTTTAATCCACTGTATTGTAATCCAGCTAATAGAGTGGCCTAAAAACTCTGCCACAAGCTCTTTGGAGAGCCATTTATAATCGGCCATCTGTACAAGGCTTTCAACATCAATATACTTTTGAACAGCATTTGCAACGCATCTGTTGTATATTTCGTTGAAAGAATTCTGTCCCTCCAACTGTGCTGCACGCTTATAGAAATCCTTTTCCTTTTCCATAGTAGTATGCACAAAAGTGATTGCCTCTTTTAACATCCCATTGGACAATAGCGGATCTATAGGTCTAAACAATTCATTGACGGTAATCCATTCAAGCAGTTCGTATTTATCCTGAAAGTGATTGTAGAATGTTGGACGAATTACGCCCGCCTTATCAGTAATCTCTTTAATTGTAATTTTCTCAATAGGTTTTGTTTTAGCAAGCTCTTTTAAGCTTTCTGCAAGAACAATATCTATTGCATTCTGCGATTGATTATTCATATATCTCCTTAAGAATCCTGGTATTCAACTGTAACATAGAAGCCCTTAGGGGTCTCTTTTACATCTACCACTTTTCCCTCTTTGGCCTTAATACGCTCCAAAGTTGTGTAATTTGCCGACATAGCAAAAGACCTGCCTAACACATAATAATATGAATTAGGCAGCTCGTATTCTGTGATGGAAAGCACGTCTCCTATATTAAGGAGACCTGTGCGTTCCATTTTAAATTCCATTTGACCCATTATATATCTTCCTCTCGGGTAATTGTTCCATCTACAACAGAGCCTGTTGCTTTTCTAACCTTGTGAACAATACCAAAATCTGCAATTCCATCATATATAAGCATAATACCAATAGCCTGAACAGCCACAGCAACAAGCTTAAAGGCTGCCGCAATACAAACAACACCAAGTGCCATTTTTAATACAGCAAAAATATATGATATCCAAACTCGAGTGGCATGGGCTTTTGTTGCTTCGATTGACATTCCTAAATCCATAACACCATGTACAATAAGGATTACCCCGATGGCGATAGGAATGATAGAAACAATTGAACTTGGTGCTTTAAAAATCCATACACCAATTATTGCAAGAATAGCTCCAACAACTATTCCAAGTGCATTCATTCCAAATTCATAAATCTGGCTGATTATCACTGATATACCAGCCAAAACAATAATACATGCAATAACTCGGCTAATTGTTATTAAGCTTTCCTCTGGAAATATCAAAAGCATAATACCAATAATAACACTGAGCAGTGCAGATATTGTAATATTTAGTCTTAGGCTTTTAATTTTCTCTTTCATAATTTATCTCTCTTTTTCTCTGCCCCAGAAACCAATTGCAACTGTACCTGGACCAGTGTGTGCTCCAATAGTAGGACCAATATCGAAAATACGGATTTTCTCTTTCATCTTAGGGAATGCTTCCTCAAGCATATCGGCCATCTCTCTAGCATCATCGTAGCAAACAGAATGAGTGATGAAGATATTCTGATCGTAATCTTCACCATTTTCAATACGCTCTTTTACTGCTGCAAGAGCTGCCTTCTTAACCATCTTTTTACCACGGCACTTCTGTCTTGGAATAAGCTTTCCTTCATCGTTGATATTTAAAAGTGGGCAAATGTTGAGAGCTGTACCAAACCATCCAGAAATCTTTGATACACGACCACCTCTGATAAAGAATGTAAGGTCTGTAGTGAAGAACCATGTGTTCTGATTCTGAATGTGATCAGCTGTCCACTTAACTAATTCATCGAAGCTGTAGCCTTCATCACGAAGTGTAGCAAGCTTATCCATGAATAAACCATAACCAGCTGAAGCTGTAAGGCTATCAAAAACTACAAGCTTTCTGTCAGGGAACTCTTCTCTAAGCTCCTCTGCAGCGATTCTAGCAGAATTGATAACACCTGAAATACCGCTGGCAAGTGTTAAATGGATAACATCCTTTCCCTGCTCTAAAAACTTTCTAAAATATGCTGTAAATTCATCTGCATTAACCTGAGATGTCTTTGTCATTGCGCCGTCAACCATAGCGCCATAAAAATCCTGTGGAGACATTGATTTGAATAAATCGTCTACATATGGCTTGTCATCTAAATAATAGTGAAAGCAGATATGCTCAATGTTCTTCTCCTTTAAAAACTCTTCTGTAACGTCCGCTGTAGAACAGCAGCTAATAATAAAATCTCCCATAAACCATCCTATTCCATAAAAAAATTTCAACCTGTTTGAGTATAACGCAACACATTATTGAATTGCAACACGCTCAATTATTTTAACTGAAGATATTCCTCCAAAATCTGGGTACCTTCTTCGTATTCCAGGTTGTCGTAGGCCTCCCGCAAAGTGCCATAAAGTGCTAATAATTCTTGATTTTTTTCGCTCTTATCAAGCTTTTCAAGAGCCTCTTCTATAGCGTTCAAATCATATTTATCAAAAGCATCCAGCAGTTCCTTAAGAATATCTGTTACATCTTCATTAGAACTGTCTATTATTTCGATTTGCTCCTCTATACCATTTGGTGCAAGCTGAGTAAGCTCCTTTGTGGCATCCTCAACTACTTCGCAAAGCGCATTAAGGAACTCATCCATATGTGCATCAACATAGCTCCATGTTTCTGACTTTGCTGCCATCTCCATTATCTGAGCCTGCTCGGCAAAAGTTTCTCTGCCAATTTGTTTGCTGACGCCACCTATGCCATGTACCTTTACCTTAAACATTTCCTTATCGTTTTTACGATAGTTAGGCAAGTTCAAAAGAAGTGGCTGCATTTCTTTAACGAATGTATCCAAAGTCTTTTGATATACACTACTGTTTTGACGATTTCGTGTGACAACAGAAACTACTGTTTCCCTGTCGTTCTTTTCTGCCAAATCCTTTGGCATATACTTATCCATGATTTCCTGAAGCTTAACACCAAGAATTGGCTTTGCAAGGAAATCGCTGAAGCCATATTCTGCCACAACGTGTCTAGCATTTTCTTCAGAATTTGCAGTGACGAGAACAATTGGCACATTAGAAAACTCACGAATCTTCTTGCAAGCTTCCGAGCCACTGACTGGCATCATCATCTGATCTAAAAATACTAAATCGTAGCGATTGTCCTTGACTGCATCGATAGCAGATGCACCATCTGGCACAGTAATAACTTCGCATTTCCATGGTAAAAGGAACTGCTGCATAATTTCCAGATTGATACGCATATCATCAGCCACAAGCACCCTAGCCCTAGGGTAGATGTAGTCAACCTTTTCTGGTAAG
This sequence comes from Pseudobutyrivibrio sp. C4, assembly GCF_900111635.1. Classification (NCBI taxonomy): domain Bacteria; kingdom Bacillati; phylum Bacillota; class Clostridia; order Lachnospirales; family Lachnospiraceae; genus Pseudobutyrivibrio; species Pseudobutyrivibrio sp. C4. The sequence continues at coordinate 109,054 of NZ_FOHF01000003.1, read as the reverse complement.
CCGTGGAAGCCCTGATTTGGATTTAAGAGTGTTCTTCTGTTGAGAACACGCTCCATCAATCGCTCACCGCCGCACTGTTTCTGATAGAAGTAGCCTTTGAATACAGAACCAGATATTCCATCGCTTTCGGCTGTGATTGAGCCACCAAGCTTTGCAACAAGCTGACGAGTAATGGCAAGACCAAGACCTGTTCCTTCTGTATCTACTCCATCAGCGGAAGAAACGTACTCATTGAACACCTCTTCAAGTTGTTCTGGAGACATTCCCTGACCTGTATCTGCAACAGAAAAATCGACTCTTACTCTGCCATCATCAAGTTCTTCAAAGGAAATCTCAGCGTGAATGGTTCCCTTGTCTGTATACTTCACCGCATTTGAAAAGATATTTTGGAAAATCTCTCTTACACGTATAGCATCACCATACAAGTATCTAGGGTAAGATGATGTAATTGCCAGATTAAAGTCTATTGGCTTTGACTGAATATTTAATATTGTGGAGTATGCCATATCCTCCAGGTTGGCATTTAAATCATATTCCTTTTCAGTAAACTCAAACTTTCCTGCTTCAAGCTTGCTGTAATCAAGAATTGCATTTACAAGCTCAAGCAAGTTTTCTGAAGCTCTCTTGATATTAGAAATAAGATTCTTGTTCTTTTCTGAGATATCCTTCTTTGTGGCAAGAATATCGCTTACACCCATAATGGCATGAAGTGGACTTCTAAGTTCATGGGACATCTGTGCTAAGAACTGACTCTTTCTTGCAGTTTCTTTCTTGGCATTTGTAGCCTCTTTATGTTCTTGAGTAATATCTACAGCTGAAATGATATAGCCCTTTACTTCTTGCCCCTCTGTAACAGGTGCATAATGTACTCTATACCATCTTTCGCAGGCATAATACTCGCTGTCATTTCTTTCTCTTTTTACCATGTTTTCCGCAAGGACGAATTTGCTTTCTGTAGTTCCATCCTCAAAAGCAAAACTTATTCCCTCACCATCAGCAAAAAGCTCCATTGCCTTTTGATTGGCATCGATAATATAAAACTCTGAGTTTACAAGAGCTATTGGGCGTTCAGTTCTATCAAAAATAGTTGATTTAAGAATTGTTGCTGTATCCTCAATTCTGTTTGACATAGCAAGCCAGAAGAAAATGACGCAATCAATTGCAAATGCTACAGATCTTATTGCATCCATTCCTAGTAAATAGTCGTGCAAAAAATATCCTGTAATAGCAACTATAAATGCCAAAAGCATGTATCTTCCAACGATAATATCAATTCTGTCAAAATATGCCTTTGATGGTGTTTTAAGCTCAACTATTACTGAAGACATGAATACAAATATTATTGCAAGCATATCTCCATCAACTTGCTTTGGAATTCCAAAATAATACTCTATAAAATCGTATACACATAGAGCAATCATTATGGTAACTGCAATTGTTATTATTACGGCCACATTTTTTGGTGTTTTAATAAACAAGAAATAGAAAAACATCATAAACATGATGACCAATGCACACATATCACATAGCAGATGTAAGAAATCCACTGTATCCTGACTGTGCACAAAAGGAATGATGCACAGATAAAAATCATAAACTGTGATAATTCCTGCTATAGTAGGCAGTATTCTGTGTCTGCTAAGATAAACATCATTTGATACTAGCTTTATAAATGTGAAAAACCCAATTGCTACACATACTACATTAAGTAAGTATGATAAAGTAAACACCCCGTTCATTATTCAGCATCTCCTCGTCCTGTAATAATTCTCTTTAACTCGGATTTGATAAATGTAGGCTGAAACGGTCTAACTATATAACCGCTAGCTCCCACTTCTCTACACCTTTTCACTGTTTCACTGTCATTTAAAGCAGTAACAAACAGAATCGGTATTTCCAAGTGTAACTGTTCCCTGATTCTTCTGGCTGTCTCTACGCCATCAAGTCCCGGCATATCAACATCCATAACAATGGCATCCACTGGCTCATTCTTTTCCAAATACTTAATAGCCTGATTACCATTCTTTAAAAGAGTCAAGTCGTAGAAATACTCCAAAATTCCCCTCGCCATTTGGAGATTAGTCATCATGTCGTCTACCACCATGACTTTGTATCTTTCATAAGCTTGAATCATAACATTACGCTCTTCCTCTGATTCTCGAGAGAAAGAATCTGCACTAGCTGCCGCAACCAATGTGATATTAAGATAATCTTTTTCGGTCAGGTCTATTGTGGTGCCATCCATAAGCCTGATGATTGGTCGTAAATTGTGGAAGCCACTGTTTTCAACAATAATACAATGTCTACCGTCTGACATAATCATTTCAGTACCCTTAGGATAAAGTGGAACATGCTTGAGAAGAGCCATAACCACATCCCTGTCAAACATGATTCCACAAGCACCCATCATATATTCAGAAACCTCATATGCAGAATAAGGATTCTTGTACGGTCTTTTGGATAATAGAGCATCAAAAACATCCGCCACATGGATGATTTTGGTGTAGTCGGTCATGTCCTCAGCTGTAATCCCTCTAGGATAACCGCTGCCGTCAACATTTTCATGATGGAAAAGCACCGCCACCTTAACATTAGGTGTAACATCCCATCTTTCTTTCAGCATGTCATAACTCATCTGAGCATGGCTTTTCATTATCTGATACTCTTCTTGAGTCAATCGCCCCTCTTTATTTAAGATTTCACTAGGAATAGCCATTTTGCCTAGATCATGAAGAAGTCCTGCCAATGCCAACTCTTCAAGAGCCTTTTCATCGTAGTCTAAGGAAAGACCGATAATTGCACAATAAAGCGCCACATTGACTGAATGAGAATATGTATAGTCATCTGTCTCACGCAAGTCATTCATATCAATGGTGATAGAAGCCTTTGATAGAATCTCCTCAACCATTTCCTTGGCAACTATCATACATCCATCAATATCCTGCCTACGGACACAATCTATACCTTTACCTCGCAAGACTGGCGAGATGATTGGTTCTACTTCGATATCCTTTGAAAGCTCATCTGATATGTATAATCCGTCAAATCCAAGTGATTTTAATCTGTCTATGTATTCTTTTGTAAGTTCTGCTTTCCCTCCAAGCAAAACTCGCCCATATGAATCAAATACTTCCGAACCAAGCTTCATACCTGGTTCCAACTGGGACATGTTTATATATCTCATAAGACCGCCTTAAAATATTTTATATAATACTATATTATACTATCTTTTGCGTAACAAAAAAACCTCAGATTTAAAACCTGAGGTTTCTACGTAACCTTTCCACAATCATTGCCGCTAAAACTCCGATTACCACACCAGAAATAGTTCCAATGATTACTAAAAATGGTAAATAATAAATCAAACCAGCTGTTTCAAGAACAAGCATAGCTACTATGATTTGGCCTACGTTGTGAAATACACCACCAAGCACACTAACGCCCGTGATCGAAAGCTTTTTTGTTTTCATGCCAATAAGCATCATTAAATATGACAGAGCTGCTCCTGCTATTGAATACATTGTCATAGCAAGATTGCCAAATGTAAGCCCTACTAATAAAACTCTTATTATGGATAAAACTAGAGCGTCCTTTTTTCCGATAATAAAAAGAGCAACTACCACAGCAAGATTTGCCAGACCAATTTTGGCTCCTGGAATTCCGATGCTAAATGGAAGTAAAAACTCAATATAGGAAAGAACAAAAGCCAGGGCAATAAATAAACCAAGTAGTGCCACCTTATTTGTTTTCATAATCTATACCTGCAAGACTATTAATGGGTAGAACCATCAATATCTCTTTCCTCACCGTTAACAATTTCTGCTATCAATCCGTTTGGAAGACAAACTATCATTTCTTTTGAGTAATGAATATGCATATGGTTTACACAGATTTGATCTGGACAGCTGGCTTCGGAAATCTGAGCCTCCCCATCCTTAATCTCAAGAACGTTGTAAGAACCATCTTCGAATTCTATTCTTTCGGTAGTGTCCTTATTAAGAGGATACTTGCCGTACTCTACTCCATCTATAGTAACTAATACATAAGCCTGATTTGCTGTGTTGTATTTCTGATACAAGCTCATGCCAAGCCAGAATACGACAGCTACTACTAAAACAGTTACTATTAATTTTAAATCATTTTTCTTCATAATTACTCTACAATACTTTCTTCAAAATTATCGGAATAATAGATATTCCCTTCGTGGTCCACCCACATAGCCTCAACTCCATCGTGGCTATTTACAAAATCCATACCTTCTTCCAGAGTCATGTTGTACACAGCAGTTGAAAAAGCATCTGCTTTTCCGGAATCGTCTGTGAGAATGGAAACCTGACCAAAAGTATCAGATGGGAAAAGTGTATCTGGATTGATAATGTGACAGTAAACCTTTCCATCAACCTCATAGAATCTTTGGTAATCACCACTTGAAACTACACACTGTCCATCTTGGATTTCTACAGTTTTCAGGTATTCCTGCTCACCGTCCATATCTGGATTCTGGATGCCAAGCTTGAAATTGGTACCATCGATTCTACCACCAATGCCCTGAACATTTCCACCTAAGCTAAGAAGAACGTTGTTCATTCCCTGCTCCCTGGCATATTCCAAAGTCTTCTGAACTGCATATCCCTTGGCAGTACTTCCAACATCAAGTGACATTTCTGGATCTGAAAGATATACAGTATTGTTTTCATCATCAATTATAAGATTGTTTATATCTGTATGCTCTGCTGCTGCCTCAAGCTCTTCCATTGTAGGAAGTGTAGCACGCTCTGGGTCATCCATGCCGATTTCCCTATGGTGATGCCAGATAGAAAGCACCGAACCCATGGCAACATTAACTCTGCCATCAGTTTCATAGTACATTTCCTGGCTAAACTTAAGCATATCGATAATTGCCTGGTCCACCTCTACAGGCGCAACTCCTGCATTATCGTTGATTGTCTTTATATTATTTACACCATCATAATCGTTATAAATATCATATAGATTGTTGTAAATGATAAGCTGGTCCTTAAGTTGCTGAGCCATCTCTGCGAATTCCTCTTCTGAATCAGCGTAACCAACAATCTCTGTTCTTGTATCAAATATATCTAAGAATGTGGCATTGTACTTGGTCTTTTCTGTGAGGGCCTCACTCTGACCATCTCCACTAAATTTTATAAATACTATAAAAGCAATCAATGCGATTATTGCTAAGCATCCAAATATCTTTTTCTTATCCATAATCTACTCACTCACAAAAAAATAGAGGGAGTGTAGTAAATACACTCCCTACATTACAAATTGTAAATTAATTACTGTGCACTTGCAACAGCCTTTGTAATAGCTGTGTTGAAATCAGTGATGTGAACTGATACAGAAGCTGCTAAGTCAGCATCTGTTGCACGTCCTTCTTCTACTGCTGTACCGTTTACTTCGTCTACAGTCTTTCCAACTGTGTACTCAGCGTAAGCAGCAGCCTGCTCATTCCACTCCTTGCCAATTGAAGAAGCAGCCTTCATACCGTATGCATCGCCAAGCTCATCCTTGCTAAGAACATCTGCTGAAGTATCAGCAGTGATTGCACCATTAGCATCGAAAGTAACCTTTGCCTGAACAGCATCGATAAGTGAGCTTGTGATTACGCCATCACCATTTACTGTAAGAACTGAGATTGTTGTGTAAGCCTCAGCTACACCATCAGCATCTGCAGTAGCATCTGTTGACTTTGCAATGTTTGTTGTAAGACCAAGACCAAGCTTATCACCTGCAACTGCCCCACCAGCTACAGCTGTATCCATAGCCTCAAGAACTGCAGCCTGGAAGCCTGTTACATGGATAGATACAGAAGCTGCAAGATCCTCATCACCAGCTTTTCCTTCTGTAATTGCCATGTTGCTAATATCAGATGCTGTCTTACCTACTGCCCATGCAGCAAAAGCATCTGCCTGCTCATACCACTCTTTACCGATTGCAGAAGCAACCTTCATTCCGTAATCATCGCCGAGCTCTCTCTTTGAAGGATACTCTGCGTCAAGATCAGATGTGATCTTTCCGTCAGCGCTGATACCAATCTTTGTCTGAGCGATATCGATAACACACTCAACGATTGCACCGTTTGAATCAACTGTAACAGCAGCGATTGTTGCATCAACCTGTGCTGTACCATCAGCATCTGCAGTAGCGTCTGCTGAGCTGTCGATTGCTACGCTTGTACCAATACCTGTGAGAAGCTCACCTTCTGCAGCAACAGCAGCTGGAGCTGCCTCTTCTGTTGTTGATTCTGTTGTCTCAGTTGCCTGAGTTTGCTCTGTAGCAGCCTCATCTGTAGAACCACAGCCTACAAATAATGATGCTGAAAGAGCACCTGCGCACATAAGTGCTACTAAACTCTTTTTCATCGTTTCATTCCTTTCCTTAAATAACTTTTGATGAAATATATATTTGGTAGTGAAACCACCCAAATATCATTTTTCTAGGCCTACATATGCCTTTGTGATAAGCCCTTCTAAAATCTCTCTCTTTTTACCAGAGAGTTGAAGCGCATTTATGGCTTCTACGCCTTTTTTATAGTATCTTTCAGCAGTTTTGTGAGTATATTCAACTCCACCATGCTTTGATACTTCTTTCAAAATTTCTTCTTTAGAAATGAGACCCTTTTCTGCTTTTTCAGCTAGTGATGCATCCTCTTCAAATGTGTGAATAAGTGGAAGTGTAACAACTCCATTTTCAAAATCCGACTGAACTGGCTTCAGCGCTGTATCTTCACTCACTTCATAATCGATGCAATCATCTGTAAGCTGAAATGCAATTCCTGTATATCGACCAAGCCTACGATAAAGCTTTATTTCTTTTTCTGTGGCATTTCCAGCCATTGCACCAGCATGGAAAGATGCTTCAAAAAGTGCTGCTGTCTTGCCGTCTATGATAGATAGATATCTAAAAGTTCCAAGTCTAAAATTTCTGTTGTTGATATTCTGACGAAGCTCCCCTAAAGCAATTGCCTCTACATATTTTGAAAAATCAAAATCCTTGTATTTATCTGTGTCATCTACACTGGCAATTTCTCTAATAGCTGAAGCTAAAAGATAATCTCCACAAATCACAGCATTTCGCTTGCCGGATTTCTTTTGAAGAGTTATCTGACCTCTTCTGGTATCAGCATCGTCCATGATATCGTCATGAACCAATGTGGCCAGATGGAGAGTTTCAACAGCTGCTGCAAAAATAATTGCATCCCTTGGCACCATCTCATTCTCATCCATGGCGCATGCCAAAACAGCCTTTGCTCTCATCATCTTGCCTGTAGCCTCTGTCAGATAGGATGTATATCCGCTGATAAGGCTTGGTCCTTTAGTTAAAAGCTTTGCTACTTCTTTTTTTACTTGTTCAAATGCAGTCTCAAAATCTACTACATTATTAGTCATTATATAGATACCACTTTCTTACCCACTTAACGTTCTTCCAATGCTTCTTTAAGAATGGCATTAAGTAGTAGTCAATACCGATTGTGTAACCACCACCGATAAGTACTGCAATTCCTGCAAATATCATCCAGAATGTATTTAAGTATAAGCCTGTTGTTGTAACAAACATTGCCTGAAGTACAAGTGAAACACCTGCTGATAGGAATGTGAAGCATCCACCCATAAGTCCAAGACCAATGAGAATCTGCATAATTACAATAACAATCTGCATAAACATCTGCATACCATCTGAAGCTAATACTGCATTGTTTACGAACCAGTCTACAAATGGAACCTGAATCTTAAATGCAATATCTGAAATAGTTGATGATGCTAAATCAGTTCCAGAAACAAGGATAAGCTCAAATATCTTTAGGTTGAAATCAAATAGAACTGTTCCTGTGCTAACTGCTGCATCTGCTACTGCTGTAGATGCTGAAGCTACTGTATCAACTACTTCTGTTGAAGCTGAAGCAACTGCGTCTGTTGCTGCAGGATCAATACGTCCAAGAAGTGAATCAAACCATGAGTTTGCTCCACCGAAGAAGCCTGCAAGCATTGGTGTTGTTAACCAACCCTCAACAATCTTCATTACACCTTCGAATACCCAAACACATCCAAGCCAGAATCTAAGTGGAACTAATAAAAAGCTTGGTGTCTTGTTAGAAAAATGTCCGCCGAGGAAGCTTCGATTATTTCTGATTGTAAAGAACTCATGCTTTAAGTAGCTGATAATCTTTGTCCATCCCATAACCTGGATGAAATAAATAATATTGATAAAATGCTTTGCAAACATAGCAAAGAATGAAGCAAAGTTAATCTGGTGCTTTGCTAATCCACCTCTTGCAACACCGTAACGTCCACCTACGCAAACCATTACACCGTGGAACTTAGGATTGTAAGATTCCTTCTCGCCAGACTTTGTAATCTCAGCCACAATGTTCTTTGAAACTGTAGCTGCTGAGTGTTCTGCATTCTCTACCATCTGAGGAACTGGACGCTCCTCGCCTGGAGCTGTAAAGAGCATGTTGTCACCGATTACATATACGTTTTCGTAATCTACTGAACGAAGGTACTCATCTACCTGAATACGTCCTCTACCACCGCTCTGTACTCTAGAAGCAAGCTCCGATGTGATTTCTGAGCTTTCGATACCAGCTGTCCAGATAACTGTTCCAGCTACATGCTCAGTAACATTGTCGTTCTGCTTGAGCTTGATAGAGCCTTGGCCAACGCCAACAACGCTTGTATTCATAACAACTTCGACACCCATCTTCTTGAGACGTCTGTCTACTTTGTTTGAAAGCTTTTCTGGCAAGATAGGTACTGGACGAGATAATCCGTCAACATCTACGATTGTAACTTCTTCTCTGTCGATACCAAATCTCTTGCAAAGGATAGGTGTGTACTCAGCAAGCTCGCCTACCATTTCAACACCTGTAAATCCTGCACCTACAACATAGAAGCTAAGAAGCTCTTTTCTCTTTGCAGGATCAACTTCATCAGCTGCCATTCTGAAGCAGTTGTGAATTCTATCTCTGAGGGCTACAGCATCGTCATATGACCAAAGTGGCCAGCTGTTTTCTTTTGCGCCTTCAACACCAAAGTATGTTGGCTTTGAACCAGCTGCAACTACTAAATAGTCATAATCATACTCTTCTGTTCTACCCTTAACCTTCTGTTCTTTAAAGTCTACATTTGTAACTTCATCTAAAACTACATTTACCTTTCTTCCGGCAAATATCTGCTTTAGGTTCATTTTGATACTTTCTTCACCAACACGGCAAGCCGCTACCTCGTGAAGTTCGGTAAGCATTGTATGATATGGATGCTTATCGATGATAGTGATTTCTGTAAGATCAGCAAGCTTCTTCTTACGAAGCTTCTTTTCAAGTTTCTTTGTGGCAAGAACGCCTGCGTAACCTGCTCCGATTACAACAATCTTAATCATGATTCATTCCTTCCTAGTAATTTCTTTTCTTTAATATTCTCCAACGCATTTCTGCGGAACCAAATTGTACCACAATGTATTGTGCGCGACAAGATAGAACTTGTTTAAATTTTCACAAATAGCATTTTGCACTATCTTTCGATTGAAATTTGTGTTATTATTGCCAAGTTTCACAAGACTAACTGCTCGTATAATATAATTACCTAATTTATGTATAGGAGAGATTTATGATTAAGAAGTTTTTAAAGTTTGTAGAGATTCAAACAAAGATTACCAGCACATTTGCTTTTGCAAATACGTTTATGTATATGCTCTTTTTGAAACACCCTATCAATATTCCTTTGATGATTATCTTCTGCATTGCGGCATTTATATTTGATTTAGCCACCACTGCAATCAACAACTATATTGATAGCAAGGATTATCCAGAAATGCTCCCCATCAAAAGAGACCGAGCACTATTTCTTATAATATGTATGCTTGCTGTTAGCACAGTGATGGGACTTTATCTTGCATTTAAAACAGGTATTGTAGTTCTTTTACTTGGAGCACTCTGCTTTGGCCTTGGGATTTTTTACACCTTTGGTCCTATGCCAATTTCGAGAATTCCTCTAGGGGAAGTATTTTCAGGTATTGCTTATGGCATGTTTATTCCATTTCTGATGGTTTATATCAATAATCCTGATGAATACATTATTTTAGACTATAAAAATGGTGTATTATCTGTACACTTCATGCTTTGGCCATTGATAAGCTTTTTATTTTTCTCATTGGTAAATACATTCACCACTTCCAATATCATGGTTGCTAACAACACTTGTGATTTAGAAAAAGATATTGCTGTAAATAGACATACTCTGATTTTTTACATAGGACAGAAAAATGGCGTACGTGTTTTTGCTACTCTTTACTACTTATGCTACGCCGCAGTGATAGCAATGGTTGCATTAAAAATTCTTCCAATTATTGCCCTCATCTTTTTACTTTCATTTCCTCTAGTAGAAAGTAATATAAGGGTATTTCGTAAAGAACAGATAAAGTCAAAAACTTTTATTACAGCAATTAAGAACTTTATCATTGTTAATACTTCATACTTCATTGCTCTTACACTGTCATTTTTAATGTACAGATAAAATAAAAACCAGCATCAAGCCCCGCTAAGCCTGATTGCTGGTTTTTTATTTATGGAAGGATATGAAAAAGAAGATTATTATTATTTCTTTAATCTTATGCTGACTACTGAGCAAGCTGGCAGTGTAACCTTCAATCCCTCTGAAGTCTTGCTGTAGTCTTTAAACTCTAGTTCCTTTACAACCTCTGGATTATCAAAGGTGTTGTGATCAGCCATCTTTCCTGTTACGTAAACAGCCTCACATACGTTGTAAGCGCCGCCGTCTTTTGTAAGCTGAACATCAACATCCTCTGATGATTCAAGAGAGTTGTTTGTTAGGGTAATAGTAATAACACCATCTGCATCCTCTGATACAGACTCGAAAATCTTTGGAACCTCATTCTTGCCTGAGCCTACTGTTCCGCCGTTCAGTAAATCTGAGCCAAGAAGTGTTGCTCCCTGGTGATGACGATACATCTTGAATACATAGTATGTAGGAGTCTTGATCATCTTTTCACCCTCTGTGAGCATTACTGACTGAAGCACGTTAATCATTTGGGCGATACATGCCATCTTTACTCTGTCTGAATGCTTGTTAAATATGTTCAAATTCATACCTGCAACAAGAGCGTCACGCATTGTGTTCTGCTGATATAAGAATCCTGGATTTGTACCTGGCTCAACATCTGTCCAAATACCCCACTCATCAATCATAAGACCGATTTTCTTTTCAGGGTCATATTGATCCATGATTGCACCATGATTGTTAATCAGCTCTTCCATAAAGTAGCTACGCTTCAATGTCTGATAGAATACTTCCTCAGTGAAGTCTGTAGCGCTTCCTTTGACATTCCAATCGTCCTCTGTCTCTGGAAGAGTGTAATAATGAAGAGAAAGACCATCCATGAATCCATGGAAATGTTCTGGTGTGTGGTCAAAGCATGTATCAAGAACTCCCTTTGTCCAATGATAATCATCCACGTTAGGACCACAGCAAATCTTTGCTATTGGCTTGTTTCCATTGTAGTTTCTAACGTATGTCTGATAACGTCTATACTCATCTGCATAGTGCTGAGGTCTCATATTTCCGCCGCAACCCCAGTTTTCATTACCAACACCAAGATAGTCAACTACCCATGGCTCCTCATGACCGTTCTCTTTTCTAAGATCAGCCATTGGAGAAACACCGTTGAATGTCATATATTCCACCCATTCGCTCATTTCACGAACAGTACCAGAACCTAAATTTGCATTGACATAAGTCTTACAGCCAAGCTGTCTACAAAGCTCGAAGAACTCGTGAGTACCGAAGCTATTGTCCTCAACTACTCCACCCCAGTGAGTGTTAATCATCTTCTTACGCTTTTCCTTTGGACCAATTCCGTCCATCCAGTGATACTCGTCAGCGAAGCATCCGCCTGGCCAACGAAGTACTGGAACCTTCATTTCCTTAAGTGCTTCTACAACATCGGTGCGCATTCCATTTACATTAGGAATGTCGCTATTTTCGCCTACATATAAGCCCTCATAAATACAGCGTCCCAAGTGCTCAGAAAAATGTCCATAGATTTCTGGAGCAATGGTGCTCTTCTTGTTTTCGTTATTAATAACTAATTTAGCCACTGGCTATCCTCCATTCCGCCTGTTACACTCACAAGCATTATGAATTCTCCGCTCAGTTATTCTTCGCTTGAGAATTATAATAGCTTGTTAGTTACAGGCTCATCTAAATTCTGTTAACCTTTCACTGCGCCTGCTGTCATACCGTCGATGATATATTTTTGGAAAATAAGGAAGATTACGAAGATAGGTAAAATTCCAAACATTGATCCAGCGATAAGTACATCGTAGTTGTTGCCGTATGGTGTAAGCAATGTATTAAGTCCGATTGGAAGTGTGAACTTCTCTGCTCCCTTAAGTACTAAGAGTGGCCAAAGAATTGCATTCCATGAACCCATTGCACAAAGGATACCCATTGAAGCGAATGCTGGCTTTGCAAGAGGAAGGATGATTCTTACTGAAATACCGTATTCTGAACATCCATCAATTCTTGCTGCATCAAGCAAATCCTTTGGCAGTCCTGATAAGTACTGCTTGAAGAAAAAGATAGTTGATGCGCCACAGATACCTATGATGATTACACCTGTGTAAGTATCAATAAGCTTTAATGCAATAATTTCCTTGTAAAGTGGAAGCATTAAGATTTCGAAAGGTACCATCATTGTTGCAAGTACGATTGTGAAAAGTAGATTTTTGAATCTGAACTCATACATTGTCAGTCCATATGCAACAAAGTAACAAACTATCAAAGTAAGTGCTACCGAAATAATGGTAATTAATAACGAATTCTTGTACCACATGAAGTATTTAATACTGTCAGCATTGCCGCTGAATAAGTATTTGTAGTTATCAAGGTTCATTGTAGAGAGGTTTAAATCGATTGAAAGACCTCTACGAATAAGCTCTGTACCAGGTCTAAATGAAGCAAGTAAACCTGCAAATACAGGGAAAATAATGATTAAACAGAGGATTACAAAAAATCCTGTTCCAAGTATTGTGCCTACCGTTCTCTTAGGAGTGCCAGACATTGTCTTTTGCTTTGACATATTAATCCTCTCCCTTCTTGAATGTTCCGTTGAATATAAGCTGAGCAAAGTTGATGATAAGAGCAACGATAAGAAGTACTACACCTACTGCACATGCATAACCCATATCATTCTTTTCAATACCACGCTTGTACAAATATCCAACAATTGTAAGTCCAATATTGTTTGGTGATGAATTTCCTGCCCATAACATGTATGACTCCAGGAACATTGCAAGACCGGCATATACTGAAATTGTAAGTACGTAAACTGTTGTTGGCTTAAGAAGAGGAAGTGTTACGAACTTGAACTTCTGCCAACCTGTAGCTCCATCAATATCAGCTGCTTCATATAAAGAGCTGTCGATTGATTTGAGACCTGACAAGAAGTAAAGCATGTTTACACCTGTCCATCTCCAGCAAGCTACGATTAAGAGGGCGAGCATACCTGACCAGCCCATCTTTAACCATTTATATGTTCCAAGGCCTAAAGCCGCTGTAATCATATTCATCTGACCTGTTGTATACTCAGTAAACATCAGGCGGAAAAGTGTACCAGAAATAACAACTGATGTTAATGCTGGCATGTATAAAATTGCCTTCCATACACCCTTTGCCTTTACCAAATGACTATCAAGCAAAACTGCAAAAAGCATAGGGAATGGAATTAATAATACTAATGTAAAGAACATGTATTTCACACTGTTCCATACAGCAATATGAAATACCTTATCCTGTAATAGCTTTGAATAGTTAGCAAACCCAATCCATTCTGATTTAATTGCCCCAATATCCTGAAAGCTCATTGTGAAAGCCGTGATAAGAGGATAAACCCAAAAGAAGAAAAAACTTAATACAAAAGGTAAAACAAAAACGTATGGTGCCACCTTCTGAGAATATAAAAAGTTCTTGATTTTCATAATGCACCTTTCTCCATCTTTTAAAATAGGGCCGCCTAAGCGGCCCTTAGTTATAATTTCTTACTGCTCCATATCAATTGCATCCTGTGCTTCCTGAAGTGCATCATCAATTGAGTAATCTGGATCTTCAAGTACTTCGTTAAGTGTTGTTGTGCAGAAGTACTCATTGATTGTTGGGCTGATAGAAACTACTGAAATCTTTCCAATGTTGTCCATTCCGATATCAGCTAATACATCATATGGATAGTTGATGAAGAACTGGTTGTACTGGTTGTTCTCATCATGTGCGAATGCATCATCTGTCCAAAGAGCTGCGTTACATACGTCAAATCCAAGTGTATCCCAGATATGCTGCTCGCCTTCTTCTGACATCTTTGCCCAGCAAAGGAACTCTGCTGCAAGATCAATATTCTCAGACTGCTGTGTAACAACTGTACCTGTACCACCAATACCTACAGAACAAATCTGGCCTTCCTCGAATACAGGGCACTTAGCAATGTACCAGTTACCTGATTCCTCTGGCATGTAGTTTGTGAAACGTGACATATACCACATTGCCTTAGGGAATGAAACGATGTTTCTATCCATAATGTTCTGGAAGCCTGCCTCAAGGTCAACATGTCCGTCTGGAGAAACCTCTGCAAGACCTGACTTTAACCAATCCTGCTGCATTGAAAGCATGTTCTTAACTGAATCAAGCTGAACGTTTGCTGGATCATCGAAACCGCCTGTCCAGTCATCACCGTACTCAGCCATTGCAATCCAGAGCCAATCAACACCGCCTGTATCAACTGATGTCCAGTACTTACCTTCCTCAGAAACAGATCCTAAGTACTCTTCACCAAGTGCTGCATAATCATCCCAAGTCTTAACTGCATCAATCTTAGCAATTACTTCGTCCTGTGTAAGTCCCATAGCTTCTGACATTGCAGCTACGTTGTAGTACATTACTGTAGCACCTACATGGTATGGAGCTCCGTAGTAGTTACCATCCTCACCCTGATATGTTTCCATACGAGCTGTAACCATTGTATCAAGGTAATCAGCAGCGTAATCATTTAATGGTACAAGCCACTGATCAAGACCTTCAACTACGTTAGGGAACTGACCAACTTCTACGTCACAGATATCTGGAGCACCTGTGCCAGCTTCAAGAGCTGTAAGAAGCTTTGTGTGCATATCGCCATATGGATATGTTGTACATGTAATTTCGATTGTGTTGTCTGGATGCTGCTTGTTCCACTCCTCAGCCATAACACCGTAGTGCTGACCGTGAAGCTCAACGAATGTCCACATCTCTAAGTGTGTACCATTTGGATCACCAAATGTGTTTGTTACGACCTCAGATTCTGCTGTTTCCTCAGCAGCTTCTTCTGTAGCAGCATCAGGATCTACCCCACCTTCTGAAGCGCCACCGCAACCAGCAAATAAACTAGCTGCCATTGATGTGCAAAGAAGTGCACTAATCAATTTCTTCTTCATTCTTCTCCTCCTTTTGTAAAAAAGAAATGTTGTAATTGTTTCAAGCTTTTATAAATAGTACAATTAACTGAGGCTTGGTAGTTAATCTACATATTTTTCTAAAAGCTCATTAACTATTATGGTTTAATTATAACCTGCCACTACAGCAAGTCAATAATTATTTTAGATTTTTCTAAAGTAATTTGGATATTCTTTTAATATTCACAAAAAAGACACGAATGATTTAGCAATTATTAACAAGTTGTTTGTCAATTCAGGCTTTGAAGTGTATATTTTCATTAATAAATTTATCTTTTGTTAAAATAATAGAATTCTAAAGCTCAACTATATTGACACCCATTTTGTTAAATTTTATAATTAAGAGTAATATTTTAAGAAATCATAAAAAGGAGAAACGTTATGATACACATAACTTCCCTGGATGATGGAGTCGAGCTTTTTAAAGCCTTAGGTTCTGATGTTCGTATTCAGATTCTAAACATACTATTAGAAAACGACCGCATGAGCATGAATCAGCTTGCTACTCAGCTAAATCTTAGCAACGGCGCTCTCACTGGTCACATTAAAAAGCTTGAAGAATGCGGACTCATCTCCACTTCTAACGAATCTGCCAGTCACGGCAATTCAAAGCTATGCTCAGTAATTCAAGACAAAATAGTCATAGAAATAGAAAAACCACTTGATTTAGCAAACGTATCTACTACAGATATTAAAGTGGGACAGTTTTCAAAATACGACATTTGCCCAACTTGTGGCCTTGCCAACAGCGCGTCTGTTATTGGTGAAATCGATGATGCAAGATACTTTGCTCATCCAGATCACTTCAACGCAGATATCCTCTGGTTCACAAAGGGTTACGTAGAGTATGCTTTGCCAAATCTCGTTCCTAGCAACAACAATATCACTCAGATTTCCATCTCATTTGAGATTTCATCTGAAGCACCTGGTATTGATAACAATTGGCCAAGTGATATTTCTTTTTCTATCAACAACCAAAAGGTTGGTATGTGGACAAGCCCTGGGGATTTCGGTGGCGAAATTCTTGGAATGTTTACACCTGATTGGTGGCCACCAAACTGGAATCAGTACGGCCTTTTAAAGCTTCTTGTTGTAAATAAGTTTGGAACATTTATCGATGGTCTTCAGATTTCAGATGTTACTATAGACGATTTGAAGCTCAAACCGGGACAGCCACTCGATTTCCGCATCGCCGTTGAAGACGACGCAGAACACATTGGTGGTGTCACACTGTTTGGTAAGACATTTGGTAACTATGGTCAGGATATCAGAGTATCCATCAACTATAGCCCAATCAATTAAATATCTACCATGATTTACGTGGACAATGGGCAGCCTTCATGGCTGCCCTTAATTCTACATAGCATCCGCAGGACATGCAGGTACCTGCATTGAGCTGGACGCAATTTTTGCAGAGGGCCAGGCGGCGCTCATATTCTGAATCATCCACCTGGTCCTGTGCTTTAAGTTCATTTTTGTATTTTTCAATCATTTCAGCATCTGCTCTTGTCATATCTCTAAGCAGACATCTTGCACAAACTCTGTTTTCAATCATAATTAAACACTGGTCTTCCATCCTGCCAATCAAACTTCATAAGCATTGCATGGCGATTTGGATTGTAAAGTGGGTCCCCCACAATCTCTGTTTCTGTTCTAGCGTGATAAACAAGGATATCATTGCCCTCTTCATCT
This sequence comes from Pseudobutyrivibrio sp. C4, assembly GCF_900111635.1. Lineage (NCBI taxonomy): Bacteria > Bacillati > Bacillota > Clostridia > Lachnospirales > Lachnospiraceae > Pseudobutyrivibrio > Pseudobutyrivibrio sp. C4. The sequence goes on along the minus strand of NZ_FOHF01000003.1, from coordinate 91,845 downwards.
ACTGTAAATGAATTGTGCCCTGGGCCATATACCACATGCTCTGGCGATGAAGCAAGAACTGGATAACGCTCCTTTTTCCAAGATAATGGATCAAGCAAGTCACTATCAGCATCTGCTGTAAGCATACCCATGCAATAGTTAATACCTGTATCACTTGCAGAGTAAGTAACGAAAATCTTGCCGTTGCGCTGAAGTACTGCAGGGCCTTCATTTACCCAATAGCCATGACGTTCCCAGTCATAGTCAGGTGTAGTGAGAAGTACCTGTTCTGTTTCTAACGTATATCCGTTTTTCATTCTAGCAATGTAGAGGTTAGAAATCTGCTTACCTACGCTAACTTTCTCTGCCCAAATATAATACCATTTTCCATCATTTTCGAACACTGTTGCATCAAGAGAAAATGCCTCAAATGAAAACTCATCACTATCAGCTCTTGTCATTTTGCCCTTTTCAATCCACTTGTCATGAATAGGGTCATCTCCCTGACACTCAAGGACATATGGACGAATCTTCCAGATGTCTTCTACCTCTCCACCTGCATAATATATGTACCATTTACCAAAAAGGTAATGAAGCTCCGGCGCCCAGATATGCTTAGACATTGTGCCGCTTTCATGCTTATGCCAAATTTCCACTTCCTCAGCGACCCCAAGGCCTTCCAATGTGTCACTCTGACGTAACACAATTTTATCGTATTCAGGCACAGAGGCAGTAAAATAATACTTGCCATCTGTGTGTCTGTATACATATGGATCTGCGCGCTGCAAAATCCATGGTTTATTGTATTCAAAATTCTTGTCCATTTTCATTCTCCATATAAATCCTTATTAATATTTTACTCCCCATACACTCTCGTTACTTCCAACAGCTGAGAATGTCATGCATTCTGTGCCTGCTTCATCCTGCATCTTGCAGAATACGCCACTATAATCTGTGCCATCAACTGTGATGTTCATATAGTATGTGCCATCAGTCATAGTCCATGTACCAGATACTTCTTTTCCCTCACATGTGCCATCTGCATTCAGATATATGATTATCGGATTTGCGATATCACTTGAAATATCTGTGCCCTGATTGATGAAATAGTATCTTCCCTCTACTTCATCCATGCTATAACCGTTTTCAGAAACAGTCTCACCCTGAGTCTGATATGGTAAGTTGCATGGCCATCCTTCGGCATTCATAAGCATCTGATGTACTCTTGGAGAGTGATTCTCTCCACCGTCGTTGAAACGAGTGTGGTAAACCAAGTACTCCTTTCCATCACTGTCGACAAAAGCAGAATTGTGGCCTGTAGCCATGTATGCTCTGTCCAAGCTAGGCAGCTTATAGTTGCCAGAAAGCTTAAGTCCGTAGTTTTCATGCATTGCGCTCTTCTGTGGATATTCGCCATTCATATCAACGTATTCGCCATCCACTGTCTTAGAACGGAACACACGAATCTGATATCCACCGTTGCTAGTCAAAGTGCCATAAGATACAAACAGATAGTAATAATCTGTGTTAGCATCGTACATAATATATGGTCCTTCAATGGAAATGTGTCCACCACCAAGAAGCTTCTTGCCATAATATGGATCCACATTGTTTTCCTCATCAGCTTCTGGGTGAATCACAAGACCAGTCTCTGGGTCAAGCTCAAGCAGGAATATACCACCAGACCATGAACCATAAACCATCCACATTCTTCCATCAGCATCATAAAATACTGTAGGGTCAATTGCGTTTGGATAATCTTCGTAATTGTAACCACCACTTTTAATATAGTTTTTCTTTACATAGTCCTTATCAACATAATCAAGTACATCTGTAGAATCCACATTGCTAAGGTTAAAGCCTGAATAAATTAGTGGTGCCTGCCATTCAAATGGTCCCTCTGGCGATTCGCTGGTACCAAAGCAAAGATTTGACGCATTAAATGTACTGGTTGTGCAGTAGTACATGTAGTAAAGACCAGTAGTCTCGTTGTAGATAACATCCGGCGCCCACACATGTGTGCCGCCATCGTCTGTTTTGATAATACTATCCTTAGATCCTGAATAAGCAAAAGCTTCATCTGCCACATCATAAATCTGACCATAAACAGGATTAGATTTCATATAGCCATCGCCAATCATTTCCCAATTAAGTAAATCTGTACTTTTCGCTGCAGTCATATGACTACCATAAATATAATATGTTCCATCAACTTCTAATACGGATGGGTCGTGGACTGAAACGCCCGAAGAAGAAACGTCACCTGTGGCAATGCCATCATAGCTGACTGTGTAATTTTTCTCTTTAGATTCAGAGCTTGAGCAAGCCACCAGACCTCCAACCATAGAAACTGCTAGAACACATGAAATAAATTTTTTCATGCGTTATCCTCCATTAATAAGTCGAAAATCTTCAGACATCAAGCCCCTTATAAAAAATGTTTGAAGATAAAAATAACTGTTCAAACACTATTGTTTTGAACAGTTTTAATATATCAAATTTATTTTAAGAACACAATATTTATTTTAAATATTTCTAAAGTATTTTGATAACTTCTTTAACTATAAGTGAATCATTTTCAGATTCAAATACCAAATCATAACCATGATAAGCCAATCTAAAATCTCGATTCTTACCTCTATCATAGCCTGCTCGTGGATCCTGGCTGAGGACATCTATTGCAGACTGGCGCAGTTTTTCTGGAAGCTTGGCTAAAAGTTCTTCTGGAAACTCCACCTTAACCTGGGCTCCCTTTGAAAGGGAATCAGTGAAACCTCCCTTTGCATCAGGATGAGCGTCTGCATAAGGGATGTATGGCTTTATATCGTAAATAGGTGTGCCATCTAACATATCCACTCCGCTGACCACAAGCACTGGGCCATCTTTTTCAGTTTGCTTTACCTCTATCAGCTTTACAGATGAAAGGCCGATGTTGTTTGGACGATATGGCGCGCGGGTGGCAAACACCCCCATGTGCTTTTCTCCGCCAAGCCTAGGTGGACGAACAGTGCCCCCTTCCAAAGGCTTATTCTTAGAAAAGCCCCACAGCAGCCACAGATAATCATAGTCTGTGATACCATCGATAAAGGTAGGATTTCTAAACTCCTCCGTAAATACGATACAGCCTATTTCATCTGAAACAAGACCGCTCTGCCTTGGTATCCCAAACTTTTGTGTAAAGCCTGTATGTATAAATGCTATTTCTTTTAATTCCATCAGTACCTCTTAATAATAAAAGGCAGTACAAAATGTACTGCCCAATAGTCTAATATTACTTTCCTTCGTATGTAACAACTGACTCTACGTCGTACTTTGCAAGCTTTTCGCGTCCGTTAAGACCTGCGAGCTCCATAAGGAAGATGATTTTAACAACTTCGCCGCCAAGCTCCTCAACAAGCTGTGCTGCAGCCTCGATTGTACCACCTGTAGCGATAAGATCATCTACGATAACAACCTTCTGACCTGGCTTAACTGCATCCTTATGCATCTCGATTGTAGCTGTGCCGTACTCAAGATCGTATGTCTTTTCGATAGTTTCGCATGGAAGCTTACCCTTTTTACGAATGAGAACGAATGGCTTGCCAAGTGCGTATGCAAGTGGTGCACCAAAGATGAATCCGCGGCTCTCTGCGCCTGCGATAACATCGCAATCAACATTCTCAATAAGCTTCTTCATTTCGTCTATAGCAAGTCGGAACCCTTCCGCATCCTGCAAAATGCTAGTAACGTCTCTAAACATGATACCTGGCTCTGGGAAATCTGGAATAGTTCTGATGTAATCTTCTACTTTTTTCATTTTTAACTCCTTCTAGTAAATGGATATTTACAAAAGAATTATACACTCAATAATATATGTTTTCAAGGTTCCAACGGGAAAGCACAGCCATTATATTTGCATTTAAAAAGGGGCCCCGAAGGACCCCAATTTGTGGATAGTACTCGAAAGTACCTATGCGTTTGGCCACGCTAATTATCCTAAGAGTGAAAGAACACCCTGAGTTGCCTGATTTGCCTGAGCGAGCATTGATTGGCCTGCCTGAGCAAGAATATTATTCTTGCTGTATGTAACCATCTCGTCAGCCATATCTGTATCACGGATACGTGATTCAGCGGCTTCTGTGTTCTCTACGACGTTGTCTAAGTTAGCAATTGAGTGCTCAAGTCTATTCTGTATAGCACCAAGACCAGATCTCTGAGCAGATACCTTTGCAAGGGCATCTGCGATAGCATCTATTGCGTAAGTTGCTGCTTTACCAGTTGCATCACCAACATTCAAGCCCTGAATTCCAAGTGCTGTAGCTGTCATTGACTCGATTGTTACACCAATCTTGTTTGTCATGTCGGCATCTGAACCAACATGAAGATTGAATGTAAGATCTTTCTGCACAGTTGCTGTTCCCTTTTTGATGATAAACTCAACCTTTGTAAGGTTATCTCCAGTTACCTCATCAGGTTTCTTGCCATTAACGTTAGTTGATGATGTCGCATCTGTAACTGTAATGTCTGTACCATTGTACTTAGCGCCTGGAACTTCAATAATTGAATCAGAGCCAATTGATGAAGCTGCTCTTAGTTCATTTGCGATGAGCTGGTATGCCTTTGCTGCTGTGATTAATGTAGAATCTTTTCCATCTACACCATCTGCTGGAGCTGCACCTGTTGATGTACTAAATAATTTTGCAACCTTGCCATTGTACTCTATTGTAGAACCCTGGCTGGCAAATTTATTAAGCTCTGTAGCTGCAACCTCAGATGTATCAGCATTAGTCTTATCTGCAATAGTAAATGATTTACCATCAATCTTTACTACCTCTCCAACTGTTAAGTGGATTTGTGCAGTTTTATCTGCAGATGTACCTAATACAGTAAGGGCATTTGCTAGCTGTGTTGCTGTATTCGCACCCTCTACACCAATTGTGTACTTTGTACCACCAATTGTGTATGTATCACCCATTGCAAGGGCATTGATTGTAAATGTGGCTTTTGTTGTATTCTGTGTAAGTGTTCCATCAAGACCAGCATCATGCGCAGCAACCACTTGTGTCTTGGTGCCGTAGTCCCCCTTGAGAAGATAGGTCTCGTTGAACTTTGTTGTCTCTGCTACACGATCAATCTCTGTTGTAAGCTGAAGGATTTCATCTTGAATAGATGCACGATCAGATTCAGAGTTTGTACCGTTTGCTGCCTGGACTGCCAACTCATTCATTCTCTGTAACATAGAATGTACCTCTGTAAGGGCACCCTCGGCGGTCTGTACTGCTGAGATACCATCTGATGCATTGGTTGATGCCTGATCCAGACCACGGATCTGCTTTCTCATCTTCTCAGAAATTGAAAGACCAGCTGCATCGTCTGCGGCTCTATTGATTCTAAAACCACTTGAAAGTTTCTCAGTAGATTTTCCCTGAGCGTTTGTTGTAATTCCTAACATTCTTGAAGCATTAGCTGCCTGCATATTGTGTTGTACTACCATAATTTCTACCTCCTTGTAGATACTCCCACGATTCCATTCATGAGAGATGCATATTGCATAACATTAGTTAAATTTCATAGTTTCATGACATGGAAACATACATACTTTAGGCTTATTTCCAGTATCTATATAACAAGGGAGTGACCAACCTCCACATGCTATCAAGGAAGAAATTATCACTATTACAAAATCATTAAAGATTTTTAATAGTGCCGTAGTATAACAAGCTTTATTTAATTGTAAAGCTGCGATTTGGCAAGTCACTTTTCCGCGCGATAATGAAAAATAACTGCCCAGGTGGACAACAAAAACAATCTGTTTACTGTTTCCATCTACTACAATTATCGGAAAACTTTCTACAAACTTTAGAAAAATTATAAAAAATAATTTATACACCAAAAAAGAGGCCTCTTTCGAAGCCTCTAATTTAAAACCGTAATGTAATTTATTAACTAAAGTGGCTATTAGCCAAGGATTGAAAGAACACCCTGTGTAGACTGGTTAGCCTGAGCAAGCATTGACTGACCTGCCTGAGCAAGAATGTTGTTCTTGCTGTATGTAACCATCTCATCAGCCATATCTGTATCACGGATACGTGACTCAGCTGCATTTGTGTTCTCTACTACGTTATCAACGTTTGCAATTGTGTGCTCAAGTCTGTTCTGGATAGCACCAAGTGATGATCTCTGTGCAGATACCTTTGAAACAGCATCAGCGATTGCATCGATTGCGTATGTAGCAGCCTTACCTGTAGCATCTGCTACGTTAAGACCTTCAATACCAAGTGATGCAGAGCTCATGTCTGAGATTGTAACACCAATCTTGTTTGTCATGTCAGCATCAGAACCAACGTGAAGATTGAATGTAAGATCCTTCTGTACTTCCTTCTCACCCTTTGTGAATGAGAATGAAACCTTATCATCAGATTTAGCCTTAACAACATTAAGTTTGTTATCTGCTAAGTCGCTTCCTGTTGCAGCCTTTGTTTTTGTTTCAACTTGATCTATTACTGATTTTGCGCCAATAGATGAAGCTGCCTTAAGCTCATTTTTCATAAGCTCATAAGCCTTATCCTGTGTGATAACTGTAGCATTAGACTTATCTACACCATTTTCAACATCCTTGAATAATGTAACTGACTTACCATTATACTCAATTGTAGAACCTGCACTAGCAAAATTCTTTAAATCAGTTTCATTGAGCATCTTTGTCTTCTCATCAGTCTTACCTGTTGTCTTATTAACAAGTGTGTATGAGCTGCCATCAATCTTAATAACTGTACCTTCAGCATAATCCTGTCCACCATTAAGGATTGTCTTTGCGTTCTTAAGCTGCTGATCAACATTAGCTGCTTTTCCAGAATCGTCTGCAACACCAATTGTGTACTTTGTTCCACCGATTGTTGTTGTATCACCCATTGAAAGAGCTTTTACTGTGAATGTAGCTCTTGTTGTGTTCTGTGTAAGTGTTCCATCAAGACCTGCATCATGAGCTGCAATCTGGATTGTCTTTGTACCATTGTCGCCCTTAAGAAGGTATGTCTCATTGAACTTTGTTGTCTCAGCAACACGATCGATTTCTGTTGTAAGCTGGTTGATTTCGTCCTGGATTGATGAACGATCTGACTCAGAGTTTGTGCCGTTAGCAGCCTGTACTGCAAGTTCGTTCATTCTCTGAAGCATTGAGTGAACTTCTGTAAGAGCACCTTCAGCTGTCTGAACTGCAGATACACCATCCTGTGCGTTTGTAGAAGCCTGATCAAGACCTCTAATCTGCTTACGCATCTTCTCTGAAATTGAAAGACCTGCTGCATCATCTGCTGCACGGTTGATTCTATAACCAGATGAAAGCTTCTCTGTTGACTTAGCCTGATTTCCTGCTGTGATGTTAAGCATTCTTGAGGCATTCATTGCCTGCATATTGTGTTGTACTACCATTTTTTCTACCTCCATGTAGTTGCTTCCTCGAGTCCATTCGAAGAAGAAGTGCATCCTGCACTTATAATAAATTTAATCTATAATCAAAACAGACGCGCGCCACCTGTTTGACTACCAAATATAAAAATAAATAAAAAATGGGAATTAATTAATTGAAATACCTGTTTCGATTAATAACATCCTTGTCCCAAATCGAAAAAAAATAGAATTTAGAAGTAAAACCTATTCTGTCTCGTTATTAAAGTGTGCTGTGAATTCCTTTTCATCAGCAAATATAATTATCTACATTTCAGAGAAAAAAGCAATACCTTTTTCACATTTTTAACACAATTTTTTCACAAAAAAAGAGGACCTCCCGAAGGAAGTCCCCTAATTTACTAGCTATTTAACTAGTCTGCGCGAAACGAATAGATAAACTATTAATTATCTTTAGTATTAACCTAAGATTGAAAGTACACCCTGAGTTGCCTGGTTAGCCTGTGCAAGCATTGCCTGACCTGCCTGAGCAAGAATGTTATTCTTGCTGTATGTAACCATCTCATCAGCCATGTCTGTATCACGGATACGAGACTCAGCAGCGTTAGTGTTCTCAACTACGTTATCTACGTTAGCGATTGTGTGCTCTAATCTGTTCTGGATAGCACCGAGTGAAGATCTCTGTGCAGATACCTTCTCTACAGCGTCAGCGATAGCATCGATTGCATATGTAGCAGCCTTACCTGTAGCATCAGCTACGTTAAGTCCATCAACACCAAGTGAAGCAGAACTCATATCAGAAATTGTAACACCAATCTTGTTTGTCATATCGGCATCTGAACCAACGTGAAGATTGAATGTAAGATCTTTCTGAACTTCAGCTGTACCCTTTGTCATTGTAAATGTAACCTTATCAGTATCAGCTGCCTTTGTAATAATATTAGCATTTGCTGCTGTCATAGAGTCAGTACCAACCTTAGTTGTAGGATCTGCAATTACTGAGCTAGCGCCGATAGAAGATGCTGCCTTAAGTTCATTAGCCATAAGCTCATAAGCCTTCTGCTGTGAAATCAGAGTAGAATCCTTAGTATCAACACCTGTGTGAGCACCTTCAGCTGTCTGTTCGTTGAATAATGTTACTTCCTTACCATTATACTCAATTGTTGAACCTTTGCCTGCGAACTTCTCAAGTTCATCAAAAGCAAGCTCTGAAGTAGCTACATTTGTTTTACCAGATGCAACCATTGTGAATGACTTGCCATCAATTTTAACAACCTGTCCTACACCAAAGTCATTACCACCATTAAGAATAGTCTTAGCGTTTTCAAGCTGAGTTTCTGTGTCAGCACCATAAACACCGATTCTGTACTCTGTACCACCGATTGTTACCTTATCGCCCATTGAAAGAGCTTTAACTGTAAATGTAGCTGTTGTTGTGTTCTGAGTAAGTGTTCCATCAAGACCTGCATCATGAGCTTTAATCTGGATTGTCTTCTTACCATAATCGCCCTTAAGTAAGTATGTCTCGTTGAACTTTGTTGTCTCAGCAACACGGTCGATTTCTGTTGTAAGCTGATTAATTTCGTCCTGGATTGAAGAACGATCAGACTCACTGTTTGTTCCGTTTGAAGCCTGTACTGCAAGCTCGTTCATTCTCTGAAGCATTGAGTGAACTTCTGTTAAAGCACCTTCAGCTGTCTGCACTGCAGATACACCATCCTGTGCGTTTGTAGAAGCCTGATCAAGACCTCTGATCTGCTTACGCATCTTCTCTGAAATTGAAAGACCAGCTGCATCATCTGCTGCACGGTTAATCTTGTAACCTGAAGAAAGTTTCTCAGTTGACTTTGACTGATTACCAGTTGTGATGTTAAGCATTCTTGAAGCATTAGCAGCCTGCATGTTATGTTGTACTACCATAAATTTCTACCTCCTTGTAGATACTCCCTAGATTCCTTTCCTGGGAGAAGTGCCTTTGCACTCAAATTGTTAATAAATTACATCTATAATAATTACAGCACTCGCGCGACATGCCGCAAATTATTATCCTCATTAACGGATAGTAGTATGCACTTAAAGCCCTAAAACTAGTATTCAATTTTCAATATCCTGTGCATGAAAAAATCCTATTGCGATTGCAATAGATAAATAGAAAAAGATTATTTATTATCCGATCCTTAACATCCTTGTCCTGGTCCGAAATATAAGTTATGTGATTATGATGTGTTAACCTGGATAAACGAAATCCGTTTCATTTACCGCTTGCAAATACTGTATCGGATCAATTTTCGAATTACTTAACCCCTATTTAGAAATTTTTTTATAAATTTTTATTTCAGTTCTAAATATCTGGATCAAGAGCTCTTTTTGACCCCTACACAGACTATATCGGAAGCTTATTCTGAAACTTAACCCCTTTTTGAAGAAATTTTTAAAAAATTATTATCTCGTTACAAAAAATGGTGATACAGCAAGCTCTCCCGCTATCTGTATCACCATTATAACATCATTTTTCAGTTGTAACCGTTTTTCACCGAAAAGTCATAAAGAAATTATCTATCTTTTCCATATATGTATGTTGCAAAGTAAATAACACTGGCGATAATTACAATCATTGGGCCTGTAGCCATATCTGTGAAGTATGATACAAACAAGCCTGCCACACCAGAGAAAATACTAAATATCATTGAAAGGTATGTGTACTCTCTGAAGTTTTCAGAGATGTTGCGGCTGCTGGCTGCTGGAAGTATCAGCAGTGCATTAATAAGCAGAATACCAACCCACTTGATAGAAAGCATAACTAAAAGTGCTATGAGCACCGCAAATGCATCTTCCATCACTCGCACTGAAATGCTACGACTCTTTGCAAGGGTAGCATGTATGCTTATTGCAGTAAGTCTGTTGATGCTGATGCACCAGAATACAAGGATAACTACAAACAGTACAATCAGCTGGATAATCTCAGCTGAGGTGATTGATAAAATGTCACCTACCAAAATTGCTGAATAATTTGCAAAGCTTCCGCCTCTTGATAAAATAGCAAGACCAAGGGCTGTAGCGCAGCTAGCAAATACTGATATCAATGTATCTGAAGAGCTAAGGCCTTTTCTGCTGATGTAATTAAGAAGCAATGCAAAGCAGATTCCAAATATAATCATGGAAACTGTAGTGTTGGCAATGCCCATGATGACACCTGCCGCAATACCGGTAAGTGCTGAATGGCCAAGTGCATCACTGAAATATGCCATTCGCTTTTGCACTATCATAGTGCCTACCATTCCAAACAATGGTGAGATCAAAAGGATTGCGATTGTAGCTCTTACCATGAAGGCGTATGAAAACATTTCATTAAACATTTGCATTCACCTCCACTTCTCCTGTGGCACCCTTGCCAAAGACACTTTTAAAAGCATCTGTCTCAAAGACCTGCTTTGGTTTGCCCGCTGCTGTAACAGTCTTATCTATAAGAATGACATTATCTGCATACTTATATACATAGTCTAAATCATGGCTTACAAGGATGATTGCTAAATCATGAGTTTCTTTTAGATATCTCATCTTTTCATAGAAGGCATCCATACCATTTTTATCAATACCTGACACCGGCTCATCCAATAATAGTAAGTTTGGAGTATCATGCACAGCCATAGCAAGAAGAACACGCTGAAGCTGTCCACCTGAAAGCGTACCTACAGGCTGGTCAATAAGCTCAGCCACATCAAACTCTGCCAATGCTTCCTTTACATGGTCGTGCTCTTTTTTGTTTCTGAAGAGAATAGGAAGCTTGCCAGTGAAGGACTGGAATAAATCATATACTGAAAGTGGTGTTGTTCTGTCGATATTTACACTTTGTGGTACATAGCCAATCTTCAAGCCTTGCATGGTTCCATTCATCTTGTTTTTGAACTGAATCTCTCCAGTGTATGGAACCTCACCAAGAATTGCTCGTACCAGTGTGGACTTACCTGCTCCATTTCTTCCAATAATAGCAGTCATGTTTCCACAGTGTACATGCAAATTGATGTTGCTAAGGACCTGCTGGTCACCAAATGACACGCCCAAATTATTAAATTTTATACAGTGGAAACCACATGGAATAATTTTCTTCATATTTTTCCTTATATACTACAAACTATTCTTTATTACAGCGTAGTTTTTATTTAATACCGTGATATAATCCAAGCCACTATAATCGCCATGAACTAATGTTTCAAGGTAAACTACCTTAGCATCTGTCTGCTCTGTAATAAGCTCACCCATGGCATGGCCATAATCATATTCTGCAAATACAACCTGCACATTGTTTTCATTGATTGCATTGATGAAGTCACTGACCTCACCTGCACTAACCTGGCGTTCTTCATCAAGATCCATAGTAGCTACTATATTAGCTCCAAGAGACTGAGCCGTATAAGCAAAAGCTTCGTGAAGCACTGCAACATTAGCACCAGAAAGAGTCTCATCCAGGCCCTGGTTATCTATCTGTGAATCCATCACGCTGATAAATGTGTCAGCATTTGAAGCATAGACGCTGGCATTGCTTGAATCCAAAGCTGCTAATCCATCTGCAATAGCCTGCACCTGACCAGCGTAGATTTCTTCGCTCATCCAAATGTGGCTATTAGCACCTTCATCATGATGATGCTCTTCTGAAGTACCATGGCTATGGTCTTCTTCCTCTTCAGCTTCCTCCTCAATGATTACAGGATAATCCTCCTCTACAGCCTCGAATGTATCAATAATAGGAAGATTAGGATATGCCTCAACAACATCCTCCAAATATCCTTCCATGCCACCGCCATTTACAATAAGAACATCTGCCTTTGAAAGATTCTTCATATCCTCTGTGGTGAGGGTGTAATCGTGAAGGCATCCTGTGGTAGGCTGAGAAAGATTCTGCACTGTAACGCCATCTGCATCACCAACCACATTGATAGTAGCAAGATATACAGGATTACAGCTGGTCATTACAAGAAGTTCAGAATCATCACTTTGCTTGTTATTTAGTTTTACATAAAAAAATGTGCCACCCAGCAGCACCACACTAATAGAGATGAGCAGTAGTAGCACAAATAAATATTTGCTTTTCTTCATTAATCGAGATCCTCTACATCAGTGAGACTTGCTTCGTTTTCAATGACCTGATTCAAGAAATCCTGGATTGTATCAAGTCCTTGCTTTGTCTGTGATGAAAATGGAACAATTATTGTATCTTTGTCAGCTCCAAGCCCCTCTCTAAGAATTTTAATCTGCTTGTCTAGCTGACTACGTTTGATTTTATCTGCCTTTGTGGCAATGACGATTGGATCGTAGCCTACATAGGCCATCCATTCGAACATCTGCTTATCGTTTGCCGATGGTGTGTGTCTGATATCTACCAACAGGAACACAGCACGAATCATATCGGATGTATTCAGATAGGTTTCTATCATCTTGCCCCATCTCTCACGCTCCTTTTCAGAAGCCTTAGCAAAACCATAGCCCGGCAAGTCCACTACGTAAATTTCGTCATTGATATTGTAGAAATTTATGGTCTGTGTCTTTCCAGGCTGAGCTGACACTCTGGCAAGTGATTTGCGGTTCATGACCGCATTTATAAGTGACGACTTCCCTACATTCGACTTGCCAGCGAATGCTACCTCAGGTAAATCATTCTTTGGAAGTGTGGATGTAGGGCCGCACACTGTTTCAAGATTGCATGATCTGATAACCATTATGCACTCTTTTCCTTTTTATCTTCGATTGAAACAACGCTTGCTTCTGCATCTTTGTCGATAAGGAGAAGGTTATTATCAACCATTTCTTTATTTACTATGATTTCTGTGATTGACTCATCAGATGGCACATGATACATGTAATCCATCATAACGCTCTCAACGATAGCGCGAAGTCCACGAGCACCAGTCTTTCTTTCGATTGACTTCTTTGCGATTTCACGAAGTGCCTCGTCCTCGAATTCAAGCTTAACGCCGTCCATCTTGAACAATGCCTGGTACTGCTTTGTAAGAGAGTTCTTTGGCTCTCTAAGGATACGAACCATATCGTCCTCTGTAAGCTCATTTAAGGATACATTGATTGGCACACGTCCGATGAACTCAGGAATAAGACCAAACTTAATGAAATCCTGTGGAAGAGCCTGCTGAAGAAGCTCGTCTACCTTCTGATTGTTTTTATCCTTAACATCTGCGCCAAAACCAATCTGGCTAACATCTGTACGCTGAGAAATAATTTTATCTAAGCCTTCAAATGCACCACCGCAGATGAAGAGGATGTTCTTTGTATCGATAGCAATTGTCTCCTGCTGAGGATGCTTACGTCCACCCTGAGGAGGAACATTTGCAACAGTACCCTCGATAATCTTAAGAAGTGCCTGCTGAACACCTTCACCAGAAACATCACGTGTGATTGAAACATTTTCTGATTTCTTTGTAATCTTATCAATCTCATCGATATAAACGATACCGATTTCTGCCTTCTTAACATCAAAATCAGCAGCCTGAATAAGCTTTAAAAGAATGTTTTCAACATCCTCACCAACATATCCAGCCTCTGTAAGTGTTGTTGCATCTGCAATCGCAAATGGAACACCAAGTACACGTGCTAATGTCTGCGCCAAAAGAGTCTTTCCTGAACCTGTAGGTCCAAGCATAAGAACGTTACTCTTCTGAAGCTCAACATCGATGTCATCTGGATTAGCCATGATGCGCTTGTAATGATTGTATACCGCTACAGAAAGAACCTTCTTTGCCTCGTCCTGACCAATAACATACTGATCAAGAAAAGCCTTCATGTCCTCTGGCTTCTGAAGATTGATTTCGATTGAATCAGTCTCAGGAGCTGGACCGAAGTCGTCTAACTCTTCTACGATAATTTCCTGGCAGATATCTACGCACTCGTCACAGATAAATGCACCATTTGGTCCTGCAATAAGCTTGCGAACCTGATTTTGTGTCTTTCCGCAGAAAGAACAACGAACTCTATCATCGTTTCTTGCCATAATTACCTCTTTAAACTCTAACTACCCCTACTAACTATATATCGGTGAATTAGTTCTTCTTTGTAATAATCTCATCAATAAGACCATAATCAAGTGCTTCCTGTGCATCAAGCCAATGATCACGCTCTGTATCAGCACAAACCTGCTCGTATGGCTTTCCTGTGTTTTCAGCAAGCATACGGTTGAGCTTTTCTCTAGTCTTTAAGATGTTCTTTGCAGCGATTTCGATTTCAGTAGCCTGTCCTTTAGCTCCGCCAAGTGGCTGGTGAATCATAACCTCTGAATTTGGAAGTGCAAAACGCTTGCCCTTCTGTCCACCTGCAAGAAGGAATGCGCCCATAGAAGCTGCCATACCGATGCAGATTGTAGATACATCACACTTGATGTACTGCATTGTGTCGTAAATAGCCATACCAGCTGTAACGCTACCGCCTGGGCTATTGATGTAAAGATGAATATCCTTGCTAGGATCCTCTGACTCAAGGAAAAGAAGCTGAGCAACTGTAAGAGATGCTGTAGTTTCGTTGACCTCCTCACCTAAAAATACGATACGATCCTTTAAAAGACGTGAATAAATATCATAAGAACGCTCTCCACGAGAATTCTGTTCAATGACATAAGGAATTGTAGCCATTTTTGTCCTCCTTCGAATATAAACCTAGCCCGAGCGTATGCTCAGGCTAGTGTATTAACTTCCTAGATGTTTTTCAACACAAGGATATTATATATGTTTTTAAATCTAATGTCTTTGATTTTACAAAATTTTAATACTTTTATAAGATGTCAGACACTAATTATTCTGCGTCATCAGCCTTCTTTGTTGTCTTCTTTGTAGTAGTCTTCTTAGCTGTTGTCTTCTTTGCTGGCTTCTCCTCAGCTGCATCTGCCTCAGCATCATCAGCCTTCTTTGTAGCCTTCTTTCTAGCAGATTCCTTAACGTTGTCCATGATAAGCTCGATTGCCTTCTCGATAGCAATATCCTTCTTCATAGACTCCTTCTCAGACTCGCCAACAAGGTTCTTGATCTGATCAAGCTCCATGCCGTACTGCTTAGACATTTCCTCAAGCTTAGCATCAACATCAGCATCAGCTACTTCGATGTTTTCTGCCTTTGCAATTGCCTCAAGTACAAGTGAAGACTGTGTACGTGAAAGTGCATCTGGGCGAACCTGCTCACGGAATGAATCCATTGTCATACCTGTGAACTGCATGTACTGCTGAAGTGAAAGACCCTGCTGTGCCATGTTGTTAGCGAAGTCGTTAATCATGTTTTCTACCTGATAGTCAAGCATTGCATCAGGGATTTCCATCTCTGAATCCTCAACAATCTTTGCGATAGCTTCGTCTTCCTGTGCACGACGGCCTTCTGCCTTCTTATTGTTCTCAAGACGTTCCTTAACAGAAGCCTTGTACTCTTCTACTGTTTCGAACTCTGTAGTATCTGCTACATACTCGTCATCAAGCTTAGGGATATCCTTACCCTTTACTTCGTGGATGTGGCACTTAAATACTGCTGGCTTACCTGCAAGATCCTCTGCCTGATAGTTCTCAGGGAATGTAACCTCAACGTCTACATCCTCACCAGCCTTGTGGCCGATAAGCTGATCTTCGAAACCAGGGATGAATGAACCTGAACCAAGCTCAAGGTCATAGTTCTCGCCCTTACCACCTTCGAATGCAACACCATCGATGAAGCCTTCGAAATCGATAACAGCTGTGTCACCCTTAGCAGCCTTGCCTGTCTTTGTAACTGTACGAGCAGCTCTCTCAAGCTCTGCCTTAATTGTGTTGTTAACTTCTGTAGCTGTAACCTTTGAATCGATCTTTGTTACAGATACACCCTTGTACTTACCAAGCTTAACTTCTGGCTTAACAGCAACTTCTGCTGTGTAGATGAAGTCCTTGCCCTTTTCGAGCTGAGTAATATCAATCTTTGGCTGAGATACGATATCAAGCTTTGACTCGTCATAAGCCTGTGGATATGTATCCTGCATAATAATATTAGCAGCGTCCTCATAGAAAATCTCTGCACCATACATCTTTTCAACCATGTTCTGTGGTACCTTTCCCTTACGGAAACCAGGAACAGAGATGCTGTTTTTCTGCTTATTATATGCCTTTGTAATAGCCTTTTCTAACTCAGCTGCATCAACTGTGATAGTGAGCTTTGCCATGTTCTTTTCAAGATTTTCTACCTGTACGTTCATTTATTAATATTCCTCCTCTAACATATATATAGGTAGACTATAAAGTCTTTTATGTACGTTATACTACGCAGACTGACAAATTATATCAGACTTAAGCCTCATTTTCAATAGCTGTTATCATATCAATTCTTGTCTGATGTCTTCCGCCGCCTTCGAATTCTGCCTCTAAGAAGCTCTTTACAATATCCTTTGCAAGCTCGCTTCCAACGATTCTAGCGCCAAAAGCAATCATGTTTGCATTGTTGTGCTGACGGATGAGACGAGCTGTTGTAGTCTCTGAACAAACGCCGCAACGAATGCCTTTGATTTTGTTGGCTGCAAGTGAAATACCAACACCTGTACCGCAAATAAGAACGCCCAAATCAACCTCTCCTGAAGCAACCATGCGAGCGGCCTTTGCACCGTACTCTGGATAATGACAGCTTTCGTTTGAATCTGTTCCTATATTAATAACCTCATGTCCAAGGCTTTCAATATATTCCTTTACCTCTTTTTTTAAATCTACAGCTGCATGATCATTTGCAATTACGATTTTCATTTTTATTCTCCTTTTGAACTTTTAGTAGGTACTTTATTTATGTCTGTTCCATATAATTTATAAATCTTATAACCAAGAAGAATGATGGCTTCCAAAAATCTTTTAAAGATAATCTGGATTTCTTCGTGCCATTTTTTAACTGGCTGAACCATTACTGAACGAATGCCTGCACGATTAGCGCCCCACACATCTGTGAGAATCTGATCTCCCACAAAGATTGTGTTAGTAACATCTGTCCCCATCTGCTCCATAGCCTTTTTATAGCCAGCTGTGCCTGGCTTGCCTGCCTTATAAATGTAAGTACAGTATTCTACTGCCTCTTTAAAGGTCTTTACTCTAGGTTCTTTGTTATTAGATAGAAGCAACGCCTGAAAGCCTATTTCATGAAGTTCTCTAAATAATGCTTTTGCTCTATCATCCGCTGGTGCGTTGTGTGGTACAAGTGTATTGTCCACATCAAAAATAACTCCACGATATCCTTCTTCGTATAATTTAGCAAAGTCGATATCGTATGTGCTTTTAATATAGTCTTTTGGATATAAATTTCTTTTACTCATAGGCTCGATTTTAGCACAATAAAAAGAGCACATCAATTGATGTGCTCATAAAATGCTATTATAATGAGAAATTTTCCGTTCCTCTGACTGGTGTAGTCTCTGTAGTTGATGTAGCTTTATTAGCTACGAAATACTGATAACGATGAATTGCTGAATCCTTTTCCATATCACTAACTGCTTTTTCAACATCAAGTGATTTGATATCGCTATCGGATCCCTTCATATCATATACAGTGCCTGGCTTGTACTGAGTAGCAAAGTCGTAAGAACCAAATGTCTGATTGCTTCTAGCGGCTGCAATGTCCTCTTCAGTAACTGAAGCTGATGAAGACTCCTCAGGAATGTCTGTAACAGTTTCTTCAACAGACATTGAACTAAGTTCAGGCCTTATTCTTATGGAATTTTGATCATAAAACCCAATTGATGGGCGAATTCCTGAAATGTTCATTAAAAATAACTCTCCATATTTGCTTACGTATCTTATATCGTCCAGATAAGCAAATACTTAACCCCTTCTACTAAATGAGTTTATTTATCTAAAACCCTCTTTAACTCATCCATGAATGTATCAACATCCTTAAACTCACGGTAAACTGATGCGAAACGCACATAAGCAACAGGATCAACTGTCTCAAGATGCTCCATAACAATCTCTCCTATTTTTGTGCTAGGAATTTCTTTTTCTTCTAATGAAAAGATTTCTGTTTCGATTTCGTCTACTACTTTTGAAATCTGAGCTGCAGCAACAGGACGCTTACGGCATGCAATAAGTACGCCTTTTTCGATCTTGGTTCTGTCGTATGGCTCACGATTGTTATCCTTTTTGATAACAATCAAAGGAATTGTTTCTACCTTTTCGTATGTTGTAAAACGCTTGCCACACTCTGGACATGAACGTCTACGTCTGATTGATGTGTTGTCATCTGCAGGTCTTGAGTCAATTACGCTAGTATCATTACTACCACAAAAAGGACACTTCATAAAACCCTCCCTAAAAATATACTAATCCATAGTCCGACAGTTACGCTTACAATCCTTAGTGTTTCTACGCTCAGCGAAGAATGCTTCGCTTTAGAAACCTAAGAGATTGTCTGCTACTGTCTCCTATAAATAGCAAGATTTGATATATGATTTTATTACATACCACAATATATAGGTATATTTTATCAAAGACGATACAAATACGCAACAAAAAACCCCGCACATTTCTGTGCGGGGTAAAAAGTTAAATCTTATGAGTAAAGATCTACTAACTTCTTAAGGTGAGCGTAACGCTCCTTAGCTGTCTCCTCGTTGAGTGCGAAGAGCTTCTCAGCACGCTCTGGGAATGCCTTTGTAAGACGAGAGTAACGTGTCTCGTTTGCAAGGAAGTCCTGATACTTGCTGTAGTCACCTTCCTTAGAAGTAAGAGTGAATGGATTCTTTCCTTCCTTCTTAAGGTCTGGGTTGAATGAGAAGAGGTTCCAGTAACCAGCCTCTACAGCCTTCTTCATCTCATCCTGGCAGTGGTTCATACCACCCTTAACACCGTGAAGCTCACATGGAGCGTATCCGATGATAAGTGAAGGTCCGTTGTAAGCTTCTGCCTCAGCAAGAACCTTAACAGCCTGAGCCATGTTAGCACCAAGAGCGATCTGTGCTACATATACATAGCCGTATGACATAGCGATCTCAGAAAGAGACTTCTTAGACATCTCCTTACCTGATGCAGCGAACTGGCAAACTTCACCGATGTTAGAAGCCTTAGAAGCCTGTCCACCTGTATTAGAGTACATCTCTGTATCGAATACCATAACGTTAACGTTCTCACCAGAAGCAAGTACGTGATCAAGACCGCCGAATCCGATATCGTATGCCCAACCGTCACCACCGAAGATCCATACAGACTTCTTAGCGAGGTAATCCTTAAGAGCAAGTGCTGCCTTAGCGTCCTCAGAACCGTTCTTCTCGAGCTCAGCTACGAGTACGTCTGTTGCTGCACCGTTCTCACGTGTGCTGTTGATTGTCTCTTCGAACTTAGCAAATGCTGCCTTAAGCTCTGCAGAACCAGCCTCAGCTGCCTTCTTAGCAGACTCGATAGCGCGCTCGCGGAGGTACTTCTGTCCAACTTCCATACCTAAACCGTGCTGTGCGTTGTCCTCGAAGAGTGAGTTACACCATGCTGGACCCTTCTTAGAATCCTTGTTTACTGTGAATGGTGATGTAGCTGCAGGACCACCCCAAATTGAAGAACATCCTGTAGCGTTTGAAATATACATATGCTCACCAAAGAGCTGTGTAATAAGTCTTGCGTATGAAGTCTCTGCACAACCTGCACATGATCCTGAGAACTCAAGGAGTGGCTGGTTGAACTGAGAACCCTTAACTGTAAGGTCAGAACCTGCTGCTTCCTTACGTCCAACATTAGCTACTAAGTAGTTGAATACTGGCTGCTCGTCTGCTTCTTCTGCCTGTGGAACCATTGTGATAGCACCAACTGGACATACAGTTGTACACTCACCACATCCCATACAGTCAAGTGGAGATACAGACATTGTGTACTTGTACTCAGAAGCCTTTGGCTTTGTATCAGCAAGCTTAATGTTTGCTGGAGCTGCCTTAACCTCATCCTCAGAAAGAAGGAATGGGCGGATTGTAGCGTGTGAACATACGAATGCACACTGGTTACACTGGATACACTTTGTCTCATCCCATGTAGGAACTGTTACGGCTGTACCACGCTTCTCGTAAGCTGCAGCACCAAGCTCGAACTGTCCGTTTGGATTCTCAGAGAATGCAGATACTGGAAGTGAATCTCCATCCATCTTTGAAATAGGCTCGAGGAGGTTCTTAACCATCTTAACAACCTCTGGACGACCCTCAAGTGCTGGCTTAGCAGGATCTGCTGCTGGGTTCTTCCATGAATCAGGAACGTTAACCTTATGTACAGCATCTACACCAGCGTCGATAGCGTTGTAGTTCATCTGAACAACATCGTCACCCTTCTTACCGTATGACTTCTTAGCAGCTGCCTTCATGTACTCAACAGCCTCGTCGATAGGCATTACATCAGCAAGCTTGAAGAAAGCTGACTGAAGGATTGTGTTTGTACGCTTACCCATACCGATTTCGATAGCCTTGTCGATAGCGTTGATTGTGTAAAGCTGGATGTTGTTGTCAGCGATGTACTTCTTTGCCTCAGCGTTAAGGTGCTTCTCAAGCTCCTCATCTGACCACTGGCAGTTAATCATGAATACTCCGCCTGGCTTAACATCCTGTACCATCTTCATACCCTGTGTAACGTATGCTGGGTTGTGGCAAGCTACGAAGTCAGCCTGGTTGATATAGTATGGAGACTTGATTGGGTTGTCACCAAATCTCAAGTGAGAAATTGTAACACCACCAGTCTTCTTTGAATCATACTGGAAGTATGCCTGGATGTACTTATCTGTGTGGTCACCGATGATCTTTGTAGAGTTCTTGTTAGCACCTACAGTACCGTCACCACCAAGACCCCAGAACTTGCACTCCTTTGTACCAGGAGCTGATGTAATAGGAGCTGGCTTAACCTCTGGAAGTGAAAGGTTAGTAACATCATCTACGATACCGATTGTAAATCTAGCCTTTGGAGCATCCTTCTCGAGTTCCTTATATACAGCGAATACTGATGAAGGTGGAGTATCCTTTGATCCAAGACCATATCTACCACCACAAATTGTAATATCGTTAAGACCTGCTTCACGAAGTGTTGTAGCAACATCAAGGTAAAGTGGATCTGCAAGAGCACCTGGCTCCTTTGTTCTATCAAGGATAGCAATCTTCTTAACTGTCTTTGGAAGAGCAGCAAGGAATGCCTCTGATGACCAAGGTCTGTAAAGACGAACCTTAAGTACACCAACCTTCTCGCCGTGTGCGTTGAGGTAATCAATAACCTCTTCTGCAACGTCGTTGATAGAACCCATAGCGATGATAATTCTATCTGCATCAGCAGCACCATAGTAGTTGAAAAGCTTGTAATCTGTACCAAGCTTTGCATTTACCTTGTCCATGTACTTCTGAACAACTGCTGGGAAGTTATCATAGTATGTGTTGCATGCTTCTCTATGCTGGAAGAAAACGTCTCCGTTTTCGTGAGAACCACGCATTGTTGGGTGCTCTGGGTTAAGAGCGCGTGCTCTGAACTCGTTGATAGCATCCATGTTAACCATCTCTTTAAGATCTGCATAATCCCACTTCTCGATCTTCTGGATTTCGTGTGATGTACGGAAACCATCGAAGAAGTTAAGTACAGGTACCTTACCCTCGATAGCTGCAAGGTGAGCTACTGGAGCAAGATCCATTACTTCCTGTGGATTTGTCTCAGCGAGCATAGCGAAACCTGTCTGACGACAAGCGTAAACATCGGAATGATCACCAAAGATGTTAAGTGACTGTGTAGCAACTGTACGAGCTGATACATCGAATACACAAGGAAGCTGCTCTGCAGCGATCTTGTACATATTAGGGATCATAAGAAGAAGACCCTGTGAAGCTGTGAATGTAGTTGTGAGTGCACCTGCACCAAGTGAACCGTGAACGGCACCTGCGGCACCTGCCTCAGACTCCATCTCTACAACCTTTACTTGATTTCCAAAAATGTTTTCAAGGCCTGCTGCTGACCACTGATCAACAAAGTCGGCCATTGGGCTGGATGGTGTGATAGGGTAAATAGCAGCGACGTCTGTAAACGCATAAGCAACGTGTGCTGCAGCCTGGTTACCATCCATAGACTGTTTTGCTCTTGGCATTTTTAAATCCTCCTTATTATATAGGACATTTTATAGTTACTAGGATTGGAGAATATAACACCGGCCCCAACCCCACAATGTCGTAATTTTATGATAGAACTAATGAAAAATTTTTTCAACAGAACAAGGTATCATTTCTGTTTATTTTAGAGTACAAAATTGTAAAATCTTTTTGTTTTTATCCTCACAGGCGGACATTTGTCTTTCATAGAGTTACATGTCAAAAAAACTTTCTTCCAATAGCAAAAAATCAGCATATTTATTCAAATAATTTTATTGACTAACGGAACTTTGTTAAATATAATTTTAAAAAATTTATGTTCATTAAAGAAAGAGAGGTTGTTTTATGGCATCGATTATTGGTGATGGCATTACTTTCGACGACGTCTTACTGGTTCCTCAGTATTCGGAAGTAACTCCAAATCTTATTGATCTTCACACTAACTTAACTAAAAAAATTAAACTCAACATTCCTATGATGAGTGCTGCTATGGATACTGTTACAGAATCCCGCATGGCAATCGCTATGGCACGTCAGGGTGGTATCGGTATCATCCATAAGAATATGTCTATCGAAGCTCAGGCTGAAGAAGTAGACAGAGTTAAGCGTTCTGAGAACGGCGTTATCACTGACCCATTCTTCTTAGGACCAGACAACACACTTGCTGAAGCAAATGAACTTATGGGTAAGTTCAGAATCTCAGGTGTACCTATCACAAAGGAAGACGGCACACTTATCGGTATCATCACTAATCGTGACCTTAAATTCGAAACTGACTTTTCTAAAAAAATTAGCGAATCAATGACCTCAGAAGGTCTTATCACTGCAAAGGAAGGTATCTCTTTAGAAGAAGCAAAGGAAATCCTTGCAAAGTCTCGTAAAGAAAAGCTTCCTATCGTAGACGAAAACTTCAAGCTCAAGGGACTTATCACAATTAAAGATATTGAGAAGCAGATTAAATATCCAAACGCTGCAAAGGATGACCAGGGTCGTCTTCTCTGTGGTGCTGGTGTTGGAATCACTGGAAATATGATGGAACGTGTTGAAGCCTTAGTTAACGCTCAGGTTGACGTCATCGTTATGGATTCAGCTCACGGTCACTCAAAGAACATTATCGATGCTGTAAAGAAAGTTAAGGCTGCTTACCCTGATCTTCAGGTTATCGCAGGAAATATTGCTACTGGCGATGCTACTCGCGCTCTTATCGAGGCTGGCGCAGATGCTGTTAAGGTTGGTATTGGACCTGGTTCAATCTGTACAACACGTGTTGTTGCAGGTATTGGTGTTCCACAGATTTCTGCAATCATGGAATGCTACGAAGTTGCAAAGGAATACGGTATTCCAATCATCGCTGATGGTGGTATCAAGTACTCAGGTGATATGACAAAGGCTCTTGCAGCTGGTGGTTCAGTATGTATGATGGGTTCAATGTTTGCAGGATGTGATGAAGCTCCTGGTTCATTCGAGCTCTTCCAGGGTCGTAAGTACAAGGTATACCGTGGTATGGGTTCTCTTGCAGCTATGGAAAACGGTTCAAAGGATCGTTACTTCCAGGAAGGTGCAAAGAAGCTTGTTCCTGAAGGAGTTGAAGGACGTGTTGCTTACAAGGGAAGCCTTGAAGACGTTATCTTCCAGCTCATCGGTGGTATCCGTTCAGGTATGGGTTACTGTGGTTGCCCTACTATCCCAGAGCTTCAGGAGCGTGGAAAATTCGTTAAGATTTCTGCTGCTTCACTTAAGGAATCTCATCCACATGATATTCACATCACAAAAGAAGCACCTAACTATTCAGTAGAAGGCTAATTAAAGTATTACGAAAGCCCCTAGTTACGGCTACATGCCTGATGAATTCTACGCTCGGCGAACATGCCTCGCTTTAGAATTATCAGAGCTTGATGCCTACTGGGGGCTTTCTTAATATCCGTATGATTATCTACTTCGTATTTAGTCGTGCATTACGATACGGAATTAAACTCATCCACGATTTCCTTTTCTGGTGCTGGTGTAACAAGGCTGACAACAACACATAGTACCAAGGCCACGATGAAACCAGGAAGCAATTCGTAAATTCCGAATACACCGCCAAGTGGTTTGATAAGGAACTTCCAGATAAATACCATGGCGCCACCGCCTAGCATACCTGCAATAGCTCCGTATTTATTAGCTCTCTTCCAGAAAAGCGCAAGAAGCATGATTGGTCCAAAAGCTGCACCAAATCCCGCCCACGCAAAGGATACTATCATAAATACTGAACTGTTAGGATCTCTAGCGATAAAAATTCCTACTGCGGAAATTACTATAAGTACCACTCTGGCAAGAACCATCTGCATATGTTCTGAAAGCTGAACACCTAATGTCTCATGAATAATATTCTCAGACACTGATGAAGAAGCTGCAAGCATCTGTGAATCGCAAGTAGACATTGTACATGCTAAGATTCCCGCTAAGATAATTCCAGCTAAAAAAGCCTGTGGCAATCCTGTTTCTGAAAGCTTCTGAGCAATAGCAATAATTCCTCTTTCCGAATCTGCTAATTCCTCAATTGCTCCCACATGAACCATTGTACGTGTCATAACACCAATAAAGATTGCAATTGCCATTGCTATAAATACCCATACAGTAGAAATTCTACGGCTGAGCTTAATCTTCTCTGGATTCTCAATAGCCATAAATCTAAGTAAGATATGAGGCATTCCAAAATATCCTAGGCCCCATGCCATTGTAGAAATAATTGTAATAATTCCACCGTAGGAAACTCTAGTGCCTGTAGCAAAATCATGCATTCCAAGCAAGCTAATATATCCATCTAAAGACATGCTATAAGTGCTAACCGCATCAACACCGCCTACTGCATGAAGGCCAAAGCCAACTACGGAGATTAATGCGATTGTCATTATTATTGACTGAACAAAATCAGTTGTAGATGCTGCTAAGAAACCACCTGTTGCTGTATATCCAACAATAATTGCAGCTGAAGCCAACATTGCAATGGAGTAATCTAAACCAAACAATGTGGAGAATAGCTTTCCACAAGCGGCAAAACCAGAGCCAACATATGGAATAAAAAATACCACAATAATAAGCGAAGATATCAACAATAATGCATGGCTTTTATCCTTGAATCGACGTTCAAAGAAATCCGGTACTGTAACAGAATTATTCTTCTCTGAGTACTTTCTAAGACGCTTGGCTACAAAAAGCCAGTTAACATATGTTCCAATTCCAAGGCCAAGAGCTGTCCAAAATACATCGCAAACGCCTGAAGCATACGCTACTCCTGGAAGTCCCATTAAAAGCCAAGAAGACATATCTGATGCTTCTGCGCTCATAGCTGTTACAAATGGTCCTAGCTTTCGTCCACCTAAATAATAATCGTCAACAGTGTTGTTTTCTTTGGCAAAGCTAACACCCATAATTAGCAGTGCTGCTAAATAGATCAAGATTGCCAAAACTATACATACGTTATTCATTTTTGCTCCCTTTGTGTTAATTGATAGTTACTTAAGATAATTTGATAAGAACTGTCTAGTTCTTTCCTCCCCTGGATTATCGATAACCTGAGCCGGAGTTCCCTGCTCAGCTATCACTCCGCCATCCATGAAAATAATTTCATCTGATACTTCTCTGGCAAAACCGATTTCGTGTGTAACGATAATCATGGTTGTGTGATTGTCAGCAAGCTCTCTAATAACCTTTAGTACTTCCCCTGTAAGCTCCGGGTCAAGAGCTGATGTAGGTTCGTCAAAGCAAAGGATGTCAGGTTTGAGGGCAAGGGCACGTGCTATTGCCACTCTTTGCTGCTGACCGCCAGATAACTGGTGCGGATAGTTATCCATTCTATCCGAAAGTCCCATTTTATTCAAAAGAATTTTTCCCTCTTCCAAAATTTCAGCCTGACTTTTGCCATTGTTTTCAAGCTTTGGAGCCAAAATAACATTTTCTAAAGCTGTATACTGAGGGAACAGATTGAACTGCTGGAATACCATTCCGAAGTGCAATCTCTTTTCTCTTAAATTCTCATTTTTTCCTGGTTTATTGTTGCCATCAAAAAGAAGATTTCCATTAACAGTAATTGTTCCTGAATCTGGAGTTTCAAGGAAGTTTAAGCATCTAAGTAAGGTTGTCTTACCACTTCCAGAGCTTCCAAGAATAGAAAGAGTCTGCCCCTTTTCCATATCAAAGCTAATGCCCTTTAGGATTTCTTCTCTATCAAAGCTTTTTCTAATATCTTTAACTTCTAATATCGCCATAGTTCACATCCATTATTTAAAGTAGTCTAATTTCTTTTCTATGTAGCCAAAAAGTAATGTAAGCAATCCGCTGAATATCAAATAGAATACGCCAGTGTAGAAAAGTGGCCAAATGATTCCAGCACTCTTTATAAATCTCTCGCCTTCCCAAATAATTTCATAAAATGCGATAACTCTGGCAAGAGATGTATCCTTTACAAGGGTGATAACTTCGTTTGAGATAGGTGGAACAATTCTCTTTACAACCTGAAGAAGTATGATTCTGAAGAAGGTTTGCTGTCTTGTAAGTCCAAGCACTGCGGCAGCTTCATACTGTCCCTTTGGAATAGATTGGATTCCTCCACGGAAGATTTCACTGAAATAGCATGCATAATTGATTACAAAGGCAACAAGCGCCGCTGTGAATCTGCCTGAATCTCCTGAACCCCACAAATTTACGCCAAAGAATATGCCAGGGCCGTAAAAAATAATCAGCAGCTGTAACATAAGTGGAGTACCTCGAACCACCCATATGATAAATCTTATAGGCATTCTCACTACAGAGGTCCTGCTCATGGAACCAAAGCTAATTATCAGCCCCAGTGGTAAAGAGAATAATAAAGTTAGTGAAAAAAGCTTTAGGGTTCCGAAGAACCCCTCTAAAAGCGATATTGTAACCGTTGAAAACATGTTGTTAATAATCCTTTTTATATTTTTCGATTACTGCTCTACAACGGCATCCTGTACACCGTATGTTTCAGCAATTTCTGTCATTGTGCCATCTGCATAGAGAGCCTTGAACTGGTCGTTAATATATGCAGCTAAATCAGAACCCTTTCTGCAGCCAACACCATACTCCTCTGTTGTAAGCTCTACAGTGTGTGTAAGGTCAGGATAGCTTGTTCCCTCTCCAACCATAGCACCAGCCATAAGAAGATCGATGATGCAAGCATCAGATGTGCCAGCAGCAACTTCCATAACTGCATCTGCCTGAGATTTTACAGCTACATAATCGAAGCCATTGTCTGTAGCAGCTGCCTCTCCAGCAGAACCTGACTCAACAGCAAAGCTAAGTTCCTTTGCTTCATCTACAGATGTTACAGCATCAGCCTTGTCAGCATTTACAACTATAACCTGAGCGTTATTGCAGTATGCATTTGTTGTCTCCATAGCATTGGTAACCTCTGGAGTAAGTGTCATACCATTCCATACAACATCAATTGATTTGTTTTCAAGCTCAAGGATTTTGTTGTCCCAATCGATTTCAACAAACTCTACATCTACGCCAAGGCTATCGGCTACTGCCTTTGCCATATCAGCATCAAAACCAATCCAATCACCATTATCGTCCTTGTAGTCCATAGGAGCAAAATCTGTGATACCAACGATAAGCTTACCCTTCTCCTGAATATAAGCTACATCGCTTTCAGCTGACTCAGTTGATTCAGTTGCTTCTGCTGTATCAGATGTATTCTCTGTTTGGCTTGTCTGGTCCGCTCCACATGCAACAAACCCCATAGCCATTGTTAATGTCATAATAGTAGCCAATAATCTCTTCTTCATATAATCCGCCTCCTAAAAGTATGTTTAATGCACTTTAGTGTGATAAATCGCTAAACTATATTATACTTTAGTACATTATCATACTAAACTATTTTTGTAAACTATCATTTAATTTCTGGATAGCGTTATAAATATTTTCAGACTCAATTTTACTGCAGGAAATCAGCATAGTTACTGCGTTTTCAGAGGCTTCCAGTATATTGACTGCAACTTGTGAATTTTCTATTTGGGCAAGAATATTATCTCCTTTAAGTTTAACTGCCATTTCCATTCCACTTTCACCCATAATAATTTCTGCATTATCAGAGAAGTGTTTTTGAAGTGCTTCATACATCAGATTCCTTTTATCATCGTATAGACGTTTTATCTTTTTAATATGTCTATCCAGATGCCCGTCTCTTAAAAACTGGGCCAATGCAATCTGCTCAGCTTTAGAAGCCGTCTGGTTATACAATCCTCTAAGCTGTAAGTATTCTTTTCTGGCCTTTTTAGGAAGAATTAAAAAGCTTATTCTTACGCTAGGCAGTAATACTCTTGAAAAAGATCCTAAGAAAGCAACATTCTCGCCACCAGTCATAGCATAAAGACTAGGCGTAGGTTTGCTAGAATAAACGAATTCATTTTGATAATCATCTTCTATAAGAAGGTGGTTGTTTTTTGTCACATGCTCCGCCAGCTCTCTACGTCGTTTCATAGGCATTACATCACCCCATTTTGTCATATAGGATGGGGTTACATAAATAACATGACTATCTTTATCTCTAAAATTGACAGCGAAACCTGCGCTTTTAAACAGAATAGCTCCATCCATAAAATCCTTCGTAGGAAAAGATATAGTTTTTTCCCCAGGGATTAGAGGAATCAGAATCTGTAAAAGGTTTTGGAAGCCAGCTCCAATCACAACATCATCTGCGCTACATATAATATTTCTATTCTTTCTGACATAGGCAGCTATCTCCTGACGTAAATCGTACTCACCTTGATTATCCGCATAGGACAGAAGTCTATCCTCCTGCCTTAGAGCAGATTTCATATATCTCCTCCATAGATTTAGGCAGGATACGGTTTTGTCCTCTCCTATAGTGGCTAAATCATATTCATAAAGCTTAGCACCAGGTTTTACAACCTGCTCATCTTGCTTCTCTGATGCATTATTGTTTTCCAACATATCAGAAACAAAATAGCCCACCTTTTCAACAGAATAAATATATCCGTCGGCGGCCAGCTGTAAAAAACCTGTCTCAATAGAAGTACGACTAACACCAAGAATCTTTTCTGAAGTCCTTATAGACGGCATTTTATCGCCTGGTTTTAAGGCTCCCTCTTTCATTTGATTAATGTAATATTCACATACCTTTTCGTATACCTTCATATCTGTCCCCTAAAAAATAGTTATTTTTGCGTATTTTTGTGATGTCAGTTTGGTGATATTATAGCTCCAACATAACAAATGAGAAAGTACTTTTTCACAGGATTAATATAAAGGGAGGACAAACATGAGTAACACAGCAACAAAAACAACCGAAAACACTTCAGAGCGTACACGCACTTTAATAACAGCCGCATTATTTGCTGCTCTTACATGTGTGGGTACAATGATTATAAAAATCCCAACGCCTACCATGGGATACATTCATCCAGGCGATGGATTCGTATTGCTATCAGGTCTTCTATTGGGACCAGTATGGGGAACTCTTGCAGCCGGAATCGGCTCTGCATTATCAGATTTAATTGGAGGCTATTTTGTTTATGTACCAGCCACCTTTATTATAAAAGCTTTAACAGCCTTGACTGCCTATCTGGTTTTTAAATTGCTCAAGAAGGTGCTTAGTACAAAAACAGAATTGCCCCAATTAATTGTAAGCGGAATAATCGGGGAACTTGTTATGGTATTTGGTTATTTTATATTTGAAATTTTTATGCTTGCAATAGCAAACGGAACGGATTTGCAAGCTGGTGTAATCGCCTCACTGGCTGGCATCATACCAAACCTTATCCAAGCCACATTTGGCGTGGTAATCGCCACTGTGCTATATCCATTCATAAAAAAATTGGCTGCCAATTAGGCAGCCAATTTTTTTATCTAAATATTAATCTTCTTTAGGCATTACGATTGCGATGTGTACATCGTCAAGCTGCTTCTGATCTACAGTAGCAGGTGCATCCATCATAATATCCTGTGCATTCTTATTCATTGGGAATGGAATGATTTCACGGATAGATTCCTCACCAGCGATAAGCATAATCATACGATCAACACCAGGAGCAATTCCTCCGTGTGGTGGTGCACCATAAGTAAATGCGTTGTACATAGCAGGGAACTTAGCCTTAACATCTTCCTCACCAAGACCAACAAGCTTGAATGCTTCAATCATGATTTCTGGATCATGGTTTCTGATAGCACCTGAAGAAAGCTCTACACCGTTACATACTAAATCGTACTGGTATGCAAGGATATCAAGTGGCTCCTGTGTCTGAAGAGCTTCCTTGCCACCCTGTGGCATTGAGAATGGGTTGTGACAGAACTCAAGCTCTCCTGACTCCTCGCCAATTTCATACATTGGGAAATCAACGATCCAGCAGAACTCATATGTATCCTTCTTCATGTGACCCTCAGCAGCTGCGCCAAGAAGCTTTCTGAATACACCAGCTGTCTTCTGAGCTGTAAGAAGGTTTCCTGCAGCAAGACCAACGAAATCACCAGGCTTAAGACCAAGCTTATCAATAACAGCCTGCTTTCTCTCCTGAAGGAACTTTGCGATACCACCAACAAGCTCTCCGTTTTCATCGAGCTTGAACCAGTATGTCTTCTGAGCTGTAGCAACCTCTACTTCAGCGATCATAGCATCAATCTGCTTACGTGTAGCTGAAAGATTGTCAACAACGATAGCCTTAACAACATTGCCCTCGAATGGACCAAATCCACAATCTGCCATAACATCTGTAGCATCCTGAAGAACAAGGTCGATACGAAGATCTGGCTTATCTGAACCGTACTTATCCATAGCCTCAAGGTATGGGATACGAACAAATGGAGCTGTTGAAGCGCTCTTGTATACACCGTACTTAGCAAAGATTGGAGGAAGTACATCCTCTACTACTGCGAATACGTCTTCCTGAGAAGCAAATGCCATCTCCATATCGAGCTGGTAGAACTCTCCTGGAGAACGGTCTGCACGAGCATCCTCATCACGGAAGCATGGTGCAATCTGGAAATATCTATCGAAACCAGATGCCATAAGGATCTGCTTAAACTGCTGTGGTGCCTGTGGAAGTGCATAGAACTTGCCAGGGTGATTACGTGCTGGTACAAGGTAATCACGTGCTCCCTCAGGTGATGAGCATGTAAGGATTGGAGTTGTAATCTCCATGAAATCGTGAGCGATCATTGCGCTACGAAGCTCTGCAACGATTTTGCTACGAAGAATAATCTTGCTCTTAACCTCTGGGTTACGAAGATCAAGATAACGATACTTAAGACGTGTATTTTCATCAGCTTCCTTTGAACGGTTAATCTCGAATGGAAGCTCATTGTGGTCACACTTACCAAGAATTTTTATATCTGTAGGAACAACCTCAATCTCGCCAGTAGGGAGCTCTGTGTTCTTTGAAGAACGCTCACGAACAGTACCTGTTACAGAGATTGTAGACTCCTTGTTTACAGAATCGATGATAGCCATCATGTCTTCTGTCTCTACTACTACCTGTGTAGTGCCGTAAAAATCACGAAGAATAAGGAAACCAAGATTCTTCGAAACCTTTCTAATGTTTTCAAACCAACCAACTAAAGTAACTTCTTTTCCTGCATCTGCAAGGCGAAGCTCGTTACAGTTGTGTGTACGTGACTGAGTCATTGTGTATCTCCTCTTCTAAATTTGACATAACTAAAGGCCGTCAGTACACTGACAGCCTTTTAATAATACATCAGAATAACTATAAATTCAACCATTTGAGGGTATCAACTACATGGCCAAACGAGAAATTTTCTGGCCACTGATACGTCCCTTAGCCTTGAGCCCTTCGTATAGTAAATCCTTAAGTTCTTCTCTTCCAATAACGATTTTAGAATCATCATCCAATGTAACTACAACATTGGTTTCACATACAGGACAACTACCACCTGGACATGAGTCATCACAATCTGCATCCTCGCAAAGATGTCCACAGTTGCTGCAATCGACCTGATACATGTTTTTACGATTGATTACGCCGATTTCCTCAAGGGTATTTACCATACGATAAACAGTGGCACTACCGATATTTTTATCCTTTTTAACTGCTTCCCTATATATTTCCTTAACACATGATGGATCACCATTTAAAATGATGTCCAAGATTGTTAATCTCTGTTTTGTGATTCGACAGCCTGATTCTCTAAGCTGCTGAATGATAATGTCACGCTGTTCTTTTTCCATAATGTCCATTTTGATACCCCTTGTATAAAACTAAGAAAAACCCAGCCCTGTTTTAGGGCTGGAGTATTATTTCAAAATATTTTTTTCTGCGTAATCCTTGATTGCCTTGAAGCTCTCTTTGCTGAGAACATGCTCAATTCTGCATGCGTCCTCTGATGCGATTTCTTCATCTACACCAAGCTTTACAAGGACATCTGTAAAGAACTCGTGACGTTCAAGAATCATCTCTGCAATAGCCTTGCCTTCATCTGTGAGGTATATGTAACCTGCATCTGTAACTGTGATGTGATTCTTTTCACGAAGATTCTTCATAGCAATGCTGACTGATGATTTTTTGAAGTTCAATTCATTAGCAACATCTACCGAGCGAACAACTGGTAATTTCTTGCTGAGCATAAGTATAGTCTCAAGATAATTTTCTGCTGATTCGTTAACAAAAGTTCTCAAAACAACTCCTCCTAAACTAAATGGATTTTGAAATAAAATTTCAGTTGCACACAATCCACTTCACATAAACCTTATCATAAAACTTACCTCAGTGCAACTTATTAAACTAAAGTTAGTTTACACTAACCATTATATTATTTCAAGTATTCTAAATCAAATCTTAAACTTTTATTAAATACTTTTCCAAACTGTTGACGAACCCTATTTTAACAGTTAAAGTGCAACTAAACAACAACGGATTTACATCCGATATGAGGAGGCCACAATGAACGATTTCAGATATAAAATGGCACAATTTTTCTCAGGTAGAACAGGTGTAGATGCACTTGGCAGAACAGTCACATGGATTGCTCTCATACTTATGCTTCTCACAATGATTACAGGTTCTAATATTTTCTATCTGATTGCAATGGCCTGCCTCGTATACAGTGTTTGGCGCATGCTTTCAAAGAACTATCAAAAGCGTTATTACGAGAATCAAAAGTTCCTTGAAAAAACAGCAGGAATCCGAAGAAAGTTTTCTGGCTTTCCTTATAAAGCAAAAACATTCTTCTCTCGCACAAAGGCAAACTATGAGCAGCGTAAGGTATATGCAATTTTCAAATGCCCAAACTGCAAACAAAAGCTTCGTGCCCCAAGAGGCAGAGGCAAAATACAAGTAACATGTAGTAAATGTCGCACTCAATTTATTAAAAGGGTATAGATAAGGTATCGATTTTGTTTGGATATATAAATGCTGATATAAAGCAGCTTTCAGAGGATGACAAAAAAATATATCAACAATTCTACTGTGGATTGTGTCATCAGCTTGGCAAGGAAGCCGGTTTCAAGGGCCAACTCTTGCTCAACTACGACCTTTGCTTTTTAGCTATACTTCTGCAAAGTCTGTACGAGCCTGATCTCAGTCAGGACACACGTCGTTGCATAATCCATCCATTCAAGGTCAGAGATTTCTATAACAGCGACGCCATAAGATATGCTGCAGATATGGACATTATCCTCTCATATCACAGTCTTATGGATAATTATAAAGATGATAATTCTAAAATTTCAAAGCTGGCAGCTGATAGTCTAAACAAGGACTACAATCGCATAAAGGATAAATATCCAAAGCAAACTGCTGCTGTTGAAAAATATATAGCGCAGCTTTCAGCTGCTGAAAAAGCCCGCGAAGCCAACATTGATAAGGTTTCCAGCTACACAGGCGAAATGCTTGGTACGCTTATGAATTGGAAGGATGACGATTGGAGTTGTACCCTTAACTGTATGGGCTTTCATATGGGCAAGTTCATTTATATCATTGATGCCTACGAAGATTTAAAGAAGGATGAAAAAAATGGTAACTACAACCCTCTTTCATTTATGAAAAAGGAATCACCAAAGGAATTCGAAACCTTCGTGAGAATCAATCTCACATCTCTCATGGCAGAATGTGCAAAATCCTTTGAACGATTGCCAATAGTGGAGAATGCAGATATTCTTAGAAACATTATCTACACAGGTGTATGGACCAAATACGAGTACCTGCAGATAAAGAAAAACACTCCAAAGGAGAAACCATAAATGCTCAATCCTTACAGCGTTTTAGGTGTCGAAAGAGGCGCCTCAGATGAGGAAATAAAAAAAGCATATAGAAATCTCAGCAGAAAATATCATCCTGATGCCAACATCAACAATCCTAACAAGGCTCAGGCAGAAGAAAAGTTCAAAGAGATTCAGGCAGCTTACAACCAGATAATGGATGAAAGACAAAATGGAAGCTACTCTAACAGCTACAGTGACAACTACTCTTACGGATATAACTCCTACGGTAGTCAGGGCGCTGGCTCAGTAGAGATGCAGGCAGCTGCCAACTATATCAACGCCAGACAGTTTGCCGCCGCAATGAATGTGCTTTACAGCATTCCTGACAGTGGCCGAAATGGGCAGTGGTATTTCTTCGCTTCAGTTGCATCTCAGGGACTTGGCAATTTAAACGATGCTAGAGAATACATTTCCAGAGCCATCGCACTAGAGCCAAGCAACTTTAGATATAGACAGTTTGAGCAAAGCATCAACTTTACCAGTGGTTGGTATGAAAACAGAAGTGCCAGCTACGGCTACTACAGACCATATTCCGGTGTAGCCAGATGGTGTATTAGCATGGCTTTCTTAAACTTAATTTGCAACCTATGTTGCTTCTTTTAATTAGTTAATTACTTGGTCATTCGGACCGTTCATATATTTTCTCCCTTCAAATGCATGTCGGTTGATGTGCAAAAGAAAAGAACCTTGGGCTTCAGCCACCCAAAGGTTCTTTTTTCTTAGTCAGCTATAACCTCTTTGAGGATAACCTCGTTTCCTGTAACAAGATAAGTGTTGCCACTGCCACAATGTGGACATGTCTTTCCATAAGCAACTGTCTCATACTCTTGTTTACAATCCTCGCAGAAAGTCACTGCCTTAATAGTTTCGCAAGTAAGCTTGCTGCCATCAAGTCTTGGATACTTTTTAGCATTCCAAGCCCAGCAATCAATAAGATAGTCTGGAATAACTGTAGATACCTCACCAATCGAAAGAACTACTTCGCTGATGTGATCTGCATTATTCTCCTGAGCAACTTCCTCAACCTGTTTCGCCACATGAAACACAATACCTAATTCATGCATAATTACTTATTACCCTTCTTATACTCCTTGTGCTCTCGCTCCGCTTGCTTCTCAGCTTCACTCTTCTTTGAGAATGCAATCTTAGCGGCACGTTTTACTGCATAAGCACCGATATGCTTGAACTTGTCCTCAGACTTAACCATATGTGTGCACTCTGGATGAGTTCTGTGGAGGGTGATAGCGTCGAAGGCACACTTAGTTGTGCAGACACCACATCCGATACACTTATTCTCATCAACAACTGATGCGCCACACTTTAAGCAACGGCTAGCCTCAGCCTTTACCTGCTCTTCTGTAAGTGTAAGGTGAGCATCACGGAATGAATGCTTCATATCAATGCTTGTATCTATAGCTGGCTCATTTCTGCCCGCTGTGTCATATTCTTCCACAAGAATGTTGTCTTTGTCAAGCTCAATAAAGTCACGACGGTTCTTACCGATTGTCATAGAGCATCCTGGCTGTACAAATCTGTGTAGAGAATCTGCTGCACACTTACCAGCTTCGATAGCGTCGATAGCAAACTTAGGGCCAGAATATACGTCACCACCAACAAAAATATCTGGCTGTGCTGTCTGGTATGTAAGTTTGTCCGCTACTGGATAATTACCGTGCCAGAATTCTACTTTTTCTTTTCCATCACCAAGGAGTCCGCCCCACTCGATGCCCTGACCAATAGCAAAGATGATGTG
This sequence comes from Pseudobutyrivibrio sp. C4, assembly GCF_900111635.1. Taxonomy (NCBI): domain Bacteria; kingdom Bacillati; phylum Bacillota; class Clostridia; order Lachnospirales; family Lachnospiraceae; genus Pseudobutyrivibrio; species Pseudobutyrivibrio sp. C4. Next base: position 55,423 of record NZ_FOHF01000003.1, on the reverse strand, counting down.
CTTGCACTCTACTGTCATTATGTCATTCTCATCGTACTGTGGATTGAACTTGTGGTCAGCATCAAATACAGATGTACACTTCTTGAATACGATACCAGATACATTGCCCTCAGCATCCTTGAGAACTTCCTTTGGCCCCCAACCATTGTTGATTGCGATGTCTTCTTCAAGAGTCTCTGTAATTTCTGAGTTGTTAGCTGGCATCTCGTCTCTAGGTTCAAGACAGAACATCTGTGGGTTGCCTGCGCCAAATCTAGCAGCAGTACGTACGCAGTCGATAGCTACGTTACCACCACCGACAACAACTACGTTACCATCCATCTTCTGTGTCTGGTCTTCAAGTGCCTTATGAAGGAATGTAACAGCGATATCGATTCCGTCCTTTGCATCTGTTCCTGGGATTGGTGGAATCTTACCACCCTGGCATCCGATTGCTACGTAGAATGCCTTGTAGCCCTGAGCACGTAACTCATCAAGCGTGATATCCTTACCAACTTCAACATTGCATTTAATCTCTACGCCGAGCTGACGGATAACATCGATTTCAGCTTCAACTACATCCTTCTCAAGCTTCCATGTTGGAATACCCCATGTGAGCATACCACCTGGACGGCTGTTCTTTTCGAATACTGTTGGCTTGTAGCCCTTTGTTGCAAGGTAGTAAGCACATGAAAGACCTGCAGGACCTGAACCGATGATTGCAATCTTGTCATCCCACTGTGTTAATCGGTTTGAAGGGATGTCGATTGGTGGAATATATCTTGTCTCAGCATGAAGATCACGCTCAGCAATAAACTTCTTGATATCATCGATAGCAACTGGTGCATCGATAGTGCCACGTGTACAAGCAGCCTCACATCTCTTGTTACATACACGGCCGCAGATAGCTGGGAATGGGTTGTCCTTTTTGATGAGTGCAAGAGCGTCATCGTAACGGCCATTCTTTGCCATGTTTACATAGCCCTGAACAGATACGTGGGCAGGACATGCTACCTTACATGGAGCTGTACCTGTATCGTAACAGTTCTTTCTATTGTCATCGCGATAGTTTTCATTGTATTTATCCTTGCCCCAGTGAACTCTGTCTGGAAGAACTACCTTTGGATATTCAACCTCACTACCGTCCTTCTTGCAGAGCTTCTGGCCAAGCTTAACAGCACCTGCCGGACAATACTCAACGCACTTACCACAAGCTACACACTTCTCTGCTTCTACGTGAGCTGTGTAGGCAGAACGTGACATATTAGGTGTGTTGAAGAGCTGTGATGTACGAAGTGCGTTACAAATATTTACGTTACAGTTGCAAAGACCGAAGATTTTGTTTTCACCATCGATGTTTGTAATCTGGTGAACGAAGCCAAGTGTCTCAGCGCGCTCAACGATGCGCATAGCCTCTTCGTATGTGATATCGTGGCCCTTGCCTGTCTCACGGCAGTAGTCCGCGAAATCACCAAGACCGATACACCAGTTCATCTCGTCATCACCGCAACCTTCTTCAAGACAAGCACGTGATACACGGCATGAACACTGGCCCACGCCAATATGTCCTTCATATTTCTTGAGCCAGTATGAAATCTGCTCAAGGTCTACCTTTTCGTTTTCAAACTCGATAGCCTTCTCCACAGGGATAACGTGCATACCTACACCAGCGCCTCCTGGTGGGATGAGGTGTGTCAAACCATCAAGTGGAATGTATGTCATTCTCTCGAAGAATGATGCTACAGCTGGATGTTGCTTAATTCTATTGTTTGAACGCTCGCCTGGAATTGACTCTTCCATGTTGAAAAGCTCTGCAGAACCTGGAACGAAGATAGGAAGCACATATCTTCTCTCAGACTGTGGAGCTGTACGTCCATTATGATCGTAGTGATTTCCATAATCGTACTCTAAAAGTCCGATGTATGACATATCATCAAGTAACTTCTGAAAAGCCTCTTTATCCTTTGCCTTCTCAGGATTCATTTTGCAGAGATCCTCAAATGTGTAGTGATGGCGTACCTTCATTGTAAGGCCAACCTCAGCCATCTCCTCTGTTACGATTTCTGCAAGTCCCCAGTATTCTGGGTCCTCTACCTTAACGCCAAACATCTTGTGTGGCATTACATCTGTTATTTTTCTTCCAAGCTCAATAATCTTCTTGCTTGGCTCTTTATCATGCATGTGTGGTGGCATGATTGCTTTGCTCATTTCTGGCATATCCTATACTCCCTTTCTTAACTATAATCCGGCAGTTACGCTTACAAGCCTTAGTGTTTCTTCATTCGACTACATGTCTCATTCAGAAACCTAAGAGCTTGTTATCTACTGCCTCATTTAATTATTTAATGAACTGAGAAATGGAGTTCGCGTAAGCCCTCCACTTCATCACAGACCTTCTGCAATGAGCAGCTTCCGCAGTCCATCATTACATTCTTGAAGATATGATCTATTGCGCCAGTGATATCTTCAAGATGCTTTGCCTGCTCAGCTAATGACCTGTAGTCAAAAGCTGGGTCAGTTATAAATATGAGCTTTACAGCTTCAATATTTTTGTTTTCATGGTAGGTATCAAGGAACAGCTTTCCAACCTTGGCGAAATCTAATCCCTCATTAAGAGCATCCTTTCCAACTCTTACCGGCTCTCTGTTGTTTGATGCAGAGATGCGGGTCATGTATCCCTTTGGATTAATATGATACCTAACGTATTCTATTTTTCTAATTGCATTATAAAGTGCATTGCCATCCCCAAGGCTTTCCTCCGCCACCTTCACAATGGCTATTCTTGCGTATGGCGTGTCGTTTTTGATTTCATTTAAATCTGGACCAATCAAAATAACTTCATCCGCATTTACGAATTCGTCATTGCAGGTAACAGCCATAGCTGATACTGCAGGATTAGTACCTCCTCCCAATTCATAAGCCATATCAGCTCTAAGAATTAGATTATGGTCTCCCACATCAGTCCAATTCGCATTTGCGATATCAAGACTCTTGGCCTTAGAAATATCTAATCCAGCAAGTAGCTCTTTAATGCTTTCATCATATAGCTTCATTAAATCTTTCTATCTTTCTTAATCTTATCGTAATGCTTTGCAAGCAGTGGCTGTAATGCGCTTGTGAGCTTCATATCCAGGTTGAAGAAATAAACAATCATGGATAAAATCCAAAGGCATATCAACACTATTGCGATAATTCCTAAAACTTTCAACATTATCTATTTCCTTTCTTACGTGCAAACTCTGCTGCACCAAGAGCACCCATAAGCTGTGGGTCAATTGGAAGGTCTATAACCTTGAGCTTAAGAACCTGCTCGATGGCAGCCTTAAGTCCTGCATTCTTTGCGCATCCACCTGTAAGTGTAATCTTATCTGTAGCACCAGCCTTCTTTGACATTACAAAGCATCTCTTTGCAACCGAAAGCTCAATACCTGCTGCAATTTCATCCATTGGCTTTCCCTCTCCAACAAGAGAGATTACCTCTGACTCCGCAAACACGGTACACTGTGCTGTAATCGGAATGACATTCTTTGCCTTGAGAGAAAGATTTGAGAACTCATCCAAATCCATCTCAAATGCTCTAGCCATGGCCTCAAAGAAACGACCTGTTCCTGCTGCACACTTATCATTCATGGCAAAATTAAGAACTGTTCCATCAGTATCAACTGCAATTCCCTTTACGTCCTGACCACCAATATCAATAATAGCCTTTACTGTTGGGTCAGCCACATGAACCCCCATAGCATGGCAGCTAATCTCTGAAATATTCTCATCAGCAAAAGGAACCTTGTTACGGCCATATCCTGTACCTACAAGATAAGTCAAATCCTCTGCACTATTTAAATCTGGCACCTGTGCCACTGCCTGATCAAGGGCATCCTGACAAGATAGCACAGCATTTATCCTACTCTTTAAGGTGACGTCCGCCACCATCTTTCCATTCTCATCTATAATGACGCATTTAGTATATGTACTACCTGAGTCACATCCACCAAAATATTTCATATATTTATTCTCCTAAATCAAGTTTGCAAAATCATTTCCTTTTACCATAAGTTGGTATCATCGTAATCTTCCAACGTTGGGTCCAATGGCTCTTCGCGAAGGACTGAGCGCATGTAACGGTTTACGTCCTGGCGAAGGTTCTTTCGAGGGATGACACGTGGGTCATAGAGGTCATGGTTTACCCAAACCAATTTGATACCGTGTTCTCTCGCCTGCTCTTCGAACATACCATGCATACCATCAAGTGCCTTGCATGCTATGTGTTCCCAAAGGATAACCATATCAGCGCGGAATTCCTCACAGTATCTCCAAAGGTCATCAAGAAGCACCTCATAGCCACCATGAGTACGATTTCTCATAATCATGTTTTCATACTGATGTGCCATATCGTAGATGGCCTGTTCCTTGTCGTCCTCTGAAATAGGATCAAGGGATACCATGGTGAGCATGTCGAACATTGGAAGAATTCCCCAGCAGTTCAAAAGCCATGCCAAAAAGTCTGTGTAGAACTGTGACTGAACGCCCCATATAACAGCACGATGACGATACTCTTTTGCAAGCATTGTCTTTTTCTGATAAGCTTCTGTTGCCATCTTGGTAATCTTTTTATCAAGCTTGGCAAATGCTGGAACCTTTCCTGCGATAGCCATATACTCTGTCTCGCGATAAAGCAGGATGTTGTTTCCGATAACCTGCGGATAATCTGTCTTTGTGATTTCAAGCCACTCAGTACATTCGCGGGCACCTATATTGATTCGCTTAGCGCATTCAAAGTAATAATCCCAATCGAACTTTTCACCTGTCTGCTCTTCGATGAAGGCGATGGCATTTCTAACCTCCTGAGCTGCATACTCCTGAACACCAGGCTCTGTGTGACGAAGTGGTGTAGCAAGCTGATGAACTGGAATGCCGTTTCGCTCCAGTGCTCTTGAAATAACACCATTTCCCATAAGCGAACCATCGCAAGTAGTGTTGCATTGAACTGCACACTTGCCAAAAACAGGCATATCCCCATCAATACAAATGCCAGCCTCAGATGCAGGCATAGGACAAACATCACCTGGCATACCACATTCCTGAACAACATCCAAATAATGTGTCATGGCATCTCCTTGAAGAAGAACGCATACATAACAGCTTGCTGTCTCCCAACTGAGTCCCTCAAGATTTGGGAAGCCGCACATGATGTTAGTCATTTCGTTTTCATCCATAAGAACTACATGCTTTGACTTTTCTGGACTTGCCCCAAGGTTTCTATCCATTGAAAAAATCTTTGTCAAAAGCTTTGCAACGTCCGATGCAACTAAATCGTATTCCTCACGGCAAATACGAAGCTGAGTTCCACGAAGTCCCATGGAATGTTTATCAATCATCATTGGAACTGCCAAATAATTGAGCATCCAACGATATCTGAAAAATCCCTTTACATTCTTTGGGTGGAGCATAAACTTTCCAAGCATAGCTATGATTCCAAGCCATCTGGTGTAGTCGTACCAGGTATCCCTGATTCCTCTCCACTCGCGGTGCTTAAAAACCTTTTTATCACCGCTATAAAGCTCACCTAATTTTGAGCTGCCTACTGCTTTTCCCATTAGCGTCTACCTCCTTGTATCTTTTTGATTTCGATACTTTCCACGAAGGCCTGGACACGGGTACGAATCTGTCCCGATGAACCCACCGCATATGGTCTATCGATTGTAAGCACTGGATAACCATATTCATCACGAAGAACATGGCTTCCTACCATTCTTTCATAAGCCCATGGATCACAGAATTTCATCTGCTCATAGATGATTCCGTCTGCCTTGTACTCCTTTGCAATTTCATCAACGTACTCACGACGTCGATTCATCTTTGGAGTATCCATGTGTCGAGGGCACATACAGTTCATCATGTAATGACGGCAAATTTGTGTAAGCACATCTTCCTCATCATTGAGAATGATTTCCTCACGCCCCGGCAATGAACCAAAGCAGAATCTATCTGCGCATACATATGCCCCTGATTCCTCGATGAGCTTAATCATATCGATATCGTCTACCTCGGAACCAACAACCGCTACTCTGGCGCGATATGGCCATTTTTCATCTGGCACACGATTCTTTACTTCTTCAAGTGTCTCTTCAAGCTTTTCAAGAAGTAAATCCTGTGGGCACACATAGGTGCACATTGTGATGATATGGAATTCGTATCCTGTGATACGTGGCTTTTCCTCTTTTCTAAAGTTGCCCAGCTCGGTAATGATTCGGCAAATCTTGTTGTGATTTTCTACAGATTTACGAAGTGCCTCATCGGAAATATCCACTCCGAACTTTTCATGTAGCGGCTCCAAAATCTTTGAACGGCACTGACCTACATAGAGGTTTAATCCATTATCATCAGCCTTCATTGGAACCTCTAGATACTTGTAGAAAAAGTGCTCCTTTTCATTCATCTTAAGAAGCTCCATATTTTCAACACATCTGTTGATCATGGTGCAACCATCTGGCGCGATGAGGCAATCCAAAAACTGATATCCCCCTTCAATTGCACGCTCAAGCAATGCTCTTGAATACTCGCACAAAAAACTGGTCAAATAGTAAGTTCCCATCTCCATAGAACCAGTTCTTGGCGCGCGAAGTCTTACGGTAAAGCAATTACCTAGATTCATGAGAACCTCTGGTATCTGATAACACACACTACCTACGCATACACGACCCTCAGCCTGAGCCGCTCTCACTAGGTCATTATCAGCATCCATAAGCAAGTTCTCAAAATATATAAGATGCTTTAAATCCTTCATATATTTTCTCCCTATAGTCCGCAGGTCACACTCTCAAGCCTTGGTATTACTCCGTCGCGAGATTGGCTCCTTGAGTAATACCAAGAGCTTGATAGTTACCTGCTCACATAAAAATTGTACACTTTATATTATTCCTAGCTTATGTAATGCACTGTGCATATCAACCACAATAGGTGATTCCCCTGAAATTCCTAGCACCGATTTTCCCTTAAGGTCGCATTCGGTAAGGTTGGCATCTGCAGGTATCCAGCCAAGAAGTGGAATATTTCCTAAATCCATATATTCCAAAACTTCCTCAGATGGCACACGATTTACTACCACTCCGATTTGGTCGTACATAACAAGATTGTCAGCCACATTCTTGATTGTCTTAACTACATCGCAGCCCTTCTTACTAGAATCTGTGATAAGGATAAGGTGTGTCACCTTCTCCATAACGCGACGGTTAATCTGCTCGATACCGGCCTCTCCGTCTATTACTATGTAATCAAAATTGTCTGAAACTGAAGAGATTACTTCCTTGAGATAAGTATTGATCTTGCAATAGCAACCAGCAGCCTCCGGTCTTCCTATTGCAATAAAAGAAAAGCCCTCCATTTCCACCATAGCATCGAAAATACGATATCTTGCTTCCCCAAGCACTTCTACAGTTGCCTTGGTATCACCATTTTCTGCAGCTTCCACTGCCTCTTTCCTGATATCATCAAGAGTAAGAGTTGGTTCAACACCAAGTGCTGTCGAAAGTCCCACCGCTGGGTCAGCATCGATTGCTAGAATGCGTTTGTCTGGATAAGCTTCCACTAACAACTTGACCATCACCGAAGCTAACGAAGTTTTGCCTACTCCGCCCTTACCGGCAACAGCCAACACGATTGGTTTGTTTCCCATTATTAATTATTTCTCCCTTTTAATACTCCATAATTGATAATTTTTTATCAATTACTATTCAATTTTAGCATAGGGATATTCCAAATTAAAGGAAATAAAAGAGCCACAGTGATTTTCGTCCTTATCAACAAAAACCACTGTGGCACAAGTCGCACATTGCATAAACGTCTATTTAGTTTTCTTCTTCATGAAGCTTTTTGTTCATGTATGTGATGAGCATATCAAGACCTGCAGCGTTCTCTCCTCCACGTGGAATAATGATGTCTGCATGCTTCTTTGAAGGCTCAACAAACTCTTCATGCATTGGCTTTACAGTATCGCTGTACTGACCAATGATTGATTCGATACTACGACCACGCTCAATCATATCACGCTGGATACGACGCATTAAACGCTCATCAGCATCTGTATCAACAAAGATTTTGATGTCCATCAAATCTCTAAGCTCTTTGTTCTCAAGAATAAGGATACCCTCCATGACAATAACTGTCTTTGGCTCAATTCGGATTGTCTCCTCTGAACGATTATGATTTACGTAATCGTAAACTGGCATATCGATAGCATATCCCTTGATAAGCTTTCTAACATCCTCTGCCATTCTATCTGATTCAAATGAATCTGGATGGTCGTAGTTTAATTTGCTACGCTCCTCAAATGACATATCAGGATGTGCCTTGTAGTATGCATCATGGCTGATAACCGCAATGTCCTCTCCAAAATAATCCTGAAGCTTTTTAATAATTGTAGTCTTGCCTGAAGCAGATCCTCCTGCTACACCAAGAACGCAAATCTTTTCTGACATTTCTATACTCCTTAAGGTTTAAATCTCTTGAACCCCTCACCATATACTGCCTTTGATTCCATTATGACAATAAATGCGTCCACGTCAATCTTTTTTGCAACACGATTAACCTGGTACATCTGCTTGTCTGAGCAGGCGCACATCAAAACCTGGCGCTCATCGCCTTTGTATCCGCCCTTTGCAGTGAAGATTGTTGTTCCTCTCTCAACTGCTTTATCAATAGCATCTGCAATTGCTTCTGCTTTGTTGGTAACAATCATACACATCATACCTGAATCGGCATTAATCATTACCTTATCCACAACAAGTGAACCTACATAGCTGATTACAAAACCATAGCACAGCGCTTCAAATGAGTGCGCATATGCGATTGTGTCGATTACAATGATAACCACATCAACTATGAAAAAGATTCGACCAAGTGACATGTGTGGATTCTTTGCCTTGATAAGCATCATGATAAAATCAGCACCACCTGTGGATGAATTACGCATATAAACAAGAGCGTAACCCAATCCAGTAAACACACCTACCACTAGAGCATTCAAAAGGATATTTGAAATCTCGATTTTAGGCACAAGAGGTGCCACAAAATCCATCATAACAGTGCCTATGGCCATAGTCTTGAAAGTTTTAAGAAGAAACTTTCGTCCCAAAACTTTGTATGAAACCACTATCAGTGGAATGTTCATTATGATTGTCATAAGACCAATTTTCCATCCCCAGTACTGATAGAAAATCATTGCAATACCAGTAAGCCCGGTCAATGGAAACTTGGCATCTGCTGCAAAATTATAAATTGCAATACCGATGCACAAACCTGATAAGGCATCCATCAAAATATCTACAAATAATTCTTTTCTTTTTTCCGCTGACATAATTCCCCCAGTCCGCTGGTTACGCTCTCACCAGCTCATCGGCTAACTTATTCTGTAGCAAATTTGCTTGTAATACCGTGTAGTACCTTGACTACGGTATCCATGCCCTCCGCTGTAATGTGCTCCATTGGACCGTGGAAGTTGTAGCCACCTGTTCCAAGGTTTGGACAAGGCAATCCCATAAATGAGAGACGTGCTCCATCTGTACCGCCTCGGATAGCAACAGCCTTTGGATTCTCTCCAGCATCCTTTAATGCCTCGAAAGCATAATCGATAAGGAACATGTGAGGCTTAATCATCTCGAGCATGTTCTGATACTGGTCTCTAATGTTAAGCTCGCATGTGCCCTCACCATATTTCTGATTGATGATATTAGCAGCATGCTCCATAACCTTTTTCTTCTCTTCAAATTTATCTGCATCATGGTCACGAATAATGTACCAAAGCTTTGCCTCTGCAACATCTCCAGACATATCAAGAAGATGGAAGAATCCTTCGTATCCCTCTGTCTGGCTAGGTGTCTGTGTTGGTGGGAGCATTGAATTAAACTCCATAGCAACAAGTGCTGCATTAACCATAATATCTTTTGCATCACCTGGATGAATGTTTACACCGTTGAATTTAATCTTTGCTTCAGCTGCATTAAAGTTCTCGTACTCTACTGCGTTTTCTTCGCCACCGTCTACCGTATATGCGAAGTCAGCTCCAAAGTATTCAACATCAAAATGATCTGCACCAGCACCAATCTCCTCATCAGGAGTGAAAGCGATGCAAATCTTGCCGTGTGGCTCATCACTTGCAAGAAGCTCCTCTGCAAATGTCATGATTTCGGCAATACCTGATTTGTCATCAGCGCCTAAAAGTGTTGTTCCATCTGTGTGGATCAAAGTACGTCCCTTTAATTCCTTAAGATGTGGGAAATCTGATACCTTAATAATTCTTCCAGATGTGCCAAGAACGATATCCTCACCGTTGTAGTTTTCTTCGATTATCGGATTTACGTTTTCACCACAGAAATCTGGCGCAGTATCCATGTGTGCAATAAAGCCAATTGCCTTTTTGTCTTCGTATCCCTTTGTTGCTGGGATGCTTGCATAAACATAGCACTTGTCGTCTACCTTTGCATCCTCGATGCCAAGGCCCTTCAATTCTTCAACAAGAATCTTTGCCAAATCAAACTGTCTGGCAGTTGAAGGAACTGTAGTGCTCTCTTCATCACTGGTTGTGTAAACCTTTACATAATTTAGTAGTCTTTCATAAGCTCGCATAACTAATCTCCAATATTATTTATAAACTTTAAGAAAGGTTCTCAGCGTACACTGAGAACCTTTTTCTTTCTAATTCGGAATGTTCATTCCTCTTTTCAATGTGATTATTGGTTAATCATAAACTCCAATAATTTCTTTGCATCGTCTGGCTCATATGCAATAAGCTCAAGCTCAGGAATGCTCTCATCAGCCTGGAAGATATTTGCAAGTGAAACAAACTGAGAAAGCTTTGACTTAAGATTAAGTCTGTCACCTTCACCTGTAACAAGCTCTACCTTTCCCTGGCAGCTATCGATAACCTTAAAAAATGCTTCTGTGTCCTTAATATTAGTAAGTTTCATAAATACCTCCTTATGGGTAAAAAACAAACTGTTAACTATCTTTATCAATATAATATCAAACAAAATCTATTTATCAACAGATATGCCGATAAATCAGGGATTTTTCCCACATAATTCACAATTTGTTATACATTAAATCTAAATGTGATTACATCACCATCGGCTACAACGTATTCCTTACCTTCCATACGAACAAGGCCCTTTTCCTTTGCAGCTGTCATAGAACCGTTTGCCATAAGGTCATCATAGCTAACAACCTCTGCCTTGATGAATCCACGCTCGAAATCTGTGTGAATCTTTCCAGCAGCCTGTGGAGCCTTTGTGCCCTTCTTGATTGTCCAAGCACGTGTCTCATCCTCTCCTGATGTAAGGTAAGAGATAAGGCCAAGAAGTCTGTAAGAAGCAGTGATAAGCTTATCAAGACCTGACTCTTCAAGTCCCATAGCCTCAAGAAACTCCTGCTTTTCTTCCTCTGACTCAAGTTCAGAAATCTCCTGCTCAATCTGAGCTGAGATAACGAATACCTCTGAACCTTCCTTAGCAGCGTACTCACGAACGGCCTGAACGTTTTTATTGTTTGCGCCGTCATCTGCAAGATCCTCATCCTCTACGTTTGCAGCGTAGATAACTGGCTTTGCAGTAAGAAGGTTGTACTCCTTGAAGTATGCTTCCTCGTCCTCGTCGTTAAGCTCGAATGTCTTTGCCATGTTGCCAGCTTCCATATGATCAAGAAGACGCTTCTGCATAGCAGCTTCCTTCTGAAGTGTCTTGTCCATACGAGCGCTGCGCTCTGTCTTTGAGTAACGACGCTCCATAACTTCCATATCTGAGAAAAGAAGCTCAAGGTTGATTGTCTCAATATCACGAAGTGAATCGATGCTGCCGTCAACGTGAACAACATTTGCATCCTCGAAGCAACGAACAACGTGAACGATTGCATCTACCTCACGGATGTTTGCAAGGAACTGGTTTCCAAGTCCCTCACCCTTTGATGCACCCTTTACAAGACCAGCGATATCAACGAATTCGATTGTAGCTGGAACTGTCTTCTTAGAGTTGTACATCTTTGTAAGCTCGTCAAGACGCTTATCAGGAACTGATACGACACCAACATTAGGGTCGATTGTAGCGAATGGATAGTTTGCTGCAAGTGCTCCTGCCTTTGTAAGTGAATTAAAAAGTGTTGATTTACCGACGTTTGGTAAACCTACTATGCCCAATTTCATGGTAATTTATCTCCTTCTATATATAAATATTCTTTCGTATTAAAAAATTAGTCTAAATCTAAAGTATATTACCATATTTCTATTTATTTCTCTACCCTTTGTACTACTACCTCATCTCCTTGATTTTGCTATTAATCAAGTTCGCTGTTTTCATATCATATAAGAATTCAACGAAATGATTTCCGAAGGCGATGACAAGTATTATCAACATCACCACCAGCATTCCCACCAGGCTTTCCCACAAGCCTGCGTAGAAAGTCAACGGCAATGTGATGGCCATATTTATCAGTATGCAGATAATCTCTCTGCACCACCAAGCTGCCCCGTGCAACTCCTGCTTTGATATAAACACCAAACTAGAAAGTGCCGCTGCAGCTGCACAGATTATCAACACTGCAAACTGCACATTATTTATACCATCCACAATTCCAAGCACTGGCCCTAAAATCACCATAATAAACAGCATGCCAGCGCACACATTTATAAATCTTCTAAGAACATTTAATATCTCTTGTTTCATCTGTCATACTCCTATAATCCCATCTTTTCCTTTAAATCAGCTACGTATTTTCGGGAAACAATCAGCTTCTCCTTGTTTATCATGGTAATCTCAAATCGCCCTGAAAGAGATGGCTTCATGTTTTCAATCTTTTTAATGTTGATTAGCATAGACTTTGATGCCTTGAAAAAATCAGCGCCGCTGCACAGCTGCTCTGCTTCATAAAGACGCATCCTGTTTTCATAAACATCATCCTCACAATAAATGAACAATCTCTCATCAACTGTCTCTATATAAAAGACCTCATCCAGACGAATCTGATATGTCTTATCATCTTTCTTACAAGTGATTTTCTGATTGCCCTCCACTAGCTCCTTTGCAATCTCCTGCAGCCTCTCCTTATTGGCCTCATGGCAGAAGATATCCAGTATCTCCTCCATGGAGTCTTCAATGATGTGGATATTGATGTTCATCAACCTTTTATTCCCCCGCTTGTTATGCCGCTGATTATCAGACGCGACAAAAATAGATAGATTATGATAGATGGCAGGATTGAAAAGGCAATTACCATGTAGATCAGACCGTTATCGTAATTTGCAAAGTTTGCACTTCGTAAAAGCGATATTACAATTGGCATTGTTTTCTTATTATCCTCATGTAAAATCAGTGCCGGAATAAAATAATTATTCCAAGATTCCACAAATTTGAAAATCATCTGCACCGCAAATGCCGGTCTCATCAGTGGCAACACGATTCTATTGAAAACAAAAATCTCTGAAGCACCATCAATCCTTGCCGCTTCCACTAGTGACATTGGAAGCGTACTCTCCATGTATTTTATCATATAGTAGAAAACGATTGGAGATGCTATTTCCGGTATAATCAGCGGAATAAACGTATCCATCAGATGCATATCATCCACCAAGCTTATAAATCCAAGGGCCGTCACCTGTCTTGGAATCATCATAAAACCAATCATAATGGTGTAAAAAAGCTTCCTGCCCTTGAAGCAATATGCATGAATTCCATAGGCTGTCATAATGGAAAAATAGCTGCAAAGTAGTGACGAAGAAAGAGCTATCATCATGCTGTTTTTCATGCTATTCATTACAGGCAAGGCGCAGTGTCTCATGCTATTCCAGTTTTTCACAAGGGCCGTTCCAGGTATCAGTGAAAATCCACTTGATAGCTCGCTGTTAGATCTGGTGGCGTTTATAAATAAGGCATAAAACCAAAACAGGCACAGGAAAGATACGAGGATCAATATCGTATATGCGAAGATTCTTTGCACACGTCTACTCATCTTACGCCCCTCCCTTCTTCTGTCTTAGAGTTAAGGCTAAAAACGATGATAGAAAGCACCGCTGTCACCATAAACAATATAAAGGACAACGCTCCTGACACACCATAATTCTTGCTAAACATGTGCTTGTTCATATACATCAGCACAGTCATGGTGGAACGATTTGGATCTCCCGTTCCCTTGGTGAGAATCTGTGGAACATCAAACATCTGGATTCCACCTATAAGAGATGTAATTATCACATACAAAAGGATTGGTCGAATAAGTGGCAGCGTGATCCTTGTAAATACCTGCCAGGTGCTGGCTCCATCCACTTCAGCTGCTTCCTTTAGAGACTTATCAATCCCCAACATTCCCGCCAACAAAAGCAAAGTGGTATTACCAAACCACATGGTGCAATTCATGAATGCCACCAAGGCTCTTGTGGACCAGGTATTTGAGAAAAATTGAAATGGCTCATCAATAATTCCCAGCTCCATCAGCAGTGCATTTACAGGACCGCAGTCTGCAAAAAAAGAGAAAAACAAAGATGCGATTGACGCGGCGATAATCAGATTTGGAAAATATATAACTGTCTTGAAAAACTGGATTCCTCTTAGACCCAATCTATGATCCGAAAACCATGCCGCCAGCGTGACCGATAAAACTAACTGTGGCACAAATCCAAGAATCCACATGATGGCCGTATTACCAAGGTAAGTGTAGATGCTCTTGTCCGTAAGCAACGTCACATAATTTTCGAGACCACAAAAGAACGGACCCACTTCCACTAGTCCCTTCCAATAATTTACAAATAAAGATTTATACAAGGAAATAACGATCGGCAAAGCCGTGAATAATAGATAAACGATGATATATGGTGATATAAAAAGAATCCCCCATTTGCTCTTTTTCATTTAAAGTTCCCCCTACACATATCAGTGTAGGGAAGAACTAATTCCTCTTCAACAAATGGACGGTGAAATGCATATTATGTGGGGTGAAATGCAGTGTAATGTTCATCCTCTTCTATATTTCTGAATCCAGTCAACAGCAAAATCCACAAGTATTTTTTGATTCATTAAGCGTAGTTCGGCATTTCCAATCATGGCTTTGTTAACAGCATTGCTCTGTTCAAAGGCTTCTCCGAAAATATTGGAAAGGTCATGATCATTAACAAGATATTCTGCGTGTTTGCCCCATGCCGCAACAGATCTTGCCGGATGGTCGCTTCGCAGGGTTCCCGGCCATTGACGGAACGCTTCAGCTACAGCTCCCATGGTATTTGTTGGCGTAATTCTCTTATCATAAGCCGGCCAGTTATCGCGGATTATCTGCCAGTATTCTTCCGGAACGGTCCAATGGACTCCATCCTCAGGATCAAGATTCTTCCAGGATTGTGCAGGCATCATGATTGTACCGTCTTCTCCAACCACTTCAATCAATGCCTCAATAACGGCCTGCGCCCCACCACAGACATAGCCTATTTTAGATAATGCTGTATGAACCATCACAGTATGGCCTTTCGCCAAACCAACAGATATAGTTTATGCCTTCGGATATTTCCTCTCATCATTTGCTTCACGCTGGATTCGCAGGATATCCTGCCATGCTTCTTCGTCTATCTCCCTGCCAGAAAAATATTTGTTGCGGTCATCTTCTGTTATCTTTCTTAGCACACGGCATGGGTTGCCTGCTGCAATGGACCAGGCAGGAATGTCTTTAGTAACTACAGAACCAGCACCAATCACAGTGTTATCCCCTATTGTTACTCCAGGACATATCACCACATTGCCTCCTATCCACACATTGTTACCTATGGTGACGTCTATTCCGTATTCATATAAAGTGTTTCTTGTGGCAGGATGAACTGGATGTCCCGCAGTATATATAGCTACATTGGGAGCTATCTGTACATTATCGCCTATTCTGATTCTTCCAACATCCAGCATGGTGCAATTATAGTTTGCAAAGAAATTCTTTCCCACCTCTATATGGCTTCCATAATCACAATAAAAAGGTGGATTAATAAAAGTATCAGCATCAGATTTTCCCAAAAGCTTATTAACTATCTTCTTTATAGCATCGAAGTCAGCCCTATCTACAGTATTTAGTTCCTGCGTAAGGCGTCTTGCTATCTTTTGCTCTTCAAATACCTCATTATCTGAAATATATACCAGCTCTTTGTCTCTTCTTTCTATATTGTTCATTGTAAAACCTCCCTATATGCTTAAATATTAGACTTTTACCACTAGCGTTGGCTACATTCCTGCCTGCTAGAGGTACATTTTTTGAGTTTTACCTCTAGCAACCCCCGGATTTACATTTGCTAGTGGTAATCTTTCATTTCCTTACCTCTAGCATTCATTGAAATCTCTATCGCTAGTGGTACAACTATCTTTTTTTACCTCTAGCGGAGGCTTGCTTTGTAATTGCTAGTGGTAATAATATCTTTTTCTTACCACTAGCAGTGGCTTAATTTGAAATCGCTAGTGGTAAACCCCAATTTTTCTACGCTAATAATGCCTCTAACTCATCATTTAATCGTCGTTTCATCTCTTCGAGTTTCTCCGCATTCGGCCTGTTATCATCTGAATACATTTTCTCCATAGGGTACCACCAAACAGGTCCTCTTCCATTATTTCCATAATTTTCTATATCTCCCTGTTTTCTTGGAAACAAATGCCAATGTAAATGAGCATCACCATTTCCAAGACATTCATAATTCATTTTTTCAGGTTTGAAAGCCTTATAAGCAGCTTCTGCAACTATGCTCATTTCTTCCAAATACTTTGTTTTAACTGCAGGTTCAATATTAAACAACTCTACAACATGCTCTTTAAACAAAAATAGTGTGTACCCTTCAAAATGCTGATTATCACCTATAACAACATATCCTGTTTCAAGTTCTCTAACAAAATATGGATTTGCCCCTTCTTTTATCATCTTTATTCTGTCGCAAATAATACACATTGAATCTTTCTCCCTACCTCTCTCTAGTAATTAATTCTCCATTTCAGTGGTAAATCTTTTGTTAATTTACCACTGAATTCAGCATGACCAGCATTATAAGTGGTAATCATTTCAATTATTTACCTCTGCACAACAATAATCCTCATCAAAAGTGGTAATCCTCCCCCACCTACTTAACATTACGTTGAATATAGCATATCCCACTCACTTCAACAACATGACAATTGTCATGTGCCTTTATGACGCAGTTCACTACAGATGTGACAAAAGTTTCGGTATTATAATCTCAGAACAACAAAAGAAACACACGGCCGAGGGCTGTAGTACAAATAAAAAGGAGAAATGAAATGGGTAACACAGTAGTATCAATCGACAATTTAGTAAAACGATATGGTGAGAATGTAGCTGTAGATCACTTCTCATTAAGCATTGAAGAAGGGGAAATCCTTGGACTACTTGGTCCAAATGGTTCAGGAAAGACTACCACAATCAACTGTCTCCTTTCTCTTCTTACTTTTGATAAAGGGGATATCAAAATCTGGGGCAAAGAAATGAGCCCGGATGCATACGATATCAAATCACAGATTGGTGTGGTAATGCAGAATGTAGCAGTTATCGATACCTTGAATGTATATGAAAACGTAGATTTCTTCTGTGGGCTATATATAAAGGATAAGGCAACAAGAAAGCAATATGTTGAAGAGGCACTTGAGTTTACAGGTCTTACAGAATTCAAAAAGCAGAAGCCTAAAAAGCTTTCAGGCGGACTTCTTCGAAGACTTAACATAGCCTGCGGAATTGCTCACAAGCCAAAGCTTATCATCTTCGACGAGCCAACAGTTGCAGTTGATCCTCAGAGCCGAAATGCGATCCTTGAAGGCATCAAGAAGATGAACAGGGACGGTGCAACAATCATCTACACCTCACACTATATGGAAGAGGTTGAGGAGCTTTGCTCAAGAGTAATCATTATGGACCACGGTAAAAACCTTGCCAACGGAACTACAAATGAACTTAAGTCATCTCTTATGAACCGTGAGACAATCCGAGTAAATCTTCCTAATAAATCTGATGAGATTATCAACGGATTAAAGGAAATCAATCATGTTTATAAGATTAAGGAGGATGGAGATGATCTTATTATTAAATGTGATGGTGGAGATCATAATCTGGTACATGTCCTCAGTTATCTGACAGATAACAACATTCCTTTTGGTCACGTATCAACAGAACTTCCTACATTAAATGATGTATTCCTTGAAATCACAGGAAAGGAGCTCAGAGACTAATGTTCGGACGAATTTTTGTATATAAATTTAAGGAGATAATCCGAAACCGCTATATGGTTGGCTGGAACTTCCTGTTTCCAATCGTACTTGCCACAGTCTTCTATTTGGGATTTGGAAATATGATTAAGGATGACCCGGACAGCTTCCACACCATAGAAGTAGGATACGTAAATACGAATCAGGCGGAATCAAACTTCGAGACGGTTCTTGATGAACTTACAGAAGAAACAGATGGAAATGAAGCTATCCTCTCCCTTCGTAAATACGGTTCAAAGCAGGAAGCTATGGATGCCATGAATTCAGATGAAATATTTGGATTCTACATGGAGGATGGTGAAGAAATCGAAACTATCGTTCCTACCAATGGCTACAACGCCACCGTCATGAACCAAATTGTACGAGAATACGAGAACAAAAAGAATGTGATTGATACGATAGCAAAGGATCATCCAGAGAACATCCAGTCAGCCCTGGATATGGTGACAGAAAATCTTGCAATAATAAAGGAACATGATTTTGGAAATAACACATCACCTTATGTGCAGTACTTCTTCGCATTAATTGCAATGTCATCACTTTTCAGTTCATGGATTAGCACAACAATCCTTGAAGGCATCTGTGCAAATATGACTGAGCAGGGAAAACGCTTTGAGTGCTCACCAACAAGCAAGTTGATGGCCATCGTGGCTGGTATCTGCGCAGCAATGATAATGCAGGCAGTCTCAAATGCAGTAGTTGTTATCTATGTACAAAAAATATTAAAGATAAGCTTTGGAGCTCCACTTGTAAACATAATCACCATAACAACATTGGGAAGTGCTCTTGGTGTATCCTGTGGTGTCCTTATGGGTTCCCTCATAAAGAATTCAAGACTATTAATGGTTGTTCCACTTTGCTTCACAATGACCTGTTCATTCTTCAGTGGCCTTATGTGGCACCAGATTAGACAGCTTATCGAAAGCAAAGCACCTATTCTTAACAGAATTAATCCAGCAGCCCTTTTAGTCGACTGCCTCTACACAAGAGCCACCTACGGCAAAACAGCAATGTACTACCAGGATATAACAATTATGAGCATCATGATTGTAGTCAGCCTTTTCATAAGCGCAATCCTTTTAAGGAGGAGAAAATATGTCAGTCTTTAATGCAATACTAAAATCATTAAAAGCAAATATCACAACAATCATTGTATATTTAACTATCTTTACAGTATTCGGAAATATGCAGGCTAAGGCAACCACAAGCACTCAGGAAAGCGCCTTTGAAGAAGTCACAGTGAAGGTAGCAGTTACTGATAATGATAATTCAAACCTCAGCCAGGCACTGGTTGATTATCTTACAGAAACTCAGGAAGTTGTTGCCCCTGGAACCGATGATCCACAGGTAATGAATGACAATGTGCGTTTCGCAATTTACGATTATGCACTTATTATTCCAGAGGGATTTGAGGAACAGATTAAGTCAGGTGATGTGGAAGATGCTCTTACCTACATCGCCCCTGGAACTACCGCTTCACAGTTCTTACTTACAGAGAAGCTTAATGACTATTTACAGGATGTTGTGGTATATTTAAATAGTGGTTACAGCGAGAATGAGGCTATTTCTCTCACTCACGACCAGATGGTAAAGCTTAGCAATACACAGGCTACAGTCGTTGATAAATCAGAAGAAAATCATCGTTCTTACTACTCAGGAATGTATACCTTCAACGGCTACACACTTATGATGTTACTTTGTGTATGCTGCGCATGCACTCTTACATTCATGAAGAACAGAGATGTAAACAATCGTATTTCCGTTAGTGGAATGCATTTCTTCACCAGAAACGCTGCTTCAATCGCAGCAGTAATCTTCATCGGCTTTGCTATCACTACTGTGGCAATCATAGTAATCAGCCTGATGGGTCTTGAATACGAAAATACGAAATTCATCTTCTACGCAATAGACACCTACACTCTCATGTTTGTAGGACTTGGAATGGCATATTTCATTTGTTCAATCACAGTAAACGAGAGCCTTATAAACATGGTTGCAAATATGTTTGTACTCTCCATGAGTTTCCTCTGCGGAGTATTTGTAGACACCCAGTATTTATCAGCTTCAATTGTAAAGGCAGCACATTTTTTGCCACTCTACTGGTACACCACAGCAATCAAATTTATAAACGATACTCCAATCAACAACATCTGGAGCCGTCAGTTCGCTAGTTACTTATTAATAGAAGTGCTCTTTGCAATGGTATTCTTCGCAGCAGGTCTTATCATCACAAAGAAAAAGGAGCAATATGCTATATGATATAGTCATCCGCTCTCTGGCAGCGGTAGGATTAGGATTAATAATTAATTCAAATGGCATTACAACCACCTCGGTTGTAATGTCTATTTGTGTTTTTTTACTTCTTGAAATAAGCCTTCTGTTTAATCAAAAACCAGTCTATCTCACTCTGACAGGAATTCCATTTGTTATAACCTTTGTATATATGGTGGCGGTTATAGATGCCAGTCTTCCACTTGTTTTTTCAATCTTTGTCCTGGGAGGATTCACTTTTATATCTACTATTCTTTGGGCAAGAATGATGGAATTGCAGGCACAGCTGCACCGCACCCGTGATGACAGCTTTGAATTGGAATCCATTCTAAAGGATAAAAATAAACGTCTTCTCTCTGAGCAGGACCAGCAGGTACATCTTGCTACCCTCGCAGAGAGAAACCGCATCGCCAGAGAAATCCACGATAATGTAGGCCATCTGCTTTCCCGCGGAATCCTACTGCTTGGAGCCATTGTCACAGTAAACAAAGATGAAAATATCGCGCCTCAATTAAAGATGCTTTCGGACACCCTGGATGAGTCTATGGAAAAGATGCGAAGCTCCGTACATGATTTACATGATGATTCAATAGACTTAAAGAAAAATATAGATGAAATTCTTGGAGAACTAAAAAACTTTACCGTAAATACGGAATTAGATTTGGATGAAGCACTTCCAACAAATATCAAACTATCACTGATTGGTATTTTAAAGGAGGCTGTTACAAATATAATAAAGCATTCCAATGGAGATACTGTTTCAGTGATTTTCCATCAGAATAACAGCTTCTGCACTATTTCCATTACAGATAATGGAACCCTTAGTTCTGATATGAAGTTAAAGCTTGGTGCTGAGAACTATGACGGAATAGGACTTACCAACATTAAAAACAGAGCAAGCTCCCTAGGCGGAGAAGCTTACTTTTATTTAAACGATGGCTTTACAGTGTTTGCCAGATTACCTTTTGAAAACAAGCGAGGATAGATTATGGAAAAGAAAAGAATTTTACTTGTAGACGATGACGAACTTATCACAATGTCACTAGAGATGATTATCTCTGCTGAGGCTGATTTTGAAATAGTTGGAAAAGGTGGAAGCGGTCGGGAAGCTATAGCTCTCTATGATGAGCTCAATCCAGATTTACTTCTTATGGACATTCGTATGGCCGATATGAATGGATTGGAAGCTGCCGAAGAGATTCTTACAAATCATCGTGATGCCACTATCCTCTTCCTAACTACATTCTCAGATGATGAATATATCGTAAAAGCGTTGAAACTTGGCGTAAAAGGCTACTTACTTAAACAGGACTATAAATCTCTTCCTGCTGCACTTCACGCTGCAATCAACGGTCAAAGCGTATTTGGAGGCGCTGTTATCGACAAACTTCCTACTCTCATGAATCAGGCCAACACTGATGATGAAGGCTTTGACTATCGTAAATACGATATATCCGAAAAAGAATTTGAAGTCATCCAACTTGTAGCTGAAGGCTTTTCAAACAAAGAAATCTCCCAGAAGCTTTTCCTTTCGGAAGGCACTGTACGTAACTATCTGTCTACCATCCTAGAAAAGCTCAACCTGAGAGATCGAACTCAACTTGCTATATTCTATTTGAAGCATGAATAAATCGAAAGCTGGCATTGCTGCCAGCTTTTTCTTATTCCACAACCTTTATATAACTGCTTACACAGTAAAGAACTTGTCCATTGTATTCCACTCGCGACCAGCCATATTCGTTGTTGATACCTGTTCGAATGGCTGTCTGGCCTGCGCTAAGTGTAGCCACTACCTGAGAATCAGCATCCGTAACACTAGGCTTTGAACGAAGATTTACAACTTCCTTTGCAGTAACTGTTTCATTAACATCTGTAAATTTAGTTTTAAAACCAGGTGCCTGAGCTGGTGCTTCCTCTGTTGCAGGAGCTTGCTCAGCTGGCGCTGCAGATTGTGCAGGTGCACTTAAATCTGTGGTCAAATAACTTGATACAGCGTAGTATGTGGCGCCATTATAAACCACCCTCGACCAACCACTTGTGCTTGTGCCAGTTCTTGTGGCTGTTTGACCATTTTCAAGGGTAACCATTACCTTGCTATCTGCGCCCTGACTAGGCTTATTACGAAGGTTTGTCTTGCTCTTTGCTGTGACAGTCTCATTAACCTCTGTAAACTTCATCAGTGCTTCCACATCTGCTGATGCCGTTGCTCTTTCTGAAGTGTCCTTAGCCGTTTCTGTGCCGTTGTATCCAAAGTATGCTACATCCACATCCACCTTTTTTGTAATGCCAGGAATTGTTCCCTGATTGGTGTACTGCCACATATCGTATTTAAATCCTGCCGATGGGCCTGTGGCCAAATTTGAAGAATCCTGATTGTACCATGCCATCCAGATTTTGTACTTGGCACAAATTGTGGATGTATTCCATTTTGCATCTGATGCCATTTCATTCTTAGAAGCATAAAAGATTGGAGTATATCCTTTGTTATAAACTTCTCCAAGAAATGCTATAGCAATATTGCTTCTGTCATCCTTTGTAAGATTGTACTGGCGGCTAGTGCTGTTTTCAAAGCCCTCACAGTTGTATCCTACTGGATATGTGATTGGATACTGAGCTACATAGCTTGCAACCCAATCGGCCTCTTCTATGGCCTCATCCTTTGTAACTGCAGTAGAGAAGAAATAGGCTCCGATTTTTATGCCATTTTTCTCTGCTTCCTGCATGTTGTATTTTGCATTTGTATCTGGCTTTATTTCTCCTGTTGTAGAGTCTCTATAGCCGACACGAATCATTGCAAAATTAATCCCTGAGCTGGCAACCTGAGCCCAATCGATAGTGCCCTGGAATTTTGATACGTCGATTCCGTATGTAGTGGTACTGTTTTCACCAACATTGCTGGCATTAACAATATCCTCCACATTTACTGAGGCTCCCTGTTCTGACTGAGTTGAAGCCCCTGGGTCTTCCGCATCAGTCTCATCTGTTGTCTCTTCTGTCTCCTCAGGCTCTACCACTTCGATTGTAGTTCCATCCTCAGGCTCTTCATTTGCAACATCTACTTCTGCCGCAACCTCAACAGGCTCATCGTCCGTACCTTTTACCTTTTTGACGATGAGAACTGTCCCCAATACCAATACTACAAGTCCTAGACAGCAGGCAGCCATCATCAACTGTCTTCTACGTCTCAATCTTCTGCGACGTCTGCTACTTCCACGATGTCCGTTATTCATTTTTATTCTCCCAATTATTTAATAGCCGCTAAAAACTTCTTGGCTAAATCTTTGTCCGCAGAGTCTTCTCTGTAGATTCCATACACATTCCAGGTGTATGAGTCCTTAATGACTAGTGGTTTTATTTCATCTGTTTCTGGGAAGAATCTTGGGGAGATTCCAAGGCCAGCTCTATTCTTTGATAATAGATACAGCGACTCTCCTTCATCTACCTTGGCAACAATATTTGGTGCAAAACCATTGAGATGGCATGCATTCACAATATCATGATATACATGATATTTCTCATTCATGGAAATGATTTTCTCATCCCTCAGATTTTTTAGCTCAATTTGACTTTCATTCCAAAATCTATGTCCTTTATAGACATAGACCACCAAATCAATTGCTTTTACGTGTTCGCAGACTACGCCTGGTAAAGATTGCTTTCCTACTACAAATCCAAAGCTTATTTCATCATTCACCACCTGCTGGATTACATTTTCATTTTCATACTCATACCAGCTAGCGAGAATCTCAGGATTATCCGTCATAAAAGATGCAACACTAGGAACATCAATTGCTCTAATTGTTCCTGCTGCAAATCCCACCTTGAAGCGTTTTTCTTTTTCACTTAACGCCTCTATTGATGAAAACAAATCATTTAAATCTCTGCTTATTGTTTTAGATTTTTCGTAGAATAATCTTCCACTTTCAGTTGGAATGAAACCTTCCTTTGACCTAATAAACAAACTGGTTCCAAACTCATCCTCAATGCCCTTAATAATTTTACTAAGGCCCTGTGGTGATAGAAACAGCTTGTTGGCTGCCGCCTGTAGATTTCTTTCCTCATATACAGCTTGAAAACATTTAAAATTTCTTGTATTCATAAAATTAATTATAGAATAAATGACCTTGATAGACAATATGTCCATCAAGGCCATTCACGGGGAGTAAAAAAATTATACGAAAAAAGTGGTTATTAAACTAATTTATATTAAATGTGGTTTGCTACTTCAAAGGCATCCCAAATACCATACATGATATTTGAAACCTGTCTAGCATCACCAAGGAGATAAACTTCGTCAAGCTCGTTCTTGTACTGGTTGTAAAGAGTGTTCTCGCTAGCATAACCGACACAAAGAACTACGCTATCAGCATTAAGTTCCTTTGTCTCTTCTCCTACAGTAGCTGTAAGTACGCCATTGTTGAATCCAGTAACACGAGCACCTGTAACAACATCGATGCCGTTGAAAGGAATAAGCTTTTCAAGCATTTCTTTGTTTGCTGAACAAAGTGGTCCGTTCACTGCCATAAGCTTATCAAGTGCCTCAACGATTGTTACCTTCTTGCCCTTCTGAGCAAGATCAAGTGCAAGCTCGCAACCTACAAGTCCACCACCAACAACGATAACATTGTTGCCAGCTTCCTTCTGTCCAAGAAGTACCTGCTCTGCTGAGTAAACCTTCTCATCATCGCCAAGTGAGAACATCTTTGGACGAGAACCTGTAGCCATGATAACTGCGTCAAAGCTCTTATCGAGAATTTCCTTCTCTGTAGCCTTTGTGTTAAGGTGAACCTCCACACCAAGACGTGTCATTTCATCCTCATACCACTTAGCAAGGGCGATATCGTCCTCCTTGAATGCTGGAGCACCACCAGGGATAAGGTTTCCACCAAGACGTCCTGCTGCCTCGTAAAGAACTGGCTCATGTCCTCTTTCTGCAAGTACACGTGCAGCCTCGCAACCTGCTACACCACCACCTACAACAAGAACTCTCTTCTTCTTTACGATAGGGTTGTATGTGTTAAGTCTTTCCTTACCAGCCTGTGGGTTAACTGCACAGTTGATAAGTGAGTATGTCTGGATACGTCCCATACAGCCTTCCTGACAGCTGATACATGGACGAATCTGGCTAAGCTTGTTTGTACGAATCTTGTTTACGATATCTGGATCTGCAAGTGTTGGACGACCAAGTGAAATCATGTCGCAGATATCATTGTTTAAGCAATCAAGTGCTGTATCTGGATTATCAACACGACCTGCCATAATAACAGGGATGTTTACATGCTCCTTTGTAATCTTTGCAAATTCCTTGTAAGGAGCCTTCTCCATATACATTGGTGGGTGATTCCACCACCATGCATCGTATGTTCCTGCATCTACATCAAGGGCATCATAGCCATACTTCTCAAGAAGCTTTGCAGCCTCGATACCTTCCTCGATGTCACGTCCCTTCTCTTCGAATTCCTCGCCTGGAAGAGCACCTTCTCTGAAGTCCTTAATCATAGACTTAAGTGAGAATCTCATTGCAACTGGGAAGTCCCATCCACATGTCTTTGCGATTTCCTCACGGATTTCCTTAGCAAAACGAAGTCTGTTCTCTAAGCTTCCGCCGTACTCATCATTCCTCTGATTGAAGAATGAAATAGCAAACTGGTCAATAAGGTATCCTTCGTGAACAGCATGGATTTCAACACCATCGAAACCAGCGCGCTTTGCATTGTATGCGCCTTTACCAAAGCTTTCTACAATACCATGAATCTCCTCTACAGTAAGTGGACGACATGTTTTGTCTAACCATCTGTGAGGTACTGCCGATGCAGAAACAGGTGGGAACTCACCTAAGTTTGTAGGGATAGTAACACGTCCGAATCCACCTGACATCTGTAAGAAAATCTTTGAGCCATAAGCATGTACACGCTCGGTCATCTCGCGGCTAGTTCTTACGAACTGAACTGGGTTGTATGTTGAGTTTGGTGTGTTAGGGAATGAAGGCTTCTCTACCTCTGTATCAGAGAAAGTAACACCTGTAATGATAAGACCAATGCCACCCTGAGCACGTCTTGTGTAGTAATCAATACCTCTGTCATTCCATCCACCTTCGCAATCTCCAAGACCAAGTGGTCCCATTGGAGCCATTGCGTAACGGTTCTTAATTTCGAGCTTGCCAATTTTAATAGGCTCGAAAAGTCCTTGATACTTCAATTTATTTCCTCCTTTTACATTTAACAATTAATTTGCCGGCACATTGTTAAATTTTTATCATCTATGTCTATATTTTAACCATTAAATGTAACAAAGGCCATCAACATACAGTTGATGGCCTTTATCAAAAAGGATACTATTAATTTTCGTCTTCAATTTCCTCAAGGAAATCTTCTACATTGTAGAGCTCTCCCTCTACCTTATCTACGTAGATATTACCGTCTAAGTGATCGATTTCATGAAGAAGCGCTCTTGCCATAAGCTCCTCACCTTCCACGATAATCTCTTCCATATCTTCGTTTAATGCCTTTACCTTTGCATAATTTGGACGAGTCACAATACCAGTCTTGCCTGGAACTGAAAGACATCCCTCGCTGCCTGTCTGCTCGCCAGATGTTTCAAGAACCTCTGGGTTGATAAGAACAACTGGGCCCTCACCTATATCGATAACGCAGATACGACGAAGAACGCCAACCTGAGGTGCAGCAAGACCTACACCGTCTGCATCATACATTGTATCAAGCATGTCCTCGATAAGTGTCTTAAGACGTGGTGTAAGCTCCTTTACTGGCTTACATTTCTTAAGTAAAACATCGTCTTTACCATATTCTCTAATTTCTAAAAGTGCCATAATAATTCCTTTCTAAAATCCTGTTATATTGTAGATATCGGATCAAAATCAAACCATGTAGAGGTATTTCTGTATTGCTTTTGCTGCAATAAGAATGCCTCGATAGTATCTTTTACATTAACAAGCCTATCGTATTCGTCGGCCTTTACGTAGATTACCCTACGGTAAACGTCCTTTAGCTTTCCAATATAGGCGTCCTCTGGCCCCATGATAATGATGTTTGAATCCGCCTGTCTAATGATATCTGCTAGAATATCTGCCTGTTTGATAGCATCCTGCTGCTTGTCGCAGCTAACCTGTATGCCCAAAATATGTGAGCATGGTGGGTATGAAAGCAAGCGTCTGTATGCATACTCCTGACTATAGAAGCTGTCATAATCCTGGTTTGCAGAGGCAACTACTGAATAGTTGTCAGGCTGATATGTCTGAATAACAGCTATGCCTGGCTCCGAGCCTCTACCAGCTCGTCCTACTGCCTGGGTAAGAAGCTGGAATGTACGCTCCCCACTATGATAATCGCTTTCGTTTAGTGATATATCTGCTGCTATTATACCAACTAAAGTGACGTTTGCAAAATCGTGACCTTTGACAATCATCTGAGTACCTATCAAAACATCTGCCTCGTGTGCTGCAAATGCTGAAAGGATTTCCTCGTGACCATCCTTGCCTTTTGTGGTGTCGGCATCCATTCGAAGTACCCTGGCTGTTGGAAATAATTCCTTTACGATTTCCTCCAGGCGCTGAGTACCAGCCTTGAAACTGCCGATATATTTGCTGCCGCAGCTTGGACAAGTCTTTGCTGCCACTGTTGTGTAACCGCAATAGTGACATTTCATCTTGCCACCTGCATGTAAATGAAGGGCAACATCGCAATGTGGACATTTTAACACATGGCCGCAGGCCCTACAAGAAACAAAACCCATAAGCCCGCGTCTATTTAAGAACAGCATAATCTGCTGATGCTTGTTCAATCTATCTGCCATCAACTCCTGCAATCTGCGACTAAGCATAGAACGATTGCCAGACTGAAGCTCCGCCCTAAGGTCTACTATCTCGCAAGAGGCCATATCCTGCCCCATCGCTCTGGAATGAAGAGTAATAAGCTGATATTCGCCAGTCTGTGTGCGACTATATGCCTCAAGACTAGGGGTAGCGGAACCTAGAATTACAGTAGCACCTGCTAGCTTTGCACGGTACACTGCAGTTTCTCTAGCGTGATATCTAGGGATGACTTCGGATTTGTAGCTTGGCTCGTGCTCCTCGTCAATTATAATCAATCCAAGATTTGCAAATGGTGTGAACAACGCAGAACGAGGTCCTACCATAATGCTGATTTCCCCTGATTTAGCTCTCTCGAACTGATCGAAACGCTCTCCAGGAGACATCCTACTGTTCAGGATACTTACTTTATCACCAAACCTGGTGTAAAATCGCATAACTGTCTGGTATGTAAGGGCGATTTCCGGAATGAGGACAATTACCTGCTGTCCCATGGAAATCACATGCTCCATAACATCCATGTATACTTCTGTTTTGCCTGAGCCTGTAACACCATGGATAAGATATGTCTTTCTTCGACCTGTATCTATATCTGCTTTGATTGTTTCTGCAGCGGCTTCCTGCTCCTCATTTAAAACGATGTGCTTTTGATTTGCGTCCTTGTTGATATGAGGGTTTCTGAATGTTCTAACGGACTCAACCTTAACAATTCCCTTAGATTCTAAATCCCTGATATTTGACGATGGAATCTGAAGCTTTTTTGTAGCAAGCTCCCAGTCAAGAACATCCACCTCAAGAAGCTCCCTCAAAAGGCGTTCTTTTCCCACTGCATGATTCTTTTTAGTAAGAATCTGTGTCAACTCAATCTGGGCCTGTTCAAGTGAAATATTCAGGCTGATTTCTTTCTTTAGCTTTTCGTTTTCCTTTTTCTTAATAGGAATAACTGTCTTTAACGCCTGATTCATAGTAGAACCATAATTCTTTTTAAGAAATGCAGCCAAAGAAATAAGCTGAGACTCTATGGCAATGCTATCTTTTAGCACTCTTGCAATAGGCTTCAGCTTTGTAACATCAAACTCCGGCTTGTTGTGCAATCCCACCACATATCCTGTGATGGCGCGATTGCCCTGTCCAAATGGAATTACTACCTGAACGCCCTCAGTTACTTGATTTTCAAGCTCTGTAGGCACAATATATTCAAATGTCTTATCCAATCTCTCGTGAGAGATATCAATAATTATATCCGCATATTTCATGGAAACAATTTTAACATAACTAGTTTATTTTTGAAACGAGTGTGATATAATTAGACGATTTAGTTATCAGGAAATTAATTTAAATAGGGAGGATTTCCAATGCGTCATCTAATGAGCCCTCTAGATTTTTCTAGAGAGGAACTAGAGCAGCTAATGGACCTGGCGGAGGATATTAAAAATCATCCAGACTCGTATTCCGAGAAATGCCACGGCAAAAAGCTTGCTACATGTTTCTACGAACCAAGCACACGTACACGACTATCTTTTGAGGCTGCCATGCTTAATCTTGGTGGTTCAGTCCTTGGTTTCTCTTCAGCTGATTCTTCTTCAGCAGCCAAAGGCGAAAGTGTTTCCGACACCATTCGCGTTATTTCTTCTTACGCAGACATTTGCGCTATGCGTCATCCTAAAGAAGGCGCTCCACTCGTTGCTTCTCAGCGATCACTTATTCCAGTTATTAACGCAGGAGACGGCGGTCATCAGCATCCCACTCAAACACTTACAGATTTATTTACTATCCGCTCTTTACGTGGAGAAATCAAAGATCTTACTATCGGACTTTGCGGTGATTTAAAATTTGGCCGTACTGTTCATTCTCTTATCAATGCGTTAGTACGTTATCCTGGAATCAAATTCGTACTAATTTCACCTGAAGAACTCAAAGTTCCTGAGTATATTCGCGAAGATGTTTTAGAAAAAAATGGATATGAGTACAAAGAAGTTGATTCTTTAGACGATGTTATGGGAGAGCTGGATATTCTCTACATGACACGTGTACAGAAAGAACGTTTCTTCAACGAAGAAGACTACATCCGCTTGAAGGATTTCTTCATCCTTACACCAGAAAAGATGAAGCTTGCAAAAGAAAATATGATGGTTCTTCATCCACTTCCAC
Source organism: Pseudobutyrivibrio sp. C4 (assembly GCF_900111635.1). Lineage (NCBI taxonomy): Bacteria > Bacillati > Bacillota > Clostridia > Lachnospirales > Lachnospiraceae > Pseudobutyrivibrio > Pseudobutyrivibrio sp. C4. The sequence continues at coordinate 24,928 of NZ_FOHF01000003.1, read as the reverse complement.
GAGTTAATGAAATCTCTGTAGACGTTGACGATGATCCACGAGCTATGTATTTCACTCAAGCTAAATACGGAGTATTCATCCGAATGGCTTTGATACTTACTCTTTTGGAATTAGTATAGGAGGATAATATGCTAAATATAAGTGGAATTCACCAGGGATTCGTGCTTGATCATATCAAGGCAGGCGAATCCATGACAATTTACCGCGACCTTCATTTGGATAACCTTGGCAGCGATTGCACTATCGCCATGATTATGAATGCCAAGTCCAACAAAATGGGCCGCAAAGACATTATAAAAATAGAATGTCCAATCGAACGTGTCGATTTAGACATTCTTGGATTCATTGATCACAACATCACCTGCAACATTATTAAAGATGACGTTATTGTAGAAAAGAGACAGCTTAAGCTTCCTCACGAAATAAAAAATGTAATCTCTTGCAAAAACCCACGTTGCATCAGCACCGTAGAGCAAGAGCTAGACCAAATCTTCATCCTCACTGATGAGGAACGTGAAATCTATCGCTGCAAATACTGCGAAGAGAAATACGTAGGTCTGAAATAATACTAAAAATCTAGAAGGTCCCTAGTTACGACTACAAGCCTGATGAGTTCTACTCTCAACAACATGTTTCGCTTTAGAACTATCAGAGCTTGATGTCTACTAGGGACCTTCTTATTTTTCATCTAACATATATTAATTATTTAGTTGGTGCAGCAGCTGCAGCTGGAGCTGAAGCTACTACTACACCATTTGCATCTGTCTGATACAAAGTTGTTCCAATCTGGATTGTCTGATTGATTACAAGCTTTCCATCAAGCCCGAAGAGGTAATCACTTCCACCAATCTTTACTGTCTGACCAGCGATAAGCATTCCATCTGAACCTGCATAGTAAACACTACCATCGGCTGCGTTTATAAGACCTGTTGCCATCTTTCCATCAGCTCCAAAGTAGTAAGCTGCTGTTCCGATTGTCTGTAAGCCTGTAAGCATCTTTCCGTCTGCTCCGAAGTAGTATGTTGCACCACCGATTGTGATGAGACCTACCTGCATCTGACCTGCTTCGTTGAAGTAGTACATAGAACCATCAACTGCTACAAGACCTGATACTCTGTGCGCATCTGAAGGATCACAGTAGTATGTGCCAGTTGCGTCTGTCCACCATCCCTTGTACATCTTTCCGTTGTCGTTAGGATTGAACATGTATGTAAGACCATTAACTGTTACCCAGCCTACCTGCTGTAAGCCCTGCTCGTTAAAGTAGTACATATCCTTACCGATTACAGCAAGACCAACAAGCATGTGTCCGTCTGTTGTATCTAAGTAACGTGTACCAACTGTAGGATCTGTCCACCATCCTGTGTAAAGTGCACCGTTTGCAAGTGGATCAAAGAAGAATGTGCTTCCGCCAAGCTCTAACCAACCTGTCTGAAGCTGTGAAGCCTCATTGAAGTAATAAATTGCCTTGTCAATTGTTGTAAGACCAACAGCTGCATTAGCTGTACCAGGTGTGAAGTAGTATGTACCTGTACCTGCTGGATCTACATACCAACCTGTTGTAACAATACCTGTTGTCTCATCTGTATGATACTTAACTCCTGCAATATCTACCCAACCAAACTGCTTACGGTAGTTGTTGAAGAAGTAAACATTTCCTGCGCCTAAATCAAGAAGACCTGCTGCTGGAATGAATGCTGTGTAGTCCTTCTGTGCTACGTTCATATCTACACGGCCGCTGATACCTGCAACTGCTCCGCTTGATGAATACTGCCAGATAGCCCATCCAGCAATATCATTGTGATCTGAATACTGAGCAATCCACTTATCATAAGCAAGTGCTGATGTAAAGTGTGCCTTGTAGAAGTTTGTGTATGTGTAAAGCATTGGTGTGTAACCAGCCTGAGCGATTACACTACAGAATGCATTTGCCATTGCTGTACATGTATTAGCATCAATACCCTTCTGAGTTGCATCTTCGAAATCGAATGCTACTGGGAAGTTGATGTTGTATGGCTCAATCCACTGAAGAACAAGATTTGCTTCCTGGATAGCAGCCTCAACTGTTGTTGCGTATGAATAAATATATACACCTGTACGAATACCTACAGCCTGAGCTCCTGCTACATTAGCTGCGAAATAAGGATCAACACCACTCTTTGTGCTTCCTACCTTAATGAATGTATATGTAACTCCTGACTGAGCAACTGCTGCCCAGTTAATTGCCCCCTGATACTTTGATACATCGATACCCTGTGCACCAGCTGCATTTGCAGTGATTGGTGTGGATACAGTCATCACTACAGCAAGCATCAATGCTGCAAGTGACTTAAACACTTTTGAAGCTTTAAATTTTCTCACTTCATTGACCTCCTAAATAAAACTAGTAATATAATATCATAATAATTTGTATTATTTAACTGATAAATACAAATATTTTACATCTGATGGCGTACTACCTTGTACTCATCTCCATTAACAAAATATGGGCATTCACTGTAATGACCTGTTACCAATCTAACATAATCATCCTCATCCATATCCATTTCGCAATAATATTGTTCATCCTCTTCGTCCCATACGAAATTGTTACAATATTCGCAGGCAGTACTACCAGATTTTTTTACCTTACTATTACTAGCCATCTAATAAAACCTCCTACTAGAACAGCCACAAGTATTGTTCCTAGCATTATTGCATACATGTATTCCTGATGTTTCTTGCCCCAGGCAGAATTCATTACAGCCATATAAAGCCCAAGGCCAACAAGAATAGCTACAACATTTATCAACATATTAACTGTTTCCATTAAGCTGTCACTCCTATAAATGCACCAAGACCAAGTGTACATAAAACACCGATGATGATTCCCGCTAAAGCTACACCGCAGATTACTGCAAGAATTGAAGACTTAAAGTCCATATCAAGAATTGAAGCTGCAAGAGTACCTGTCCATGCACCTGTTCCTGGAAGTGGAATACCAACAAACAATAACAATGCTACGAAAAGACCTCTACCAGCTTTTTCCTGAAGCTTCTTACCACCCTTTTCACCTTTTTCAAGACAGAATGTAAAGAAACCACCGATAACTGGCTTATCCTTGCCCCACTCAAGTACCTTTCTTGCGAAGAAATAAATGATTGGTACCGGAATCATGTTTCCAATGGCAATAAGAATATAAGCTAAAAGTAAATTGAAGCTTGGATCTGCTGCCTTAAATCCATAGGCAAATGGAATAGCCCCTCTAAGCTCAATAAGTGGAACCATTGATACAAAAAATACTGTTAAATACTTGATCATTAAATCTAAACTCCTTTTAATATCTTTTCTAATTCATCTATAAATACTTGCATCTCTTTATCTGTTCCAATAGAAATACGCAAGTAATTTGATATACGCTGTGGTTTTGAGAAGTAGCGCACATAAATACCACGCTTTTTAAGCTCTTCAAAAATAACTGAAGCCTCCACAGATTCATGCTTTGCAAAAATAAAATTGCTTTTTGAATCTGGGAATGTAAATCCAAGCTTCTTTAGCTGAGCCTTTGTCCATTCTCTTGTGGAAATAACAGCATCAAGCTTTTCCTTGAAATAACTGTCATCCTCGATTGAAGCAACCCCTGCTTGCAGTGTGATTGTATCCATTGTGTATGAATTAAATGAGAACTTACAATCTGATAAATACTTAATAAGCTGCTTCGAACCAATAGCATAGCCAATACGGTTTCCTGCCATAGCTCTTGATTTAGAAAATGTACGAACTACCAAAACATTATCGTATTTACGAACCAAGTCTATAGCAGACTTCGAACCAAAATCCACATAAGCCTCATCTATAATCACAACACACTCAGGATGTGCCTTAACAATGTCCTCGAAAAATGAAACAGGCTCTGCTATTCCTGTAGGTGCATTAGGATTAGGAATAACTATTCCTCCGCAAGGCGTGTCATAATCGCTTTTTATAATTTTAAAATCCTCATCAAGTGCTTTAGTCTCAAATGGAATTCTAAAAAGTGATGCCCAAACATCATAAAACGAATAGGTAATGTCTGGGAAAAAGATTGGTTTATCTGAATTGAAAAATGTAAGAAAGCTCATTGCAAGAACGTCATCTGAGCCAACTCCGACAAAAACATTTTCCGCATCAAACCCATGATATTTAGCCAACGCCGAAATCAGTGACTGACATCCTGGATCCGGGTATTTTCTAAGAGAATCCAATTCTATTTTAGAAATAGCTTTACCCACCAAAGGACTTGGTGGGTATGGATTTTCATTTGTGTTTAGCTTAATTACCTTAGTTTTAGGCTGCTCGCCTGGAGTGTAAGGTACTACCTCTCTAACATTACTCTTCCAATTAGCCATATTTTGCCTCGCTATCGTGCACTATTGAACAACGCCTGTATCTGTACCGCCAGCCTGAGCTGCTGCAGCCGCTTCTGCGGCAGCCTGTAACTTCAATGTCTGAAGTGTAAGCTCTGCGTTAACAAGATCCTGATAATTTGAAACCTGTGCCTTCTGCTCTTCTGTTAAAGCTTCGTACTGTGCTCTAGCTTCAGCAATCTGAGGTTCAGACTCAAGTGTAACTGTCTCAATTTCTGCGATAAGCTCTGATACCTTAACCTGTGGATTCTGGATAAGGTAGTTTTCTTCCTCTGTGTCGCCAGTGTAGAAAACAATAACAGGCCAACCAGCTTCTACTATATTGTAGATTTGCTCTGCAGCGGAAAGTGGAAGGTTAACACATCCGTGGCTTCCGCCAGTTTTATAAATTGTGCCACCAAAGCTTGAGCGCCATGTTGCATCGTGAAGCCCCTCGCCCATGTTGAATGGCATCCAGTAATTTACATGTGATTCGTAATTGTCACCCTTGAGTGTGGCATCTGTCTGCTTGTAAGCAATTGGGTATACACCTGTGTGTGTACCGTGGTTTGCTGAAATCTTACCTGATACACAATCTGTATCAAATACCATTTCACCATCCTTATAAACATACACATGCTGTTCTGTAAGGTTAACTTCTACATAGGAATTGCCATAATCGTGTTCGCCATGGCTTGTTCCATAATAAAGGTATGTGAAGTCGCGAGTAACATCCTCGCCCCCATCTAAATCAGCAATAATTGCATCAATTTCGCCATCATATGCTATTCTCCAACCGAATGAACCTGCTGGAACTTCTATTGTCTCACCTGATGTGGTGGTGAATTCTTTTTTCTTGCCATAGGTGTTGTACTTATCTCCCATTGAGTTTACATACTCGCCTATAGCATCTCTGTCGAAGGAAACATTAAAGCTGTCATCCCATGTGAACCATGTAGCCTTTGTATCAGCTGGAATTTCTTCTGTAATGCCCTCGCCTAAATCATAATGGATATCTGTATCCATGTAATTGTTTAAAACATCAACAGCCTTTTGAATATTAGCATCAGATGCTAATACATTAGGCTTTTCGTAGCATGTGCCATCTGCAAGATTAATCTCAGTTTGAAGATTCTCAACTGCATAGATGATTGCTTCTTCTACGCCCTCTTCTGTGATTTTATCTCCATATACTTCATCAACAATCACAAACTTCTCGCCATCAAACTGAATGGTAGCGTCCTGTGATTCTGTTGTAGATGATTGATTACTAAAATCAAGGCTGCTTGCTACTGCTGTGACCTTTGCTGAATCATATGAGTTGCCTGTAGCTGTGTAGTACTCAGCTGGGGCAAACAAACGAAGTACCCAGTTGAAACCTGACTGAGAATCAAGAAGTGTCTGAACCTCTGATTCGTCGTAGTTAACTCCTACGCCTAATTCACTTGAGCTGACTTCGTTGATAACATTTCCATCAGCGTCAATAAATGAAATAGTGTATTTATCAGCGCTGTTGATGATTTTGTCGTATGTGCTTTGAGCTGTTCTAAATGAAGCACCAACGCCATTAACCTTACTTCTGATATAGAAGTGATTTCTAAAGAACAAGCTTCCTGCCAAATATATTATTAGAATAATACCAAGAATTATTCCAAGTCTGATTCTTTTTGCTCTGTAATAACTTGGTGGATAAATCTTTTTGCGACCTTTTGCTTTCATTGTGCATAATCCTCTAAAAATGATAATAAATCTCCGTGTGTTAGTTTACAGGAAATCAGCAAATAAAAACAACTAAACTTTTATCTAATAGGGCGCAATTATTTGACTAATTCCTCCTAAAGCTCTTGAGCTCGTCAATTGTAAACTCATATGCCTCATTACAGAACTGACACTTAACCTCTACTGGCTTGCCATCTGCAATGATTTCGTCCATATCTTCCTTGCCAAGTGATGCAAGACTTTTTACAACTCTATCTCTTGAACAATCGCACTTGTATGCTGCTGGATATGTTTCCTTAATCTCAACATCTAATCCTGCAAGAACAATCTGGAGCATCTCCTCTGGTGTCTTACCACTTGAAAGCATATCTGTAACTGAAGGAAGAGTCTTTAAATTCTCCTCAAGCTGAGTAATAACTTCCTCTGGAGTAAAAGGCATAAGCTGAACAATAAATCCACCTGCACAATTTACTGTATTGTCCTTATTCATAAGAACGCCAAGTCCTACTGATGATGGGATCTGCTCTGAAACTGCATAATAGTATGTAAGGTCCTCTGCAATTTCACCAGTCTGAAGCTCAACAGTACCAACATATGGCTCCTTGAGGCCCATATCCTTGATAACCCTCATAATACCAAGGTCGATTGCTCCGCCTACATCAAGCTTTCCATTCTTAGGTGGCAAATCAACTACTGATACATTAGGAAATCCCTTAACCTCACCCTTGCTGTTGGATGTAACTGTGATTCCCTTCATTGGACCACTTCCTTGAATCTGAAGTGTAACCAAATCATCCTCGCCTTTAAGCATAACACCCATCATAGAGCCTGCAGAAAGCATTCTTCCAAGGGCTGCTGTAACGATTGGAGATGTATTGTGACGAGTTCTTGCCTCTTCAACTAAATCCTTACTTGTAATTGCAAATGCTCTAACTGCGTCATTTGCTGCTGTTGCTCTAACTATATAGTCTTTCATTTTGTAACCTCTCTTGCTATAAAATACAATCTATCACTATCTTCTGTAGGTGCTTCCATTGTGGAAACATCAAGCACCTGAAGAAGTTCTAAGCCACTTTCTTTAATGGCAGCCTTCACTTCATCGACGGTAAACGCATGCTGCATATGTTCTTCCTCGAATCTGTCAAAAGTGCCCTCTTCATTTTCTTCATAAATGGTCAGGTAATAATAATTGTCTCTGGTGTCAGGATTGTATTCATTTTCCCAAATGAAGCTTCCTTCTTCGCGGTTTTCCGCAATCGTACCAGTTCCTAGCTTTTTATAGTAGCTGTCTGTTTTCATATCAAATATAAAAAGCCCTTTAGGATCAAGATAATTATTTGCCAGTTTGCAAACCTGAAGCAATTCATCTGTATCAGCCAGATAATTCATGCTGTCGCAAAGGCTGATTACCGCTCCTACTGTTCCGTATAATTCAAAGGAACGCATATCCTGACATAGATAAAGGATTCCATCGGAATCCTCCTGACTCATAGCCTCCATAAGCATATCGTAGGAGACATCGATACCAATCATATCGTAGCCCATTTCCTTAAGGCGTCTTGTCATCTGTCCTGTACCACAGCCCAAATCGCATACGATTTCCATTGGCATATTATATTTTTCAAATAGTACTTTTATATTATGTGCCCAATCATCATATGGAATATTGTCCATATATCTATCGTAGACTGTGGCAAAGCCTGTATAAGCTTCCATCCTGTTATACCCTCTTAGATAAAAAGCTTGTTATCTTTCTGATAACATCAAAATCATTTTGAATTTCTTCAACCTTGAGACGATTCTCCTCCGAGAATCCCACAAGTATATCATGGTTGGCCTCAGCCAAATAGTCCATAATACCGTCAATATCACTTTTGATATTCTTTGGACACTTGATATAGTGTCTCTTTCCTGCAGTAATGTGCAATGTATAAGTAATAGAGAAATGATGCCATAAAAACTTGTGCATTGTTGAATACTTGTAAATCCAAATTATAGCATCAATTGGAACAATGGCAACACCATAGCTACTTGTTTCAATAAAATAATGCTCTGTAATAAACATATCCTCTGTTGCAAGCTGTGGTAATGTAGCAAGCTCTTCCTCAGCTTCCTCAAGTATTTCTGCTGGCTTGCCGTAAGCTCTTGTTTTCTGAACTGGCAAAGACAACACCGGAAATGCAATATACAAACTGTATACTATGATTGATGCAACACTGTATAGACCAAAAATCGTATAGAAAAACTGGAAGGCCTCTGCCGAAGGTCCTGTAGCATCTGGCTCTGAAATAGTGTATGTAGAAACTGTAGAAAGAATGCCCTCCTCGCTCCAATTCAAATCACTAGCCAAATTTGCTAAAAGGTTTCTGGCTGCCTCAGAATCATAAAGGATTTCACCTTTTATGGTAAGTTCTTCAATAGTAGGTGAGCCCTGCTCACAAGTATCAGGATCCAGAAGCACTATAACACACTCAGAATTAATCATAGTGTAATAATAGTAGCCTCTGGTTCTATCCAGCCATTTGCTGGTATATCCTGTAAAATATAAGTTCTTTAAATCAAATTTGGCGTAGTTTTCACCATCGTTATACATTTCGTATAAGCTGATTGAATCCTCGCTGTGTGTCCTTGGAAAAAGCAAATGTCCTATTGGGAAAATAAATGTTACCGCAATAAGAATCACCAAAAAGACAATAGGAGCATATAGCTTACTTTTATAATATGTCTTTATTGACCTTGTTATTAAATGCTCCAAAGAATCCATAACTACTCCATTTTACCTTTATTTGTGTGCTTCAAGCCACTGATAGATATCTTCGTAAACCTGCTCTCTATCAAGCTCGTTTAATATTTCGTGTCTGTCACCCCTGTATAATTTCAGAGTAACATCCTTTATGCCTGCAGCTTTAAAAGCATCTGCTGCAGCTGTTGTACCTTTGCCCATATTTCCAACTGGATCCTCGTCTCCGGATACAACTAAAAGTGGTAAAGTCTTGCGCATCTTTTCTACACAAGCCTTTGTTCCAACATATTTTGTAGCTTCTACTAAGCCCTTATATGCATTCAAAGAGAATGTGAATGTACAATATTTATCATGGTAGTACTTTTCAACGCTCTGAATGTTTTTAGAAAGCCATGAATTAGCATAATCATTTCCGTAGCAATCATACTGCTTGTAAGGTGCAGAATATGTCATATCTCTTACAAATGTGCTTCGGTAATTTTTGCCTTTTAAAAGTGAAAGAACAGCAATAACAGCAAGACCGCCATTACATGTGCCTGCAGATTCCTGACCTGTACCCATAATAACAGCACCAGTAAGCTCTTCCAAATAAGCAGTTTTATCAGATAAGAACTTACGAAGCATATATGAGCCCATAGAATGTCCTAAAATGAAATAAGGAAGATTAGGATATTCCTTTTTGGTCTTTGCATAGTGTGTATAAATATCCTCTACCATATCGTCAGCAGGATGCTTGCCTGTCATGATACCAAGCTCTTCATCCTTTGTAACAGACTGACCATGACCAATGTGATCATGACCTACAACGACGTATCCCTTTGATGCAAGGAATGTAGCGAATTCATCATATCTTTCAATATATTCAACCATGCCGTGAACAAGCTGTAAAACAGCTACTGGCTCTCTGTCTGGAAGCCACTTTCTACAATGTATTACAGAATGTCCATCCTTTGAAACAAATGTATAAGTCTCCTGTTTTCCCATAAATATATCCCCCTTATATTTGCATTTATATTGATTCTAAATGATTTAACAGCGAGATTCAATAAATCACACGCAATCTATTGAAACTGTTCAATCATAATTTGTACACTGCGCTGGCCTCTAAATTCATTAATAGATGGCTCGTATACAATATCCATTTTAACGCCTGTATTTCTTCCTGAAAAGAGTCCTTGCCAGCTGGAATCTCCATATTTTTGGATAACAGCGTTTTCGAATTCAGGAACATTTCTAAACATAAGAGCTGTTATATTTTGGCCTTTTTCTGTAAGTAATGATAAGCGTAAATACTGACCTTCCTTACCAATATAAGCCGCCCTGGTTATAGGTATATTTTTCAACGCAAACAATGGCTTTGTATTACCTGTACCAAATGGAGCAAGTAAGTCTATTGAATCTACAAGCTCCTCAGTGATGTATCCTAGAGGCATATCGCAATCAATATTAATAATTTCCTGCATATCATCATCTGTCAATTTGCAGTTTGCATTAAGTCTTTGGCGAAGCTCATCTATTTTTTCTATTGGAAGGCTGACACCTGCTGCCATTGGATGTCCACCAAACTTTGTAAACACATCCTTAACCGCTGTAAGCTCCTCAAACATATTGTAAGCCGGAATTGAACGGCCACTTCCCTTTGCTCCATCCTCAGCATCTGTAATCACAAGTACAGGCTTGCTGTAGCTTTCTCTAATACGTCCTGCCACGATACCAGCCAAGCTTTCGTGAAGCTCAGGAATGTACACTACTAGAACTCTATCATTTACAATGTCGGTAGTTTCGATAAGCTCTCTAGCTTTATCAATACCGGTTTGTGTCATTGCCTTTCGTTCCGCATTAAGTTCCACCAACTCATTTGCCATTGCAAGTGCTTTTGCCTGATTTTCCTCCATCAAAAGCTCTATTGCTTTAGCTGCAGTATCCAAACGGCCGCTGGCATTAAGGCATGGCCCAATTACAAACCCAAGATGATAGCAGCTCAATGGTTTTCCTGAAAGCTCTGTTCTAGCAATAAGAGCGCTTAAGCCGATGTTGTCAGTAGTTTCAATTGCCTTGATTCCGTGATATACAGTGGAGCGATTTTCACCCTTTAATTCCATAACATCGCAAACCGTAGCAATACTGGCAAACTGAAGAAACTTATCAGATTCTTCTTTTTCAATTCCAATGAACTCGTAAAGAACTTCTACAAGCTTCCATGCTACCTGTGCTCCACAGATTCCTTTAAATGGATACTGGCAATCCTCTCGCTTAGGATCGACCACAGCATCTGCATTAGGAAGAATTTGCTTTCTAGTAACTCCATCATCTGCCAATTCGAATGGCACCTCATGATGATCCGTTACAACAACTGTCATGCCTAGTTCTTTCGCCAAATTGACTGCTGGAGCTGCTGCAATACCATTATCACAAGTAATGATGAATCTAACACCTTCATCATACGCTTTTTGAACCATATCTGGATTTATGCCATATCCATCAATCATTCGGTCAGGTACTGCATAGTCTACATCTCCCCCTGCCTCCTGGATAGCCCTGGTCAGAATGTATGTAGACATGATGCCATCTACATCATAATCACCTACAACGCGAATCTTTACTCCTTCATCAATAGCTTCAAGAAGTAGTTCGCAAGCATTATCCATATCAGCAAAAAGATGAGGGTCAGGGAAATTATTTAACGTAGGATGAAGATACTCATTCATCTCCTCATATGTTTTAAGACCGCGATTTACCATAAGGCGCACAATAACAGGGTCCACATTTAATTTCGAACTTAAGCCTGCATAGTCTGCAGCTTTTCTTTGTAGAATCCATCTACTCATAACAATTTCTCTCCGTTAAAAAAATTCCGCGACTTCCGTCGCGGAATTTAGTCGTTCTATAAATATTAAGCAAGAGCGGCAGTAATAATAGCCATTGAATATACTTCCTGTGCATTGCATCCACGAGATAAGTCGTTGATTGGTGCGTTAAGTCCAAGAAGGATTGGGCCATAAGCATCGAAACCACCAAGACGCTGTGCAATCTTGTATCCGATGTTACCAGCATTGATATCTGGGAAGATAAATGTGTTTGCATGACCAGCTACTGTAGAGCCTGGGCACTTTGTCTTTGCAACACGTGGTGAAACTGCTGCATCAAACTGAAGCTCGCCTTCGATGTCAAGCTCAGGATACTTCTCCTTAGCCTTTGCTGTAGCTTCACGCATCTTATCAACATCCTCGCCCTTTCCAGAACCAAGTGTTGAGTATGAAAGCATAGCAATCTTTGGATCGATACCGAAGATCTTTGCACATGCTGCTGTCTCGCCAGCGATTTCTGCAAGCTCATCAGCGTTTGGCTTTATGTTGATTGCGCAATCACCCATAGCAAGAACTTCTCTATCACCTGTAGCAGAGTTACGTACCATGATGAAGCATGATGATACGATGCTGTTACCTGGCTTTGTCTTAATAACCTGAAGTGCTGGACGTACTGTATCAGCTGTTGAGTATGTAGCGCCACCAAGAAGTGCATCTGCAACGCCCATCTTTACAAGCATAGTACCGAAGTAGTTTGCCTGCTTACATGTAGCAGCTGCCTGCTCCATTGTAACGCCCTTGCTCTTTCTAAGCTCACAGAAAAGCTCGCACATCTCATCAAATCTGTCATAGTTATCTGGATCAATGATAACTGCTCCACGGATGTTGAAACCAGCATCTTCTGCAGCTGCTGCAACCTCTGTTTCCTTACCAATAAGAATTGGCTGAAGGAAATCTGAACCAAGAAGACGGCTAGAAGCCTCAATAATACGTGGGTCTGTACCTTCTGTAAATACGATTTTCTTAGGATCCTTTTTAAGGATGTCAATTAATGCTCCAAATCCTGCCATTTTTAATTCCTCTTCTTTCTTTAACTATTTATTTAAAATTTAATTAGTTACTACAAACCATAGCTAGTGTACACCTTTTTTGTGAAAAATGGATGGCTTTTTTTATTGTTCTCGATTTTGTACTTTATTGTATTTTTTCTGATATAAATCCATTCTCATCAACAGCTACATTGCTAGAAATACTTTCAACATATGAATAGCCTGATTCGTCTATTGAAGTCACTGCATTTGAGGCGCTAATTGGTACTATTCTGTAGCTAATAGCATCATTCTCATCAATTTTAAATTGAACTGCACCACCTCCACCTGACTTGATTGTCTGGTTAAAAATGAAGTTACCCAAGCTATAGAAAATAGGCTTACCATTGTAGTACTCAACTGGCTGCAAGCAGTGACTGTGCATGCCTATTACAGCATCTGCGCCAGCATCAATCATTTTGTAGCCATCATTGGTCTGGTAATCTTCAAGCTCAGTTGTGTGCTCCACGCCCCAGTGAACCATTACGAATAGATAATCCACCTGACTGTCTGCCTCTGAAATAGCATTCAATAAATCTGTCTCATCATAGAAGCAGAATTCTCCTGGCTGTGAGTTTAGAACGTTCCAGCTTCCTACTGGTATCACATGGCTGGCTGCTAAAAAGCCGTAAGTTCTGCCTTTCGCATCTGTTTTAACAATAAGTTTACTAGCCTCTTCAAGACTGTTTCCAGCACCTGTATATTCAATACCGGCATCAGAAAGTGTTGTAAAGGTGTCTGTCAGTGCATCCTGACCATAATCAAGTACATGATTATTTGCAAGCCCTGCTATATCTACACCTAAGTCATTAAGAATTGTCACATAAGTAGGATTTACTCTAAATGTGTATTGCTTATCTGGAGCCTGCTGTCCTCGCTCCGAATAGCAAAATTCATTGTTAATCATGGTAAATGTGGCGTCATTTAAAAGTGACTGTATCTCAGCTGATGCAACACCATCAATTCCCTGACTATCATAATTTGACTGAACATATTCGCTGAGCTCTACATCACCAGTAAATACTATTGATGTGGTCAAATCCTCTGGTGTAGATTCTGCCTCTGTTGTTTCCTCAGTATCTTCTGCCTCCGTGGCAATAGGCTCATCCTCAGTGGTTTCCGTCTCACCTATTAGCCACTGAAGCTCATCTTCCATTCCCTGCTCTTTGGCAAAGGCTTTTGCCTGCTCATTAAATGGCCCATTTTCACCGAATGCATACCACATACCAGCACCGATTATTACCAGTACTAGTACTGTTTTAATTAATCCTGCAAAAAATTTTTTCATAAGCTTATTCTCTCTATTATCTGAATTTGTTCTTTTCAGCGTCGTAGTGATAATCAATCATTGCAAGCTTTGCAATTATTTCATCACCATCAATTTCATTATCCTCCACCAATGCATCAAAGCTTGAATAATAATCTCTTAATGCAGTATTTACTACAGAAAGAAGCATCACTGGATCTTTTGGAAAATTCATTTTGCGTCTCCTCTAAACTGTTATTCTGTAGTATTCTACCACATTAAATAGGGACCAGCAAAAAGCCGGTCCCACTCGTGATAAATCTTTTCAATTAAAGTTCAGTAAGAGGAGCAATCTGCTCAAGAACATTATTCATATCCTCAAACATAAATCCCTTCTTAGTAATCTTAACTTTGATATCTTCGATGTCGTCTGAAACTGTATCGAAGTATCTCTGAGAGTCGTCAATGTTGTCAGAGATTTCATTGATTGATGATTCGCAGTTCTTAAATACATCTGCCATCTGAGCACTCTGGCCTGTTACTTCATCTGCAACGTCCTTAATCTTTCCAACAACTTCCTGAGTTTCAACTACTCTCTCATGCGAAGCACTGATAGCATCCTTTGTATGATCAACTGATTCAACCAAGCGGTTATTATTCTCATCAAGTTCTTTCATACTATCAAAGATAGATGTTACAACGCTTTGGATTTCAGTAGAAAGATTTGTTACTTCATCAGCAACAACGGCAAATCCTCGGCCTGCCTCGCCTGCACGTGCAGCTTCGATTGAAGCGTTAAGGGCCAAAAGATTTGTCTGCTTTGCAAAGCCACCAATCTGTTCAACCTTTTCACGAATGTCATCAAAGCTCTTCTGGAATGCTTCAAACACTTCCTCAACCTCTGCGATTGTATCTGAAACTGCACTAGAGCTTCTATCTACATTTTCCATACCTTCATGAGAATCGTCAGCTGTAATTTCAAGCTTCTTTACGATTTCATCAAAGGCTTGTGTAATCTCCTCAATTGTTTTGAATTGATCCTGGAATCTGGCAACTGAATCAGAAATGTTACCATACTTTTCCTCAACAACTGAGAAAGAATCTCTGATTGTCTCAATACCCTGAATAGTATTTGCCTCTTCTCTCTGAAGCATATTCTTTTGCTCAATCGAGAATCTACCAACCTCTTTTAAGGCATGCATTTTATCTTTTAAATTAACAGCTTTCTCACTTGCTGGCGTAGTTGTTGCAACTTCCTGCTCAACTACTTTCTTCTTACCAAAAAGTCCCATATCGTCCTCCTATCTACCCTACTCAAATACTGCACATACCATTGTCTGATTTACATGTTGTTTCTTGTACTGCTCACCACCACCGATGATTCCAACATGTGGGCCAACGCCCTTCATGGCTGTCAAATATTCGGTTAGATAATTCCTCTGAGTGTAGAGTAGATGACGATAGATACAATTTACAGAGAATACAAATGAGATTTTCTTATTCTCTTCTTTGATTTGTCGTCTTGTTTCTGCACCAATCTCGTCGTAATCCATCAGTTCCATTATCTGAATGGTATCATTTTCATTGATTTTTTTGTAATTAATCAATGAACCGTTCTCACCAATCGCATAAGGGCTACTGATGAAGATTTCATCACCGATTACACGACCAAGCGGACTAACCAAAACATTGTCTACTAACTCGCTTCTACTAACGCCAGCATCCTCACAATACACATCAGCTGCAGGTCTACCATCCAAAGAAATAAGTTCCTTCTTCGCCAGGTTAACCTTTGTTGCAATATGTGTATTTGCCCCTTCTATAGGTCTGAAAATTAGCTCAGAATATGTTCTAATCTTTCCTGTTTTATTTTTAATTAAAGCATAACAACATGCATCTGGATAAAGAACACCGTTAAGCATTGCATATCCTGTTGCATCTGCTGGGTATCCAAAAATTGTACCACCAACAATAGGAATGTTAGCTTTCTCTAAAGCCACATTCATAGATGAAACCAAACGTTCCTCATCATTAGTACAGAACTCAATGCAAACTGTGTTGCCATCTCCTGCCCCAATCTTAGAAACTTTTTGTTCCATTGATGCAATATCCTGAAGAGGTGCCTTCGATAGATTTCGCAAGATTCCTACTTCAACCTCTGCATCTGCACCAAACGAAATCAAAACCATTCGCTTATCTGATGATTCTGATTCATAATAAGACGTTGTACTTGTGCCGATTAAATCAACACCAGGGAACTTATTAGCAATCTGTTCCGAAGCGTCCTTCAAATGCTCGTATGCGCATAATAAAATTAATAATTTAGGATTATTAGCCTTTCCAATTACTTCGGCTACGGCTGAATTGACATCAGCCTTCATTGATGTACCAATTGATATTTGCATAATTACCCCTTTCTGACAATATATTCCCCAGCAACCTAACTGTATCACAAATTTTTTCTATTTTCGAGTATGTTCACACAATTTCCATGAAATGTTGTTTTTTTTTCAATATACTAATACTGTCACGTTATGTCCCAAAGTGACAATATTGACATATCGTTTTAGGAGGCAATATGAAGCAACGAACTATTGTATTTGACAAAGCTGATGAAATGGATGATGTTGCCCTACAGCTGCTTAACTTTATTGAAGAAACGCCACACAAAAAAGTTCTTTTTCAAGCTGTAGAGCCTAGCGGCGATATTGATTATATAAAAAATGGACTGGAGTATGCTCATATTGCACTTCCAGAAATAACAATCATTGGTATGACTTCTCATTGTGCTATGACCCATGATACTCATGCCGCAAAATTTCCGGTTGTATCCGTTCTTTTATTTGAAGAAAACGATTATACAGCCTTCTCTTATGACTGCCATAAACTAACTCCTAGAGAAGTAGGTATTGAATTATGTAAGGAACTGGAAAACATCAAAGATGTAAAAGGTATTCTAATGATGGGCTCAGATATTACACTGACTCCTCAGGATTTTATAGATGTAGTATCAGCGAAGTATCCTAATATTCCTTTGTTTGGTGCTTTGGCTGGCACTTCAACTTTAAAATCAGACGAGTCTTTGGTTTTCCATAACAACAACGTATATGAAAGAGGTATGGTAATTGTGGTATTTCACGGACCTACTCTGGAGATAACCACCCACTATAATCTTGGCTGGAAACCTTTAGGAAACACCTTTACTGTTACAGAAAGCTCATCTGATGGAAAGGTTTACAAAATAAATGATAAGCCTGCTGTCACTGTATATAATAAGTATTTAGGGGTTCCTATTAATGAATACTTTTTCGAGAATACAGCAGCATTTCCTTTTATTTTCAAGCATAACAATAAGCTGGTTGCCCGTGTTGCATTAAAGCACACAGTAACCTCTCTTCAGTTTGGAATTGAAATACCAGAGGGAACAAAGTTCAGCTTAGCCTATGCAAAAGCGAATTATCTTTTGGATGAATCCTTGACCTGCGCTAATAAGATGAAGGAGTTTAATCCTGATGCAATATTAATTTATGCATGCATGAGCCGTAGAACTCTTATGGGGGATGAACTAGCTGAAAGAGAATTTTCATACTTTAAACAGGTTAATCCTAATGTAACTTGGTCATGTGGATACGGAGAGCTTCTTTATGATGATCAAGGGGATGGCTTGTTAAACGGTTCGCTGGTTGCTGTAGGTATAAAGGAAGGTAACAAACCAGTCGCAGATACCTCTCCTATTACCGACCCACGATTACAAGCTGAGCCTGAGGTTATAGATTTAAGAGATCGACTTATTTCATTCCTGGAATCAACAACAGAGGATTTAAATGAGAATATAAACCTTCTTGCAAATATGGCTAGTCATGATCAGCTTACAAAAATCTATAATCGAGCAGCTCTTGACTATTATTATGATGAGCTAATTCACAATATTTCAGCCTTAGACACCATCGCTATGATTATGTTTGATATTGATCACTTCAAGCGTGTGAATGATACATATGGTCATGACGTAGGAGATCAAGTAATTACAGGAGTTGTAAATACAATAAAGGAAAGACTTCCAGATAATGCGTTTTTTGCACGTTGGGGTGGAGAAGAATTTATGTGTCTTCTTCCAAATTGCGATAAAGAAACTGCTATTAATGTGGCAGAGCGTATCCGCATAAGCGTATCGGTGACAGATTTTAGTCCTGTTAATCAGGTAACTATAAGCATCGGCGTTTGCCTAATAAGCAAGGATATGGATAAGATTGAATCCTTTGCCAAAGTTGACAAAGCCTTGTATGAGGCCAAAGAAACAGGCCGCAACAAGGTTGTCTTCTCTGAATAATAAGATTATCAATTACCAGTTTTTCTCAAATCCATCTGAGATAAACTGGTAATTGTCTTTTGTGCCATCTTCACTTATAAACAATTCTGCTATGGCGCAGTTGTTGAAATCCACATCCCAATACTGGCTTCGTGGAGTCTTTTTAATAGTCTCAAAAATAGCATGGCTAAGTGCTCCATGGCTGACTAGCATAACAATGTCATCATCATTAAACTGACCAGTCTTTACAGCACTTCTAATCTTTTCTACCACACGTCCCGCTCTTGCTATAACCTCGTCATAGCTTTCTCCACCCTCAGGAGGATTATAAGTTTCAGGTTTATCGAAACATTCAACAAGAAATTCCGGATTTTCCTGTTCCATATTTTTCTGTTCATATATTCCAAAAGACATTTCTATTAAATCTGGCTCAATTACCACATCATCAGGCTTATTGTCCTTAGTTATTTCATTTTCCTGATAGTCACTAATATCAATTCCAGCTACTATACAGCCTGTCTCAATTGCTCTTCCAAGCGGACTGGTTATTAGTTTTGTTGGAATAAGGCCAAGACTTTTCACTAGTTCATGTGTCTCTCTTGCCTGCTGACGCCCTCTTTCATTAAGGGGTATTTCCGAACTTCCCTGCAATCTTTTTTGTGCATTTAAATCTGTCTGTCCATGTCGTACTAATAATATTCTCAAAATCCTGTCCTCTTTTATCTGCTATTTTATTCTCATGACATAATAGTCCATGTTACAGATTGATGCAATGACTAGCAACTCATTCCTATACGTGATACCATGGTAAAGATTTATATTAGAGGTATTTTTATGATTTACAGAAAACAAAAAGATTTTGATAACTTCAAATGCATTGCCGATAAATGTCCCAAAAGCTGCTGTATCGGTTGGCAAATCATGATTGATGAGGATAGTCTTGATAAATACGCTACCACATCTGGAGACTTTGGACATAGATTAAAATCTTCTATTAATTATGAAGAAGGCTCATTCCTTCAAAGCAACACTCGTTGTAGCATGCTTAATGAAACAGGTCTTTGTGATTTGCAATCTACTTTAGGGGAAAGCTATCTTTGCAACACCTGCCGCAAGTATCCTCGTCATGTTGAAGAATTTCAGGACATCCGCGAATATTCACTATCTCTTTCATGTCCTGAGGCAGTTAGAATGCTTATAGCCCCTGACTATACTTTTTCATTTGAGGAGACTGAGGATGATATTTTCGACGAGCCAGAAGAATTTGAAGACTTTGACTTCCTGCTCTTTGACAAGTTGGAATATGCTAGAGATAAAATGATGGAACTTGCAAAAGATAGCTCTCTTCCTTTTTCAGAACGATTGGAACGCATTAGAAGTTCTGCATTTGCCTTGCAGAATCTCTACGATGAAGGTGAAATCTTTGAGATGGATAACATCTCCTATGAAGATAAGTCCAACATTTCATTAGAATATGCCATGAGTGGACTCAGCACCCTCCTTGAATTAGAAGTGTTAGAAGAATCATGGCATGAAACTATTAGTGAAACGATATCCTATTGGAATAACAATCCCGCAAAACCATGCTCAGAGGATGCAACCTTTGTTTTTGAAAAGATACTAATTTCTCTTCTATTTAATTACTTCTGCGGCGCTGTATATGATGGACAGATTTATGCCAGAGCTATGATTGCCATAATGAGCACTCATTGGATTATGATGATTCAAGCTGCACATCCTAATATGGACTTAGCCCAAAACATATATCTATATTCTAGAGAAGTTGAGCACTCCGACACTAACGTAAATACGTTAATATCATACTTTGAACAGGAATTGGATTAAAAAAAAGGAACTCTCCAATGAGAGTTCCTTTTTTCTACTTAATCTTTATATGTCTCATCCAATACATCAGAGAACCATCTTCCATTCATTACATGATTAATCATAAGATTCTTAACATCATCTGAAATACTGTTGTCTGCTTCCATCTGACCAATTATCTGCTTGTAAGATGAAGTTGTGTTTTCTACAGTGACAATAGCATTCGAATCATCAGCATCTAGTACTAATGATACAGGATTTGCTGGTGTCCAATTATTCCATGTAGCAAGTGAATCACCATTTGGATTTCCTGATACTAGGAAGTTGCTCAGATAGCTATCGAATACTGTTGCCATATTCTGATATCCTGCATTATCAAAATTTGCAAAACTTCCATATGAATGATTGTCTGTAAGCATTGGGACAAAGATTCCATGGAATGATCCCATCATTGGGATTTGGGTTGCACTGTCATCACTACCATATCTAACCTGACAAATATAAATATTGTTATCATAATTTGCATACATCTTTTGTGCTGAACACTGTGCATTAAATATTCTGTACATTTCAGAACCATACTCAATTGCAAATGACTTTGCTAAATCCTGTGTTTGAGAATCTAATGCCATCACATCTGGACTATAGAAATATCCATCAAAAGCTGAGAATAAGCTAAACTCTGTTTCTCCTGTTAACATAAGGATTGGTACACTATTGTATTCAGTAGTATCAAAACCTTCAGAAGGAATAACTACATCGTCTGTATAAAGATGAGGGAACACGCTCATTCTTATTCCTGCATTTGACATAAGTTGACACAAACGATCTGCATCAACAGACTTCATATATGTAACTACCGCTGGGTCACTAGATAGTAACCACGCCTTTGCCAGCTCCTCATTTGATGCTAAGCCATCTTCTACAACAAGTGGAGCAACTGCCTCTGCGATTCTATCTGCACTTGCATCTTCGTCTGCAACTGTCATACCACCTGAATATACTACTGCTTTATCAAATTTGCCTTCAAAGACAGGACTGATGAGCATGGCCATAACATCACGTCCACCAGCTGAAAATCCTGATACAGTAATGTTGTTTGGGTCTCCTCCAAACTGTTCGATATTTGCACGAACCCAATCTAGAGCTTTTGCAATATCAAGCATTGCGTAATTTCCTGTAGAATCTGCATCAGTCTGGAATGCTGGAAGTGCGTTAAATCCTAATATTCCAAGTCTGTAATTTAGAGATACATAAATGCAGTTCTCATCTACAACAATCTGTGATCCCTCAATTTCTGATGAACTTCCGGTCTGATTATTTCCACCGTGAATGTATACAAGCACTGGCAAATCCTTTGCATTATTTGGTGCATATACATCTAAGTTCAAGCAATCTTCAGAGCCAGATACAACTGTCTCACCTGTTGCATAATCTGTTCCTGCCTGAATTGCTTTATTGCCTACAGAGGTGCAATCTAATACATCTGTCCAAGCTGCTGGATCCTTTGGCTCTTCCCAGCGCAAATCTCCTGTAGGTGCAGCTGCGTATGGAATCGAATACCATACATTACAATTATCTTTACTTGTTCCTTCCACTGCTCCAAACTGTGTGTTTTTTACTAAACTAGCTGTTGCGGTCTGGTTTTCCACAGAAACGTTCGTAGCTGCATAAACATTAATGCTTGAAAACCCTGTTGCTCCTAGCGCTAAAACTAGAGCTAATGCTAAAAAAATCTTTCTCTTCATATTCATCCTTCTCCTTTGATAAATTATGATTTTCCTTGATTATATTGGCCGGTAGTTACTACCGAGCAAGGAAAAATATGGTCGTTGATATTTGTTAATTCTGCCTATATAATGGCTAAAGGAGAGGTTTTAATGTTATGTCAAAATCATTTATGTCTATTGGTGAATACGCCAAAATGGTAGGGGTATCCCCTGAATATCTCAAGTTCTACGATAAAAAGAATTTAATAAAACCTATATGGAAGGATGACAGAGCCTACAGATATTACGCTGATTTTCAAATCATCCATTTTATTGAGCTACAACAGTTAAATAACATGGGGATATCACTGGAGGATGCAAAATCAATTATTGATACATCAAGTCTTGAAGAACGTCTTGATGTCTATAAAAATGCTCTTCAAGCCAAACGCGAAGAAATCATTAATTTACTGTTTTTAATGAATCAAATTGATGACACCACTTCTGCTCTAGATAGAATTAAAAATAAAGAAAGCTGGCGCATAGAAGAATTACCATTGTCCTATTTTACATTTATTGATTTTGATAAACGAAAACAAGGAAGAGATTCTGCTATTTGGAAAGACAACTTTAGTATGAATGCCACACAATACGTGAAGATGCAGGATTCTTCAGCATACCAATTAGAACCTGGAAAATTTGAAAGAATGTGGGGCGCTATCCAGCCCGATTTAACAGAACAGCTTACAAATGACGATAAGCAAACAATAATCCCAGTTGGAAACTGCAAATGTTTTGTCTATGAATATAGCATTCCTACAGAGTACGACGATGAGGGCAAGCTCTGTGAAAACGTTTGGGACTTGTCACTACCTCTGACAATCATGAAAGAAAAAAATATTAAGCATAAAGGAGAATTCTTCCAGAAACGTCTGTGTACCACTCATGAACCTGATGGTGAATTTCTTCATGTACAAACAATAGCGCCTATCTATTGATAGACGCTACATTTTTTCTAATTTCATATGCGCCACAGCTCCATTTTGTTCCATGGTCTTTAATTCCGTATAATAGAATTTATCATTATGAGCTTCTATTGCATCCATAAGAAGATGCACTCCATATCCCCTATCTAATGCATCCATCACTGTTCTAGATACACAGCATCTTCCATCAACTCCAACAACATTTATAGTATCAACATTCATCTTGTTAAGAAAGGGCTCAAAATCTGCATTAGAAAAGGCGCTAGGCAATCTCTTCTTAAATACGCAATCTGATTCAATTAAGAGGCTTTCGGCTAAATCAAAATTGTCATCATTGCCACTTCTTCCTGTATTTCTAACATAAACTACAGGAATATCTTTTTTTATTGCCTCAGCTATTCTATTATTTACCCTCTCAACCAAATCTGGCTTATAGTTCTTTAAATATCGTTGTTGTACATCAATAACAAGTAATATTTTCATAAACCACCTACATTAAGCATTTCTCCCTACATATCTACTATCAAAAGTATATCATAGTGCTTTAATAAAATGGGGCTTAATTAAGTCCCTCCCCGAGGTTAGTTATAACTAATTTTTGTTCTGTTTTTTCATAAAAATTTCATTAATGTTCGGGATTGAAAAACACTTCTTTAGGGTGTATCATCTGATTACAAAAAGCAAACATATTTTCGGAAATTATGTTCGATAAATGGAGAATTATTATGTGTACAAGATATGCTTTAGAAAAAAGCCTTACAGGATTAAAAGATATTATTGAAATAGCAGAGCGTTCTTCTCTCACAACAAAGTTTATCGATACCCATGCCAAGCCACTTATCACTGACGGCGAAGTACGTCCAACTGATATTGTTCCCGTTATAGCTCCTAATTCAAAGGGAGCGCGAAGTGTCTTTCCAATGCAATGGGGGTTCATCGGCAGAGATAATAAACGATCAATCTTCAATGCTCGCTACGAAACTGCCAGCATAAAGCCCACTTTCAAAGAAGCCTGGCGAACTCACAGATGTATTATTCCAGCATCATACTATTTTGAATGGGAACATTTTAGAAGCCCAGATGGTCGAGTCAAAACTGGAGACAAATACGCAATACAGCCAAATGGTTCTACTATTACCTGGCTTTGTGGTTTATATAATATTGAAAATGGATATCCAGTATTCGTTATTCTTACAAAAGAACCAACAGAAAATCTTAAGCAAATACATGACAGAATGCCCTTAATGCTACCTGAAGATAAAGTTGATGAATGGATAAATCCTTCCTCAAGTCCTGAAGAATTAATTCCTTATGCATTATCAGATGTTGTTGCAGAGAAAATACTATTAAGCCGTTATTAGACTTATCCTCTCTTTGGTGGGAGTAAATATGGACACCATCATAAGTTACTATATACACAGTTAATACAGTAAATAGCAACTTATACGGAGGTGTTTTTATGAAAGGATACATTATTGACGCAGGATATATGGGATATGTTGATGGCGAATACGAGTTATTTGCTACAGAGGACGATTATTTAGAATACATGGCTGCATAATCTCATATACAAATACAAACATGGAGAGAAAGCCTATGGAACTTGCAAATCAAATCATTGCAGTAGATTTCGATAATACACTATGTTTCAGTGATTGGCCTAATCTAGGCAAGCCAAATCTACCGCTAATACAATACCTAAAAAAACAAAAAGCATCCGGAAGCAAAATCATTCTTTGGACCTGTCGCGCTGGCAAGCCTCTTGAAGATGCTACTGACTGGTGTAAAAAGCACGGCCTTATTTTTGATGCAATCAATGATAACCTTCCAGAAATAGTTGAGCTATACGGAAATAACAGTAGAAAAATAACTTGTGACATCTACATCGACGATAGAAATATGAAAATAGAAGAATTGCTTACAGCTAATAGTTAAAATAAAAAGACTTTGGATAATTCCAAAGTCTTTTTTAGCGTGCGTGAGAAGATTCGAACTCCCGACACCTTGGTCCGTAGCCAAGTGCTCTATCCAGCTGAGCTACACACACATAATAAAAAGTAGCGAGAGGGGGATTCGAACCCTCGACACCGCGGGTATGAACCGCGTGCTCTAGCCAACTGAGCTATCTCGCCA
>NZ_FOHF01000013.1:0-3477 GCF_900111635.1 Pseudobutyrivibrio sp. C4 | reverse complement strand
GCGAGACGGGACTCGAACCCGCGACCCCCACCTTGGCAAGGTGGTGCTCCACCAACTGAGCCACTCGCGCATATCTGTTGTTTCCTCAACAACAAGATGTATTCTATAGGATAAAATCCTATAAGTCAATACAGTTTTTTAAAGTTGCAAAGCTTACTTTTTATCGGTTGATTTTCAGAAAATTCAAATATCTATTATTCTGCTTTTCAAATCTCTATATGCTATACTCAATTGTAAAGTATCTAGATAAAAAGGCGGTTTAAATATGAACTTAGAAAATAAAAATGGTGTTTCCTTTCTTACATTTGATTCTTTCAAGAAAGCCGGTGTTAAGCACGGTTTTTCCACTCGCAGCGGAGGTGTAAGTGAAGGTGTATTTGATTCATTAAATTTAGGTTTTAATCGAGGCGATTCCGATGAAAACGTGCGTGAAAACTATCATCGTATCGCAAATGCGTTAGATATGAATTATGACCGTATGTGCCTGTCAAAGCAGACTCATACAACTAATGTAATTGTAGTTGATGAAAAGGATGCAGGAAATGGACTTACAAAACCACTCCCTTACGATGATGTAGACGGACTCATTACAAATGTAAAAGATATGCCACTTGTGACATTCTACGCTGATTGTGTTCCTTTGTTTTTCTACGATCCTGTAAAAGAAGTGGTCGCACTTTCTCACTCAGGATGGCGTGGAACAGTTGGTAAAATCGGCAAGGTCACCATCGAAAAAATGTGTAAAGAATTTGGCTGTGATAAAAACGATATCCTATGCGGAATCGCACCAAGCATTTGCAAAGATTGCTATGAAGTTAGCGCAGATGTTGCCAATGAATTTATAAAAGCTTTTGGTGAGGAGCATAAGTCCGAATTACTCCGCCCATCTACTTTTAATCCAGATGATAAAGATAAATACATGCTAGATTTGTGGGCTGCATGCCGCCTCGTTTTCCTTGAGGCAGGCATTCCTGAAGACCACATCGAAACCACAAATTACTGCACACGCTGCAATCCTAAGCTTTTTTATTCCCATAGAATCATGGGTGCAAATAGAGGTAGCCTAGCTGCTTTTATTTCTCTTTAGTCTTTCTTTTTTATTAAACTGTAATAATCTCATCTTTTTTACGGCTATATAAGTGTAAGGCGCTTACAAATGAATAAAAAGGGGGACACACATGAAAGACGAGGAAATAATCGAGCTTTATTTCAAACGTAACGAACGAGCCATTGAAGAGACGGACGTCAAATATGGCAATTACCTTGAATCAATCGCAAACAATATTCTTAATGATGATTTAGATGTTGAAGAATGTTTAAATGATACCTATTTAAAAACTTGGGATAAAATCCCACCTACAAGGCCCAAAGTCTTCAAAGCTTTTTTAGCTAAAATTGCAAGAGAACTTGCTTTTGATAAATACAGATCAAGTCGAAGCAAAAAGCGTGGAAATGGTACCATGCATGAGATTCTTGATGAACTGGAAGAATGTATTCCAGCTTCAAATGGCGTAGAGCAATCCATTTTAGGACAGGAACTTGAAAATATAATAGCAGATTATGTCAGATCCCTTCCTGAAAGGGAAGCGTTTATCTTTCTTAGCAGATACTTTTATGCCGATGATATTACTGCCATATCAAAAAAATATGGTATATCAAAGAACAATGTATCTGTAATGCTTAGCAGATTGAGAGCAAAGCTCAGAACACGTTTGGTAAAGGAGGGATATTTGGCATCATGAAAAAAGAAAATTTATTTTTAGCATTTAACGGCGTAGATGATATTTTAATTACTCAGTGTGCAAGATATCAGTCCGGTAAAAAGATTGTAAAATTTAATAAACGGTTGTCAGTGGCAGCTTGCATATGCTTAATACTCATAACTACCATCACTGCTACGGCAGCAATACGTCATTTCTGGGGTCATGGACTCAGTAGCTATTTTAATGCCACCGACGAACAGCAACAAACTCTTACAGAACAAGGACAGGCAATAGTATTTTCTGAAGAAGACGATTATTCAAAATATGCCATCACTGACAATGGTATCACGCTTACTCCAGTAGCAATTGTTGCCGATGATAATAAGATTAGTCTTACATTGCAATACTCAGGCGTTGAGATAAACGAAGACTGTGATCCAGACATCAACGTTGATGATATTTATATACAAGGCTACGAAGGGGACAGCTTTGGATACGGCATGGGAATCAGAGATGATGAATTTATTTTTAATATCGATGGAACAGATTCAATCGATTCTGAATTGTCCCTAACAGGCAAAACCTTACACTTAGAATTAAGCGATTTTTCTATTGTGAATAGCGATTTCTCAGAAAATAGTTTGGGTGGTACCTGGGTATTTGATTTGCCTATTCCAGAAGTAAGTAATGCTCTTGTAATTGATTTAAACAACTTTATCCCTGAGTTTAATTGTGGGGCTACTTCATTTAAAATCAGTCCTATTTCTGCGGAGATTCGCTACACTATAACTGACGATGTAAAAGATAGCTGGTTTGCTACTCCAATGGATAAACCTCGCGTACCTTATATTACAAGTTTAACCCTAGATGACGGTACAGTAATTGATTGCAGGGAATGCGATAATCTAAATAGCATTGATGGAGATAATAACACAGCTATTTTTTCTTTGGAATTCAATAACATAATAGAGCCTAGCACTGTAAAATCAATTGAATTAGAAGATATTAACGGAAATACTGCTAGTATTTCTCTTCATTAGCACCAAATACATTGATTTCCAGAGTGATTGTGATACAATTCAATTGATTGCAACCTGATATTAATTATAGACACTTTCACTAGGAGGATTATTATGGAATTCCAACAGGTTATTGACGCTAGACAGAGCGTTAGATCATTCAACGGTAAGCAGGTTTCTGAGGAAATCCTACGCGAGATGGTATCAGCTGCATCAGCTGCACCTTCTTGGAAGAACACTCAGACATCTCGATACTACTGCATTTCTACTCCAGAGCAAGTAAGCAAATTCAGAGAGACTGTTTTACCTGATTTTAATCAGAACAGCACAAAAGATGCTACAGCATACATTGTTACAACATTCCAAAAGAACGTCTCTGGATTTAACAGAGCTACAGGTGAGGCCGACAACGAAGTTGGAAACGGCTGGGGCGCTTATGATCTTGGTTTGCACGACATGTTGCTCTGCGCAAAAGCTGTTGAGCTTGGTGTAGGCACACTTATCATGGGCTTAAGAGATGCAAATGTTGTTGCAGATTTCTGTGGCATTCCAGAGGACGAGCAGGTCATGAGCATCATTGCTGTTGGTTATAGATCAGAATCTGTTACTAAGAAGCCACCTCGCAAGAATGTTGAAGATATTGCGAAGTTCATATAGTAAAAAAAATGAGGTCACCCATTTGGATGACCTCATTTTTTATATTAAAAGAGCGCGAGACGGGACTCGAACCCGCGACCCCCACCTTGGCAAGGTGG
>NZ_FOHF01000002.1:0-567830 GCF_900111635.1 Pseudobutyrivibrio sp. C4 | reverse complement strand
ACTTGCTGATGTAGATGCACTGTCTGATGCGCTTGTACTTGTTGATGTGCTTGCACTTGTTGATGCACTCTCGCTAGCTGATGTGCTTGCGCTTGTTGATTCGCTTGTGCTTGCTGATGTACTTGCACTTGTTGAAGTACTTGTGCTTGCTGATGTACTTGCACTTGTTGAAGTACTTGTGCTTGCCGATGTAGATGCACTTTCTGAAGCGCTTGTACTAGCTGATGCACTTGCACTTGTTGATGCGCTATCACTTGCTGATGTAGATGCACTCTCTGAAGCACTTGTACTTGCTGATGTACTTGCACTTGTCGATGCGCTTGTGCTTGCTGATGTACTTGCACTTGTTGATGCACTTGTGCTTGCTGATGTACTCTGGCTAAGTGATGTACTTGTTGACTCGCTCAAGCTCACTGATGTGCTATCACTAAGTGATGTACTTGTACTCTCTGATACTGAGTCACTTAAGCTTACTGATGTACTATCACTAAGTGATGTACTTGTTGACTCACTCAAACTTGTTGATGTGCTATCACTGAGTGATGTACTTGTTGATTCACTCAAGCTTACTGATGTGCTATCACTGAGTGATGTACTTGTTGACTCGCTCAAACTTGCTGATGTAGATGCACTGTCTGAAGTGCTTGTACTAGCTGATGTGCTTGCACTTATTGATGCACTCTCGCTAGCTGATGTACTTGCGCTTGTTGATGCGCTTGTGCTTGTTGATGCACTTGTACTTGTTGATGAACTTGTACTTGCTGACTCACTATCACTAAGTGATGTACTTGTTGATTCACTTACACTTGTTGATGTGCTATCACTAAGCGAAGTACTTGTACTCTCTGATACTGAGTTACTTAAGCTTGTTGATTCACTTACACTTGCCGACTCACTATCGCTAAGTGATGTACTTGTTGATTCACTTACTGATGTTGAATCACTTAAGCTTGTTGATGTACTTGCACTTATTGAAGCACTCTCACTTGCTGATGCAGATACACTAGCACTTACAGACATGCTCTGGCTTACATACTCTGATAAGCTTGCGCTAAGTGATGTGCTAATGCTCTCACTTATAGAAGCGCTTTCGCTTGCTGATGCACTAAGTGACTCTGATCTAGATAATGATGCACTATCAGATGCTGCTGCACTCTCTGATAATGACTGACTGCGCGACTGCGACGCACTATCTGATGTTGATGCGCTCTCTGATAATGACTCGCTTCTGATTCCAGACTCACTCTGTGAAGCTTCAGCACTTGCACTTACAGATGCTTCCCAAGATGAAGACTCTGATGCAAGCTGGCTTGCCGACTCTGAAAGTGATGTTACCTGACTTCTCTCCTCAGCATAGTCATCTTTTCCTGTATTGAAATCATCTTCTGAATAATATACGTAACCTTTCTTTCCAAAGTTACCATCTTTAACTTCACCAAACTTGTTGGTGTATGTGTCACTACCATCATTCTCTTTAGCAACAAACTTTGGAGAGAATGTGTTTGTGGTAGATGCTGTGCTTGCTGCTGAATAAAGCGTGATAACCTGTGTTTCATATGTCGAGCCTGACTCATCAGTATATGCGTAAAGAGTATATGTACCATCACCGTTCTTTACTATATTTGATGAGTGATAGTAGTATGTCTCGCCTCCGATTTCGATTGCTGTATAAGACTTTTCAGCCCATACCCATTTATTTAACTGATATGACTTTTTCTGTGTGATAAGATTTACTGTATTACCACTTTCATCTACTAGAGTTGAAACGCTCTTAATACCTGAAGCATCTGTGGAAACAACCCCAACTGATGAATCACTGGTATTTCTAGTCAAACCGCCAAATGTATTATTCCAATTGTTATCTGCTGATGAATACTGTCCAAGATCGTAGTAAGTTGTTCCATCTGCTGACTTATATGTTCCCCAGCATGTATCTCTAACTATTGTTGTTTCTGAATTAATAGCTGAGCTTCCTGTAATAGAGAATGTTCCATCCTCGTTAAGAACGACCTCAGCATCTGTTTCTACACCATTGATGTAGTAAACACACTCTGTAGTCTCAGTTCCATCCTCAGATGTATGAGTCTGATAATCCCATGTAAGTACGTTACCATTGCCGTCAGAATACTGAACTGTCTTCTGAACAACCATGATTCCACCAACAACATATGGATTGTCGTGCTGATCTGAATTCTCAGTTCCTCTAAATGATGCACCATCACCTGCTGCAAGTGCGTTACCATTATCATCTACTGTTACATAATCGAAGTATGCATACTTTGTCTCTCCAGCTGCATCGATGTATGTTACCTTTACGCTGTTTGTTGTGTAGCTACTAGAATCCCACTCGCTATATACGATTTCACCTACATAGCCTTCCTGGTAGAATGCATACTGAATAAGAAGGTTTGCAAGCTTATCGCCATATCCATAATAGTTGTTTGAAGACCCTGAATGGTTGAGCCACTGGCCATTTGCCTTAGCAACTTCCTGCGCTGCCTTAAGATCTTCCTGTGCCTGCTCGATTTCCTTTATAAGATTCTCAAGATAATCATCCTCTAATCCTGCCTCTGAGAAAGATGTAGATGCTGATTCATATGCAGCCTCTGCCTCAGACATAGCCGTAGAAAGGCTAGCTGACTCTGAAGCTAACTCCTGTGAATTAGATGTTGATGTACTTTCAATTTCATCGTTTTCTGATTTTAATGAATCTGCTGATGATGCCGATGTAGATTCGATTTCAGAAGTCTCTGTTGAAAGAGATTCTTTAGATGATTCAGATGTTGATTCTATCTGAGATTCCTCTGTTGATAATGAAGTGCTAGCTGATTCGGATACAACTGCAACTTCAGAAGCAACATTAGATGCATTTTCATCAACTGGTGCAGTCTCATCAAGATTAGCTGCAACCTGTGCGTCTGTATTTGTAACGGCAGATGCTTCAAGATCA
The DNA here is from genome assembly GCF_900111635.1 of Pseudobutyrivibrio sp. C4. NCBI lineage: Bacteria > Bacillati > Bacillota > Clostridia > Lachnospirales > Lachnospiraceae > Pseudobutyrivibrio > Pseudobutyrivibrio sp. C4. The sequence goes on along the minus strand of NZ_FOHF01000002.1, from coordinate 564,880 downwards.
ACTTCTTCGATCTGAGTTGTAGATTCAGCAACGGCCTCTACTTCTACTGTTTCCTGTTGTACTGACTGAACTGTAGTCTCAACAACCTGCTCTGCCTGAACCTGTGTTGTCTCAAGGACGATAACGCCTTCGGCATTAGCAGCAGCCTGTTCTTCGCCAAGCTCAGCAGCATAAGCTAAATTAGCATCACCAAGCACTGAAGCCCCGCCAACTGTAGCGCCTGTGATTGCCACTCCCTTTAACAAATTCTCGACCTTCTTCTTTGACATCCTTGTACTCCTTCTATTTAATATACCATTACAAATTATTGTCCAATTATCATTTAATGTTATTCTATCACGCAATATATTTTTTTAAATAGAATTTAGTAACTATTTTTGCCAAAAAAGTTACATTTCTGCCAAATAACAAAAATCGAGATAATTTATAACGATATATTCTCTCTTAATACTCCGTGTACTGTAAATCTCATGCCCGATGTTGAGCATGTCGACAGGGTCACCACCCTATCTGCTGAGGTAACTTCCTCTGTATCCACTACTTCGTATGAATGACGAAGCAGCTCTGAAATATAATCATCGAACTCTTCACAATCTGAATATGGCACCGCATAAACCCAAGATGCAGCCTCCGTATCAAAGTATGAAAAAATCTCATATCGCATTTTCGAATCAGGGGTGATTATCTGGAAATATCGATGCTCATCCAAATATCCTTCCTCTGATTTGTAATATTTTAACGTACCAAACATTGAGAGGTTTCTCATGTTGTGGCCGTAGATAATGCTGTGACTATCTGTAAAATCTGGATAATTGTATCCCTCCAGGAAAATGGAACCAGCCTTTGCACTTTCGCCTTCCATTGTGGTGCGAAGATATGTCTCATCATCTCCTGAATATAAAATAGGATAACTGATATCTGTACCCTCCACGTAAATCCATGCAACCACGTCTGGGTTAATCTGCTGCAGTGATTCAAAATCAACATCTATCATGCTGTCCCATGAATCGTCGCTGACCTGCTCATTTATATTTATATAAGAAGAATTAAGTTCGCTATATAAACTGTTTGAGCTTTGATAATCCATAAATATATATAGGAAACCACTCATAGAACCAACTATAATTACCAAACCAAGAGCCAGGAAAACCTTTGGGTTAACCTTTGCATTTTGCTTTTTGTTTTCAACCTTTTCCTTATCCTGACTTTTATCACCTGCATTTGAAAGCAACAAGCCAATGATTAACAACATCACCGCTATAACTTTTCCTGTTATTTCAGAAAGCCATGAAGCGATGTATCCTAAAAATGGCACATGGGCCACAACCCTTCCGATGACATTCACATATGCTACAGGAACAAAATCTTCGGTGTCGTTTGCATCACCCTTTGTAGTGATTAGCTTCGACTGTGAATCAATAGATGTGATTCGGTGAGTCACCACGCTAGCGCCAGATTCGAATGCAATTACATCGCCCTCTGCTAGCTCATCAAACTCAGCATTCTTCACATAGACAATGGAGCCTACTGATATAGAAGGCTCCATCGATCCTGATATTACGTTATATGTTTGTATACCTAGCAACTTTGGTACCGCTACTGGTAAGCATGCTAGAATTATTAATCCAATTAAAAGATTTCCTGTTACTTTAAATACTCTAGTATTCATTGTGCTAGTTTAATTTTTCCCTCTCGTTTTTTTCTTTGATTGTTGCGGCAATGGTAGTCACAACAACCAACGAGCCAAAGACTATCATAACTACCACATCACGTTTGTATCGCTCAAAGGTAGCCATGTTTTCTAATCCAAGCGGAACTTCATCTTCTTCGATTTCCACTTGCTGCTTTGATTCGTCTACTACTTGCTCCTGCGTTTGTTCTTTGTTGTCAGTATCTTCGCTAGCATAAACCGGCAGGGCTATGAATAAACTCAAGCATAATATCAAAATGCTCTTTTTAATCTTTCCCCTCATATTCTCTTTTGCTCCCCTGAAGAAACTAATAATACCTCTAAAAACTTTACGCATGTTTCCTCATAGACAGTGTAACATATTTTCACCCCGTACTGAAATAATTGGCAAATAAATAATAAAAATGGCAAGTATTAATAAAAAAAGAGGAAGCAAAATCGCTTCCTCTTAAAAATCTTATTTATTCTTTATCATCGTGTTTTTCAACCTTTACAAGCTCCTGCTTTCTCTTCTTGTTTGCAATGTAAAGTGTAACAAGAATTGAAGCAACTGCGATGATTGCGATGATGATTCCAATTATCATATTGCGAATCAATGTATCGCGGGTGCCACCGGCCTTAGCAACTTCTTCATCGTCGATATCTAAGATACCACCTGGTGTATTGTCATCTTCGATTGTTTCGCCGCCATCATTTCCTGCTGCGCCTGCATCTGCATCGCCAGCTCCGGCTCCATCACCTGCATCAGCACGGTTGTTTACTGTACCACCGTTGCCACCGCCATTGTTCTGAGTTGTAACTGTTGTGTTTCCACCACCAGTTGTTGTTCCTGTAGAACCGCCATCGATGTACTCGTATTCGTACTCGTACTCTGGATCACCTTCTACTGTTGATGAAGATGTTTCGGTCTTTTCTATTACCTCTGTTTCTTCACCAATAACACGCTTGTGATATTCAAATGTGAAAACTGTATCCTTCTTAAGACCATTAGAAGCTGTTCTAAAGTAATAATCAGGAACATATCCTTTGATATGACGAGCTGGTACATAAACTACTTCGCCTTCTGCTGCGTAAAGAGTTTCATCAGGCAAAAGTTCATTTTCATCTTCGTCTACATAGCGAACAGTGTATGAAATAATATTACCAACGCCGTAAGCTACAACATAAGACTCATCACCTTTCACATGAAGTGTTACGCTCTTATTTGTATCTTTTACTAAATCATCACTACCAGCAACTCTAAGCCCCTTTACATAGTACTTAGAAGTCTCTGTCTCAGTATTATCAGTCTTTACTTTGATAAGATCACCAAAGTTGAATGTGACATTTGAATCATAAGCTAACTCACTGATAACAAGGTTCTTACCTGAACTTGACAGTGATACTGTGTAATTTTTTTCCAGCTCTGCTACTGCTGTATCATCAAAATACGCATTTGCGTTATTTCCAAGTGAAATCTTAATTCTGTAGGTATATGTAGAAACTGCAGTAGTTTCTTGTGTAGTACTTTCTTCTGTAGTAGCCTCTGTAGTAGTGGCTTCTGTAGTAGTTTCTTCTGTAGTAGTCTCTGTTGCATTTACTACTGTAGAATCAAAAGCAAACACTGATAATAAGAAGGCAAGTGTAAAGATTACGCTAAAAGCTTTCTTTAAGATTCTCATCTTAGGCCACCTCCTTATTATTTCTAGTCATTCTGAAGTACATGAAAATAAGGAATAATCCTAATAACAATGTGATACCGCAAAATACAAGTGGTAAGATGCTATCGCCTGTCAAAGGATTCTCTCCAAATAATGGTGTGTCCTCATCCTCGATAACAACAATCTGTGTTCCGTTAGGAAGTGTTCTTTCTACCTTCTTTGAAACCTTCTGCTTACTGTGGTTTACAATCTGATTGAAAACAGTATTTGTTTTTGTAACAGTCTTTGTAATAACAATACCTTCGTTATCATTTGACTCAGGCTCTGCTGCAAACAAGATACTTAACTGACCAATTGCAGACATATAACTGTTAGACTGTGTATTACCATCAAGCACGATAATTACAGTGACTTTTCCGCTATCTCCTACTGCCAAAGTACCAAGGTCAAAGTAAGCATCTTCATTTCCGTTTACCTGCATAAGACCTTGAACATCTTCGTTATCACCACCGACAGTCTCGCTATCAAAAAGTGGTGTAGTAGATTTGTCTGAAAGGATTTTGTAGGTATAAGCACCACCTGTTGCGTCACTGCCTTCCTCAAGTGTTTTTACAACATTTGCATCCATATAGAAATTTGCTGCCTCTGTAGATGCATTTTTGTATGTTACCTCATAAGTGATTGTGTCTCCTGGCATTGCACCAGTAACTTTAGCTGTTTCTGCATCATATGTGGTACCGAAAGTATCTGTTCCATCATATGTAACAGTCCATGTAACTGGATCTAAAGTATCTGCAAGAGCTTCAGTTTTTAATCCTATGAATCCTGCTGCCACCAAAGTGAGAGCAAGGACAATATTCATATATTTCTTTTTCATCATTACTCTCCCTTAGTTAGAACTATTGATTGAAGTAATATTTCCATCTGAATCGATTGTTGCCTCAACACCCCAGGCACCAAGAATTGCTTCTGCGCCGCTATGTGTCTGAACTGCATCAACACGAATCTCTATCTCGAATGTTTTGCCATCATAGCCGTAAACATTCTCTACAACTGTGCCTTTTTCATTGACCTTTGTAGTTGTAACACCATCAAGGATTTCTCTTTCAAATGAAATGGCATCCAAAAACTGAACCTGTTCATCAACCGCAACTGGCTTCTTACAATAATAAACAGTACCTTCTGTTGTGCTCTCATTTTCATCAATAAACCAGTCTTCTGTTGTCTTCAGAGTGATTACTGAAGGATCTAATCTGGTGTCTTTTGAACCATCATTCTTAATCCAGCTCTTTCTAACAAGCACTCTTACGTACTCGCTATAGGCATCGCCTGTTGATGTATTCTGTACAAAAACATCCTCATCGTAATCATGATTAATCTGAAGAGGATTCTCATCGGTAATCTGGCTCTTTAGATTTGTAAATGAAAGCTTGCCAACGGTGCTGTTCTGATTTGAATCAGAATTGCTCATGGCTACACTAACTTCAGAGCCATTTTGATTTTCTATTAAATCTACAAATAATTGTTCTGTTTCAAATGAAACCTCTTCTGCCGAATCAGAATAGCTCAATGCTGCTCTTGTGGCACCAACTGAGCTTCCTGCTACAAGAACTAATCCAACTACAAGCATTGTCAAAGGGTTCTTAAATAACTTTTTCATTAATTATTCCCCCCTTCACTTGTGCTTTCTGATGATTTTGTAGTAGTGTCATCCTGGAACTTAGCTTTGAACTTATCCTGCTGCATAATTGCTTCATCCCACGCTGCTACCAACTTGCCCGTCTTGTTGCCATCAGCATCTTTCTCATCCACTGCTTTTGCAGCTTCCTGAACGATAACTACATTGAATTCTTCGTTCTCTAAGCCTTCTGGAGGTGTAATTGTAAGCTTAAGTACTGATGATGTTGCATCTTTTGCTAACAAATCACTGTAGTAGTAATAACCATCATTTTCGTTGTAGCTCCAACCATCACCACTTGTGAGGTTAGCACTGTACTGTGAACCACAGATTGCCTTTACTCTAACAAACACATCGTAATCACCAGTATTTTGTACTGTTATTTCTTTTGTCCATTCCTTAGCGTCCTCATTTGGTGTGATTTCCAAATCTCCCAAATAAACTTTAACAGTTCCTACTGCCTGATGTGAATTTGTGAAGTATGCCATCGCTGGCTTTATGCTTGTTGCACCGATTACTACAAGAGCAGCGGCAACAAGTAAATATTTTTTGTATTTCATTTGCCTCTCCTCCTTAGTTTTCAGTTTCTACATTTTCTGTAGTTGTGCTATTTGGATTAATATTAGAATCCACATAACCATTCTCATTGAAGTGATTCTCTATACTGATTGCTCCCACATCTGTCTGATTATCGTAATCATTGGTGAATTTTGTTTTTGCAGTAACATCCTTTTGGATTTTAACTGAGTGTTTCTCATTTATTGGTGTGACATCTTTATAGCTAGCACCTGAATATACCTCAGTAACAACCACTGTAGAGTTTGCAGGAATATTAGGAACCTCAACTGTCTGTTTGCCAGGCTCACTAAAATTCATTGTGAACACATTGCTGTAAACTATTTTCTTGTTATCCCCTTCACCATATGATGCTTCAACTTCGAATACAAATGGTGTAGTTCCAAGTGATTTATTATAAGTCTTTAACTCTTTTGTAATTTCAAGGCTTCCATAAATCTCTTCCACACTGTATTTCAATGCAATTTCTGGATTGTAAATCCATTCATCACTAGGTGTTATATTTTCGATATTTCCGTCTTCGTCAACCTTTGTCCCCTGTGAAATGGTTGTGCTGTAAGGAACCATCACAATATACTTTTCAAATGTATATTCGTACTGATTGTTTTGGAAATCCTTTACTACGTATAGGTAAATACCTCGGTTAACATCAACCGACTCTGGCTTTTTCGCGCTAGGATTGATTGTGACTGTTTTATCTGGTTTTGTATCCTTAACCTTCTCATATGCATTAGCAGCAATTTTCTTGACTTGGGCTGCATCAACATTTGAATTGCTTAATGCTGAAAGATCAACACCAGATACTGGAGTTCCTATATCTCCGTTTACTTTCACCTCAGCCAACTTATAGAAATCAACCTCCACATTACCAGTATATGAAGTGATTGCATTAGCATCAGTTGCGCCAGTCGCATTGTTCGGATTTTCAAACCTCACAGTAATTGAACACTGCTTAGTCTCATCAATCTTAACAGCTGCCTGTGCTCTATACGCACCAAATCCTGCCACAGCTACTACTGCTGCCATCGCAAAGGCTATTAAATTCTTTTTCTTAAAAATTAAACTTTTCACTGAGTTCTCCCTTCAGCTTATGCGGTTTTCTTTTTAAATATCCTTCTTATTATTAATATGATAATCACTGCCGCAATAAATCCGGCAATGCCCATAATCAAGTAGTAATTCTTCACTGTCTCAGCAACAGCTGCTGCACCGGTAGGGACTTCATCCTCTCCCAGGTACTCAACTCTGGTGCCTCGCACCAAAAGTCTGTGAGTGTTTACACCATATGGTGTACAGGTGAAAAGTGTGACGTAATCTTTGCCCTCTTCCACCTTCATTGCGTTTTGAAGTGAGGTAATATCCTCTGCTTCAATCATTGGATAAATCATATCCACCTGATAAGCAAGTGTCTCATCTAAAACGTGGATGTAAAACTTATCTCCAACCTCTAGCTGATCAATATTTGTAAAAAGCTCTGCACTTGGCAAACCTCTGTGACCAACTATTACTGAATGTGTACCTTCACCTCCAATTGGAAGTGCTGTTCCATTCATGTGTCCTAAAGCTGTCTGGATGTACTCATCAAATGTGCCATGCATGATTGATAGCTTTAGATTTATCTTTGGGATGGACAAATAGCCCATAACTCCATCGCCATTAACATTGAGCACTGAATAGTACTCTGAGTTTAAAAACTCATCTGTAGGAGTTGTTGCATCACCATCCGCATTTGCCCCGAATACATCCGTGCCAATGGCATTTTCTGTAATCTGTTCATTAAATGCTCTGGCTGCCTCCCACTCTTTTGTGTAATCTTCCTCGGTCATTTCCGACAAGGAATCTTCATAATCATTGATGAGTGTGCTTTGAACATATACATTCCACTCATTTGATACAGTAGGATATGCCAGCAAGCCAAAACCTACAAGAAATAATAGAATTAGTAAAATCTTAATAACTCTTTGTTTCAACTGCCTTGTCCTTCTTACTTCTCTTCTTGTCCATTATGTAAAGTACTAAGATGAACGCTCCTACGATAGCAAGTCCAACAATTACCCAAAGAAGGTAATTTGTATGTAAGCTGACTGCCCCGAAAAGTGGAGTGTCTGCATCTGCCAAAAGCTCTGGTGTGTATGGCACTCTGTGGCCTCTAACCATAAGACGCTGAGTGTTTACACCGTATGGTGTACATGTAATTAATGTACAAAGATCCTGACCATCCTCCACCTGAAGGAGTGATGTATCATCAGGCTCAACCACCTCTATCTGATCAACTTCATAAGCGTAATACTCGCCCATGATAATGATGAAGAAATCTTCTCCAATTTGAACTTTGTCCAAGTCTGTAAATAGTGTAGCACTTGGAAGACCACGATGTGCAGAAAGAACTGAATGTGTATTCTCTCCTCCTACTGGAAGTGATGAACCTTCCAAGTGGCCAACACCAATCTGCAAAACCTCTTCCGATGTTGTGTGGAAAATAGGAAGCTTTACATTGATTGAAGGAATCTGAATGTATCCCATGATTCCATCACCGTTGGTGTTAAGTAAGCTCATGTAAGTTTCATCTGTACCATTTGCCTCTGCCTCTGCAAAGGAATCTGGCAAAATAGAAGGCAACAACTCTTCGTTGTACTCGTATGCTTTTTCAAGCTCAGCATCAACATCCAGTGAACCTTCTGAAATAGCTGTATCAACAGCCTCTGTGTAGTTGTTTACCAAAGTTGCCTGCACATGGTTGTTCCAAGTGTTTGCAACCAGTGGGTACACCAACAAGGACAAACCAACAATCATCAACGCTGCAGTCGCTATAGTTTTGTAATGTTTCAGTAAAAATGCTTTCATTGTGTCTAACTGTTGTCCTCTCCTTGATAGTGTACCCAGCGGCCTTTCAGCCGCCGGGCCACATCATATTTTCATTTCTTTAACTCAGCGAATATTAATTACTTTGTAGCCTTCTTCTTTGTTGCAAAGTAAAGAGCTGAAGCCATAGCCATGATAGCTACACCAAGTACTGTAAAGATTGTTGTACCCATACCACCAGTGAATGGAAGACGGATAAGATCTGGATCAACGATAGAAATTGGAACTACACAGTTCTTGCTATCTGCAGATGTATTTGTGATTACTGCTTCATGATTATCTGGATCTACTGAATATCCTGTAGGAGCTGCTGTCTCTTTTACGTTATATGTGCCTTCATCAAGACCTGTTGCAACAATCTTACCATTATCATCTGTTACAAGGTCAGCAGAAGCATCATCTGCTGTAGAGAATACATACTCACCATTAGAATTCTTTACAAACTTAACTGCGCTACCTTCTGAATCTAAAATGTTGAATGTAGCACCAGCAAGTGCGCTTTTATCACTCTTTGTCTTTGTGATTTCAATTGTACCTGTCCAACCAACTACTTCTGGTGGATTTGTATCTGTATCTGTACCATTAATGTTTGTATAAGCAGAGTTCTTGTAAGCATATCCATCCTCTTCAGAATCAACTGCATTACCAACAGTACCTGTGTATGTGATTGTTACTTCCGCATTCTTGTAATCTTCAACATACTCTGATAAATCGATTGTTGAAAGACCTGGCTTACCTTCTACTGGAACCCAATCAGCCTCGAATGGAGCAAGACCAAAGATTGTTACTGTAGCCTTTGAAAGTGTAAGGTTCTCTGACTGATCCTTTACGATGAAGCTTGTTGCATCGTATGGAATGTTTGTCTTGATTGTGAAAGGAACAACCTCTCCAGCCTGCACAAACTTATTCTTTTCTTCTGTTGTCTTTACTGTATTAGATGTAGAACCCTTTGCAACAAGTGTTGCATCCTTTACAGGAACACCTGAATACTCACCGTTTGAAGTTACGCCATATGCTCTGATAAGCATTGGATTGTAAGAATATAATGTACCAGCAATTGAAACATAGTAAACACCAGCTTCAACGTCAGCGAATTCAACTACGCCATCTGTTGGTGTTGCAGTCTTTACATACTTCTGATCTGCTTTTGCAAGAACATCAGATGTAAATCCAGTGAAATCGGTTGTTTTCTCACCGTATACATCCTTAGCCCAATCATTTACTTTCACTGTGTTCTCATCAAAATCAACATGTGCTACCTGATAAATAGTAACCTCTGATGTCTCTCTTGTTGAGATGTTTGTAACTTTGATTGTTGATGTTGTAGATTTCTGTGATACTTCTACAAGCTTGTCTTCTGCGGCAAAAGCTGTAATGCTCATTGCCATCATCATTACTGTTGCAAGTGCAAGAGCAACGATTTTTCTGATCTTTTTCATGTTTCTTTTCTCTCCTTTTCCTTTATTTGCTTTTATTATTCTTGTTTTTATATAACAACAGCGCCCCCGCAATCATTAGTAGGATGCCGCCGATTGTATAAACATAAACTCCGCTTCCACCTGTTTCTGGAAGTGTGTAAGCAACTTCATTTTCAAATTCATATGTTGCTATTGAATATATTTCTGATGAAGCTAGTGTGATAGTATTGCCCAAACTATCTTTAACAGTTACCCCCTCAGTATTATTTACCGAAATACTCCATTCCTCTGTGCTCAATCTATACATTGAAGGTGCTACTGTTTCTTTCAATATATATTCACCGTCAGGTATAACATCAACTATGTTATCATCAGTTTTTTCTATATTCTTGTACCATTTAACTATTCCGTTTGAATCACTGTATCCATAATAATGATTAGATCCAGTCAATTCAAAACTGGCACCAGATAATGAGTTTCTAGTTACACTGTCAACCTTACGTATCTGCCATTCATACACATTTCTGATATTTTTATATGTAATACTTTTTGATATCACATCATTGCCAGAAAGGTTAATAACAATTGTTCGTTCATTCGATGTACTGTCAAAAACTACAGGAGTTGACGAATCATCCTCATATATCTCTGTGTAATAGTCATTTAAATCTAAATTGTAACTTGACCAAGCCACTCCAAGTTCGGTTAACAAGTACTCTCCGCTTCCGAGGCCAGAAAATGTTACCGTCTCATCTCCATATATAGCAAACTGACTATTTCCATATATTGGAGTTTCAACCGACCCCTTAGAAACACTAGTTCCTGGATATTTAACGCCATCTACTAAAGCTGGAGTGGTACTCTTCGGACTACCATCGGCATTTTTCTCTGTTATTTTTTCCAACTTAAAAACATAACATGCGTTAGAATCTATAATTCCTGTACTATCCTCTACAACCTTCTTGACAACAATTGTCTTTTTATTTGCGACATTCTTTATAGTAGCCTTAGTGGTTGTTATATCATTCGTTGTACTTAATAACAAGGAAGAAGCTTCATCATTGTACGCCGTTAATGTTGTCTTAAACTTTCCCTTTATCTTTTCTACTTTAAGTTCCCAAATTGCATTTGTCGGAAGGTCAAATCCATCAACAGCCTTAGTTTCCTTAACATAATAAGTACCAATTTCAAGATTCTCAAATGTAACTACGCCATCTTCTTTTGAAGCTCTTGTCATGATTGCATCAGCTGATGCACAATTTATATTATTATAGACAGTAAATTCTGCTCCTTGTAATGCCTCATTATCCTCATCAACCTTCTCAAAAGAAGCATCTGTTGAAGTACTGGTAGCTATAGTAGAAAAATTGTATTTTATTCTACAGTTTGAAACATTTCCACCTCGCTCAAAATACACAACCGTCATTGTGTGTTTTTCCTGTGCAAATTCAGCACAATCCTCTTCCGCTAAAATATCGTAGAGATTTTTTACGCCTAAACTCTTTTTCTCATAAACTTTTCCATTAGTCGAGGTATTGTTTTTATATCCGTCATTTTCTCCCGAAATAAAAACCTCACCTGTGCGGAAATTTATAGAGCCGTTTACTCTATCATGTACGCCTCCCAAATCAAGTACAAGTTTTCCATCAATATACACGAATACATCATCATCGCCCATGAACTCGAAGACTGTATCATTACCATTAGTTTGTCCGTCTTCTGAAATTGTGAAGTCTATCGGTATCATCATAGAATAATGTTCCGATTGAGTATTAAATGGCCACATTCCATTTGTTTCCGTAGTATCTTTACACTTCAGAACCGCACCTTTAGTCTTTGTGCCTGAATAACTTGATATTCCAACCAAATCATATCCATATTTTGTACTGTCTAAAACGTAATAATCTCCCTCTTTTACAAATTCAACATGTGTATCATAAGCAAGCACATTATAATAACTGTTACTATTAGGTGTAGTAGAATTATAATCTGGGAAATAATCAATTTTTTGCTTACCAACCGCTGCTATGTTTGTAGTAAATGTTGTACCATTATTAGATAACTCGGATGAAGCAAGTCCCTGATAGACCTTTCCATAGTGAACCCAGTCTCCACTTTTTCCAGTATCTCCTTTATTAAAGGCAAAATAACTATCAGTACCACCGCTCGCTGCATAAAAATATCCACTATAATAATCAACTAGTTTCGCATGATCCACTGTAACAATATTTTCTTTTACAGTGTAAAGATATATATTTATATAATTGCATTTAGGATTATAAGAATTATCAATAGTCTGCAAGTCAGTTTTAACTACTATTGAATTATCACTCGAGTAAAGAGCTGCATCTGCCATGCTATCTAGCATATAACTACTATATGTTGTTCCATATATTGTTTTACTTGCTGCTGAAGAAAATGTCCCTGAATCTGAGACTTCTTTATAAACATTATTTCCTTTAACAGCTCCTAAATAATAACCATTATTAACTGTTATTGATAATTCTGTTGAATTTGTACCATAAAGATAAAAATATACCCCCGTGCTTGAGCTAGGGTAACTAGCCTTTTTTGTACCGTCAACAAAAACATTAACCACTAAAGCGCTATAATAATTGGTATAATAATCATTATACGTAAGATATGCATTACTAGAACTATTAACTGTCAAATAGTCACTTTTTGCGAGAGTGTTATTAGCTTCATCCGAACCTGTTATTGCAATAATATAAGTTGAAAAATGATCAGTTGTCATTTCAACAGAATCATCTTTTTCTGAAACTATTTCCATCTTGTCAACAGAAGCATCACTGTAGTGATAAACTTCTGTGGTCAAATCTTCATTATTTAGTCCTTCTACAGCTGGGCTTATAAACTCAACTTTTACTTCTCCATCAGGTTCTACAATTTCTTCATTTTCATTGTAAAGATTAATGTCATACGCAATTAAACCTAAAATTTGCGTTTCATCATCCGTTTCTCCATCAAGTGTGCTATACATTTCATCAAATGTGGCCTCATCTGAATCGTAAGATATTTCTTTTGCAGTAACCTTAACTGCTCCGTTTAAAACAGATTTGTCACCTGTGATTTTAACCAAATTGTTCTCATCAACAAGAACTACTATTTTTTCATCTTCATATCCACAATGAATGCACTTGCCGTCCTCACCGAACTCGCAGTCCTCTGTTTCTTCGTGAGCCTCACCATCTTTGTCAGTCCACTTCTTTACATGAGTACCATCATTGTTAGATTCGTAATCATATGTGATTTCCTCATCGTCATCCTCTGCATCCTTATCAGCGTTTGCATCTGCTTCTGCGTCAGCTTTCTTATCAGCATCTGCCTCTGCATCGTCAGCTGTCTTATCAGATGACTCTGGTGTCTCACCTTTATTAACTTGCTCGTCTGAATTGGAATCATTCCCAGATGTAGAAGCATCTGAGCTTACCTGGTCAGAATCTTTAGATTCTGAACCAGTCTCAGAATTTGTTCCCTCAGAGGCTGTTGTAGATTCGCTACCTGATGACTCCCCTCCATCAGAAGCATCGGCCTCCTCAGATATATTTTCAAGAATGGTCTCCGTAGACGCATTATCAATTCCTTCAGCGTACACTGATGCAGGTGAAGAAAGAAATAGCGCAAGCGCAAGACCAAAAGATAATGTTCTGTTAAGTAATCTGTTCTTTTTCATTTAACAAATACTCCCTTAAACGTTAACTGAAACGGTATATGTGACGATAATGTATATGAAATGTGTCTTTCTTGTGTTCCGAATGATATATTATTACACCGTGTAACGTTTTTAAAGTGGGTTGGCAGGAAGTGCAAAAATTTGGCAAGAAAATACCACAAGGCTGAAAACTTGGAGTAAAAGTATCGTAAATATAGACAAAGCCGTTATTCTCTTATATTGCGTTTTTGCTAAAACCTATTACTTAAATTCTTTTATCAAAGTATTCCGACAGCATACCTTTCACACTTTTCGCGTTAAATTGGGCATTTCTTGCCTCATGCGAAATCAACAGCCTACTTCCTATATAAATGCCAGCCTCTTCATAGGCCCGTATCTTATTCATATTCTTCTCTACATAATCCATATTATCCAGCATTCCCAGGTGCTCCAGATAAACCTCCTGCCTAGTCCGCATATCAAGCAAAGTAAAATCTGGACTCACCGTCTTGTATTTTGAAAGCTTCAGTGGCTTCTCGTACAAATAAGGAATCCCCAGCTCATCCAATATATTAGAAATCAACACCTCGGACTTCGACCTCATCTTTATCCCCTTACTATTCTCATATGTAAGCGCTTCATTATAATAGTCAAATGTCTCATACTCCTGCGCCAACCATTCCGCCACATATTCCTCGTCAGACTTCTCCACTGGTGCAACCAAAGCCATTTTAGCTTTAACCATTTTTAATCCAATATGCTCAATAGCTCTCCCCTCATACAATCTTTTCATACTATCTAACAGTTTCACTTCCTTCTCGGCTGCTTGTATAGCGTAATTATCATATTCCTTCTGTGCTAATCGACTCGCCAAATCTATATCAGAATACTTTATGTATTTTCCATTTGAATCGCCGCCTTTTTCTCTTTTAAAATACTGAATCTTATTTCTACACTTTGCAGTACGTAATTCTCCTTCAGGAGCATTTTTCAATTCAACCTTCTTTGTTTCAATAATCGTATCAAGCTCCACCTTGCGAGCATTCAATAGTTTTAAAATCTGTTTGTAACTTGTCATATGTTTCCTTTCCATTTCTCATCTATCCTTTAACTATAGAACTCCCCATCACCTTCCAATTTATAGTCAGCAATATGTGCCACTGACTATAAATACAATAGAAGCTAGTCCTTTTATAGTCATTTTCGCCGTCTCGGACTATATATTTTCCAATCTGCCTATCCATATAGTCATTTTGACTAATAATTGACTATATATTCCCTATCGTCTCGTAATTTATAGTCCGATAGCCCAATTTTGACTATATATAGCCCGCTAGAAGGCTCCTATATAGTCACAGCCCATCTTCACCGACTATATATCCTCTATCTTTTCTCCTGATATAGTCCAACTAATAAATCTCGACTATATTTCCCAGCCTTAGTCAGCATATATAGTCCAACATTCCTCTTTTACCAGACCAGCCAATCCCCAGCCCCAATCCGGCCACTTTAAACTAATCACCAGCCCAATCAAATATCTATTTTCCTACCAATTTCACCACCTTTGCTATTGCCAACGCCAACTTTCCAAAAAGACGCACTGCAAGAAAGCCACCTATTGTTTCCCCGAAAGTATAAAATGGAAATAATGCCCTGTTTGCACTCCAGGACATGAACCTGTGAACCAGGTTCAAAAGAATCGTGTTTCGATACGAAAGATATTAGCATGCTCCCCCACTAAAGTCTATGTGAAAAAGCAACAAAAAAGCTCACCACAACGGGTGAGCCTGATGTCTAATTGAATCCTGGGGTTAAACTGTTGCCAGTGTAAGCAACAGCTTCAATTAATCTGATGATTAATTGAAACCTACTACCTTCTGAGCAATCTTGTATGCTGTGATAGAGATTGCGCGGCCGCCGTGGCCTGGAAGGTTTGTAGTTGCGCACATGAAGCCATAGCGAAGCTTTCTATATAAGTAGTAATCCTGCTCTTTGATGTATCTCCAAAGATCATGACGCTTCTGCTGATGTTCCTTTGTGCCGCTCTTCATAAGAAGAACTGTAGAGATAACTGTAATCATCTCTAAGTAATTGAACATGTATTTCTTAACATGATTATCCTTAATATTCTTGTAGTCGTATGCTTCCATCATAAGCTTGTTGACTTTGATTTGCTGGTCGATACGAGAAATCATAACCTTTTCGTTGACTGACTGATCATCACGACCAATAAAGTAACGATAGAAGTCTACGTCCAGATAGTACATAGTCTTTACGTATGGAAGTGGGTAGAATACATAAAGGTTATCAACATAGAATGTGTGTTTTGGAAGCTCCATTCCACAATCACGTAAAAGCTTTGTGCGATAGATAACTGAATGCATCAAAATGTACTGGCCCTTTTTGAAGTGGCCTGTCTCATCCCAAGAGAAGTACTTGTTCTTAGGAAGATTTGAGTATGACATAACCTTCTTGTGATGAGCACCTTCCTTTTCGTATACGTAGTTTGAAATGAGCATATCAAGCTGCTTGCCATTTTCAACTGAACTACGTAATACCTTTAAGATTTTGTCGTATGCATCTGGGTCTACCCAGTCATCTGAGTCTACAACCTTGAAGAATAAACCTGTGGCATTTTTAAGACCTGTATTGACAGCCTGACCATGACCGCCGTTTTCCTGATGAACAGCTTTGATAATGGTAGGGTGTTCTGCTGCAAGTCTGTCAGCGATTTCTGCTGTGTTATCTTTTGTAGAACCATCGTCTACTATTATTATTTCTACATCTTCACCACCATGTAAAAGTGTCTCTACGCAATGCTCCATATAAGCTGCTGAGTTGTAACATGGTACTGCAAAACTTAGTAATTTCATAAATACTCTCCTAACTAATTTAACCTTTACAATTTTAACAAATCATACTGAATTCTTCAACGGCACATCATCCTATTTGAACCATCAATTATTGCCCAGTTTCCCCAAAAACATGAATTCACTAAGATGAAAAAGTTTTTCATACAACATTATAGTTTTCATTGTCAACACATTATTAAGGGTGTATAATAACATTGTTATCAACACAAAGAAATTTTTGCGTTTTAAAGGGACAGTAATGTATGATTAAAGATGTATATGGATATGTCAGTGATCTACCGGCGGGATGTATTACAGAAACTGACATTTATACAGATTCGGGGGCGCTTCTTTGCCCAAAAATGACAGTCATCGACCAAAAGATTTTAAAGTCTTTGTCTGATTATCACGGGAAAATTCACGCTACAATTTATTATTCAGATGCGGATGAATTCGAATTAGAGGATGATTTTCCACTTCCAGATGATTCCATATGTTTTGATGAAAGCTTCAGAGAGTACGCCATGGAGTCTTTAGCTAGGCTATATGCTAATCTCGATGATATAGATAGCTTGACTAAAGGAATCATTCAAATTGGCGAAAAAGTTTGCAGCATTATAAATGACTCTAAATCTTTGAGCCTTAACCTTTCAAAGCTAAAGGTATGCGATGAGTACACTTACAGACACTCAGTGGATGTAGGTACAATGGCAGCCATATTAGCAAAGGCTTTAGGAGAATCTGATTCATTTGTTAAGGATATTACCGTTGTAGGACTTCTTCACGATATCGGAAAAGAAGAAATTCCAAAGGATATATTAAACAAACCAGGAAAGCTTACAGCCACAGAGTTTGAATTAATCAAAACTCATCCAGTAAGAGGATATCGCCTGCTTGCCAACTCTCCTGACCTTACAGAGGAGATGCGCCAGGCAATCCTTAACCATCATGAAAATATTGATGGCTCAGGATATCCTAGAAGTCTTTCTGGCGACCAGATTGGAAAGATGGCTCAAATCATTTCTATCGTAGATGTGTATGATGCGCTTGTTACTGCAAGGCCATACAAGAGAGCCTACACTCCTGCAGAAGCAATTGAAATAATGTTTACAATGAGTAATAAGTTTAATCTGAAATACTTCAGAGCATTCCTTACAATCGTAAACATCTATCCAAATGGTTCTACCATCAAGCTTAGCAACGGTGAGGAAGGTGTGGTTGTTCGTCAGAATAGGGCATATCCACTTCGACCAGTCATTAAGATTACAAGCATTCAAACGGTTGTTGATTTATCAAATGACCGCAATTATCTTAGCACTGTAATTGTTAAATAAAACCTTATAAAAAAACTAAGGGCAACTCTTTCGAGTTGCCCTTTCTTTATGTCTTTATTATTACTCTTCTGTTGTCTCTTCTACAACTGCTTCTACTTCTACCTCTTTCTTCTTTGCAAGGTATTTCTTTACTGCAAAGTACTCAAGGCAAGCAATGAGAAGAACAAGTACTGCATCGATAGCGAAGAGAATCTTCTCCCATGTAGGAAGGCCTGCGTTGATTTCTGAATCATATGCACGGCTGTTTACTACAGTGTAAAGAATGTTGTGAGAAGCTGTTCTCATAGCAATTATTGATGTAGCAGATTCCTGATCTGTAACTGTAGACTGTGGTGTAGCATATGTTGCAAGCATAAGGTCGCAACCATTTCTAATCATACGGTCAGAATCCTGATATCCGTATCCACCGAAGTAATCTGTCTCTGCAAGACCTCTGAATCCCCACTCGCCACGAAGTACTGTGTTAAGAAGCTCTGAGCAAGCCTCAGCTGGTACTGTACCGATGTTGTTGAATGCAACCATTGTTGCACCTGGGTTTGAGTTCTTGAATACAATTTCAAATGACTTTAAGTAAATCTCACGCAATGACTGCTCATTGAGCCATGTGCAAAGGAAGTTTGTTCTGTTTGTTTCCTGGTCATTTGTTGCAAAGTGCTTAACGTATGAGTATACGCCCCACTCTCTTGCACCATTTACAGCGTTTGCACACATCCAACCTGCAAGTACGCCATCCTCTGAGTAGTACTCGAAGTTACGTCCTGCGAATGCTGAACGGTGTGTGTTTGTAGCTGGAGCATACCAACCAGAAACATCCATGTCGTTTGCCATACGGCCAATTGACTCACCAAATGCAAGTGCAATGTCCTTGTTCCATGTGCAAGCAATCATAACTGCTGCTGGGAATCCGATAGAACCCTGGCCTGTAAAGTTGTTGTTGATTGAAGCAGGACCATCACAATCGTATGTCATAACCTTGCCGATTGAATCAACTGCTGATGTCTCGTATCCGCCGAGCTCGATAAGTGTGTTCATGTCTGAAACTGTAAGCTCATCGAGAAGTGTATCCCACATTGGATCATCGTAATCAAGACCACGAAGATCTGCAAGCTTAACACCATTGTCAGCGCCTGTTGTAGGCATTACATCTGAATCATTATTGTAATCAGTAGGATCATAGTTTGTCTCGTTGAAGTAAGTAGCCTTTGCTTCATCAGACATTTCATAGCTTGTTGGAGCAGCTGTTGCTTCGTCATAGTTAGCGAAACCATCTGCACGTGAAAGGTATGTTACATCACCTTCTGCGAAGCCAAACTGGTTTGTAGCTGCAACCTGATCTGACTCACGCTTGTTTGACTCATCATAAACGATTGTAGAGCCAACTGTTACTGTATCTGTAGCAATCTTGTTGTGTGAATCTGAGTTGATAGAAATCTCATAATCACCAGCCTCAAGTACATAGCAGCCCTCGCCGTATGTGTCATATGAAGCCATATCTTCAAGTGCAAATGAGATGTTGATTGTCTCTGATGCACCTGGCTCAAGTGTAGAAGTCTTTGCAAACTGGATTAAGTTTGCAGCTGCCTTCTCGATGCCGCCGTTTGTGTATGGTGGGTTGTAGTAAACTTCTACAACATCCTTACCAGCAACATCACCTGTGTTTGTAACTGTTACGTCAAATGATACTGTTGTACCATCATTTGTAATAGGTCCCATCTCCTGAGAGAATGTTGTGTAAGATAATCCATAACCGAATGGATAAACTACTGCAGAGTCGTAATCGAACTCCATGTTGCCAGCTTCTGCCTCAGCGTAAGCTGTCTCGTAATATTTGTAACCAACGTAAATACCTTCAACATAATTTACGAATGTAGGATAAGCCATGCCGCCCTCAGCGAACATATTCTCATATCCGTACTCATCCATGTTTGTGTAATCGAAATCCCCAAAGTTGTTTGCTGTTGGTGTAGCGAATAAATCTGATACAAATGTGTCAGCTGTCTTACCAGATGGGTTGATCTGACCTGCAAGAATCTCACCAAGTCCATCGAAACCTGTCTGACCTGTACCTGGGCAGTAAAGAACTGACTTAATCTGTGAGTAATCGTTAACGAAGCCAAGCTCCATAGCGTTTGCTGAGTTAACGACTACGATAACCTTGTCAAAGTTTGCTGTTACTTCATCAAGAAGTGCCTGCTCTCTGTTTGAAAGCTCAAGGTATGACTTAGATGCATCAAGATCATCCTTCTGATCTGAGTAACGCACACCTGTTGCTCCAAAGAAGCTAGAGCCATCATCGCTGTATGTCTCTTCTCCATCATATGACTGTGGAAGATCTGCTCCCTCACCACCTGAACGAGCGATGAAGAAAATTGCTGTATCTGAGAAGTCCTTAGCATCTGAAATAAGGCTGCCATACTCAGAAACTGTTGGCTCAGGAATTGTCCAATCCTGTCCCATCATACCTACTGTAGGTCTTTCTGTTCTCCATCCTGTATAGAAATCTACAAGATCCTGATTGTACTCGATACCTGCATCAGTAAGACCTGTAAGGAAATCAACTGTTGGATATGCATCTGAAAGTGCACCTGATCCTGTACCACCATAAATTGGGTTTGTTGAAGACCAACCAAATACGTTGACCTTTGTGCCTTCTGCAAGAGGAAGTGCTGCATCATCATTCTTTAAAAGAACAATACCCTCTTCAGCAATTTCTGTTGCGAGAGCCTTTGCCTCTTCGATGGCTTCATCTGAGATTGTGCCACCTCCCATTGCCATGTTTACCATAGAGTAAACTGGTCCAAGTAGAATTGTATTAACTACTACAACTACTACTAATAAGAAAGCTAACCAAGCTTCTTTTCTGATAAAGCCCTTAAGAGGCTTCTTAGCCTTCATCGCGCAAATTGTAACGATGATTGCTGCAACGAGTGCCACGCCTAAAACGATAAGCTGTGGGATCATTGTCTGTAGTACGGCGATAACGTCCGCAATGTTGATTGATAACATTTTCTTCTTCTCCTTCCTTTCAACTAACGTTAAAAGATATATCTCATTCGGCCTTTGGTGTTTCTGGGAAGATGATCTTATTTACAAAGAAGAACACCACCATAGAAACTCCGCCGTTGAGTACTGTAGTTCCGATGTTGTACAGCCAAGCTGGTACAAACATTCCTGCAACTGCTACCCAGATGCAGTTAATTGAGTTAACGATGCATGTGATTACAATGAATGCTGCAATATACCATGCAATCTGCTTGCCAGGCTTATCGTGATTACGGAAAACGAAAAGCTTCTGAATTGGGAAATTGATGCACTCACCAATTACCATTGCAATCATGTAAGCTGTAAAGTAAGCAAGTCCTCCGTGTGCCTGGTCATAACCAAGGATGTTCCAATCAAAAGTCTCACCTGCGATTGTAAGTGGAATTCCTGGCCATCCAAATGATTTGTTGCCTAAGAATGCGAAGGCTGCTGGTAAAAATGTAAGTAATAAATACTTAAATACTGTAATTAAATTACTTACTATTACAAACAAGCCGCCTTCTCGCACCCATTTAGCAGCTGCCGGGTGCTTCTCAGCGAAACTATTCCATAAATTCATTTTTATACTCTCCTATTCTTTATGCTGTAAACGTGCCTCATATTTCTTGTTAGCACTTCTATTGCGGAAGAATCCTCCAATCACACCACCAAGACCTCTGAAGAAGTGTCCATTGGCGATGGTTACGATTGACTCTACCATTTCACGGCTAACCATTCCGCCTGACATCTTGCTGATTGCTCTAAAAGGCATGTTGTAAATGAACATTGTGTTCAAGTCTGGAACACCCTTTTCATAAGACTTATCAAGATTGTTCTTGAGAATCTTGTAAACCAATCTGCAAAGTCCGCTCTTGGCATCCTTCATCTGGCAAAGAGCATCGTTGATATCAAGTGGTCCAACCTTTTCCTCAGGAAGTGGCTTAGCATAAAGCTTTTCGAACTCCTCGTAATGAACGTTTCGAACCTTTCCTGTCTTGTAGCTTGGAAGTGTTTCGATGTCGTAAGGAAGCTCTGTAATTGTGCCTTCCTTTGTGATTGTTCCTGTAAGTACGATGTCAGCAACGTTCTTTCCAACGTAAATCTGATACTCACCGCCTTCGATTTCCCACTTGTTTGAAACAGTTGAGAAATAACGGAATGTCTTGTCATCAAATGGAATCTCTACTTCCACTGATTCGCCAGCCTTAATCCATACCTTCTTGAAGCCCTTAAGCTCTTTCTTAGGACGGATAAGTCCTGACTGGCTCTTACCAACATAGAGCTGAGCAATTTCAGCACCGTCGCGCTTTCCTGTATTTGTGATAGTGAACTTAACACCATCCTCTGTAACAGAAAGTGCTGAATACTCAAATGTTGTATAGCTAAGTCCGTATCCGAATGGGAACTGAACTGCCACATCTGCTGTATCGTAATAACGATATCCAATGAAAGGTCCTTCGCGATACTGAAGATTTCTCTTTTCCTGACCTGCATAATTAACAATTGAGCAGTCCGCATATGCGAATGGATAAGACTCTGAAAGCTTACCAGTAGGAATTTCCTTTCCAGTGATAATATCAAGAAGAGCTGACGCTCCAGCCTGACCTGTTAAGTATCCGTGAAGCAATCCCTGGAGATTTAAAAGCCATGGCATCTTTACAGATGAACCAGCACTCATAACACCTACGATGTGCTTGTTGTAAACTGTAAGTTCCTCAAGCTCTTTAATCTGATACTCAGGAACGTCGATGGACATTCTATCTGCCCCCTCGCTCTCAGCGATTTCATCAAGACCAAAGAAGAATAAAACAACATCTGCTGCTTCAGGATCATCAATAACCTGTAAATCGTAATTTGCAATCTGCTCTCTGATAGTCTCAACCTTTGTTGAGTTAACCTGTGAGCTTCCTGAACCCTGATAACGTGGCTTATCCACGAATGGTCCTCTAAGGCATACCTTTGTGCCTGCTGCAAGTGGAAGGATGTCCTCGTCATTCTTAAGAAGAACTGCTGAGTTAACAGCTGCCTTTTTAGCGATAGCGTGATGAGCCTCTTTGTCAAAGCCCTTTGTGTGGTCGTTTTCTTTGAAGTAGATAGCAGCTTCGATAATAGGAAGAATTGCTCTGTCGATTTCTTCCTCTGTGATACGACCTTCACCTTCTGTGGCTGCCTTGATAAGCTCTCTAGCTGAATCAAGTCCTGGGTTTGGCATTTCCACATTTGACTGACACTTAACACCAGCAACGTGGTCATTACTTGCACCCCAGTCAGTAACTACGATTCCATCAAATCCCCATTCATTTCTAAGGATATCTACAAGCAAATGCTCGTTTTCATTTGCATACTTGCCATTAACTTCGTTGTAAGCAGACATGATTGTCTTTGCTCCGCCCTCTTTAATAGCAATTTCAAATGCTGTAAGGTAAATCTCTCGAAGTGTACGCTCATCAACAACTGCATTCATTGCCATTCGGCGATACTCGCGAGAATTAACTGCGAAATGCTTTGGACAAGAATAAACATGCTTGCTCTGTATACCCCTTACATAAGAAGCTGCCATCTTGCCGGCGAGGATTGGATCCTCACTAAAGTATTCAAAATTTCGTCCGCAAAGTGGAGAACGTTTCATATTTAAGCCTGGACCAAGAAGTACATCAACGTTCTGTGCTACTGCCTCCTCACCAAGAGCTGCTCCAATTTCTTCACCAAGACTTTCGTCCCAGCTGTTTGCTACTGTAGCTGCTGTTGGAAAACATGTAGCTGGAAGAGATGCATTAAGCCCCAAATGATCTCCTGCCCCCTCCTGACGACGTAAGCCGTGAGGACCATCTGAAAAAGAAACCGACTGAATTCCAAGTCTTGGAATATCACGTGATTCCCACTCATTTTTTCCGCTCAAAAGAGCTGCCTTCTCCATAAGTGTAAGCTGTGAAATAATTTCTTTAGCGTCCATACTAATCCTCCGTTTTCTTGATAATAATCTACCACGAAATAAAAAAGACAAGTCATCCCGAAGGACAACTTGTCATTTATCACGGATAACTGGCATTATTTGTTTGCAGCTAACAGCACTTTCAACTTAAACCAGCCATCTTCATAGCTGCAATTCATTGCGCCGCCGTACTTTTCAGCAACCTGGGTGATGGACTTAAGTCCATAGCCATGCTTTACGTTATCTCCCTTTGTAGTTTTAGGTAGGTTATTCTTTCCAAAGAAACTACGCTTTTGATTGTTGCGAAGCTTTACATTTTCACTGTCAGAGTAATTATCACACTCTACGATGATAAATTGGTTTCTTTTGCGAACTGAAAGCGTAATAAGACGCTTTTCCTTATCAGCAACCTGCTGCGATGCCTCGATGGCATTGTCCAATATATTACCAAATAAAGAACATATATCCTTTACGTGGATATCTGACAGCAAATCACCATCAACCATTGCATTTAAAGTGATGTTCTTCTTTTGGCACTGAAGGCTCTTTGTAGTAAGCACCACATCAAGAACCTTGTTTCCAGTGTTCATAAAGGATTCCTGGATTGCAATTGCCTGTTCCATATCTGCAAGCACTTCTGAGCGACGATCCGGGTCATCCTCATTTTTAAGAGCCATGACATAGTGCTTCATGTCATGCATCTCCTTACGCAATGCTTCTGAATTATCTATTGCAAGCTTGTACTGCTCGTACTGCTTTTGAAAAAGCTGATTAATCTCTGTACTTTCCTTTCGAAGAGCCAGCTCGTTTCTGCGGCCCATCTCTGTCATAAGCATCAACATTCCTCCGAAATCTACCAAAGTACGAACATAAAGCATGTTCTCTGTGGCAGAGAATGGTGTTCTGCTATTTACAAAGCTGATGTTTGACATAATGAAAGCGCCAATACCTGTGGCGATAACACTAATCATCTCTTTATTGCTGATGTTAAGGTTTCTATTAGATGGCACATTGCCACGCTCGAATCTGTAGTAAACAATATAAGTTACAGTGTACACCAGGAGCATATTGAAAACAGATTCGCCCATACCTTCCTGCTCAGTAATTTTTACACTCCACACATAAAGCTGCTTGTAAAGGCTAGCAGCAAACTCTGCCAGTACAAATGCATGAGTCGTAAGAACCGCACAATCCCTAGGCTTTATATCCAAAACAATATAAAGTGAAAAGTACATAAGTCCTACTGCACCAATCATAGTAGGAATCCAAAAACCTAGTGGCAACAAACCCGCTATAAATTGAAATGCGACCAAGATAATAAATATAGCAATACAGTATATAGCAAATTCCTTATCATGCCTCTTTTTCTTGTATATATTAAAGTAAACAAAAACCGCTAGCCATTCAGCAATAGCGGTAAAAAGTCTTGGGGTGTCCTGTATATTAACAGGATTTAAAAATGCACTAAAATCCATTATAAAATGTCCTCCGTCAACGCAGCCATAAACTCTTTCTTTCTGGCGCGACTTATTGGAAGCATTACATCATTTGTTAATAAAACTTCCTCTTTTTGTACAGCCTCAACCTCTGATAGATTTATTAAATATGCATTATGGCACTTGCTGAAGCCATGGTCCATAAGCATCTCATCAAAACGCTTGAGAGGCCCCGCTGTAATGTAATCAGCATCCTTGCAATGTATTACCACATTGTTACGCTGACTTTCAATATAGATAATATTGTTGCAATCCAACTTCAGCTGTTTGTCATCAACAGCAACCTTTATATAAACATGCTGTTGCTTGGCCTGCACTCTGACTATTGCCTTATCAAAAATTTGCTCAAACTGATGATATGGCACTGGCTTTAATACATATCCTAGCGCATCCACTGCATAGCCCTGCACTGCATACTGAACTGTGGATGTGATAAAAATAATGATAACATCAGAATCCACCTGGCGAATTTTCTCTGCTGCTGCCATGCCATCCAGATGCTTCATCTGAATATCCAAAAGGATAATGTCAAACTGTCCCTTATAATCATCCACCAAATCTATTCCATCCGGCAGATATGTAATATTAAACTGCTGATTCTTTGCCGAACTGTATTTACTTATATAATTTTTTAAAACTGAAGCCTGCTCCAGCTCGTCTTCAACTATACAAACATTAATCATGCTATTAAAATAATACAAATTTGAATTGTGCGCAAGATTAAAAAAGGTCCTTGCCATAGGCAAGAACCTTAAAAATCTATTAGTCTTGAGACATTTTAGCAAGCTTTGCAGCCTGATCTGCTGCGATAAGTGCATCAAGGATTTCCTGGATGTCACCGTTCATAATCTTATCCAGCTTGTAAAGTGTAAGGTTGATACGGTGGTCTGTTACACGTCCCTGTGGGAAGTTGTATGTACGAATCTTTTCCGCACGGTCACCAGTACCAATCTGTGAGCGACGCTCTGCAGCTTCTGCATCCTGCTGCTTCTGAAGCTCTAAATCATAAAGCTTTGCACGAAGGAGTGCGAAAGCCTTTTCCTTATTCTGAAGCTGTGACTTTTCTGTCTGGCTGTAGATAACAATACCTGTTGGGTAGTGAGTAAGACGAACAGCTGAATCTGTTGTGTTGACACACTGACCACCATTACCTGAAGCACGCATTACGTCGATACGGATATCCTTTTCATCAATCTGGATATCTACTTCTTCTGCCTCTGGCATAACTGCTACTGAACATGTAGATGTCTGGATACGGCCCTGTGACTCTGTCTCTGGAACACGCTGTACACGATGTACACCTGACTCGTACTTAAGGATTGAGTATGCACCAGTTCCCTTAACCATGAACTCGATATTCTTCATACCACCGATACCTGTCTCGTCTGCTTCAAGAAGCTCAACCTTCCATCCACGTGACTCAACATAGTGTACGTACATACGGTAGATTTCTGCTGCAAAAAGAGCTGCTTCCTCTCCACCTGCACCTGCACGAATTTCCACGATAACGTTCTTATCATCATTAGGGTCCTTAGGAAGAAGTAAGATTTTAAGCTCCTGCTCAAGGCGCTCAACCTCTGCCTGAGATTCCTTCATCTCTTCCTTTGCAAGCTCCTTCATTTCCTCATCTGATTCAAGCTCGAGAAGCTCTAACGAATCCTGAATGTTCTGCTTGTGAGCTGAATACTGCTTGTAAGCCTCTACGATAGGTGCAAGCTCAGCCTGCTCCTTCATGAGTGCTCTAAATCTGGCATTATCATTAGCCACATCTGGCTCAGAAAGCAAGTTCATTACTTCCTCGTATCTTAATACTAAATCTTCTAATCTATCAAACATGCTAAAACCTCCATGTTATTAACCACTTTATTAACAGACACAATACACCTGCGTCGCTATAGATGTCCTTTAACGACTCTATCGTTGCCTGCTAAATCCTTTATTACTTCAACGTCCTTGAATCCTGCCTCTTTGAATAGTGCAGAAACATCAGGCCCCTGATCGTAGCCGATTTCAACTAAAAGCCAGCCACCATCGTTAAGATAATCCCCTGCCTCAGCAGTGATTTTCTTATAGAAGAAAAGGCCATCCTCTGTGCCATCTAATGCAAGACGAGGCTCATGATCCTTTACCTCCGGCTCCAACTCATCCACTACTGCAGATGGAATATATGGTGGATTTGATACGATGGCGTTGAACTTGCCACTAACTGGCTGGAACATATCGCCTTTAACAAAATCCGCCTTACGGCCTACAAGCCTAGCGCCATTCTCGCGAGCAACAGCAAGTGCTTCCTCCGAGATATCTACACCTATTCCTGAAAGCCCCTGGCCCAGGACAACAAGAGATAGAATAACACATCCGCTGCCAGTACACAAATCCAAAATATGGCTGCCACTAGGAATAACCTTAAGAGCCTCCTCTACGAGAGTCTCAGTGTCCTGACGAGGGATGAGAACATTTTCATTTACCCAAAATGTGATGCCCATAAAGTCCTGCTCTCCAGTGATGTGCTGGAGTGGCTCGTGGCCTGCTCTCCTTAAAAGGACATCCTTATATTTATAAAGAATATTATTATCGATTTCTTCTGATTGCTTCAGAAAATACTGAGCCTTTGAAAGACCGCTAACATATGAAAGAAGATACCAAGCGTCTATCTTTGCATCAGCGATATTTTCTGATTCCAGTAATACTATTCCTTTATCTAAAGCCTGTTTAAAAGTCATACCTAAAAACACTCCCTGTTTTCTTCGATGAATCCTTCCCAATCAAACACTGCTTCTACTGAGGCAATTCCAACCTCAATCATATCGTCGTCTGGCTCCATTACTGTAAGTCGCTGCAGCCATAGCCCTGGCTTTGAGAAAATGTTTACAAAGCCATTTTCATGACGTCCTGCAAGCCTAATGAACTCATAAGAAATACCAGCGATAACTGGAATAAGTAAAAGTCTTGCAATGAGCTTTACCCATGTGTTATCGAAAGAGATAAACATGAAAACAAAGACCGAAATAATGAATACTATGAAAATGAAGCTAGTTCCACATCTCTTGTGAAAACGTGTGGCTGTGCGAACATTTTCTACTGTAAGAGGCTTTCCTGCCTCGATACAATTAATGCATTTGTGCTCTGCACCGTGATACATAAAGGTACGCTTGATATCATCCATATGAGAAATCATCACGATGTAACCAATAAAAATACCGATACGAATAAGTCCTTCGATGAGAGCAATCAACGCCTGCGACTCAATATATTTGTTTAACCCAAGGGAAATAAAGTAAGGCAATGCAAAGAAAATACCAAGAGCAAGCACAAATGACAACACCAATGTGCCACCCATTTCAGCTTTTTCCTTTTTCTCAAGCTTTTTGAGCTCTTCCTCTGAAAGCTTTGATTTATCAACGGCATCCTCTTCGTCCTCGAAGAAGCTAGCTGAATACATAAGTGTGCTAAGGCCAATCACAAGTGAATCAATAAATGATACCATTCCTCTGATAATTGGAATCTTGTGCCATATGTCATTTATGTCTTTTGTATTTTTAACATCTACTGCAATAGATTTGTCTGGTGTACGAACTGCTACGGCATATTTGTTGCCGTTTCGCATCATGACGCCTTCCATTACAGCCTGTCCGCCTATGCCTGAATACTTCATTTTAAGCCCCCTACACGAAATAAAGGGCTGAGACGAATCTCAACCCTTAAAAGTCCAAATAAATGACTACTTTGCGTCAATACCATACTTCTTGTTGAACTTGTCAATACGTCCACGAGCCTGTGTAGCTTTCTGCTGGCCTGTGTAGAATGGATGACACTTTGAACAAATTTCTACGTGGATGCTCTCCTTTGTAGAACCTGTTACGAATGTGTTACCGCAGTTGCAAGTAACTGTAGCCTGGTAATAATCTGGATGGATACCCTGTCTCATTTAATTTCACCTCTCATAATAATTTTTTACAATTTCCAACTGTAATTTGTGAGATAAAAATCTCGAATACTGCTTAAATGCGAGGGTCTCGCATTTCATCCCGATTAACAGCTTCTCAAGTATAACATGGAATATACTAAAATACAACCCCTGTTTTACCATCTGATACTTCTTCCTGGTCTGAATCCTCCATGGTCTTCAGGCGACCAAAGAAATCTTCCAGCTTATCCATAAGTTCTTTTTTATCTATTGATTTAAGTATGTAGTCTTCTGGCCCTAAGCCAACGGCTCTTATAACCATATCTCTATCGCTCTTGCCAGTCAAGAACATTACCGGAATATTTCTAGAGCCTGGGTCTTCTTTTAACATTCGAAAAACTGTAGGGCCATCCATTGATGGCATCTCACAATCCAATAAAATCAAATCTACGTTTTGCGAATTGTCCATCAACCAGTGAATAGCCTTTGTACCAGCGTCAAGCATAGTAATCTGATATCTGTCCTTCATCCACTCATGAAGCATTCGCATATATGTAGCGTCATCATCTACTATTAGAATATGTCGCTGTCTGGCTGGTTTGATTTCGCCCCCTAATGCCTTTTCCAATGTATCCAGCAAGGCATCCATATCAACAGGCCTATTAAACCATCCTACAATTGCCGATTTAGGGATGATTTCTGTAGCCTTTTCATACTCCGCTTCTTCCCCTACAAGTATAAGCAAACGTTCCTGCTCCAAGCATAGCTTCCTCATTTCATTTAAAAAATCTTCTCCGCTTGGAGTATAAATCTCATCATCCAAATAGTAGATTATTGGCTCACTCTCATCAATAGCCTCCTCAATCTGAAAAATACTTGGACGAACTGGCACTCCCTCAATTCCTGATTCTTGCAGCTTTTTTTGAATTCCCATTACTGAAAAGCTGGACTTTGAACTGATAAGCGCAACTTTACTTTGCTTTTCATTTGAAAATCCGTAATCCATTAGTTACCCCCATTGTTAAGCATTTTTTTAGCTGATTCAACAACACCCTCATAATCAAGCTTCTGTAAAAGCTCTCGTACATGTTTCATTTCCGATTCTACATTTTCCGGCATAGCATATTCATCTAATGAATCTAAAACCATCTCTGTAGATGTGTAATCACAAACGCTGGCCATTTCTATAATTGAATAAATAGCATCCTTCAATTCCCCTGGATCCAACGTTTTCTTTGTTTCTTTTACTTCTTTATATGAATTTTCCAGGCTTAGGTATTCTCTTATTAATTCCTTGTGATGAGATTTTATATAATCCCAGTCGTTTTCATTTCCCGCCTTTTCCAAAGCTTCCGCTTTACTTGAAATGGACATTTCACCTATCAATCTAGCTGTGCTCTTCAGTCCATGAACCTTGATAGTGTAGTTTTTAATATCTTCTGCTTCTAACAATTGATCCAGATTCTTTGCTGTTTCTTGAATCGTGGATACAAATATTTTTATTAAAGCTTTTCTTTCCTCATCATTCGTTGTTAAGGATTTATTATTTTTTATATCACTGATTGATTTCTTTACTATCTTTTCTGCCGGTACGTATTTTGTCAGCACCTGTTCCAGAGCTTCTGCATCTATTGGTTTAGTCAAATAATCGTTAAATCCCTTTGATATATAAAAGTCTTTAGCTCCTGCGATAGCATTTGCCGTCAAAGCAATTACTGCCGTGGACTCATCTATCATTTGTCGCTTTTTCAGAATCTCCAGCGTTTCTACGCCATCCATATCAGGCATCATATGATCCATGAAAATGATATCGTAGTGTTTTTCCTCTATTCTTGAAAGAGATTCTGGCCCTGATTCTGCCAAATCAGGAATGAAATCATAGACCTTCATAAGGTTCTTGGCTACCACCAGATTCATTTCATAATCATCTACAACTATAATGTTGGCTTTCGGCATAGATGGATAAGTATACTTATTCCTTCGCATATAGCTGCGCTTAACACGTTTTCTATAATCTCCCAGCGGCTCATCATTAATGATTCCCTGTCTGATAACAAACGAGAAAGTGGAACCCTGTCCATACACACTTTCCACTTTCAGGTCGCTTCCCATCAGCTTAAGAATTTCTATTACAATTGGTATTCCCAGTCCAGTACCCTCTATGTTTCTATTGCGCTCCTCCTCTATTCTAGTAAATGAAGCAGATAGCTTTTCCATATCCTCAGGCTTAATACCAATTCCAGTATCCTGCACACTTACGCCAATATCAATTGCTCCATCTGATCTGGATTCTTCCCATATATTAAGGGTTATTACACCTACTTCAGTGTATTTTACAGCATTTGTAAGCAAGTTATTGATAACCTGCCCCAATCTGACATCATCGCCAAACAAAGTAGTAGGTAGATTGGTATCTACATTTACATCCATCCTCAGGCCCTTTGATTTAGCTCTAGTAGTTACAGCCGTAACAAACCCATTTATCATTGTGGCCAAATCGTACTCAACCTGGATTATCTCCATCTTGCCCTCTTCCAGCTTTGAGTAATCCAATACACTGTTTACCTGGGCCAATAGTGCCTTTCCTGCCTGTTTGACATTAGTTGCATACTCAACTATCTGTTCATCTGTGCTTTCCCTAATAATCATTTCATTCATACCAAGGATAGCATTAATAGGCGTTCTTACCTCATGTGACATGTTTGCTAAGAACTGGCTTTTTGCCTTACTTGCAGAATCTATAGCATCTAGCTGACGTTGCATAAACTCATTCATGCTATTTATTTCTTTTATAACATTCTGTGCAATTCTAAGTGCCACAATAATGGCAAAGATTAAAAAAATGGAAAAAACAACGATTAGTTTAATGAATTGATTTCTACTAAGCGTGCCGTCAGAAATGACGGCAACTGAAGCTAGTAGTGCCCCCACTACAATAAATAATACTACTGTTACAATTAAAATCATTTTAATGTAAACAGATTTCATACCTCACCCCATAAGTATATCCATCACCGCTTCATATACCTGATCACTACGTACCTTCCAATTGTTACATAGTGTTTCAGCTTGCTCCTTTGAGCCTACATGAAAGCTTAAATCCATGGTCGGAACATCGTTTTCCGTAATACGAAGCTGTACAACATAGCCACCCCTATCAGCTTTGAAGTACGTTGCCTTGTAGGAATTCTCTTCCTTCATGGAAATGGAATTGACCTTTAGATATTTGTTAATATCCTTTGAAAGAGCTGGAGAAATCTTTTCTTTGAATAGCTCCAAGGTCTTTACACCATCATCTGTAATTGAATAGGTCGTATTGTTATGATTAGTTTTCGAAAAAATCAGCCCTGCTTCCTCATCGTCGCTGATGGCTTGCTGGGCTGTGAAATAATCAGTCAAATCACCCTCTAGAAAGAAGTCTGTGATTTGACTGTTGCTAAGCGGGAAACCACTACGATGTAATAATTCTAGTATTGTAATCTTGTATATTAAATTTGGTTCTGCCATGATTTTCCTCACTAACTACTTATAACTTATTTGATTTAAACCAATGCTTTAATTGCATTTGCTACTGCTACTGCAACACGTGGATCAAAAGCCTCTGGCAAAATGAAATCATCGCAAAGATTCTCTTCGTCAACAAGACCGGCAATAGTTTCTGCTGCTGCCAATTTCATTTCTTCTGTGATGGCTGTAGCTCTCGCTTCAAGGGCGCCCCTAAAAATACCAGGGAATGCAACTACATTGTTAACCTGATTAGGAAAATCAGAACGTCCTGTACCAATTACCCTAGCTCCTGCTTCCTTTGCTTCGTCAGGCATAATCTCTGGTGTAGGGTTGGCCATAGCAAAAAGAATTGAATTCTTTGCCATAGATGCAACCATTTCCTTTGATACGATGCCTGGAGCTGAAACACCAACAAAAATGTCCGCACCAACTAAGGCATCCTTAAGTGTACCAGTCTTATGTGAAAGGTTCGTGACGTTGGTCATTTCTTTTTGCATCCAATTAAGATTTGGATAGTCCGGACCAATGATTCCTTCCCTATCACACATTGTGACATCCTTAAATCCATATCTAAGAAGAAGCTTTGTAATGGCTATTCCTGCAGAACCTGCACCATTAACTACTACCTTGCAATCTTCTTTTTTCTTGTTAACTACCTTTAACGCATTGATAATGCCAGCAAGTACAACAATTGCTGTACCATGCTGATCATCATGAAATACTGGAATATCAAGCTCCTTTTTAAGACGCTCTTCGATTTCGAAGCAACGTGGAGCAGAAATATCCTCAAGATTGATTCCACCAAATGTTGGAGCAATAGCCTTTACTGCAGCAACTATTTCGTCTGGATCCTGAGTATTTAAAACGATAGGAAATGCATTAACACCACCGAACTCCTTGAACAATACGCACTTGCCTTCCATAACTGGCATTGCTGCAAGTGGTCCAATATTTCCAAGGCCAAGGACAGCAGAACCGTCAGATACAACAGCTACTGTGTTTGCTTTAAGTGTATAGCTATACGCTGCTTCTGGGTCTTCAGCAATGATTCGGCATGGAGCTGCAACGCCTGGAGTGTAAGCGATCGATAAATCCTCTCTGCTTTTAACTGGCGCCTTTGCACATGTCTCGATTTTACCGTTCCACTGCTTGTGTAAAAATACCGCTGTTTCGTCTACTGATGCCATGATTTCCCTCCTTGAATATCAATTGAATTAGATAACTCTCTTACGAATAATCATATCGATATATTCGTCATTGCTCTTTGTGTGAGCAAACATATTAAGAATAGTTTCAACGGCGTCTTCTTTTCTGGCACCATTGATTGCTTTTCTCATAATTTCCATTGCATCAAGCTCTTTTCTTGAAAGAAGAAGATCTTCTCTACGAGTACCAGAACCTGTGATATCAATAGCTGGGAATATTCTCTTTTCTGAAAGCTTTCTATCAAGAATAAGCTCCATGTTACCTGTACCCTTAAATTCCTCGAATACAACGTCATCCATCTTGGAACCTGTATCTACAAGTGCTGTAGCAAGGATTGTAAGGGAACCGCCTTCACGCATGTTTCTGGCTGCACCAAAGAACTTCTTTGGCATGTGAAGAGCTGCAGGATCAAGACCACCTGAAAGTGTACGGCCTGATGGCTGTACTGTAAGGTTGTATGCGCGGGCAAGACGTGTGATAGAATCCAAAAGAATCATAACGTCCTGGCCATGCTCTACTAATCTCTTTGCTCTTTCAATAACCATTTCTGAAACACGCTTGTGGTGTTCTGGACTCTCATCGAATGTTGAATAGATAACTTCAACGTTTTTGCTGTTTCTCATAGTGTCCTTCATGTCTGTAACTTCCTCAGGACGCTCGTCGATAAGCAAAATGATAAGATGCATATCTGGATGTGAGTAATTAACTGATGTAGCAACTTCTTTAAGAAGTGTTGTCTTACCTGCCTTTGGCTGGGAAACGATCATACCACGCTGTCCCTTACCAATTGGGCTAACTAAATCAACGATACGCATTGCAACTGAGCTGCGCTGTCTTTCAAGACGAATACGTTCATTTGGGAAAATAGGTGTTAAATCCTCGAAATTAGGACGCTTACTAGCTCTTGAAGGATCGTAACCGTTGATTGAATCTATAATCATAAGAGCAGCGAACTTATCTGTAGGGTTGTTGAAACGCTTCTTACCTATGATAATATCGCCTGTCTTAAGGTTAAACTTTTTGATTTGTGACTGACTAACATATACATCGTCTGTACCTGGCATGTAGTTGTCACATCTGATGAAACCAAAGCCGTCGCCCATTACCTCAAGAATTCCACTTGCTGGAATAAGATTGTCCATAGGGATGTCCGCTGGAACCTCTGTCTTGTCAGCCTTCTCAGATTTTTCAGCCTTCTCTGGTCTCTCCTGTCTTTCTGTTCTTTCTACCTTTTTTGGTCTTTCAGCCTTTTCTACTGGCTCAGACTTTTCTGCAGATGCAGCTTCGTTCTGCTTGTCAATTTCGTCCTGTGCAAGCATAGCTTCTACCAAATCTGCTTTTTTCATTGCTGATGCGCCTTTTATTCCCCTAGCTTTTGCTAAGTCGCGCAAAATTGTTACTGATAAACTTTCATATTTTTCTCTCATCTAACTCTCCTTAATAAAATAAAAAACGTCATGGAAATAAAAGTCGAATCGACTAACGAATAACTTTGATGATAGTTGCATTATATAACCAAAATCTTCATCTGTCCATAACTTTATTTTAGGCCAAGCGCTCTAGCTTAGGCTCAAAGAATTCCTCTAATTTGTTGATTGGAACTGGTGCTGCGTATTTATATCCCTGGATATATTCGAATCCTAGACCTATAGAAAGTTCAGCCTGTTTGTTGTTCTCAACACCTTCTACAAGTACTACTAATCCATGGCTCTTAAACACATCAACCATATTTTGAATCAATCTAAGCAAAATAGGGTCATCCATTGATTTATATAGTAAGCTCTTATCGAACTTAATTGTTCTAAATGGTAAGCTGACAATTCTTTCAAGGTTAGAATAACCTGTTCCAAAATCATCAAGATAAAAATGTACGCCTGCGGCATTAAACTCTTCCATGTTGTGACTGATTGCTTCGATTTCGTCACTGGTCATAGATTCTGTCATTTCAAGACGAATTTTATCACATGTAATGCCATTATTTTTGATGATATCAATCAATTCATCATGCAAGCAGTAATCCATAAACTCAGAAAGGGATACATTTACAGATACAGCTTCAAAATTGTAGTAATCCTGAATCTCGTATATCTTTGCACACACCTTGTTAAGAATAATTCTTGTAAGAGTATGAATGCATCCAACCTTTTCAGCCAAAGGAATGAAAATATCTGGTGATATCAATCTACCATGAACCTCAAGGCGCATTAATGCTTCAGCATTTCTATAGTTGTTATTTGTAACATCAAAAATAGGTTGCACATAAACTACAACTCTTGGGTCCAATAAATCGTCCTTGTTTCTGATATCAACAATGACTCTCTCAATCTCCTTTTGCTCCATGCAGATGTTGTAATCAGAAAGTGTCGCCTCATAGACTCTCACTTTCTTTTTAGCTGCCTTGTCGAACAAGAAGTTAGAATATGCGTCAAGCGTCTGTAAATCACACTTTTCTAAATCATTTTTAATAACAACCATTCTGTATTCTGGGCTGTTTGAATATTCCCAACTCGACATAGCATCGTCAAGATCTTTCTTAACAAGCTCAATCGTCTCTCTTGTGATATGCTCGCTATTATTTGGGAAAATGATGCCATATGTAAACTCATTGATAGAGTAAACTCTAGCGTCTGGATTGTGATGTTCCAGATTTCTAATCTGTGCAGATATTCTACGCTTAGCAACATACATAAGCTCATAGTTATCTACAACCTCAAGACGAGGGAACTTAATATAGATGAAACCAATATGCTTTCCATTTTTACTCTTCTTTTGAAGCGACAAAAGATGAGCTTCGAAAGCCTGCTTATTTTGGCAGCCTGTCACCTCATCGTACAAAATGCTATGGAAAGTAATATAGCAAAGCATAAATGGAACTACATATGTAACACTAAGGATTACATACTGTGGCTGTATCATTTGAATAACCAGTGTAAGTATTTCAAATGGTACAAATATGAATATAAGGTTCATAAGAACTCTTGGGATTTCATTTCTATTCTGAAAGGCTGAAAGCATAATAAGTACAACATCAAGCAATGCAAACCAAACATTAATACTAGACCATTCAGTGAATTTGTAAGCTCCATCAATAACAGTTACATAACTATCAGAGATAAATACTCCTCCTACAACAACCATGTAAATTGCGATGAAGACAATAACAACAACATTTAACGTATCTAAATTTTCTCTTTGCTTTAAACTAAGCAAATGTATATAGGAAAACAATAAAACGAGAATTCCAAGATAGGTGACATAATAAAACAGCACAGACATCCTAAATAAGAATCCTTCTAAGGCTGTATCAAAGCTCAAAAGGAAAATGGATGCCATGTGCAAAATAATATTAGCCACTGATAAGATTTGACCATAAAAAACAACGGAAAGGACAGCGGTCCTCCTTGGTTTGGTGGCCACTGTCAAATAAAGCATTACAAGTGCTATTAGTAAGTCTACTCTCTCTGCTGCAATATTAAATCCGTTGATTAACATAACAAAATTCTGCCCTTTAATTTATATTTTGCTTATTCCTGTAGAGATTCCATGATAGGTGGTATAAGCTGTTTCTTTCTAGAAACTACACCATCTAAAATGTAGCTATCTGCAGCAACAGGCATTCTAAATGCATCGGCAATTATTTTGTCAGCCTCCCCGCCAACGAATAGAAGCTCTGTTGATTCATTAAGGATGTCTGTAAGCATTACAAATACTGCATTCAAATCTGATGAATTAAGCACAGAATCCATGTACTTTCTGATTTCACCCTTAATTGAATTAAGCTGCCCCTTTGATACTGAACTTACCTGGGCAACTCCAAACTTTGTGTCTCCGCTAGTGAAGATCTTGTAATCCTGATGGAAGATCTGCTCAGCTGTACGGTCTTTGAAATCGCTGCCTGCTTCAAACATAGAAGTTGCAAGCTCTGTAACATCAACACCAGCAATCTTAGCAAGCTCTCTTGCTCTCTCTTCGTCTATTGGTGTACATGTTGGTGACCTAAACATCAAAGTATCTGAAAGGATTGCTGAGCAAAGTACACCAGCAATTTCCTTTGGAATTTGTACTCCTCTTTCCTGGAACATCAGCGATACAATTGTGGCTGTAGAGCCAAGTGGCTGATTTCTGAAAAGAATTGGTGAAACAGTTTCAAGTGAACCAAGTCTGTGGTGGTCGATGATTTCAAGTACTTCTGCCTGATCAATACCATCTACTGCCTGAGACTTTTCATTGTGGTCTACTAAAATAACCTTCTTCTTTTGCATATTTAAAAGAAGACGACGTGAAACCATTCCAATGTAATGTCTGTTTTCATCGAGGATTGGGAAATCTCGATGACGAACTGTTTTCATAACTTCTCTAACATCATCTACATAATCGTCTAACTCAAAGCTGATAATGTCTTCCTTCTGCATGAACTGACGGATAGGCATTGACTGATGAATAAGACGAGCAACTGTAAATGTGTCGTACTCAGTAGTGATAAGCACTACCTGGTGATCTATAGCTGCCTTTTCAACCTCAGGATCTACTGATGAAGCGCCACAAACTACTAAGCAGCTACATCCTGCTTCGATACAGATGAGCTGACGAGCTGTGATATTACCAACAATAACAAGGTCGTCTCTGTTGATATCTTCTTTAAGATCCTCTCTGTTGTTTGATGCAATAACTACAGAACCTTTTACAAAATATGCATGTGGATTTCCTGTAACAAGACGTCCACTAAGTGTACTAATAATATTTGAGAACTGTGTACGTGCTCTTGAAAGGATGCTGTTGTCGTATACATCCATGTATGAGTACGCAATATCTCCGTTTACGATTACACCTTCAAGCTTGCCTGTCTTTGCAATAACTGGAAGTGTAACAACGTCTCTCTCAAGCATGATTTCCCATGCCTTCTTAAGAGAAATATGACCATCAACGCCCTCGAGCTGTCTGTACTCAATATCCATGAGCTGAGCTCCAACGTCTGATATTGTTTCTGGCTCCTGAACGCCAAAACGGTCCAATACGTAACGAGTCTCTTTATTGAGCTCGCCCGCTTTCTTTGGTATATAATTTACTCCTGTGCCAAGTGCATTTTTAAGGTATGCATATCCTATAGCGGCACAAATACTGTCGGTATCAGGGTTCTTGTGTCCGATAATAAAAACTGAATTCGGCATAATCCCTCCATCTATTCTATCTTAAAATAATCCTATCGAGAGAATAAGTGATGCAATAGATACCCCCATTGTTAATACAAGTAGAACAATAACTACAACTGAAAGCTTCTTTAATGAGCTGTAATGCTCGATGGCTTTAGTAGCCTGCTCCTCGCTATTGTCATGTTCCTTTAATAAATCCTGAATCAAACGATATAAATGAACTGATTCTGAGTGCGTTTTCTCGGAAAGCTCGTTTTGAATATTATCCAAACCATCTGATACATTTTTAAGTGTATCCTGAAGATTTCTATTGTGGGTCTCGTAGGACTCTTGATTATCACTCACTTGGCCCTTAATGTCAATCTCTAATTGATCCATGTTGTTTTTAACAACCTGCATCATACGGTCTACCTGAGTTTCTACATCAGCGACAAGGCTATCTGCCTCCTGCTGCTTTCTTGAAAGCTCTTCCTGTAGCTTAACATTAATTGCTTCTTTCTCTCTAACTAAAGCTTCTAACTCTGCAGCCTTACGCTCTTTCTGAGCAATGAGTTGCTGTAACTGTGTTGCCTTCTCACGGAATGCGTCAATCTGTGCTAAAAGTAAATCTTCTCCGTTGTCAACAACTGGCTGTGCAACAGGCTTTTCAGCTGCTCCCTCTACATTAATGTTTTCCATAGCACTCTCCTCCTATGTTAAAATGTAAATTTGTCTGCAAAATATGCATCCAAATCTGCAATCGCAATTCTTTCCTGCTCCATAGAATCACGATGACGAATTGTAACCATATGGTCTTCTTCTGAATCAAAGTCATATGTGATACAGAATGGTGTTCCGATTTCGTCCATACGACGATATCTCTTACCGATTGTTCCTCTGTCGTCAAATTCGCAGTTATATTTCTTTGAAAGCTCTGTAAATACTTTTTCAGCGCCTTCGTTGAGCTTCTTTGAAAGTGGAAGCACACCAATCTTTACTGGTGCAAGAGCTGGGTGGAAGTGAAGAACTGTACGAACATCACTCTTTCCATCCTTACCAACCTCTTCCTCATCGTATGCTGCGCAAAGGAATGCAAGAACAACACGATCAGCACCAAGAGATGGCTCAATTACGTATGGTAAGTACTTTTCATTTGTCTCATCGTCGAAGTATGTAAGGTCCTGACCAGATACGTTCTGATGCTGTGTAA
Organism: Pseudobutyrivibrio sp. C4; assembly: GCF_900111635.1. Taxonomy (NCBI): domain Bacteria; kingdom Bacillati; phylum Bacillota; class Clostridia; order Lachnospirales; family Lachnospiraceae; genus Pseudobutyrivibrio; species Pseudobutyrivibrio sp. C4. The sequence goes on along the minus strand of NZ_FOHF01000002.1, from coordinate 524,749 downwards.
GGTCGTAGTCTGTACGGCTAGCGATACCCCAAAGCTCACCCCAACCAAATGGGAATAAGTACTCGATATCTGTTGTACCTGTTGAGTAGAATGAAAGCTCCTCTGGATCGTGGTCACGAAGTCTCATTTCGTCTTCCTTCATGCCGAGGCTTGTAAGCCAATCACGGCAGAAGCTTCTCCAGTACTGGAACCACTCATCCTGTGTACCAGGCTTGCAGAAGAACTCAAGCTCCATCTGCTCGAACTCACGAGTACGGAATGTGAAGTTACCAGGTGTAATCTCGTTACGGAATGACTTACCAATCTGGCCAATACCAAATGGAACCTTCTTACGAGATGTACGCTGAACATTCTTGAAGTTTACGAAAATACCCTGTGCTGTCTCAGGACGAAGGTAAACTGTGTTCTTAGCATCCTCAGTAACACCCTGGAATGTCTTGAACATAAGGTTGAACTCACGAATGTCTGTGAAGTTGTGCTTGCCACATGTAGGACATGGAACGTTGTTGCTATCGATGAAATCCTTCATCTCTTCCTTGCTCCAACCATCAACTGATGACTTAAGCTCGATACCCTTTTCAGCAGCAAAATCCTCAATGATTTTATCAGCTCTAAATCTTTCGTGACATTCCTTACAATCCATAAGTGGATCTGAGAATGAACCAAGGTGACCAGAAGCGATCCATGTCTGTGGATTCATAAGAATCGCACAATCAACACCTACGTTGTATGGATTTTCCTGAACGAATTTCTGCCACCAAGCTTTTTTTACGTTATTCTTAAGCTCAACGCCAAGATTACCGTAATCCCATGTATTAGCAAGACCACCGTAAATCTCGGAACCTGCATATACAAAGCCTCTTGCTTTAGCAAGAGCAATAATTTTGTCCATTGTTTTTTCCATGATTATGTTCCCTTCTAATATTATTCCAAAGTATATATAACATATACTAAATCTGAAGCATCCTCATTCCCATCAGCTTGGGAAATTGTAACTGTGTCAGCTTCTACCAAATCAACATTGGCATTTGATATATATGTAATTGTGCCAGGCACAACAACAGTAACGTTTTCTTTGACAATGGCCACCTGCATGCCAGCGAATAAGCTGTCAGTGTCCACCACCTGTGCTTCCCCTACTACATTATCAGCTACGGTTGAGAAAAGCTCACCAAAATCGTAGCCAGCGGAAACTGCATCTTCGTAAGAAGCATCAAAAGTTTCATAAGAAGTGAAAGCTGTGTAGCAATCAGCATCCTTATATGTAGTTTTAATGTAGGCTTCGTCACCTTTAACAGAAAGCTTGTTAAGCTTGATTGCTTCCTCGCCATAGGTTTCGTTGAAGCTACTTATTAAATCATTTGTGTAGCTTTTAAGCTCCGATTTTGAATATGTATCTGAATCAAAATCAATCACTTCTTCAAAAACGACCTGTCCATTTTTCTGGAAAGTAATGGTAGAAGTGTCGGCTGTGTTACCTGAACCAATCAGCCCACCTAATAATTTTACAATAAGTGTAATGAGAAGTGCAAAAATACAAATGCAAACAACACCTAGAATAATGCGATTGCGCATTACCTCGCGCTGTCTTCTTTTCCTACGAGCTTCCTGAAGCTCCCTAGCAGCAACTCCTTGTCTTGTAGGACTTTTTGCACTATTACGACTCCGCATGCCAGAACCCTGGCGGGGTCTGTTATTAGTCATAGAAATTCCTCGCTCTTATATTTATGCGACCTATAGTTTAATCTATAGCCGTCTAAAATTCTAGTTAATTCTTCTTCAGTTTCCTCATTCAACACAAAAGTATACAACTTTTCAATGGTTGAGGAAACTATAAATTGCATTGTATACAGTGTTGAGCTGGAAATATTTGAACCTGCTTCTAAATTTGCACACTCCTTGCAGAGCATTCCATGTCTTTTCAACGAAAAGGCCGTTAAATTTTCCTTTTTCCCGCAACATGTACAATTAAATACATTAGGATATTCACCATCTATTACCCAGGTTTTTAAATCGTAGATGTTTTTCAGAAGGCGATGGCTAAATTTGCCTGATTCTAAGGCTTTCAAGCTCTGATACAAAAGAGCCAGTCTATTTCGTTCATCCATTCCCTCCACTGAGAGAAAATCAGCTACCTCCAAAAAGTACGAGCCCAGGCACACCTTATCATAATCCAAGACCAAATCCCTGAAGTAATTGGAGATATTGGCTTTGCTGATATGGTAGGAATTTCGGCCTTCGAAAGCATCAAAAACTCCAAAACAAAATGGTGAACATGCAGCAACAAGTGGATTGTTTGGCCTTCTTGCTCCTTTGGCAAAAGCTGTGATTCGTCCTGCCTCCTTTGTAAGGATAACAAGGCGCTTATCAAATTCACCAACATCAGAGCTGGAAAGCACTAATCCTGTCAGGGTAACCAGTCCCATTTATCCTAAATCCTCTTTCTTATAACCGAAAGTCTTTAAATCGTACTCGCTTTCTCTCCAATCCTTTTTAACCTTAACAAACAGCTTAAGATTAACCTTTGCTTCAAGAAGCTTTTCGATTTCGTAACGAGCATTTGTACCGATTTTTTTGATCATGGCACCGCCCTTACCAATAATGATTCCCTTGTGTGAGTTTTTCTCGCAGACAATTGTTGCTTCGATATCCCACATTGGACGCTTACCAGGGCGTTCCTTCATGGAATCAATAAGAATTCCTATTCCGTGTGGAACTTCGTCATTTAAAGCATGAAGAGATTTTTCACGGATAATCTCTGCTGTAATTTCTCTGAGAGTCTGATTTGTAACAGTCTCAGGGTCATAGAAGGCAGGTCCTTCTGGTAAATATTTAAATATAGTAGAAAGAAGATCTTCACAGCCTTCTCCATGTAAAGCAGAAACTGGAACAACCTCAACAAAATCACATAAATCCTTGAAGGCTGAAATTGTCTCTCCCACTTTTACACCATCAGCCATGTCAATCTTGTTGATAACTAACATTACTGGAGCATCTACTGTGGATAAAAGCTCGGCAATTTTCTTATCTCCGGCGCCAACCTTTGTATCAGGCTCTACAAGCCAAAGAATCAAATCAACATCGTTGATTGTGCTTTTAGCTGCAGACATCATGTATTCGCCAAGCTTATTCTTAGCTTCGTGCATACCTGGTGTATCCAAGAATACGATTTGACCAACTTCCTCATCTGTATAAACAGTTTGGATTCTGTTTCTTGTTGTCTGTGGCTTGTTACTTGTAATAGCAATCTTCTGCCCTATGATATGGTTCATCAAAGTGCTCTTACCAACATTTGGTCGACCAACTATAGTAACGAAACCCGATTTAAAATTATCACTCATTCTAAATTCCTCTTAACTAATATAAATTCTCTACTACGGTAAATAGCTTCGCATTCGCTTCCACCACCGATTCATTGCCTACGACACAGATGTAGCGTTGTGACATAGCAGCGTCTACTGGCTCAGCCAAGGCTCTGATATCCTCTACTGTTGCGTCTAAGACTTCGTCTCTAGTGCGTTGCAAATCCTCGTAGCTAATGCCTGATATGTAGCAATTCAATCCACGAAGGCCACGCTGCGAAGGTGTAAGTGGTGTATCCATACCACTTATAGTACCTATAATGTACTTTGTCATATCTCTATCGTCAGCATCGAAGTTTCTAAGATAATCACCTGTCTCTTCGAATACCTTAAGAGTCTCAGCTAGGTTTGGATCACGATATGAAACAAACACCATATCACCCTGGCGACTTGAATTCATATTGCAACCATATGCACCACCCTGAACACGAACCTTAATCCAGAAATAGTCATAACCAAGGATTGTATTGAGAAGCTTATAGCTTCCATTATATTTATATCCTGATTTAACAAAATCGCCAGCCATTGCTACATATTGAATCTGAGAAGCATCCTTAAGGGCCTCCTTTACTGGATGAACCTCAAACTCATTATCTCCCTCGAAAGAAAGCTTTTCCTGAGAAAGTAATGGTCTTATATCATTGACAAGCCTTCTTGCCTGATTCAGTACCTCTGTCTTACCAGTAGATGATATTATCAATCTATCCTTTGCAAATATTGTTTTGCACATTTTATTAAGTTTAGATATAATTTCATCTTTTCTATCGTCGAAGTTTTCTTCAAGATCTACCAGGAATCTGTAGAATCGAACTCCATTTGCTAAATCTGAAATATTGGCCTTCTTTGAGAAACCGCATCTTGCTCTTGTAGCAGCCACCTGATTGCCTCTTGAATTGAGGATTGATTCCATGTGGGATTTCTCTGCTACGATAAGCTCCTTTAATCTCTTTTCATCCGAGAATAAGGTATTGCATATCATTTCCATTGCAAGATCTTTGGCCACATCCGCTTCTTCATAAATGAATTTCGAACGAACCTCAAAGGTGATGCGATATTTATCATGCTCACCAAACACTTCATGAACTGCTGTAGTGGTGGTGATGCCACCAGTATGAAGATACATTTCATTAGTGTAATCGGCGTATGTATAATGCTTTGTATCCATCAATCCGATGAATCGTTCCAGCAATGATACATATGGAATATCTGATAATGTAATATCGCTAATATCGAAAACCATATTGAAATAATGGATTCCATTTGTACTAACCTTGTGATGAAGAATTGTTGTTCCATCCTCATCATATACCGCCAAATCAATAGGACGCGCTTCTCTTGTAAGGTCGAATCTGGAAAGCATAGGTATCTTTGCCAAATCCTCCTTTGAACTAGGAGTCTCCTGGTATTCCTTTAGATGAGCTGTATGTTCAACAATCTGCTTAATTTCTTCCTTTGAAAGACTAGCCTTTTTAGCAGCAAGCTTTTCCTTTAATTCATTGTCATCTGCTGCTGTAAGTCCCTGCTTTGGTCTAAGAGTAACGACAGATTTATGATTGTTTGAAAGCAAATAAACATCGGCAATATAATCAAAAAGCCCGTTATTAACTCTGGTTTTAATTTTATCTAATACTTCGACAGCATGTAGATGAAGGAACGGCTGATTCTTATCGTATAACCAGCTATCAAGAAGCTGAAGTCCAATGATAAGTCCCTTTGGTGCACTACCAAAGTCAAGCTCTCTAGCTCTAAACTGTTCGCCATTTATTGCAGCAAAAAGAGTCTTTTTATCAATACCCTTTTTGATTTCCTCTTGAAGTGTAGTCTCGATAATATCTACAAAGCGGTCTCTGTCCTCTTCGTTTGCTCCACGTGCTACTACTGAAAAATACATCTGACGCTGAGACGATTCAAATGAGCACTCAACATCCTCTGCAATATTCGCATCAATAAGTGCTTTATATAAAGGAGCACCCGGTGCAGAAACAAGAGCATAATTTAATATATCGAAGGCTCGATACATGTTTGGATCAAGAACATCGCCTATACAAACATTGTAAGAAAGATAAGCATTGTTCTTTGTATCCTGGTCTGCCCCGATTGGATAATCTACTGTAACCTCTACAGGCTTATCAAAGGCAGGCTGCATGTTTATCTCTGAATCTACCTCCAGGTAATCGTAGTGGCGAAGATATTTTGTATCCAAATACTCAAGTAAATCATCGATATCCACATCACCATAAACATAGATGTATGAATTGCTTGGATGATAATACTTGCTGTGGAAGGCAAGGAAATCCTCGTATGTAAGACTAGGAATAACCTTTGGGTCACCGCCTGATTCAATAGCGTAAGTTGTGTCCGGGAAAAGAGAATTAAGAATCTGACGTGAAAGCACATCATCAGGTGATGAATATGCGCCCTTCATCTCATTATAAACAACGCCGTTGATTGTTAAGTCGCTGTCCTCATTTTCCATTTCATAATGCCAGCCCTCCTGTTCAAATATCTCACGGTATTTGTAGATATTTGGGTGGAAAACCGCATCCATATATACATCGATAAGATTCATATAGTCAGTATTATTTGTGCTGGCTATAGGATAAACTGTCTTATCTGGATATGTCATTGCATTAAGGAATGTATTAAGGCTTCCCTTTACAAGCTCAACAAATGGGTCCTTTACAGGATATTTGTCTGAACCACAAAGCACTGTGTGTTCAACGATGTGAGCCACACCGGTAGAATCCTTTGGTGGAGTTCTAAAACCTATATAAAATACTTTGTTTGTATCATCATTTGAAATAAAACAAATTCTAGCTTTTGTTTTCTTATGTTCAAATATGAAGCCTAATGAATCTAATCCCTCTAGCTTTTCTTCTTTAAGTAATTCGTATGCCTTGTTCAAATTAATGCCTTTCTATTGTGTGATATGTACATCTAGCTGATTGTAGCAAATTTCGATTCCCGATTTATCAAATCTATTTTTAATTTCTTCTAATGTGTTCCATTTTGTAGTCCAGTAATTGTCTATATCCACTGGGAATCTCAAACCAATCTGTACAGCACTTTCTCCAAGCTCTGCTACAAAAACCTGAATAGGAGAAATCTCAAGCCTATGCTCTGCCTTTTCCGCAATGTCCTGAAGGATTTCTTTTGCCTTTGCAATATCAGAGCCATAGCTGATACCCACCGTTTCGTTAAACAAACGATAGCTTTGAGCTGTGCAGTTTGTAAGTGATGTAGCTGAAAGTGTTCCATTTGGAATCTGAACCAAACGGCCATCCAGCATCTTTAGAGTAGTGTAGATGATGTTGATTTTATCAACTGTACCTTCCTGCCCTGAAGCATGCTCAATAATGTAATCCCCAACTCTAAATGGATGCATAACAAGGATAAGTATGCCACCTGCAAAATTTGACAAAGCTCCCTGTAAAGCAAGACCTATTGTAACCCCAAGGCCTGCTACAGCTGCAGATATTGATGTAGTTGTAACACCAAATAAGCCGAGAATAATTGTCAGTAGAATTATGTATAGAATCCATTTAAGAACAGACTCAAGAAATGTCTCCACACCTGGATCAACTTCCTTAAGGTTCATAGCTTTATGAAAAAGCTTGATTATACCTTTAATAATACGGGTTCCAATGAAAAAAACTATAAGCGCAAGAACTGCACTCCAAAAGAAGCTCCAAAACTTTGGTATCATGGCTTCAAGCTGCTGCTGAAGCACACCAGACTGTATGTCTTCCACTAGTTCATCCGCTGTAACTGTCTCTACTGTGTCCATAACACCCTCCATGTATTTACAATCTGTTATATTGTATCATATTTACTGACATGAAAAAAGCGGCAGGAACTCCTGCCGCCTCAAAGTAATATAACTATTAACTAGTCATATTTAGAAATATCATGCTTTTCTTTTATTGCTACTCCAATTGTTAAAAGCACCAACAACAATCCAAGCATTGCAATAACCATCGCTGTTCTCTCCAGAACATCAAACATTTCTTTTGTTTCACCAGCTTTAGCAACATCTTCATCATCAATGTCTATGACATCTGCAGCTGTAGGTGTTTGAGTATCTTCGATTGCAACTTCATTATTTCCATTGGCTGCTTCATTATTCTGGTTTCCGCCTGCTGCACCGCCTGCCTGTCCCTGGCCATTTCCATTTGCCGTGCCGCCAGCCTGGCCATTACCTGCCACTTCTCTAACTGCTGCTGGAACAAATTGATAAGTCATTTGCCCTTCACCTTCAACCACACCATATGATGTGGAAGTGGTTGTATTATAGATTGTCTGGCCACCAGATGATGCCTTAGTATATGTAAATACAAATTCGTCATTTTCCTTTAAGCTTGTAGTATGAAGATTTAAAGCGTTTGGAATATATCCATCTATGTATTTATATGGAACATATACTTCATCACCAATGGCTCCGTAAAAGGTATTCTGCTGAGCAAGTGCATTTCCTGCGCCGTCCAAATACTTAACTGTATATGGAACAACTGCTCCTACTCCATAAGCTACAACATAGGAATTGTCTTTTGTAACTGAGAAAGTAGATTCAGAAACAACATCGTTTGATCCACTGATTCTCATTCCCTTTACATAGTACTTATCGTTTGAATCATCAGGTATTTCCACTGCTGATTTAGGATTGAAGGAAATCTGGTCATTGTATTTAAGACCCTTGATTATAACCGAATCCTTATTTGACGAAACAGAAACCTCATCACTTGCACTTACAATTGTCAACGAATCTGACATATCTGAAACAAAAGCTGCGCCTATTTCCTCTGTACCACCACGAATTATACTTATTTGATATGTGTACTCTTCAGCTCTCACCCAAATAGGCGAAATAAGAGAACATAACATGGTCATTATTAAACTAAATCCGAATAATCTTTTTAATTTCTTCATATCACGCTACCTTCTCTCTATTATTTTTTGAGATCCAAAAGTAACTAATTACAAGTAATAATCCTATAAGTAACATCATGCTACATACAATAATAGGAATAATGGAATCTCCTGTCTGAGGGCTTCCAAGTGTATTAGTATTAGCAAGTGGAACTGCTGGCTCCTCTAATACTACTACCTGGCTTCCTCCTGGTATGGTGTACACTACTCGCTTTGTTTCAGAAGTGTTTACTACTACATTCTCAGGTGATGTTTGCTTCTCAGCTCCAAACCTTACATCTAGCTGTGCAAGCTTTTGCATGTAATCGTTATCCTGTGAATTTCCATCAAGCTTGATTTCTATAACAACTGTTCCACTGGCCTGACTTGCTAATGAACCTACGCTCATAAATGCGTTTTCGCCATTTTTCAATCCGCCCTGAACCTGTTTCAAGCCAACTACTGTAGTGTTATCGCCACCTACGGTTTCACTATCATATAAGACGTTTGTGTTGCCATTTAAGGTGTAACTAATCTTGTAAGAATAGGCACCGCCACTGATATTTGCTGAGCTTCCATCTGCATTTTTTTCTTCCAGCGATGCAATTACATCTGTACTTAAGTAGAAATCTGTAGTTGCGCTAGAGTTGTTTTTGTAATTAACCTGAAATACTACTGTGTCCCCAGGCATTACACTGGTAATGGTGGATTTATCCACATTGTAGTCTGAGCTAAATCCCTGTCCATCATATTCAACATTCCATCCTGTTGTTTGTGTAGCTGCATTAGATTCAAAACTTGTTGTCATCAGCCCTGCCACTGTAACTACTAGAGCAAGGACTGTATTAAAAATTCTCTTTTTCATCTCTTGCTCCTTTCTTAATTAACAGGCTTACCACCAATTGTTAATATGTTTCCGTCGTCTTGTCCATCACATGTTGCCTTGATTCCCCAGGCTGCATATATTGCATCTTCACTGTTGTGAGTCTGTACTGCGTCTGCCTGAATTTCGATTTGGAAGGCTTGTCCATCGTAAAGATATTCGTTTACTATGGTTCCTTTAATTTCTACGCCATCCTCTACATATGGCTTTGTTTCTACGAAGGATGTAAGCTTACTTTTTACCTGTACTGATACTAAAAACTCTGCTGCATTTCCACAACCAAGCGGTGTTGTCATGTAATAAACTGCCTGCTCTGCTGTAGTTTCATCAGGATTTAAATACCATCCATCAGCGATTCCTAACTCAATCAAATCAGGATCAAGATTTGTGCTTTTACCATCCTTGTACCAATTCTTTCTAACTACAACTCTTACATATTCACTGTAGCCAGTTTCCTGATTAGAGTTATTAACAATTCTTACACTCTCGTTGTATATTTTTCCTACTTTGAATTTCTCATCCTTTGCCACTTCACTGAAATTCAATTCATTTTCTACTGCAACGTATCCTTCGTCTGTTTTCTCCTGAACCTCAACTGAAATTGTTGCTGTTGAGAAGTTTACTCTCTCAGCTGCTGACTGATAAACAATTGCTGCTCTTGCTGCCCCAGCAGATGCTGAAATAATGATTATCAAGCCAAGTGCTAATATTATCAGAGGGTTCTTATAAAATTTTTTCATACTCATCCCTCCTATCGCATCTGCTCAATCACTTCAACAGGTTGCACTTGATCTTCGTTGGAAATTGCATTTGTCCAATCAGCGTATGCATTTCCTTCCTCGTCGTAAAGAACTTTTGTTGCTTCCTGAATGATGATTACATTGAAATCGCTTGTACTACCGTCAAAATCAATTTTCAGGTTAAGATCTTCCGTCTTTTCACCAGGTTTAAGGATTTCGCTGTAGTAATAATACCCACCATCTAAATCCGACCAATTAGTAGATGTTTGCTTTGTAATCGTACAGGTGTCTGGATATAAAGCCTTAGCTCTAACAAATATGTCGTAATCACCTGTATTCGAAATCGCTATTGTTTTAATCATGTGATTCACATCATCATCCATCTCTGGAAGCTCTACATCTCCAATGGAAATTGGAATTGTTTTGCTAACAGTAGCGGTGTCTGTAAAATATGCTATGGCCGGTTTCACTGCAAGACCACCAATTAAGGCAATGGCTGCAGCCACTAATATTAATCGATTTACTTTCATAATTAGCTACCTCCATCTCACATCTACCTAAAAGTTTCAGCTGGTTCCATATGTAACTGTTCCTTTGGATTGCCATCCTTGTCAGTCCATATAATGTTGCCATTCTCATCTACGGTGAACTGATTTTCTGCGCTAATTCCACCGGAGATTAGATTTCCGTTGTAGTCATTTTCAAAATTAGCTGTTACTGTATCTCCCGGTTTTATCACTAATCCTGAAACTATCTCATTCCCTACTGCTTCATAGCTAGCACCTGTGTATATCTCTTCTACTGTGACAACTGCTGATGCTGGTAAGTCCTTTATTATTCTTGTCTTGCTTCCAGCTTTGTCAAAGTCAATTGAATACACATTGTTTAAAACTACCTCGTTATCCAGCGTTGCTGTAACTTTATAAACAAATGATGCTTTTCCCAGTGACTTATTGAATGTATCCAGAGTCTTTGTTATAGCAAGATCACCATATGCTTGCTCAGCCTCTGATTTGATTGTAAATTCTACATCGTACTGCCACTGGTCACTTCCCTGTCCTGTCATAATGTATGTACTGGTTGGTGCATAGAGGATATAGCTTGTAAATGTGTATGTATACCTTCTATCTGCTGCAGGCTGTGGCACGTATAAATAGATTCCAGCTCCGTCTGGCATGGTAACTGTTTTTTCAGATTCACCATCCTCTCTATTTATCTCAATAGTGATGTAGTCTTCCATGTCTTTTGCAATAGGTTCGGCAACAGCCACTATATTATCTATGATGTCCTCTGGCGATGGGTTTTGATCTAAAATACTTAAATCTATATCTTCAAACCCAGCTTCTATAGTGGCTTTGCCTGTCTCTCCAATATCAGCTATCTTATATAGTCTGATTTGAAGCTTACCGTCAAATTCCTGTGCAAATATCGATTGATCATTTTCAGCTATTTTAGCTGTAATAGTAATCGGAGTATTAGGATTAATCCTTCCAGCAGCTTTTAACCCAGTTATCTGTAGACAGCCTATGATTAATAAAGCCCCAAGAATTATTCCTATTAATCCTTTTGATTTAAATACTGCCTTCTTCATTGGCGACTCCCTTCCAAGTCACTATGACTTTACCATGTTAAAAACCTGCTTTTTTTCTTCTGTTCAAGTAGAACATGAATGCTGATAAAATCATCATTGCAATTCCGGTTACTGTAGTTTTGTATACTCCGCTTCCACCTGTGTAAGGTAAAGCTGATGCTTTTTTGTTTATGAACTCAAATCTGTAGGTAATAACTTTTCCGTCTCTCACTGGTTCAACCAAGTACTCTGTTCCTTCTGGATTGCCATCAAATGTTACAATTCTTACTGTAGGAACATTCTCATCAGAGATTGTGATTATCCATTTGTCATCGCTAGTAACATATCCTGTAGGAGCCTGCATCTCTTTCAACTTGTAAATCTTTCCAGTTGCTACAGTGTCATTCCAAACAACCAAACCTGATAATTGTTCAACCTGTTGGCTAGTTCCTGTATAAGATGTAGCCACTGTTCCTTCTTCTGCCTGTTCTTCGAGTACGAATTCTGCACCATCTAAGTAATCACCACTCTGATTTACCTTGTAGATTTCCCAAACATTTTTGAAATGTACCTGAACTACAGGCTTAGGGAAATCAAGCTTGCCTGACTGGTTGTTTATTACATAAGTTGTATTAGCTAAACCATTTGAATAGAATCCAGGTAAAAATGATGAGGTAATCGGATCGTTGTTTCCGTGATCTGTATTGTCATCTCCTTCGTGTGGATAAGGATTCTCATCTTCAATGTGCTCGTAGTAGTAATCGTATGCCAAATCACTTGGCTGTACGTAGAACTTAACCTGATACTCATATCCATCATCTAACAGATAACCCTGTGGGAATACCATGCTAATTGTTCTTACAACTGTTCCATCAGCATTATTTTTAACGATGTAATTTGCTGTTAGAACTGTTCCATCAGGTAATGTGTATGTGGCAGGTGATTCCTGAATTCCGTTTTTGATGACACCTGGCACACTAGCTACACTCTCATCTTGAACATCCTGTAAGTCTAAGGTTACGTTAATCTTGAATTTACTATCTGGAACGATGTCTACATATTCACTAAGTGTATCTGTCATAACTACATTTGATGAGTAAAGCATCTCTGTACTAGTTTCAATTCCACCTGTTGCAATGCCGCTGATTGTTCCAGCCAAGCTATCAAAGATAGCGCCAACCTTTTCAGGTGAAATATTGTATGCTTGCGCTGTTTCCTTAGCTTTTACTTTGGCGCTCATATTCTGTAAAAGTGTAAATGCATCTATACCACCTGATGTATCACTATATGAGTTGTAGCCAAGTCCCATTCCTATTGCGTAGAAATAATCACATGTTACATTTTCAGCTGCATTGTATGTTTCACTTTCTATGGTTGTTGTAAGATTAGATCCGTTTCCATAAACTGAATTTCCTATCTGGTAATATGTAGGACATCCATCTGTAAGGAAGATAATAATAGTCTTTGCATCTGATCTTGCTCCAGCCACCTGATCATTGGCCTTTTTTAGTCCAGCACAATAGTTTGTACCACCACCAATGTCTTCTGCTGGTCCAAGATTTTCTGTCACTACAACATCTCCTGTGTCCACCCAGCCATTTGTCATTAGCTTTGCAGATTTACCAAAATCTATAACCTTCCACTTAGCATCAACATCATCTTTATCCTTCATGGTCTCAACCATGGAATCAACTGCTGCTACTACACATTTGATTCTTGTATTTAATACAGGATCTGTTGTTGCATATCCCATTGAATTTGATTTATCAACCACAAGAATAATGTCTACTTTGATATTTTCTTGCTGTTCAAGTTCTTCTGATGTATCAATAGTAGTAACTATTTTTTGTTCTGGACCCTTAAACTTGATTGTAAGATCGTAATTGTCATCTTCTGCATGGTATCTAATATACTTTGCAACTGATGCTGATACAGTTTCTATTGGTCCACTAACTGTTGTATAGCAGTTCTTAAACTTAATATTTTTTGTAGACTCATCATCAACAGATGTTTCTACTACTCTTGTATCCTGTGATGCAGCTTCATATTGAACTAATAATGTATCTGCCTGATTCTTCTTTACCTCTAAAATCTTTGTTGTGAAATCCTTTAGTTTATAAGTACTTCCATCGGATGTGCCTGTTTCAGTAATGTAATAATTACCTTCGGCAAGGCCTAGGAATTCAGCCTTTTGTCCAGAAAGTAATGTAAACATTCCAGATGCAGCGTCTGTAGTTCTTAATTCTTCACCTACATAATATTTTGTTGCGCCTACTGGAACACCTTCTGAATTCTTGATTACAAATTCATAAGTTGTAGTAGTATCTTCTTTTGCAGCACCTGTTGCAATTTTCTGTACTGTAAGATTGATGTTTTTCTCGTAGTAGATGTCCAGCTTTGCCTTAGCATGTGAACTTAATGCAACTGAAAAAACAACTGCCCCATCCTTACATAAATCCAGATAATATGAATTATTATTTTTTCTGAATTTAAGACCATCAACATCTTTATGCATTCCATTTACAACAAATTCAGCTCTCTTAAATTTGTAGCCTGGAATATCATCAATCTTATCTGCAATAACAATTTCAGGAGTACCTTCGTTGACATTGATTGTATCTCGCTCTTCCTCATACTCTGGAATTTCTTCATCTTCTACTACCTCAACAAATTTATTATTGAAGGTTAATTCTATCTGTCTATTTGTATTTCCATTCCAAAGTAATGTATATACTGAGAAGCTATCGTTTGTGAAGCTTGCACTCTTTACTGAAGTATCAGATGCAGTTGAAACAGTAGCACTACCTGCTTCTGTAAGATTTTCAACCTGGTCTGTCTTATCATTAATGTGTACTAAATCAACTTTTAACTCGTTGGCGTTGTCTACATCTTCCATTTCAACTGGACGCTGCTCGCTCTTGTATTCCATTGAAATAGTTACATTATCAGATGGCTCAACTTCTTCGCCTGTTTCAATGTCTGTAAAACAAATATCGTATGCCAGGAATCCATATACTTCATTTTCTGAATCAGCTAACAGCTCTTCCATCTTGTCAGCTGTGTGATTATAAAGATCTCTAGTTTCTTCATTTTCTTCTGTAATAGGCTTAACCTTTAAATCAGCATTTTCAGGAATTGCACCTGAAACTGTTACTATTACATATTCATCTTCATAAACGAGTACTGGATCAGGAAGACGCTTGTAACCACACTTAACGCAAATACCGTCATCGTCGTATTCACATGTCTCTATATACTCTTCCATATCACAAAGAGCACATGTTACTGTGTGGCTTCCATCTTCATTGGATGTGTAGATGAGTTCGTGGTCACATTCTTCTTCCTCTTCTTCCTCTTCTTCCTCTAGCTCTTCTTCAAGTTCTTCATCAAGCTCGTCATCCAATTCGTCGTCTAACTCGTCGTCAGACTCATCATCCAATTCACCATCGAGGTCGCCATCATCTGGATTTCCGTCATCTGGATTGCCGTCATCTGGATTGCCATCATCCTGACCATCACCATCCTGATTTAAACCATCTCCTAATAGAGCGTTATTAGGAGTTTGGTCGCCAGTTGGATCAGCTTCACCTGGATTATCAGGTGTTACACCATCTGTAGGTGTTGTAACCTCTGTAACTGGTTCCTCAGTTGAAGATGTACTTGGTTCTGTCGGTGCACTTGCCTCAGGAACAGAAGCAACTTCCTCTGTAGGAGTAGGAGTATCCTCTGAAGGCGCATCTGTTATATCAGCAAATGCACTTATTGACATTGCCAAATACAGTGGTACTATAAGACCTAATGACATGATCTTATTAAGTAAAATAGGTAGATTTCTTTTCATACGCTTCTTCCTCACTTAATATTTGCCAATCAACAATGTCTCCTACAAAACGTTACATTGCATAACTTTTTGTGAGTTCAAGTTAACATATATTGTGTGACAAGTCTGTGAACTGGCAAGAATTATCTGAATATTGGCAAGAACGTAATTAATTTACTATACAACTTGTGAGAATTTTGTGAACAAAGTCACGAAATAACTTTATAGACTTTCGTAAATATGATGGTAGAAAACGAACACTGAAACGTTTACTGAGAAAAAAATACGGGACAGCTTACGCTGTCCCGTTTCATTTTATATTCTATGTATAAACAACCCACTTCTTAGCTTTGGCTCAAACCATGTGGATTTTGGTGGCATTAAAAGTCCTGCATCTGCCACATCAAAAAGTTCTGCGATACTGGTTGGGTACATGGCAAATGCCACTCTGCAATCTGTAGCACATCTGCGTTCCAATTCCCCTAATCCTCTGATGCCTCCTACGAAATCAATTCTATCGCTAGTTTTTGGATCATCGATTCCAAGGAGTGGTTCTAGCACTAAATTCTGTAGCAATGAAACATCAAGGCCCTCTACCGGGTCGTCAGATAAAAGCTCTTCTCTAACCTGGTACAAATACCAGACGCCATCCAGGTACATGCTCCACTGGCTCTTCTTTTCGGGTCTGATGGCTTTTTCTGATGTAGATAGCAAATCAGCCACATTATCCAGTTCCTCCAGGAACTCTTCTGGAGCCATGCCATTCAAATCCTTGACTACTCTATTGTAATCATAGATTTTCAGCTCATCGTCTGGGAATAGCACTGACAAGAAGAAATTGAAATCTTCCTTTCCAGTATAATCCGGATTCTCCTCACGGCGTTTGAATCCCACCTTCACCGCAGATGCCGCTCTATGGTGGCCATCTGCAATGTAAATAGAATCCATCTTATCGAATGTGGTAGCAATCAGTGCACAAGTCATCATATCATCAATTACCCAACAGCGATGTGATATGCCATCCTCTGCCACGAAATCATATACAGGCTTACGGCTTTTTGCCTTCGCAACTATGCTGGCAATCGTAGCGTCTTCCCTGTATGCAAGGAAAATAGGACCTGTCTGTGCGCTGCAGGTATCCACATGGCGAATTCTATCCTGCTCCTTCTCCGCTCTGGTATTCTCATGCTTCTTGATAACGCCATTAGCATAGTCATCTATGGATGCACAGGCAACTATTCCTGTTTGTGAGCGTCCATCCATAGTAAGTTCGTAGACATAATAAAAAGGCATATCATCCTGAATGAATCTGCCCTTTGCTATCCACTCATTAAGCATTTCCGCAGCCTTGTTATAAACCTTGTCGGAATACATGTCCACATCTGGCTCAAACTGAGTTTCTGGCCTATCGATTGCCAAAAACGAACCAGGCTGCTCCTTTACTTTTTGATATGCCTCTTGTCTATTGTATACATCATAAGGAAGGGCTGCTATTGTAGCAGCCTCCTCTTTACTTGGTCTGATTGCCTTAAACGGTACAATAAGCGCCATTATTTTACCACCCTAACTTTTATAACACCATCAACCTTCTCTATTTCTGAAATAACCTGATCTGTAAGCTTGCTTCCAATATCAAGCAATGTGTATGCGAAATCCCCACGGCTCTTGTTTGTCATATCCTCTACATTGACATTGTCCTTACTAAGGATTGTTGTAAATGAAGCGATAAGACCAGCCTTGTTCCTATGAAGGATTGCTACACGGCTTTCTGCTGTACAAATTCCCATATCGCAATCTGGATAGTTTACAGAGTGAGTAATGTTACCATTCTCCATATAGTCCATTACTTCTTTAACTGCCATAACTGCACAGTTGTCCTCTGCTTCCTCTGTTGAAGCCCCAAGATGAGGAGTGCAAATAACCCCCTTCTTTCCAGCAACAGTAGGATTTGCAAAGTCTGTTACATAGTGGCGAACCTTACCTGATTCAATACCATTAAGCACTGCAGTCTCATCAACAAGAAGATCTCTAGCGAAGTTGAGAATAACAACGCCCTTCTTCATCATCTGTACTGCTTCTTTGTTAATCATGCCCTTTGTTGAATCAAGAAGAGGTACGTGAACTGTAATGAAATCACATTCCTTATAGATATCTTCTACATTTGTTACATGCTTTACGTTTCTTGAAAGGTTCCATGCTGCATTTACAGAGATATAAGGGTCATATCCTAATACTTCCATTCCAAGACGATTTGCATCGTTGGCTACCTTAACACCGATAGCACCAAGTCCGATAACACCAAGCTTCTTTCCTGCAATTTCAGTTCCGGCAAAAGCCTTCTTTGCCTTCTCTGCAGTCTTACCGATGTTCTCGTCGTCCTTGTTTTCAAGAACCCAATCGATACCACCTACGATATCACGTGAAGCTAAAAGCATTCCTGCGAAAACAAGCTCCTTTACACCATTAGCATTTGCACCTGGTGTGTTGAATACTACGATTCCTTCCTCTGCACATTTATCAAGAGGAATGTTGTTTACGCCAGCTCCTGCTCTAGCGATGCACTTAAGCTTATCCCCAAGCTCCAAATCATGCATTGCTGCTGAACGAACCAAAGCTGCGTCAGCCTCGCTGATATTCTCTACCTTTTTATAGTCTGTGGAGAAATTAACTAAGCCCTTGTCAGAAATAGGATTTAAGCAATTATAAGTAAACATTAGTCATTCCCTCCTTATGCATTTTCTTCTTCGAACTTCTTCATAAATTCAACAAGCTTCTCTACACCTTCGATTGGCATAGCGTTGTAAATAGAAGCACGCATTCCGCCAACAGTTCTGTGTCCCTTAAGGTTTACAAATCCTGCTGCTGTTGCCTCTTTTACAAACTTAGCATCAAGCTCCTCATTACCTGTAACAAAAGGTACGTTCATAAGTGAACGGTCTTCCTTTCTAACAGTTCCCTTGAAAAGCTTTGAAGAGTCAAGGTAATCATATAAAATCTTAGCCTTCTTTTCGTTAAGCTCCTTCATTGCTGAAAGACCACCATTCTTGAGAAGCCACTTAAACACCTTTCCACAGATGTAGATATCGTAGCAAGGTGGTGTGTTGTAAAGGCTGTCATTATCTGCCTGTGTTTTGTACTTAAGCATTGTTGGTGTGCCAGGAAGAACGTCGTCACGGATTAAGTCCTCGCGGATGATAACAATTACCATACCTGCAGGTCCAACGTTTTTCTGAACACCGCCGTAGATAATAGCGTACTTGCTAACATCTACTGGCTCTGAAAGGAAGCAAGAACTTACGTCTGCTACCAAATCCTTCCCCTTTGTATTTGGAAGAGTCTTAAATTTTGTGCCATAGATTGTATTATTTTCGCAGATGTATACGTAATCCATATCATCTGTGATTGGTAAATCCGAGCAATCTGGAATGTAGCTAAATGTCTCATCTGCTGAGCTTGCAAGCTCTACTGCCTCACCGTAAATCTTAGCTTCCTGATAAGCTTTCTTAGCCCACTGACCTGTGATGATATATCCAGCCTTCTTGTTCTTCATAAGGTTCATAGGGATTGCTGCAAACTGCTGGCTTGCACCGCCCTGAAGGAAAAGAACCTTATAGTTATCTGGGATATTCATAAGAGTGCGGATATCAGCTTCTGCCTCTTTGATGATGTCATCGAATACCTTTGAACGATGACTCATCTCCATAACAGACATTCCACATCCCTTATAATCAAGCATTTCATCAGCGGCTTCTCTCAAAACCTCCTCTGGTAAAACAGCTGGTCCAGCACTAAAATTATAAACTCTACTCATTACACTAATCCTCCTTGAAAAACTCGTTAATAGGTGCTCCTGGTGCTACCATTGGCCATACCTTGTCATCTGAATCGATGATACAGTCAATAAGCACAGGCTTCTCGGAGACAAGGGCCTCCTTCAAGGCACTTTGGAATTCCTCCTGAGTTGTAACTCTGTAGCCTGTTGCACCCATAGCCTCAGCTAACTTAACGTAATCTACTACGTCATCAAGGACTGTTGCTGAATAACGCTTTTCATAGAAAATTGTCTGCCACTGTCTTACCATTCCAAGCACGTGATTATTAATAACAATTTCGATGATTGGAAGCTTTTCTCTTACAGCTGTTGCAACTTCGTTCATGTTCATGCGGAAGCAACCATCGCCGGCGATATTGATAACCTTTTTATCAGGATTACCTGTCTTCGCACCGATTGCAGCGCCAAGGCCATATCCCATTGTTCCAAGGCCACCTGATGTCAACAACTGATGAGGCTTCTTGAACTTGTAGTACTGAGCCGCCCACATCTGATGCTGACCAACCTCTGTTGCGATAATTGCATCGCCCTTTGTCTGTCTGTAAGTTTCAGCAACGATATACTGACCTGACAAGCCTTCTGCTGGAACCACCAGAGGATACTTTTCAGATAGTTCCTTAACATGCTTCATCCAAGTAGCATGATCAGCCTGCTCAAGAACTTTATTTAATCTAGATAAAATTTCCTTTACATCTCCAACAATAGCATGATCAGTAAGAATATTTTTATTAATTTCAGCAGGATCTACATCAAACTGTAGAATCTTTGCATTGCTAGCAAATTTGTCTGGATTTCCAAGAACTCTATCAGAGAATCTGGTACCAACAGCGATAAGCAAATCGCACTCTGAAACGCTAAGGTTTGAAGCCTTGCAGCCATGCATACCAAGCATTCCTGTGTATCTTTCATCTCTGCCATCGAATGCACCCTTACCCATAAGAGTGTCGCAAACTGGTGCATCAACAAGCTCTACAAACTTCTTTAATTCCTTTGAAGCATTTGCAAGAACTGCACCACCACCAACAAAGACAACTGGCTTTTTAGACTTCTTGATAAGCTTAACTGCCTCTTTGATACCATCCTCAGTAATGCTCTTTTTAACTCGGCCAACTGGTATTGGCTTCATTGGCATGTATTCGTATTTGTTAGTAGGAGCTGTAACATCCTTTGGCACATCAATGAGAACTGGACCTGGACGACCGCTCTTTGCAATAGTAAATGCACGGCGGATTGTCTCTGCCAAATCCTTGATATCCTTAACAATGAAGTTGTGCTTTGTGATAGGCATTGTAATACCAGTGATATCAATCTCCTGGAAAGAATCTTTACCAAGCAAAGATACATTTACATTACATGTGATGGCAACAATAGGAACTGAGTCCATATGAGCTGTAGCAATACCTGTCACAAGATTTGTTGCTCCAGGACCACTAGTAGCAAAGCACACACCAACCTTGCCAGTTGAACGCGCATAGCCATCTGCTGCGTGAGCTGCTCCCTGCTCGTGGCTTGTAAGCACATGATGAATCTCATCACTATGCTTATAAAGCTCATCATAAAGGTTTAGGATGGCACCGCCTGGATAACCGAAAACTGTATCAACTCCCTGTTCCTTCAAACATTCTATAATTATTTCTGAACCATTTAATAACATTCTCTAACTCCAGTCCGCCAGTTACGTCTACAAGCATTAGATTTTCTCCGCTCAACAACATGTTTCGCTTGAGAAAACTAATAGCTTGATGACTACTGGCTCATCTCTATTTAAGGATTGCTCCTCTATTCCCACTAGTTACTTGTTCAGCGTACCTTCTTAGATACCCTGTTTTTACCTTAGGCTCTCTAGGACTCCACTTAGCTTTACGAGCTGCAAGCTCCTCGTCGCTAACCTTTAAAGTCATAGTGTAATTTGGTATATCGATGGCGATAATGTCGCCCTCTTCTACAAGTGCAATTGGTCCGCCAACAGCTGCCTCCGGTGAAACATGTCCGATGGAAGCACCACGGCTGGCACCTGAGAAACGTCCATCTGTAATGAGAGCAACTGATGAACCAAGTCCCATACCTGCAATTGCTGATGTAGGATTAAGCATTTCTCTCATACCAGGGCCACCCTTAGGTCCTTCGTAGCGAATGACTACAACATCTCCCTCTACGATTTTGCCACCCTTGATAGCTGCGATAGCATCTTCCTCTGAATCAAATACTCTGGCTGGTCCCTCGTGAACAAGCATCTCTGGCACTACTGCACTTCGTTTTACAACTGAACCATCTGGTGCAAGATTTCCCTTGAGAACTGCAAGACCACCTGTCTTTGTATATGGATTGTCCACAGGTCTGATAACCTCTGGATTTCTATTTACTGCATTTGCAATATTCTCACCAACTGTCTTTCCTGTAACAGTCATGCAATCTGTGTTAAGCAAGCCTATATCTGCAAGCTCCTTCATAACTGCCCATACGCCGCCAGCCTCATTAAGGTCTTCCATGTAAGTAGGACCTGCTGGTGCAAGGTGACAAAGGTTTGGTGTCTTTTCAGAAATAGGATTTGCGAATTCGATATCAAAATCAAATCCGATTTCGTGAGCGATTGCTGGCAAATGAAGCATCGAGTTTGTTGAGCATCCAAGTGCCATATCTACTGTAAGGGCATTGAGGATTGCATCCTTTGTCATAATCTGACGAGCTGTAATACCCTTGTTATACATATCCATAACAGCCATACCAGCATGCTTTGCAAGACGAATTCTTTCTGAATATACTGCTGGGATAGTGCCGTTTCCTCTAAGTCCCATTCCAAGTGCCTCAGTAAGACAGTTCATGGAATTGGCTGTGTACATACCTGAGCAGCTTCCGCATGTTGGGCAAACATTCTCAACGAAGTTTTCTACCTCTTCCTCTGTCATGTTGCCAGCGGCATGTGCGCCAACTGCCTCAAACATAGAAGAAAGGGAACGCTTCTGACCTTCTACATGACCTGCAAGCATTGGACCACCTGAAACAAATACAGTTGGTAAATCAAGTCGAGCTGCTGCCATAAGAAGTCCTGGAACGTTCTTATCACAGTTTGGCACCATAACAAGTGCATCAAACTGATGAGCAAGTGCCATACACTCTGTGGAATCAGCAATTAAATCTCTGGTAACAAGGGAATACTTCATTCCGATGTGTCCCATTGCAATACCATCACAAACTGCGATAGCTGGGAAAACCACTGGAACACCGCCTGCCTCAGCAACTCCAAGCTTTACGGCATCCACAATCTTGTCAATATTCATATGGCCTGGCACGATTTCGTTGTACGAAGATACGATACCAACCATTGGCTTTTTCATTTCTTCTGGAGTAAATCCCAATGCATTAAATAATGATCTGGCTGGCGCCTGCTGCATACCAGCTCTTGCGTTATCACTTCTCATATTTACAACTCCTTTACAATTAAATCACCCATCTCCACGGTACCCACGCGAGTTACGGCTGAGCCGTCGCGAGGCATAATGTCGATTGTGCGGTAGCCAGCCTTAAGTACCTTCTTTACGGCATTTTCGATTGCATCTGCCTCAGCATCTAAGTCAAAGCTGTAGCGAAGCATCATTGCTGCCGAAAGGATTGTGGCTATCGGATTTGCGATACCCTGGCCTGCAATATCAGGTGCGCTTCCGCCAGATGGCTCGTACAATCCAAATTTTGTATCGTTAAGGGAAGCAGATGAAAGCATTCCAATTGAACCGGTAACCATAGATGCTTCATCTGAAAGAATATCCCCAAACATATTCTCTGTAAGGATTACATCAAACTGACCTGGATCCTTGACAAGCTGCATTGCGCAATTGTCTACAAGCATGTGCTCGTAGGAAACCTCAGGATAATCTGCTGCAACCTCTTCTACTATCTTTCTCCATAGTCTAGAGCTATCAAGTACATTAGCTTTATCAACTGATGTAACTTTCTTTCTACGCTTCATTGCTATATCAAATCCACGCTTTGCAATTCTGCGAATTTCATTTTCTGAATAAGTAAGAGAATCTCTGGCAACAAGCTGACCGTTTTCTTCCTTTGTTTCACGCTTGCCAAAGTAAAGACCACCAGTAAGCTCACGCATAATCATCATGTCAAAACCATCGCCGATGATATCGTCCCTAAGTGGGCATGCCTCTTTCAATTCATCATATAAATATGCTGGTCTAAGATTTGCAAAAAGATTAAGACTTTTACGAAGCTTTAAAAGGCCGGCCTCTGGACGTTTGTCGGCTGGTAGCTTGTACCAAGGACTGGTAGATGTGTTGCCACCAATTGAACCCATTAACACTGCATCACTTGCAAGAGCTTTTTCTACTGCCTCATCTGTAAGTGGCACTCCTGTTGCGTCGATTGAGCAGCCTCCCATGAGGATTTCAGTATAGTTAAATGTGTGTCCATATTTAGCACCGATAGCATCAAGAACCTTTATTGCTTCAGTAACTATCTCCGGACCAATTCCGTCTCCCCTAATAACGCCAATGTTACATTTCATAGCTTTCTCCTAATTACCATTCTAATTAATAGTTACATTTTAGTACACTAAAGTGTGAAATTCAATTAAATTAAACCTCATTTTGATATCTTTGACAAAATAGCCCAAATACTTCTAAAATACATATGAAGTGTTTAGTAAACTTTACCACTTTAAAGTATGACATTCTACTATAAAATTCTTTTAGGAGATTTTTTATGAGTTCTAAAGATAAAATTCTAGAGCTGCTAGAGGCCAATAAATCAACATTTCTTTCAGGAGAAGCAATGGCTTCATCCCTTGGAATTTCAAGAAACGCCATCTGGAAAGCCATCAATGACCTTAGAAAAAACGGATATGAAATAGAAGCAGTAAGCAACAAGGGTTATAGACTTGCTGGGCAAAATGATATTCTCTCTTCTGCCGGCATAAGCTCATACCTTAAGGAAGATGTAGCTGACATTTACAAAGGAAATGACAGTCTGATTCACATCTACGACTCCATTCCATCTACCAATCGCAAGGCCAAGGAGCTTGCCATCACAGATTTAAAATATGGCACACTTGTTATTGCCAACGAACAAAGCGAGGGACGTGGCCGAGCAGACCACAGCTTTTATTCACCAAAAGGTGGATTGTACATGAGCGTGGTAATGACACCAGAGCATTTGCCAAGCACCGATTCAGATGAAATCACCACTTTCATTGGCAATGCCGTTTGCGATGCCATCGCATCTCTCACCGATGTAAAGCCTACACTAAAGCCAATCAACGACCTTTTCGTTGGAGATAAAAAAATTTGTGGAATCCTGACAGAAGCCGGAACTGAATTTGAAACTGGACGTCTCCAGTGGATTGTTATTGGAATCGGAATCAATTTTAACGCTGATATAAACGCATTTCCGGATGAGATAAAAAACAAAGCTACCAGCCTATTCTCCGATGGCAACATCACCATCACAAGAAATCAGCTAGTAGCAGAAATTCTAAACCGTATACTGAAATAATTTTACTGTGCAACTTCTATTTTGAAAGTTGCACTTTCTTTATCTGAACCATCTGTAAGTGTTAACACATCATCTACTAAGGTTACGTATTTTCCTGGCTGAGCCACGCTCTCTAGGCTTACCCCACTTTTATCTGCAAGTCCTTCCACTGTTTTAAAGGTCTGATTAGCGGCAGCGCCTTCACTTGCTTTTGTATCCTGGCAAAGGGTTACTGTTCCGTCAGAATTTGCTGTGATGTAAAGACCTGGCTTGTTTTCAGATTCGATTGAGACATATGACTCATTGGTAAAATCCGCCTTTCCGCTTCTAATCACCCAATCAAAATCCTTAGAGTCTCCTTCAACAAGATTAATTCCAATGGCAACATCCTTGTATGGATAATCGCTGTCTGCTGAAGAGCAAACAAATGGATTATGAGCAATTTTAACTCCGTCTATAGTAGAAATGGTGGATGTTTTGCCTGAAATTCCTGCTGCACTTTCCTCAAACAAATCTATACTTCCATCGTCATTAAACTGAAGCTCCACAACACAGGCAGTTCTTCTGAAGCCGCTTCCTGCTGGCAGCGAACCATTGTGATATACAAAATAAGTCTTGCCCTTAAAGTCAAATACCGCCATGTGATTAGTGTTTGATGTAGCAGTAGGATTCATAATTTTCTTAGTCTCGCTCCAATCACCGCTTAACAAATCGTCAGTAGTTGCATAGGCCATGCACTCTCTCCACTGATGTGCAAAGAACAGATAGTAATCGCCATAGTAATTGCCATTTTCATCAGATCTGCGATAAATCCAAGGTGCTTCTGTGTAGCTTTCCAATCCATCAGTGCGAATCACAACATCATCCTCTCCTGCTACCTTGCCGCTAGTAATCTTTCCATCACCATTAACATCCGTCACAGAAGTCATATCCTCATTAAGCTCACACACAAAAAACATGCCATTACCCCAAGCAAGATAACGATGCTCCACACCATCCTCATCTGTTTCAATCCAGGCTGTAGGATCGATATCGTTGAAGGTGCTGGTGTTTGGCTTTGTAACAGTGCTCTTCACAAGAGGAGCCCCTATATCAACAAAGGTACCAGTTGGCGAATCTGAAACCGCAACTCCAATACACTGCTTACCCGTCTTGTCCCAGCTGCAATAATATAAGTAGTATTTATTTTTTCCATCGGTAGGGTCTGTATGCTTCATCACCTGGGATGCCCATGCAGATGTGTCGTTGCTAGTCCAGCTAACATCTTCCATGGACATTACCACTCCCTCGCTGGTCCAATTCACCATATCTGTAGATGAATAGCACAAGTACTCAGGAATGTTATAAATAGATTTTCCAACCTCCTCATCTGTAGAATCATCATGGCCCGTGTACAGATACACTGTATCTCCATCCACAAGCACCGAAGGGTCGCCACCGTACACATAGTCCTCATTAGAAGATACTAAAGGATTTCCCCCATCCTCTTTCTCAAGCACAACTTCCTTAGGCGAGCCACAGCCCACAAGGCCCACAGCCGTCGTTGCAATCAGCACTGCAACCATCGCTTTTTTCTTCATGTAATTATCCCCCTAGTTGTTTTCGTTTAGTTTTCGTTAAACTATTTTATAATTATGTATAACATTAATATGTTCCACTTTCAATAGAAATAGACGTGAAATATTCAACAAAAAAAGGACTCCGCAATTAGCGAAGTCCCTGAAAATCAATGATTATTTATTTGAACGTCTCCAGATGTGCATCTTCTCTGCCTCAGCAATAAGCTCATCACGGAAGTCAGGATGTGCGATACCGATAATCTTTTCTGCACGCTCCCAAGCTGAAAGTCCCTTCAAGCAAACCTTACCATACTCTGTAACAAGGTAGTGTGTGTTTGAACGAGTATCTGTAACAATTGAGCCCTCAGCAAGTGTAGGACGAATACGGCTCTTTACTGTACCATCCTTTGTTGTGAATGTAGATGAAAGGCATACAAAGCTCTTTCCACCATTTGAAAGATAAGCACCAAGTACAAAATCAAGCTGTCCGCCTGCACCAGAAATGTGCTTTGTTCCAGCTGACTCAGCATTGATCTGACCAAATAAATCTACATCAACAGCGTTGTTGATAGAGATGAAGTTATCAAGTGCAGAAATCTGACGAATATCATTTGTATAATCAACAGGAGCACTCATAAGCTCTGGATTCTCATCCATGTAATCGTACATCTTCTTTGTACCAGCACCGAATGCATAAGTCTGACGGAATCTATCAATGTTCTTCTTAGAACCGTTAATCTTTCCAGCTTTTGCAATATCAACAAATGCATCAACATACATCTCTGTATGAACACCCAAATCTTTCAAGTCCGACTCAGCAATCATGGCGCCTACTGTATTTGGCATACCGCCAATACCAAGCTGTAAGCATGCACCGTTTGGAATTTCCTCAACGATAAGCTTAGCAACAGCTTTATCTACATCTGTAGGAGCAGCGCTGCCACCCATCTCAAGGATAGCTGGGTTATCGCCCTCTACAATAGCGTCTACCTTAGAGATATGAACTCCCTCTTCAAATCCACCAAGGCAACGTGGCATGTTTTTATTAACCTCTACAATAATGTGCTTTGACTTCTCAACTGCAGCCATAAGATGTGATGCATTAGGACCAAAGTTGAAATAGCCATGGTTGTCCATAGTTGTAGTCTGAATCATAAGAACATCATTTGGCTCAATATGATCTCTGTAGTATCTAGGAAGCTCAGAGTATCTGATTGGTGCATAATAAGAGCATCCTCTTGCAATAAGCTTTCTCTCAAGGCCACCCATATGCCATGAGTTCCAGCAGAAATGCTCACCTGCATCCTCACGCTCAAAAATTGCAGGCAACTTCATCAAAATACCACCACGTACCTTTACATCTCTAAGCTCATCAGTACGTGCAGCTAAAGCCTTATCCAAAGCATCTGGTGTGCCAGTACACCAGCCATAATCAACCCAATCCCCACTTTTTACTACTTTCACAGCCTCAGCTGCAGTAGTCAGCTTCTTCTTATACTCAGCCTGAAAATCCATAATAACCTCCGCTCGTTAAATTTTTATCAATTAACGTCATTTTACCACTATCATCCTACACAATCAATCTAAATTTTGTGATATAATTAACATAGTAAATTTCATCAGGAGGTAACACTATGGCAAAACAAGAAATTGAAGTTGCTGGTGCTAAAAGGCAGATAAAGATTACCCCTTTTGAGCATCACACAAAATATCATGAGACAGATCAACAGGGAATCATCCACACATCCAATTATCTAAACTGGATTGAGGATGCCAGGATGAATCTTATGGAGCAGATGGGACTTTCATTTAAGCAGATGCTTGATATGGAAATCACTTCCCCTGTAATCTCTCATTCTATTGAATATAGAAGTCAGGTAAAATTTGATGAGACTATCGTGGTAGATACTAAGTTGGTTTCCTACGATGGTCACGAAATGGAAGTAGCTTATCGTATTTACGATAAGGTTACTGGAGAGGATCGTGCCGTAGCAAAAACTAGACACTGCTTTATGAATAAATCAGGAATCCCTATTTCTATGAAGAGGGCTTATCCTGAGCTTGATACAAAGTTCTTTGAATTTAAATAACAGATAATGAAAAACCTTCCTGCAAATACAGGAAGGTTTATTTTTTACATCCCCTTAGAACCAATTTCCATTAAAAGATTGATAAGCTCAATGTCTGATTCCTGAACTCTAAGGTTTGTTTCGATTTTTTCACCAGCTGGATCAGTGATTGCAATTTCAATAACTGAACCTGGTGTCATTGCTTTGTTTTTAGCTGCTCCGAAAAATGGAAGAAGCTTTGGATGATTTGCATTGAAAGTGGCTGCTGCACTTCTAACTCTAAATAAATCTGCTGGATTAAATGCCATGGTAATCTCCTTATATCATGTATTTTCTGAGAAGCTTTTTTAGCTCCTCTTCTTTGATTGGTTTTTCGATGTAGTCGCTGAAGCCAAAGCTTTCGTATTCTTCTCTAGCGCCTACAACTGCATTTGCTGTCTGCATGATAAGAGGTGTATCCTTGTTTGGATTGTTCTCTATGGTATCCATGATTTCCTTTAGCTGGAGGCCATCCATGCCAGGCATCAAATGATCAATGAATATAATATCATATTTTGTTCTTTTTATCTTCTCTATTGCTTCTGCTCCACTGATTGCTGTATCCACAGTGACATCAGTGTCGTTCAAAAGCATAGTGAATACCCTAAGATTTATAGCCACATCATCAACTACAAGTATTGCGCCAATCACATCAAATACTTCATGTCTGTCAGCCACACGTCTGTCGCCATTAGGTCCCATAGAGAATGTGCCACATGGTTCCACTGAGCATATCTCCTGTGGGATTACAACTGTAAATGACGTGCCCTTACCTAATTCTGATTCTACAGCTATCTGTCCATGCATCAAATCTACAAGCTGCTTAGTGATTGTAAGACCAAGACCGGTTCCCTCAATTTTGCTTTGCGCAAACTCTCCTACTCGCTTGAATGAATCAAACAAATATGGGATGCTCTCTTCTGCAACACCAATTCCCGTGTCACTTACCGTAATTATCAAAAGCAGTTTCCCTTCTGATATCTTTCCCTGTACTGAAAGAGTAATTCTTCCCTCAGGTGTATATTTTACTGCGTTAGTAAGAAGGTTTGTTACAACCTGTATGATATGCTCCTTGTCGCCCTTTAGCTTTTCTGGAAGCACATCGCTCATATCCACTTCAAAGGATAATCGACTAGCCTTTGCTCTAGGTCGAACAAGCGCGTAGCATTCGCGGACCATATCCATTAATTCGTACTCTTCTTCTTCTATCACAATCTTGCCTGCATTAACCTTTGCAAGATCTAGAACCTCATTTACAATTCCAAGGAGATAGTTGCCAGCGCTGTTTACATCACGGGCGTAATCCAGAATATTATCTTCTCTGCTTTCCCTAAGAATCATTTTATTCATTCCAAGGATTGCATTAATTGGTGTTCGCATTTCATGGCTCATTCTTGTTAAGAATGCCGTGCTGGCATCCTGAGCCTTAACTGCTGCATACATGTCTCTTTCCATTGTTCGCACATCTGTCAGAGCACGAATATACGACATGACGATGAAAAACAGTAAACCGCATAAAAGTATTCCTCTATCCACAGTAGTTGGTCTACTGTTGTAGGAAAGAATCTGTGCAAATCCAGCTACAAGAGCGCCGGCTACGCCAACCAAATCTGCCCAATTGTTTTTTAAACGACCTTGGATAAAATCTATCACAATGGAGATAGTAAATATCAGCATCGTAAGAACTATTGCAATGAAAGCGAATATCAACACATTTATTAAATCAGTGTCATTAAAGAACTGCAGCATTATTGCTATGTAGCCACAGAAAACATCAAGCACAGAAACAATCAAATAGAAAATGCGATAACGTCCCTCCTGAAGCCTGTCAAAATAAAAAGCCGTGGCAAACGGAAGCATCATAAGACTTAGGTATGTCATATAGGATAAAAGTGAAAAGTTCGGCGCTATGAACTGTCTTATGTTAGACTCGGCAAGTGACCACAGTCCCGCGCACATAACTACCCAGCCTGCGTAGAACAAAGGCATAGTTCGTCCGTAGGTAGCCCGTACCACAAGGCCTATTACAAAAGCAATAAAGCCAAGTATTAATAGCATCGAAGTCAATATCAGAGCATACTTCTCTTTAGCAAAAAGATTCTTGGTAATACCAAGCTGAGTTCCTATGCATATATCGCCAAGAACTCCCGAATAGTTATTGTCACCTATAAAAACTATTTGCAAGTTTTGACCATTATCCTCTGGATAAACTGGAATAAACATTAACGCACCTGGGCTGTTGTCACCAAATAATCGTGAATCCTTGGTTGAATAGCTGTATCTCAATTCACCATTCACGAAGGCGTTAATATCCTGCTTTGCAGAATCAAAGCTAACAAACAAAGGCACATCTACATTGATTTCTTTTTCAATTACAAACTCATGTGAAGATTCAGGCTGATATTGTCCTGGAATATCTATGGCTTCTTTGGTGCCATCAGAGTAGATTCTATACCATCCATCATCATAGCTTTCAAGCTCAAATGAGGTGTAGGTTCGCTCCTCTTTTAAATAACTCTCACCCCAAATTAAAAGCCCAATAATAAACACATAGATTAGTACTCCGGCTACGAGCACAATTTCATAGATAAATAGACTAGTCCTTTTCATAATTCAATCCCCGTAATTCTTACAAACACTACAGTAATTGTAATATTTAATTTCGTTCAAAACAACAAATTACGAAAAACGTCACAGAATTTTAAATATTAGTACTATTATTAAATGATATACTTAGATTGATGTATTAGTGGTTTTTGCATAGGAGGTTACTATGGCCAGTTCAGAACAAATTGCAAAAGAGTATTATGACAAAGGAATTTATTTGGTTCATTCCAACAACTTGGAGCCCGGCATCGACAATCTAAATATGGCTTCAAGCATCTATGAAGAATTACAAGATTATAAGCAATACATCCTCACTCTCAGAGGTCTTGCTATAGCTTATGGAATAATGGGCTATGATAGTAAGATGCTTCATAAGTGTCTAAACGCTCTTGATATTATTGATAAGCATCATATACTTGGTGCGAAGCATTTCTTCTATACCACTATTTGTAATCGTTATATGATACTAGGCGATTACGATAGTGCTGCTAACTACGGAAAGATGGCTCTTCAGGATTTGGAAGACCACGGAGATAAATTTCCAAACGAACCTCATTCTTATTTAGTAGCCTGCCTTAACCTTGCTTATTGCTACTTACATATGCACAGATATGCAGAAGCTGAAAGCTATTTAAAACGAGGTTCTGAAATAGCCACCAAAAACGACATGCACCATCACGACCTTAGTCTTTCTGTCTTGGAAGCAAACTTACATCATCGCATGGGCGATAATCAATATGTATATGACCATATAGACGAATTGGTAACCTTTATTCAAAACTCAAAAATCACTATTCAGGATTACATCGAGGACTTGAAGCTCCTTATCGAGACCTTCTGTGGAATGAAAGAATATGACCGTGCTGAGGCTGTGGCTCTTAGCTTGGATTCTTCCGCAACAATTGCCAACAACATTCATATGAAGCTAGAAGCTTCGAAGCTTTATATGATGGTATATCGCAACAGTGGTGATACAGAAAAATATCAACAGGCTTGCGTTCGCTTTGCTGAAGGTACAATCGAAGTTGCAGATACAGAAGCCACACAACATCTACTTGAGATGGACACTGCCATCGCTTTGTCTATTGCAGATACTCCAATAGAACTTTTATAATTTCTTATTATGAAGAAGAAAATTGGAATAACATTTATTATCGTATTTACAATAGCTATATTAATTAAGGCAGAATTGGACTTTAATCCTACAGTAAGAGTGTTAGCCTCAGTTATTAATTTTTCAGAATCCACACTGAACAGTCCAGATTACTTGGCCTACAATATCGACCTGAAGGATTTATTTAGAAATTACACTAATTCCGACATTCGCTATTCAGGAAATGCCTACATCAAAAAAGTAAAGGGCTTTCCTTATTCAATTAGCGGTAGCATAAAGGGCGAGCGCTCATATGAGCAAAAGAAATTCTCCTGCAACTCTAATCTTAATGTATTAGTTTTAAATGTAGGTGAATTGGATATCTATGCCCAGGATGATACCGTTTATCTTGTTGCACCTCTTTTAGGAGACATCTCCTACGGATTTGATACCGGAGAAGATTTATTCCTTAAAGCTCCAAATCTAAACAACGATATTTCCCGCGAATGGTTCCACAACAATAAACGAAATATCTGGAACTTTGTTCACAGCATTGAAATAGAAAAAACCGGTGAGGTGTACACTGATGAAGATGGTACAGAAGCCTCTGAGTTCAAAATCACAATTCCTGCCGGTGAGGGTGATTTCATTTGGGATTTGCTTGGAATGAAAACTCCTGACCACGATATAACATGTTCTCTTTATTTAGATAAGTGGAATCACACTAGAAAAATCGTGTTTGATTTATCTTATAAGAACGATGGTGAGTATCTTGCTATCTACGGTAAGAACCTTAGCACTATGGAGTTCTACGCTCCTCTTCCAGATGATGAGCTTGCTGTTGTCACCATCAAACGAGACGGAAGCACTACATACACAAACTCATTTACAGATAATCTTTCCTACTATGCATCCAACGGCGATGTATATACCATTGATTGTGGAGTTTTATTAAACTTTATTGATTCTGGTATGAAAACAGAAGTTACCAATATCGAGGTCGCAAAAAATGAGGAAGTTTTAGGGGAAGGATACATAAAAGGCACTCTCCAGACTGTAGAAAATATGGGAGACGTGTTTGATAATGCTGGTGTAGATTTGTCCAACGTTGAAGTAATCGACTGGGATACAATAAAAAATGACACCGCCTCTTTCGTAGACGATGTCATTTCTAAAGCTCGTGAAAATGTGGATCTGTTTAATCTATTTAATTAGCTTCTTCTGGGAAAGATCCAAGAATCTTGTATAGTAAACTGTAAAGCTGTGAAGATTCCTCTTGTGATAAACTTACACATTTGCCCATCTTAGCAGGTATTTCACATGCCTGCTTTTTTAATTCCAATCCTTCGTCAGTAAGTGTGATGATAAGATTTCTTTCATCATCTTTTGAACGACTTCTCTTAACATAACCCTTCTGCTCAAGCTTCTTGAGAACTGGAGTAAGTGTGCCAGAATCAAGGAATAATCTATCTCCAAGAGCCTTAACTGTAATCTCCTTTTCTTCCCAAACTACCATCATTGTAATGTACTGTGTATATGTAAGATCGATTGGATCAAGATATGGCTTATATCTCTTTACAATCTCCTTTGAACATGCATACAGCGGAAAACAAAGCTGATTTGAAATTTTCAAGCAATCAAATTTATCACTCATTTAATACTCACCTCTTATTAATTATAAGTTCTTAGACACAAAATCAGAAAGTGCTTCCTTTGGAACGAAACCAACATTCATGTCTACCTTTTCGCCATCCTTCAAGACAACGATTGCAGGAATATTCATAATACCATATTCTCTTGCTAAATCTGGATTTTCATCAGTATCGACACTGTAGAAGTTAGCCTTATCAGAAAGCTCTTCAGAAACCTCCTCCAAAACTGGAGCAAGCATCTTACATGGGCCACACCATGTAGCATTGAAGTCCAAAACAGAAACACCTGACTTGTCCATTGACTTAAATTCATCCTGATTAATTTTCTTTACCATAGTATATCTCCTTTCGATCTAAATCAACAACTAATTTTGCGCTTTTTTTAGTTCATTTAAATATGAAACAGCTGAAAGAGCTGCTACATTTCCTTCACCAGCGGCCTTAATGTACTGATATGGTGTACCAGTAATATCGCCACATGCAAATAAACCTTTGATGTTTGTATTCATCTGACGGTCTACTTCAACGTGATTTCCATCCATCTTTAATCCTGGAACAAGCTGTGATGGAGCAATCTGCTGTCTTAAAATAAAGATTCCATCTGCTGAGAATGTATCGCCGTCTGTTGTAAGAACAGCTGCACCATCTTTCATCTCGATTGTGCCTGGCTTTACATCGCAAGTTACTTTAATATTACCACTTAGATTTCCATTATACTCGTATTGTGGCAAATAATAAACTGTGTCAGCTCTTTCTGCTAAGAATTCAGCCTCTGGCTCATCCTCTTCGCTGTAAGCAAGAATGATTGCTGTCTTTCCTTTATATAAAGCTGCATCACATGTTGCACAGTAGCTTACGCCTCTTCCAAGATTTTCCATTTCACCAGGGAATGGCTTCATAGTAGTCATACCAGCTGCAATGATTACTGAGCTTGCCTCGTAATCACCATTGTGGCACTGAATTGCGAAATACTGACCCATTGAATAAACAGCATTTACTTTATCTTCTGTGATTTCAATGCCCATTCCTGTGGCATGATCAAGAAAAGCCTTTGCCATATCTGCACCAGCAACATCAGGTAGACCTAAGTAATTCTGAATAGTGTGTGCCTTTGAAACCTTATCAGAAGAACCTTTACCACCAATAAGAAGTACTGATTTATTTCTAACCTTTGCTGTAATAGCAGCCTCTAATCCAGCAGGGCCTGTACCTATAACTGCAATATCATATCTTTCCATGTTTTAAAACCTCCATAGCTCTTTTAAAACTATAATAATTGCGTGCAATCTTTTAAGTCGATTTAATTGTACTCAATTGAATTGCATTTGTCAACTCATTTTTTATAAAATAAAACCCTAGACATTTTATTGTCTAGGGCAATTAAAATACATAGTTTATTGGAACATCTTTGATACAAGATTTTCCTGGCTTTCCATCTGATTCTTCAAAGCCATATTCTGAGCAGCTCCAACCACTCCACTTGACTTCATTTTAGTAACTGACTTGTAAAAATCAGCATCTTCTTTCTGAGCCTGTGCACTTGTAAGGTTCTCAGCTGTATTGTTATTTACATTATATGCAGCTGATAAACCATTAGTCTCGGCACCTATTTGGCTACGCATATCACTAATTGACGAATATGCTTTATCCAAAGCATCAGTGCTGATATTATTTCCATTTCCAGAAACATCAAAATTTTCTAAATCAGCAATTGCAGCTTTTGCATCTGCTTCCTGGATTGTAGTGCTTGATGTACCAGTGTAGATATTAATATCTCCTGTTGAACCATCAAGTAGATTCTTTTCATTGTACTGTACCTGATTAATAGTCTGATTGATTGTAGCTACAGACTGTTCATTTGCCTCCTGAAGAATAGCTCTATCGCTTTCTGAATAAAGACCATTCATTGCACGAACAGTGTTTTGCTCAATATCTCCAAGAGAATCAGTAATATTAGAAAGAGCTCCATCTGCAATATTTGCAGCATCTATTCCATAAGAAATGTTGCTGCTGCCTGTTGTAAGAGACTTAGCCTCCTTCATAATCTGCTGTGAAATGGATAATGCAACCGCATCATCTGCCGCTGTATTTACTTTTTTGCCTGTAGAAAGTTCCTTCGAAGCCTTCTTCTGCTGCTCCTCAGTTTCCTTTCTTTTATTAATTGTGTTCTGATACTGTGCTGTGTTTACATTAGATTGAATCTTCATAATAACTCACCTCAATCTTAAAACGTTACATAATTACATGAATTTCCAATTTGTAACCGTATTATAACACTGCACTTTCATAAAGTCATGTGAATTTTATGTGATTATTCTATACTACTGTTCCTCTGGGCCGTGGACAGTGCCATAGAGCTTTAGGTTGGTAGTTTGTCTATCTATCTCAGCATTGTATCTTTCTATTACCTTATCCCAGTATTCGTTGAGAGCACTCTCGTCTCTTCTATCTGGAATGCCGTACTCAGTAGTAAGCATATTTCCCACATAATCAGAAAGCTTCTCTGCTCCTGCTAAGTTAAGATGAAGGCCACCATCATATGTATCCTGGCTCCAATCAAGACCAAGCTCATCCTGAAGCTCAAGGAAGTTGATGTAATCTAAGTCATTAGCCGAAGCATAATCTTTAATCTGCTGATCCCACTCGTCATACCAATAAGGATAAAGAGTAGGTGCCTTTACAAGTACAAGCTTAACATCATTATCCTTGCAAAGCTTTGTAAGCTTATCAAGATAATAGTAGGAATTATCGCCAAACTGATAGTCAGCAAGAGGTCTTCCCTCTGGCACATCCTCTGCAGCCTTTACATCTACTCGCATATAGTATCCGTTGAAGGAAACCTTATCTCTATGGAACATGTATTTAAAATCTTCTGCAGATAAATCACTCCATCTAGAGTGATATCTTAGAATAGGGAAAACATATTCAAGAAAGTTTTCCTCATCTGTCATTGAGGCATTTATGGAATTTACTTTACTTGATGACCATTTCATGCCATCCAAAGTCATTCTGTTGTAGGCCTCGTTCTGTGGCTCGTTATATTTCATAGAAAGCACGTTGAAAACAATCACATCAGGATGCTCCATTTTGACTGTCTCCTCAGCAAGATAATATGACTGCCAAATCAACTGCTGGGCACTTCCTCTTATATATGAATTGATACCATAATTCTCCCAAAGATAAACAGGAGAAATGTTTTCGTATAATTCACAATCGCCAATGAATACCACATTGTGATCTGTAGGATCATCGTAGTATTCCTGAATCATTGCTCCTTCCAAAATGCCTGACATGTATTTTGGCTCAAGCAGCTTAGAAGCAAGAAAAATGCCGGTGAGAGCAATGACTAAAGATAATATAATCGCTATAAACTTTTTCATCATACCCTCCGACTAAAACTGATTGTAAATAAACTGGCTAGCTGAATAACCGATGCCATATGCACCGAAGACTAATGTAGCCATAAATAGTCCATACCAAATAATGAAACGAACTGGTGCAGCAAGTCCATAAATCTTTTCACGTACGCAGCCACTTCTTTGAATAAGGCTGACTGTCACAAGAATAAGCATGCCTATAAACACCACAAGATAATCAAATCCTGTAAGTCCCATACCAATGAAAGCCTCAGCATTTAGCTGACTAAGGCTTGACTGGCTGAAAATGCTTCCAAACATTTTAAATGTAAGTGGCACATCTCTGTAGCAATCAAACATACGAAGGCTGGACATAATAAGAACGGTTCTTACCACCTGGAATAATCTCCAACCGAAAGTTCCCTGCACATGTACCTTTGAATGGAACCAGCGATAAAATGGCTCAAGCTCCTGGGAAATCATGATAACTACAAAGTTGCCAAGTCCCCATACGATAAAGTTCCAGCTTGCACCATGCCAAATACCTGTTGTAAACCACACAATAAAGCTTGAAAGATAAACAGGCACTCTCTTACCAAGGTTGTTTCCAAGGCGTGCTCTTGATTTCTTTGAAAGCTTCATCATAAACTGGCTGGCACTGATTGGATAGAAAATGTAATCAGTGAACCATGTACCCATGGTGATATGCCATCTGTTCCAGTATTCCTTGATATTCTTTGAGAAGTATGGGCGAATAAAGTTTTCTGTAACCTTGATTCCCATTGTCTCTGCCACACCAATGGTAATATCGATTCCACCAGTGAAATCTGCATAAAGCTCAAGTGCATAAAACATCGCGCCAGCAAATGCGTAGAAACCGTTGTAGGTATCTGTGTCTGCAATCATTGCTTGAACAGCCACAAGGATTCTATCTGCGATAACAAGCTTTTTGAAAAAGCCCCATAGAATACGCTCTAATCCAAAGCTTACTGTCTTCCAATTAAAGCTGTGCTCCTCATAAAGTGTCTGGCTCAAATCATGGTATCTGCTAATAGGTCCCTGAACTAACTGTGGGAAAAATGATACGAAAAGAGCAAACTTGAAAAGGTTATCCTGTGCTTCATGCTTACCATTGTAAACATCAATGAGATAGCCCATAGACTGGAATGTGTAGAAAGAAATTCCCATTGGAATGATTAAATCTACAAAAGAAATCCCGTCTGCTCTACCAAATGCTGCCAACAATGAATTGATATTGGCGATGGTAAAGTTGGTATATTTTGTAACCGCAAGAATACCTAAATTGAATAGAAGGCATGCCAAAAAGATTTTCTTTTCAGCACTATGCTCCTTTGCTTTTAAGGCCTTGCGTTCTTCCTTTTCATATTCCTTTTTATGCTCCTTAAACCATCCATCAAAGGCCACCTTCTTATCTGAAATAACCTTTGCACCATAAAAGGTAGAAACAGTTGTGATAGCAATAAAAATCAAATATCTAGGATCTGCTATGAAATAAAAAATGTAGCTGGCAATAAGTAAAAATGGCCACTGCATCTTTTTAGGAATCAGATAATACAGCACAAATACTGCCAGCAAAAATCCTATAAATCCATATGAAGTAAAAAGCATTCTTTAGTCCTCGTCGTCTAGCTTTTCCTTAATCAAAGCATAGATTGATTCTGCTGAATTGAAGTTTTCTGGTGTAAGCTCTGCAGCTCCGATAGTTACATCAAATGTCTCGTTAATCTCTGAAATAAGCGAAACAATATCAAATGAATCCAAAATTCCTCCGTCAACTAAATCTTTAGCTGTCTCAAAATCAACCTCAGGATGTAAATCCTCCAAAATATTTAATAACTCGTCCATCTTTCTAATCCTCCTAGTCCGCTTAGTTACTACTAAGCTCATTTAATTATTATACATTTGTGTTAGCTTTACACGGTCTATTTTACCGTTTGCTGTAAACGGCATGTTCTCCAGGCGATTCACCTTGTTTGGTAGCATGTAGCGTGGAAGCTTGGTCTTCAGGGCTTTGATAAGGTCACCTTCTGTGATGTCACCTACATAGTAAAGCACTATTTTTCCTTGTTCCTTTGCGTAGATGCAGCCCGAAAGCTTTATCTCTGGCACAAGATTTACATTTGCTTCGATTTCCCCAAGCTCGATACGATGTCCCATGTGCTTGATTTGGAAATCTTTTCTGGAATGGAACACAAGCTCACCGTATTCGTTGATGTGGCCAATGTCTCCAGTTCTGTAAATGATTTCTGGGTAGGCTGTATTCAAAGGATTTTGTACATAGGCCTCAGAAGTCTTTTCTGGATTGTTGTAGTATCCAAGTGTTACTGATGTACCTCTGATGCAGATTTCCCCTTGCTCTCCATCTGCTGCAAGTGTATTGTCTTCCTTCAAAAGCATGATTTCTGTGTTTTTAAATGGGAAGCCTACAGGAATAACCTCATCGTCAGCAAACTCTCTTTCCACTGGATAGTAGCAGCACATTCCTGTGCCCTCTGTTGGTCCGTAGAGATTGAAGAACTTTGCTTCTGGCACTGCTGCTCTCCACAATCTAAACTGCTTGATTGGGAAGACTTCGCTGCCGAAAGCGATTGTTTTCAATGTGTGTGGTACGACAGTATCAAATGTCTTGAAAGCACTAATCATGGTAAGGGCTGATACAACCCAGCAAACTGTATTGATGTTATGCTCATTAATGTATTCCACAAGCTTAATAGGAAACATAAAGTATGAATGTGGAATCAGATAAGTGGTTGCCCCAAACTTCAGTGTTGGATAAAGCTCCTTGAGACAGGCATCAAAATAAAGTGGTGTCTGGTTTCCAAAAACTGTATTCTCATTAAATCCAAGGGTCTCAGAAAGCTGCTCGATATAATCGATTACTGAACGGTGGCAAGCACATACGCCCTTTGGCACTCCTGTGGAGCCTGATGTAAATACGATATAGATTGGATCTGTATCAATGGCCTTCTTTCTAACTAAAGCAAGCTTATCAACATCTGGCTTGGTATTTACCATATCTTTGAACAATAAAACCTTAGCTTTATACTCAAAACCTTCTGCAATATCCACTGTGGAATCATCGCAGATGATAACCTTTGGCTTGCAGTTTTCAAGAATAAGCTGAATACGTGTAGCAGGCATTTCGCTATCGATTGGTACGTAGTAGCATCCTGCATTGATTACTCCAAAGAAAGTAGCAATTGTATTTGGGCTCTTCTTCATAAATACAATTACTGGCTCTCTGCTGCATCCCATCTCAAGGAGGTTTGTTCCTACAGAATCCATGATGTTTTTAACATCGGAAAATGTAAGCTGAACCTCATCATCGGCATAAGCCACCTTTTCTGGGACTCTCACTAGACTCTCGTCTATGTAGTCTAAAACATTGTTTTGCATCTTACTTTCCTTCTTTTATTAGTTCTTTGTATTCTGGTCTAAGCTTTGCGCACTTCATTACGCAATCCCTTGCCAAAACATCTATTATGTCAAGAACACCTTCTATATGATTATCTCTTTTTGCTATAGAAAGCTCTGTACATCCTAAAATAACTACTTCTGCTCCGGAAGCTAAAAGCTGATTTTTAACCAGCTCAAACTCCTTCATGGAAACAGGCTTGCCTGCCTTTACCTCATCATAAATGATGCTCATTACAAGCTTTTGATATTCCCCATCCGGGTAAACACACTGAATGCCATAATCCATAAACACGGAGTCAAAAAGCCTGGTGGAAACTGTTCCATCGGTGGCCATAATGCCAACCTTTTTTATACCATGCTCTGATAAATAATCTGCTGCTTCTCTAATTCCATTGGAAACTGGCACATCCACACTCTTTGCTATCTGCTGATGGAAATAATGTGCAGTGATACATGGAATTGCTATGTAATCAACGTCCTGCAACTCCAGGCGATTTGCCAAGTCTATAATCTTTGGCAGTGGACTATCCTTTGTATTGTCCAAAATGTAGCCTGTGCGGTCTGGAATAGATGGCGAATTATAAATCACCATTTCAATATTATCCTGGTCGGTGGCTGCATCTGTCATCTCTATAATGCGGCGCATAAAATATGCTGTAGCCATAGGTCCTAGGCCACCTATTATACCTAACTTTTTCATTCTCCCTTATTGCTCCTGATTGTCGTTAAAATATGTGTAAATTTCTCTATCGTAGTTGTGAGAATGATAATGAGCATCTGAGTATGTCATTAATTCCTCGTCTGTCAGATAGAAGCCTTTGAAGCTTTTGTCCAATCGTGGTGTAGTGTCAAAATGGCGCCAGCCTTCACCACAATCAATTACATTCCAATAATGATGTCTTGTGGCGGTTGGAATGATTTCGATATCCTCATTTGGAATGCCTGCCCTTGTAAGCAAGGCCTTGCTAACGGCAAAATAATTGTAGCAGTCGCCATGCCTGTTTTTAAGGCCATCGTAGGCCCCCTTTAGCCAATCTCCGCTATCATCACTTTCACTGTAACCGATATTCCCCTGCACCCACACATAAATGGCATGAGCCTTGTCATAAGCAGACATATCATCAGTGATTATCTCTGCAAGGACCTCATCTGCTAAAGCAAATACTTCTTCCTCTGTGTATTCCTGCTGAATAACGGTGATTGTGCCTTCCTTTAAATCCATGTTGCCCATGGAATCTGTGGCGGTATAAACTACGGTGTACTCACCAGGGGTATCCAAATCAACCTTGCTGCTGTCCACCTGAACCTCAATATCGGTGTCCACATTGTCAGTGACAACCACGTCCGTTTTGAAGCTTACAGATGTACCTGCATAGACGATTTTATCAAGCTGGCCCTCAATGACTGGAGGCTCGATATCGTATTCCTGAACGAGATTTAGAACTGTATCTGCTTCTGTCTTGTTGCCTGAGCCATCCTCAGCAACAATAGTGATAGGAATCTGACCATAATTATCAAAGCTTATGGCCTCACCAAAATATACTGAAACATCTCCAGATAAATCACTTACAGATTCAACAAAATCCTGGGCTGCTGGAATTTCTTCCTTTGTGCGAGTCAACTGCTTTACAGTAAGCTCTGGAGCAACAGTATCCTGCACTTCCAAAGTACAATGATAGGTATATTTGCCAGATACTATCCCTACATCATAGGTGCCTGGAAAATCAGTGGTGATAACTGTGTCACTTGTAAACTCCGCAGTCTGATCCGGATTCTTCAGAAAATCTGCTGCAGATACTTCCCCACCAAGCTCTACAACACAGCTGGAATATACCCTGCTTGAGTAGTCATAATAAAAATAGGCTCCCACACCTAAGCAGACTGCAATAACAGCTGCTAATGGTATGAAAAGCCTATATATCTTTCTAGTTTTTTTCTTATTATTTTTTGACGATTTTGTCATTCCCATGATACATATTCTCCCGAGCGTTTACACTCAAGGATAATTTTAGCAATCATGGATATTATAGTCAAATTTAGCTAGATTTTTACTTGATTAAGGTATTAAGTATACCTCTAAACAACTGAGCGCCAGTGTTGCCTCCAAGTGTCTGGCCAAACTTACCTCCGATTTGCTTGCCGACCTTTTTGCCAAGCTCACGTCCTACAGTGCCTGCCACAGTTGTGCCTACTGATTTAGCAGCACGCTTCTTGCGATTGGCTTCCTTTTCCTTCTCACGCTCTGCTGCTTTTGCTGCTGCAGCCTCCTCTTTTGCCTTGGCTTTTGCAGCTTCTTCCTCTTCTTTTGCAAGAGCTTCTGCCTGTTCCTTTTCTACACCCATACGAAGGAGTAGTTCGTAGGCTGACTCAGCATCTATCGCATTTGCGTATTTAGAATAAAGCATGCTAGACTTTATAGCCTTATCTCTAGAAGCATCATCAATTCCACCCATCTGGGACTGAGGTGGCAAAATAGCAACCTTTTCTACAATTGATGGAGTGCCGTCCTCCTGTAGGAATGAAACAACTGCCTCTCCTGTTCCAAGTGCTTCGATTACATCTGCTGTCTTGAATGCAGGATTTTCTCTGAAGGAATCTGCCGCTGCCTTTACAGCCTTTTGCTCTGCTGGAGTGTACGCGTGAAGCGCATGCTGCACCTTATTACCCAGCTGTGCCAATACTCCATCTGGAATATCACGTGGATTCTGTGTTACGAAGAATACTCCTACTCCCTTTGAACGAATAAGCTTTACCACCTGCTCAATCTTATCAAGCAGTGGCTTTGGTGTATCGTTAAATAAAAGATGAGCTTCATCAAAGAAGAATACCATCTTTGGCTTGTCCAAATCACCTACCTCTGGCATGGTTTCGAAAAGCTCTGAAAGCAGCCAAAGAAGGAATGTAGAATATAATCTGCCATCGTTTACAAGACTTTGACTATCCAAAATATGTATCATGCCTCTGCCCTGCTCTCCCAGTGTAAGGAAATCTCTGATATCAAGGGCAGGCTCTCCGAAGAACTTGTCTCCTCCGGCCATTTCAAGAGCAACTACAGCTCTCTGAATAACGCCGATGCTTTGCTTGTTAAGATTTCCATAGTCAGCTTCAAATTCCTTGTTATTATCAGCCACATAGTTAAGCATGGACTTTAAATCTTTTGTATCTATTAAGGCAA
Source organism: Pseudobutyrivibrio sp. C4 (assembly GCF_900111635.1). Lineage (NCBI taxonomy): Bacteria > Bacillati > Bacillota > Clostridia > Lachnospirales > Lachnospiraceae > Pseudobutyrivibrio > Pseudobutyrivibrio sp. C4. Next base: position 481,171 of record NZ_FOHF01000002.1, on the reverse strand, counting down.
GATTGCTTTCATCTGCAATTTTAAACACGATGGAAAGTATGCTACTTTGATTATCATTTAAGCCAAGAATTCTAGAAAGTAAAAGTGGGCCCATTTCCGTAATTGTAGTACGTGCCTGAATACCATTTTTGCCGTAGATATCCCAAAGAGTAACAGGATATCCATGGTACTCAAAGCCGGCCTTATCAAGTCCAAACCTTTTAATGCGCTCCTGCATATCTGCACTATCCTGGCCTGGATTAATCATTCCTGCAATGTCCCCTTTTACATCTGCAAGAAAAACAGGCACTCCCATGTCGGAAAATGATTCTGCCAAAACCTTCAGCGTAATGGTCTTTCCTGTACCTGTGGCACCAGCGATAAGCCCATGTCTATTTGACATCTGTGGCAATAAATATACCGGTTCTGACTTTTCCGTATTTGCAACCCAAATCTTACCTTCTCTAATCATAATCGCCCTCCCAATATTTATTTAAACCTCTTCAACATAACTTACAAAATCAAGATTGTTAAGATCATCTATAAGCTTTAAGTGTGAATGCCTCTTCTTGAAGTCCAAATCAATCATAAGTGCTGTATCGGTACCAGATAAGGTCTTATCCTTTGTCTTGTTCATGCTAGTGATTTGATAGCCCATTTCCATGAAGCTTTTACGAAGCTTCTTAATACCGTTTGTCTCTTCTACTTCGATGTACAAGCTTACATAACGGCTATTTTCCTCAACACGTGTGCTAAGGTGCATAAGCAGCAGATTTGCAATAAGCACAAGACCAAAACATACAAACCCCACTGATAAATATCCTGCGCCAAAGGCCATACCCATACATGAAGCAACCCAAAGTGTTGCAGCTGTTGTAAGACCTTTTATTTGATTTCTACCTGTAACAAGAATAGTTCCTGCACCAAGAAAGCCAATACCGCTAACAACGCCAGCTGGAATACGACTTACATCGGCATTAAGCTCTGGAATGAGTGCCAGATAGATATTCAAAACTGTAGCAACTGCTGAACCTAAGCTAACAAGTGCAAAGGTGCGAATACCTGCGCTGTGTCTTCTAACTACACGCTCCCAGCCAATAAGACTGCCACAAGCTGTTGCTATCACCAATCTAATTGCTACTGCCAAATCATCCATGCCCTGCAAGTAATCTATTATCGTATTTACCATATATAACACCTCAATTATTTAGTCTAAAATTATGCCTGTTTCTTTTTGCAGTGAGCCAAATAGCATGGCAAACCAACAAAAATCATTCCGCCTAAGATATTTCCGATTGTAACTGGAATTTGATTTGCAAAAAATCCAGCCACAGAAAGATTAGCAAGCTGATCTGCTGTGATACCGTATGCCTCGGCTGCCTTTGCAACGTATGTATCATTGGTAGCGGCAAGCATGCCCATTGGAATATAAAACATATTTGCCACACAGTGCTCAAATCCACCTACCACAAATGCCATGATAGGAAAGAAAATAGCCCAAACCTTACCAGAAATATCCTTTGATGCTGCTCCCATAAGGATAGCTGCACAAACCAGAATATTACAAAGTATTCCCGATGCAATTCCTTTTATAGGAGTGATTGTAGCTTTACCAAGAGCAACCTTTATTGAGTATGCACCTAGCAAACCTGCTGAATAATCAAGATTTCCTGAGAAATAAGTGAGAGCCACTATGATTAGGGCTCCAACCAGATTAGATAACCAAATGATACAAAGATCTCTGACCACCTTTCCCCATGAAAATCTGTGGTCCATCGCCCCCATTGATGTAAGACAGTTGCCTGTGAAAAGCTCTCCACCAATAAATGTGATAAGCATAAGTCCTACTGGGAAAATAGCTCCCGCCACAAAACGAGAAAGCCCCACATTTGTTACTGCATGAGCAGCGGTTGAACTGGTGGCAGCTCCAAGCGCGATAAATGCCCCTGCCATAATTCCAAGCAATATCATCTTTGGAAGTGGAAGGCTAACCTTCTTCTCCCCTCCACAAATATTTGCCTCAATCACCTCTTCAGGTGAATTAAAAATTTTGTCCATATGACCTCCCCTTCTAAAACTTTACTCTGCCTCGATTCTTTCCACTATAAAATCTGTGCATCGATTAAGTTTTAAATTGTCACTTCCACATTTCAAGCAAACATCCTTGAATTCGTGTCTGGTAAACTCTGCTCCACAGTCCTTGCATACAACTTTCGATTCCTTAACTGTGGCATCCACCTTTACTCCATCAAGAGGTGTTCCCTCGCTCATGACCTGCAGATATTCCTCAATAATCTCAGGTACATAATCGCACTGATCTCCTATCAGCAAATGAATAATATTTACTTTTGAAAGATTGTTTTTTTCGGCCTGTTTATTGACTAATTCAAAAACGTATTGTGTCACTGCTAGTTCGTGCATTTCAACCTCTCATGTAAAAACCTTACTTTTCTTATTATTTTATTTCATATTGATGCTATAAACAAATATTTTTTGACAATAAAAAAGGCAGCAGAAATCTGCTGCCAAAATATTTATTGAAGCTTCATATCCCCTTCTTTTACCCATCCAAGCTTCATTGCAATCTTGTTGAAGATTGGGCAAAGAACTGCTGGAAGGATGAAGCAAATAAGGATTAGGCCAATCCAGTCAAATGCTGTGATTGCCGCTTTTGAGCCAGCTGCCACATCATTTACCCATCCTGTGTACACACCAATCTGACCTACCAAACCGCATGTGCCCATACCTGATGAAACGGCTGGTCCGTTCATCTCGAGCTTGAAAAGGCATGTTGCAAGAGGACCTGTGATGGCTGAACACAAAATAGGTGCAATCCAAATGCGAGGATTCTTGATAATATTTCCCATTTGAAGCATTGATGTACCGATGCCCTGAGAAATAAGACCGCCCCACTTGTTTTCCTTAAAGCTCATGAATGCAAAACCTACCATCTGAGCACAGCATCCTGCTACTGCTGCACCACCTGCAAGTCCTGTAAGTGACAGTGCGGCACAAATAGCTGCAGATGAAATAGGAAGTGTAAGTGCAATACCTACGATTACTGATACAAGGATTCCCATAATAAATGGCTGCTTTGTTGTTGCCCACATAATAAGTGTTCCTACTGAGCTGGCTGCCTTGCCAAGAGCTGGAGCCCACCAAGCTGAAAGGGCAATACCTACACCAATTGTCACAAGAGGTGTAACCAATATGTCGATTTTTGTTTCCTTTGAAACTGCTTTACCAATTTCTGCTGAGATGATTGCTACAAATAAAACTGCAAGTGGACCACCTGCTCCACCAAGAGCATTGGAAGCAAAACCTACAGTGATAAGTGAAAACAGTACAAGCGGAGGTGCCTGGAGAGCATATCCAATTGCAACTGCCATGGCAGGGCCACTCATTGCTGTGGCAAGACCACCAACTGTGTATTCCACACCGGCAACTGTAGCTACCGGCACAGTTAAAAAGCCAATTCCAAACTGAGTTCCAATGGTATTGATGATTGTTCCAATAAGAAGTGAACAGAACAATCCTTGAGCCATTGCCCCAAGAGCATCTACAAGATATCTTTTAACAGAAATCTCGATGTTTTTTCTTTTCAAAAATTCTCTCATTTATCAATTCTCCTTAATTAATCTTCTCCAAGTCTTGCTAACATATCGTGAATTTCCTGCTCCTTTGAGCATACAAATTCTACATTAACATCCTTTATCTCCATACCGTCCTGGGCAAAGTAAAGCTTAATATAGAAGCTTGCAAAGCAGTCTGCGAAATCAACAGAAACTGTCTGCCACTCTCTGTCCTCTCCGGTGAGGGTTATCGTCTTTACGATATCTCTATCTCTGAAAACTGTCAAAGGAATCTGTGCAAGTGCGCTAAGATTTTTTGCACGTACAGTCATTGTAAGTCTGTAGTCGCCGCGTTCTTTGATTGCAACGGAAAGCATATTGGCACTGTCACGACCTGTTCTGATTTCAGCTGGATCAACAGCAAAAACATCACTTTCTTTGAAGTTGCAGTCAATCATATTGTCATATGAAAGCTCTTCCTCATCTGCCTCGTCTAAAAGCTGATTATCTATCTCATTGTTTTCATTTATAAGTCTGAAGAACACTGGCTTTGAAATAATGAATCTGCAAATGTTTGCAGCGCAACGCTGATAGTCAGCTCTAGTTACTGTACCATTTGCAAGGCCCTCCAATGAGTTATCATTGTTTGTGTTGTCAGCAGCACTTGTTGTAACCATGTAAAGGTCGTTTTGAGCTGCTACAATGTCTGCCATATCGGCTCCGTCTCCTGCTCCAGCATTTCCGCCTTTTGCCCACCAGTCCGTCATTACGATACCTTCAAAGCCCCATTCATCCCTAAGGATTTTTGTAACCAAATCGAAGTTTGAAGATGTGTATCTTCCATTTACTGGGCCGTAAGTTGTCATAACAGCATGAGCGCCAGCTTCTTTAACAGCAATCTCATATCCCTTTAAATAGAGCTCTCGGATTGCACGCTCAGATGCAACATGCTCAGCATAGTGACGTGAGGTCTCCTGTGTATTCAATGCAAAATGCTTTATTGTTCCAGTGATATGGTATTTATGCATACCCTTTAGCTGATATGCAGCACACTTACCTGTTAAGAATGGGTCCTCTGAAAAATACTCGAAGTTTCTACCATTTAAAGGATTTCTGTGAAGATTCATACCTGGTCCAAGCAATACATCCACTTTGTTTTTACGAAGCTCCAAACCTTCCCACTGATAAAGCTCTTCCATTAATTCAAGATTCCAAGAGCTTGCTAAAAGTGTTCCATTTGGCATAGCAAATGCTTTCTTGCCAGAATCCATTCTGATTCCAGAAGGGCCATCTGTACAGCAGGCAACAGGAATACCGTAACCTAAAAGTGAATCTGTAACACCACCAAATGCGCCGCCTGTTCCTGGTGTAACTTTTGGTGAGCTCATACCCTCGCCTCTAACGATGGCTACCAAATCATCGTCAGAAAGCTGAGCAATGAAATCATCCATTGATACTCTGCCTTTGGCAACATCCACAAGCTTGTAGCCCTTATCACCTGTCTGGGTGATTTCTGTTGGAAGCTCCTCTTGGCGATGTTCCACTGAACTTTTTGTTGCTGTTGGAACTGGTTCGTAGACAACTGAGAATGTTCCATCTGCATTTATCTCAGGCTTAACCCTTGTAAATTCAATTGGTGGTGCCATCAGCTCTGACTTTTGGTCTACCACAACAGTTTTTGAAATATCTGCTGAAGCCGACTCCTCTGCTCGCACATCACCGCCCACGTAGAATGTATATGTTCCCTGCTCTAGCACATAGGCACTTTTGTGACCTGTAACACCTGAGTCATCGTAGCAAGACATATAGTATGTTGGCACATGAATTTCACATTCCACTGTTTCACCAGGCTCGATTTCCTTAGTCTTATCAAATCCAACCAATACTCTTGATGGATTTCCCAGCTTGCCCTGTGGCTTTTCTAAGTAAAGCTGAACAACCTGCTGTCCTTTGCGTGCACCGGTGTTAGTAACTGTTGCTACAACTATAGCACCATTTGTAATATCAAACTTCAGGCTACTGCATTTAATATCAAAGCTTGTGTAGGATAAACCAAATCCAAATGGATATAAAACTTTGTCTTTAGCAAATGTCTCAAAATATCTGTATCCAACATAGATATCCTCCTGCTGGATATTTCTCTTCTTTTTACCAAAATTAGCTGTAGATGGGTAATCATCAATATCATAGGCAATAGTATCAGAAAGTCGGCCTGCTGGATTTACATCACCTGATAAAACATCAAGGACACCATTTCCACCTTCCTGACCGCCCTGCCAAATGTATGCCACAGCGCTAGGGTTGTACTCTTTAACCCACTTCATATCAATAATGTTTCCCACATTCAAAAGAACGATTGTCTTTTCAAATGCATCAGTAACATTTTTCAGCATTGTATGCTCATCTTCTGTAAGAAGGAAGCTACCTGCTGTTGCACTATTATCCTGGTCCTCACCTGCTGTACGACCAATTAGCACAATTGCAACATCAGACTTTGCTGCTGCCGTCTTTGCTATTTCTGGTGTGATTACCATTTCCTTTTGGAACCATGGTTCACTGGCCCATCCGATTCCGGCATCAAATGGATTTTCCTTTATCCATTCATCATAGATTGCTTTTAAATCCTGGTTCAGATTATATCTATCATCAGCCTCAAGTGCTTCTTTTACTCCAATAACATACTTGGTATTTACCATACCGCCTGAGCCTGTACCGCTTTTATAGTAGTTGTACTGACTACGGCCAAACAATGAAATAGTGGTACCTTTCTGAAGTGGTAAAACATCACCATCATTCTTCAAAAGTACCACACCTTCTGCAACTGCGCGTCTGGCCACAGCTGCAAATTTATTCTCGTCAAATAACTTTCCCGACATTCCTCCAATATCCTTTCTCCAAAACATTCTTTCAAGAGTATACATTACAGATTCATGGCTTGCATCATTTATTTATACAAAATTCATCTTCATTTTTGGGCTTTTTTATCAATAAAACTTGCAATTAATTGTGCACAATGATAAATTTTTATTTATAGAGAATTGAGGGAATTATTATGAAAAAAGGATTAGTAATGGAAGGTGGAGCCATGAGAGGCATGTTTACCTGCGGCGTAATCGATGTTCTCATGGAAAACAATATTGATTTTGACAGTGCTGTTGGTGTTTCAGCTGGTGCCACATTTGGACTTAATATTAAATCAAAACAGATAGGACGAGGTCTTCGCTACAACAAAAAATATTGCAACGACAAGCGCTATGCAAGCTTCAGCTCCTTGATTAAAACAGGGGACATTTATAATGTGCCATTCTGCTATGGCACTCTCCCATACGAGCTTGATAAATGGGATTACGATACCTTTTACAAGAATCCTATGGATTTCTACTGTGTAGCCACAGAATTATCTACCGGAAATGCGGTATATCATAAATGCGATAACTATGACGGCACTCCAGATGGAATAGACATTCGCTGGATACGTGCATCGGCTTCAATGCCTGCAGTGTCAAAGCCTGTTCCAATAGGAGATGATTTGTATTTAGATGGTGGAATGTCAGATTCCATTCCTCTTCGTTTTATGGAAAAGCAAGGCTGCGACAAAATCCTTGTTATCGAAACCCAGCCTGCTGACTATATTAAAAAGCCTCAGAAATACATGAAAATTATTAGATGGATTTTGAGAAAATATCCACGAATGATTGACACAATGAAAAACAGGCACAACATGTATAATGCGCAAAAAGCATACGTTAAAAAGCAGGTTGCCAATGGCAAGGCTTTCGTAATCAGGCCAGATGCCCCTCTCAACATTGGTGCCACAGAAAAAAATCCTGACGAATTACAACGTGTTTACGATATCGGACGACGCATTGCCACAGAAAATCTAGAAAAAATAAGAGCTTATTTGACCGCTTAGTCAAATAAGCTCTTTTATTATTCTTTCGTCTATACGGTAAACTGGTTAATAAGATTTTCAATCTTATCTGATGATTCAGATACTACAGTGGCACTGTTATCCACACCACGAGAGTTTTCTGCAACCTGTTCTGCACCTTCAGCAAGAGTTGTGGCTGTAGCACTAACCTCTTGTGTACTAGCTGACTGCTCCTCTGAAATAGCAGCCATAGAAGTTGCAATCTCATCAACGCTACCGATCTTATCAATCATATCACCAACAGTATCGCTGGCTTCATCTAGGCTCTTGAATATCTTTTCAAATGTCTCTCCAGCCTGGTTTACAGATTCCATACTGGTGTTGATTTCTTCAACATTTGATTCTGCCTTTGTTGAAAGCTCTGCAATCTGAGCTGTAATCTCTTTGATAATAGCTGAAATCTGCTGAGTACTATCTGCAGAGTTCTGAGCCAACGCACCTATCTCATCAGCAACAACTGCGAATCCCTTTCCAGCTTCGCCGGCACGTGCAGCCTCAATAGAAGCATTAAGTGAAAGAAGGTTGGTCTGGCTGGAAATAGAATTAATCATATCAACAATAGAATCAATCTGCTTAGCAGACTCATCTACGTTGTTAACAACATCATTCATTTCACGCATTGACTGTGCAACATTTGTCATACCAGACTGAACTGCCTGCATGTCACGCTGGCCATCTCTTGCTGTGCTAACCAAATCATCCATTGTCTGCTTGGTTGTCTCACTCTGCATAGTCAAATCATTAACCTGCTGAGCCAATGTAGTTGCGTTTTCTGCAAGATCAGCAACTGCAGAAGACATATCGTCCATTGTATGCTGAATCTGTTGCATAGCACTTGCCTGCTCATCAGCACGCTCGTTCAAATCACCAGATACATTCTTACTATTTGTAGCCTCTGAAGCGAGCTGATCAGTCATACTCTTAATCTCAGTGAGCGTACTACGCATCTGTTCAACATAATCATGCATGTTGTTATTCATGGTGCCAATTTCATTTCCACCACCTGCTGGAATATCAACTGTAAAGTCACCATTTGCAATTCTTGTAATATTCTCTGTAAGACTACGTACTGGTTTTGTAATCTTTGAGTTGATTAACTGAAGAAGGATTACTGCCATTGCCAAAACGATAATTGCGGCAATTACAATACTAACGACTATAAACCGTCTAAGTTCTGCTAATACTGCATCCTGTGGTACATATGAAATAAGAGTCCACTCTGTACCATCTACGTTATCAAATGATACGAAATAATTCTTTCCATTATTTCCTTTCATTGTAACAACAGAATCACTTCCGCCTGCAGCAACAACTTCTGACATTCTCTGCAAGAAGCCGTCATCTGTATGTTCAGATACATCTGTACCAACATATTCTGACTCTACTGAACCAATAATCTGAGTACCCTGAACAAGTAAGCTGGCCCCCTTTCCACCTGGAGTATACTGGCTAACCATCTCTGAAATACCAGCAAGGGCAATATCTGTAGACATTACACCCTTACGACCATTCAAAGTGATAGAACGTGAACCGCATACAACCATATTTCCTGTTGTTAAATCCAGAGAAGGTGCACCTATAACAATCTCTGCCTGGCCATCACCATTCTGATACCAACCTCTGGTAGTTGCATCATATTCACTTAAATCTGGGAACCATCCGCTACCATCATAGAACTCAGTTCTACCGATTGCGATATACGCATCTGTTACAACACCTGGGAACTCATTCAAAGATTCAGTCAGCAGATTATTAACCTGAACATCGCTTTCAAAGGTTCCACCCTCAATAGCATCTGCCAAGCCATCATAATACTTGGTCATGCTATCCATTGTTTGTGCAATATCAGCAGCATTTGCTCTAGATTCCTGATGCAATCCCTCAGTAGCCTCTGACACAATTACCTTCTTTGCCTGCAACGCTAAAATAGTAGTTACAATCGCGATTGCCACAATTACAAGAGGTATCAAAACCGCCAATAATTGTGCACTAATACGCTTTTGCTTAGCTTGTCCTTTCGCCATAAGTCCCCTCCTTCTGTATAATATGAAACGTAAACGTAGAATGTACTAATTAAAACACTAGCATATTTGGATGTGCAAATTTGTAAATTTCTATGTCCTATCTGTGAACTCAGCGTGTCTTTTTATAATTGCCAAATATTACAAAATTTATTCACTAGATATCTGACAAAAGTATGTTATGATGTAAATATCAAAGGGGTAATTCGAACTATGAGGTTCATAAAAGAAAGGGGTTTATTATGTTAAAAGACTATACTAAAATTCCTGCTCCACTAAACTCAGATGTTGTTTTGAAAATAATTCCTGGTCACTTCGCAACCAACCACTCCCACATCACAAACTATATGGAAATCGGAACCATAAAGACCAGATGTAATGAGGCTCACGGTGTAGCCCAGCTTCTTGCAATGCACTATTCCGTATCCACACCAGTAGACACAATCGTATGTGCCGATGGCATGGAAGTAGTTGGAACATATCTTGCCGAAGAACTAACAAAAGCCGGCGTAGCAAACTACAATCAGCACAAGACAATCTATGTCACTGCCCCAGAGCTTGCTCCATCCGGCCTGCATATTTTCCGCGATAATCTACAACTGACTATCCGCGACAAACACGTTCTATTATTATTCGGATCACTAACCACCGGCCGAACTCTCGAAAGTCTAGCCGAATGTGTACAATACTACGGGGCAACCATCAGCGGTGCCTGCGCCATCTTCTCAGCCGTTCGAGAAGTGGACAACATCCCAGTAACAGCCGTATTCCACGACGAGGACATCCCTAACTACCAGTCGTACCCACTCCACGAGTGCCCTCTCTGCAAATCCGGCACCCCAATCGACGCCATCGTAAACTCCTTCGGCTACTCAGAGCTTCGCTAATCCCAGGGGCCACCATCCACAGGCGCCCCTACTCCTCTTCGGCGAAGGGGTCGATTTTGATTTCGAACCAGAAGGTGGCGCCTTGGCCGGTGATGGATGAGACGCCATATTTGGCACCGTGGAGCTCCAGTACGTTCTTTACGATGGAGAGGCCAAGTCCGGTGCCTTGAAGGGCTCGCTTGTGGGTTGTCTTGTCTTTGTAGTAGCGGTCCCATACGTATGGGATGTCTTCCTGCTTTACGCCATCGCCAGTGTCCACTACTTCGATGCGGAGGGTATTGCCGATGACCTTTTGAATGACGGTGACCTTTTTGTCCTCGCCGGTGTAGTTTATGGCGTTGTTTACCAGATTGTAGAGAACCTGGTACATTTTCTGCTCATCTGCGTATACGTTGACTTCGTCATCGTATACAAAATCGATGGTGTAGCCCTCTACTTCACGAAGCTTGTTGTAACGCTCCAGGACATGACGAATACTTTCTGTAAAGTTGTATTCCTCTGGCTGGATAGAAATAGTGCCAGCTTTGAGTTTTGAAATGTCCAGCATGTCGTTTACAAGACCTGTTAAGCGCTCCGTCTCTTCGATGATAACCTGAACATTTTCTGGCGTGTTCTCGCCAGGGATGTCTCTCATAACCTCTGCATATCCCTTTATCATAGTAAGCGGAGTTCTAAGGTCGTGGGATACGTTTGCAATAAGTTCTTTTTGTAAGCTGTCTGCCTTTCCAAGTTCTTTTGCGGCGTAGTTTAGAGTAGCTGATAACTCTGCAACCTCCATATAGTCATCTGCATCGAATTTAACACTGTAGTCACCAGCTGCAAGCTTCTTGGCGCCATCGTTCAATTTGATAATAGAGCGAGATGTGCTTTTAGCTGTGGCTGCTGCAAGAATAAATGCAATGATAATTATGATGACAGTGATAATTCGAAGCTGAGCTTTCAGTGTAGTAACTGTAGCGTCGACAGGTGTTAACACTGAGTTAATCATGACAACTTCTTCCTGACCATCTACTTCGATTATACGAACATAGATAACAGACTCAGCCAATTCATTACCAATGTTTTGTCTGAACTGCTCCTTCGTCATTTCGTTTTCCGGAGGGATTGTGTATTCGATTTTTCCCTCTCCCTGACCAGAGGATTCTTCTGAAGTTTCATCTGCACTGTCAGGAGCATTCTCTAAAATGTTTTCAGGTTGTTCTAATTCCGTTTCAGGAGTAGCTTCTGATTCTCCGTCTATTTCAGGCTGTTGTTCTAACTCCTTATTAAGGTTTTCCCTGATGCTTCGCTGCATTTCGCTACCTTTAAACTCAATGACAGCCTCGCCACCATTAGCAACAGCCTCATCGTAAAAGAGACTGAACATAAAATGTGGCAATGAAGACATCTGGGAATTTGAAATATATTCCGCATTATAAAGGGAGTTGCCCTCTGAATCTGTAATGAATACGCCCAGGTTGTAGTTGGCCGCAAGCTGGTCTATTTCAGATGCAGGATCATCAGATTCATGAAGAAGCACCTCAACCTTATCTAGAACATTTTCTGTTTCCTTTTGCTTTATCATTTTGTAGAAATCATTCAGATAGACAATCTGAAAAAACCATAGTACTCCTAAAAGTACTATGGCAAAAATCAAGAATATACAAAAGGTTTTCCATTTAATACTAATTTGACTTTTTTTCAATGGGTCCTCCACAATTAAGCCTCGAATCTGTAACCTACTCCTCTAAGTGTAACAAGCAGGCGACGATACTCACCTAGACTGTTTCTAAGTAGCTTTATGTGTGTGTCCAGTGTGCGGTCATCACCATAGTAGTCATAACCCCATACTTCGGTAATAAGACGCTCACGTTCAAGTGCTATGTTTTTATTTCGAACCAGGTAGAAAAGAAGCTCGTATTCCTTTGGCGACATATCTACACGCTTGCCATCAATAGAAACTGTTCTGGCAGTAAAGTTGATTTCCAAGCCTTCATAACGGAAGATATCTACCGCACCTTCATCAGACTTGCTTCGGCTTGTAACAACATTCACACGCATCATAAGTTCCTTTGGTGAGAATGGCTTTACAACATAATCATCAACGCCTGCTTCAAAACCGTGGATTCTATCATATTCCTCGCCTCTTGCTGAAAGCATGATAACTGGAATATCCTTTATCTTTTTGATTTCACTGCAAGCTGAGAATCCATCAAGCTCTGGCATCATAACATCCATGATGATAACATCATAATCGCTGTTTGCCTTTACCTTTTCTATTGCATCCATACCATCGCATGCTTCTGATATTTCATAGCCTTCAAACTCACCGTACTTACGGATAAGTGAACGAATCTTTTCTTCGTCATCTACCACCAAAATCTTTTTCATACTGACCTCCTATAGCTAACCCAGCTTAGATTATTATATAATCCCCCCTAAATGTGAATTCTAAGTGACGATATTAGTATTTTTTACTGAATATATGTCTTCTTTGCTTTACGGATAAAGTATGAGAAAACACACCATACTACAACAAAAGCAATGAGAAATCCTACATTTACTGCATGCGGGAACTTTACATAACCAGTGTCATTAAGCAATCCCTGAATTCCAAACACAATACAAAGTGCTCCAAAAATAGCTGACTTTGGCATCAAATACTTTGATAATCCTTTGATATCAGCACACTTTGCAAGCTCCTCTGCTGTAATCATCATAGGATCAACAATTCCTGCCTTAAGGCTTTTGATACTAACAAATACCAGGTATACTCCCAATACCCCGATTACAACATCAAATATTTTCATAAAACCAATATCCATTTTTAATCCTCCAATAAATTATTCTCGCCTATTATTATATAGATTATTTATTCTCTTTTCTATAAAAAACAGGCCATTTATTACTTCAAAAGTTTTCCCTCAATTCCTTGAAAATTAACAAAAATATCAGATAAATCCATTTGAATAAAAGCTATTCTTATTGTATTATTATTCTATACTGTGCAGGAGGGATAAGACATATGGATATTACAGGCAAAAAGATTTTAATATGCGATGATTCAGTCCTTGCTAGAAAACAACTCATGGATGCAGTTAAAGAAGTAAGCACAGGTGCTACTTTTATTGAGGGGAAAAACGGAGCAGAGGCTGTAAACTTGTACAAATCAGAAAAACCTGATTTAGTTTTTATGGACATCGTAATGCCAGAAAAAGACGGCACTACTGCTCTATCTGAAATCAGAGAATTCGACAATGATGCAATCATTATCATTGTTTCTTCAGTTGGTACTCAGGATCAACTCAAAAAGGCAATTCAGCTCGGCGCAAAGGACTTTATTCAGAAGCCTTTCGAGAACAATCAAATTCAAGAAATAATCGAGCTTCGACTTGGAGGAAAATAGTCTATGTACACACAATTCTTGGGGAATTATTTGCTTCAAAAAGGAATTGTAAATCAAGAGCAGCTTTTCAATGCAATGTCTCGTCTTTCGCAAACACATATAAAGCTTGGTACAATTGCCATTCACGAAGGTTTCATGACTGCCAAAGAAGTGGATGAATGCTTATATGTGCAAACTCGTGAAGACAGACGCTTTGGTGAAATAGCTGTTAATAGAGGATATCTTTCAGATGATCAGGTAAATGATTTACTTACAAGACAGACTCCTGATTTTATTTTACTTGGCCAAAATCTTGTTGAAGATGGAATATTTTCTTACGAAGAGTTAGAGCGTATTCTTTTCGATTATAAAAATGAAACTGAAATATATGATTTAAGTCTAGATGTTGAAAATGAAGAAGCTGTCCGTGCAATCATTTCCAATTTCTTTGTTCTTGCAGAAATGCCTGTAAGCGAAGAAAACGTTATGTATTTGGAGCTGATGTTCAACAGCTTAATTAGATTTGTTGGAGAGGACTTTTCTCCTCTCACTCCTATGGTACTTGATGAATTTCCTGTCACATTTGGTGTTTCGCAGAAAATATCCAGTGACAGAGAGTTTATTACACATATTGATTGCGACAGGGAAACAGCCATTGCATTTGCTTCCCGCTACGCAAAAGAAGACTTTGGAGACTTCGATGAGTACGTTGTTGCAGCCCTTGAGGACTTCCTCAACCTCCACAATGGACTCTTCATAGTAAACATTTCCAACGCCTTATCAAAAGACATATCACTTGCTCCACCAGAAATCACCGCCGACGGCGTACTCTATGGAGCTAACAAATGCGTAGACTTCCCAGTCGCCTACCCATTTGGAACCATACACCTTATAATATGTTTCTAAAATAAAAATGCTACCCGTTGAAGCAACGGGTAGCTCTTTTTTTAAATTCCTAAAAATCTCTTTACTTCGGCACACATGTCCGCTACTTCTACGACGGTGTCGTGACGAACCTCTGCGGAGCGAATCTCTTCGATGGCGTTAGGTACTGCAACCTTTCCAAGCTCTGAAAGCTTGTCTACGAGTACAAAATCTTCCTCGCTTTCATATGCTGAGTCGATTGCTCCCATGACAGCACGTGTGAACTTAAATGGGCTGGCTGTTGATGCAATGACTGTTACCTTGTCGTCCTGTGTGTCAGCCTTGAATTTGTTATATACACATGATGCAACACCAGTGTGTGTGTCAATGATGTAGCCTGTCTTGTCATAAAGATTCTTGATAGTCTCACCTGTCTCTTCTTCTGAAGCGTAATTTCCATAGAAGCTTTCAAGCTTAGCCTTCATATCTGAAGTAATCTCGTATTTACCAGTTGTCTTAAGAGACTCCATAAGTTCAGAATTCTTTTTAGCATCATCGCCAGCAATGTGATAGATTAATCTCTCAAGGTTGCTAGAGATAAGGATATCCATTGATGGAGAGTTTGTAAGAATGAACTCTCTGTTTTTGTCGTATTCTCCTGTGGTGAAGAAATCATAAAGGACCTTGTTTTCGTTTGATGCACAAACAAGCTTATCAATAGGAAGTCCCATGTTCTTTGCATAATATGCAGCAAGGATATTTCCAAAATTACCAGTAGGAACAACTACATTGATTGTCTCACCTGACTGTACCTTTCCCTCCGAAAGAAGTTTTGCGTATGCGTATACATAGTAAGCAATCTGTGGAACCAAACGGCCGATGTTGATTGAGTTTGCAGATGAGAACTGGAAGCCTGCATCATCAAGTTCCTTCTCAAGAGCCTTATCATTGAACATCTGCTTAACACCTGTCTGAGCCTGATCGAAGTTACCCTTGATACCAACAACATGAGTGTTAGCACCCTTCTGAGTAACCATCTGGCGTTCCTGGATTGCTGATACACCATTCTTTGGATAGAATACAACGATTCTAGTGCCCTCTACATCTGCAAAGCCTGCAAGAGCAGCCTTTCCTGTATCACCTGATGTAGCTGTAAGAATTACGATATCGTTCTTGATATTATTTTTACGAGCGGAAGTAATCATAAGATGTGGCAAAATCGAAAGTGCCATATCTTTAAATGCAATTGTTGAACCATGGAAAAGCTCCAAATAGTATGCTCCATCAGCATAAACAAGTGGTGCAATTTCCTCTGTGTCAAACTTGCTATCATAAGCGCTATTTATACAATGCTTAAGCTCGTCCTCTGTAAAATCTGTAAGGAAAAGCTTTAACACTTCATAAGCAACCTCCTGATATGTCATTTCAGAAAGCTTCTCAAGTGAAACATCTAGAGCTGGAATGGATGTAGGTACATATAAGCCTCCATCATCAGCCAAACCCTTTAAAATAGCCTGTGAAGCTGTAATCTGCTGCTTTGATGCATCTCTTGTGCTAACGTAATTGATTCCCATGATTATTCCTCTCTAACTATATTTTTGTTTAACTATTCAGCTAGTACCAAACAGTTACACATACTGTAGCACAGTAAAGCATTAAATGCTAGTAATTTCTGTAAATTACTCTACTGCTTTAAGAGATTCTGTCATGCTGATTTCGTCAAGCTTTTTGCCCATTAACAGATTGATAATAAATGTAAATAATACCGTCAAAACAAAGGCCAATGCATAGCTAAGAGCAGTGACTCTAACATCAAAGGTAATCAAATCAACCACTATCTCGCTCATAACAAAAGCATGGAGAATCTTACCTAAAACAAGTCCCACTGCAGCTCCCATTATTGCTAGAAGTATGTTTTCTCTAAATACATAGGCACTAGTCTCTTCCTTGTAGAATCCCAGCACCTTTACCGTAGCAATTTCTCTTACACGCTCCGCAATGTTAATGTTTGTTAGATTGTAAACAACAACTGCTGCAAGAGCCATTGCACTTCCTATTACAAGATAAACTATGATGTTCAAGCTCTTCATCATACTGTCTACTCGATCCAAGGTATCAATAGTAGCAGAAACCACAGAAATGCTCTTATTATTCATAAGCTCAGCGCCAACTGAATGAGCATCCTCATCCTCTTTGATATTCAAGTACACATTCTTCTTTTCTGGAAGTGTGCCGATGTTTGATTCATATCCGCTAGTTGTTAGATATACATAGTTGTATATGAAGTTTTCGTTTATGGCTGCCACCTTAAAAGTGGTAGCATTCATAGAATCAGATGATATGGTTACTTTATCACCAACTTTTATACCATATCGGTCACTGAGTCCCTTGTTGACGATTATCTCATCATCCTTTAAATCCGCAAATACGATATGCTCCTCTGAACCATCATGCATATCATAGAAGTAATCTATATTCGCATCGTTATCATATACATTTAAGTATACATTCTTGGTATGCTTACCTGCCTTTAAATCCACGGAAGTGTGATAGTAAAGCAAATAATCATCTACCGTATATCCCATGTTTTCAAGTGGTGCTACTGTATCTTTGGCACCATCTTTTAGGGTAATATCCATATCGTACTTAGATATATTCGTAAACTGATTTACAGCAATGTCTGCAATAGAATCATAAATACCAAATCCTGCCACAAGCAGCGCTGTACATCCGCCAATTCCAAGAACCATCATGAATAATCTGCCTTTATAACGGAAAATATTACGAAGACTGACCTTCTTTAAGAACTTAAGCCTGTTCCAGAACCATGGTATATACTCTAGGAAGATACGCTTGCCTGCCTTTGGAGCCTTTGGACGCATAAGTGATGCAGCCATCTCTCCCATTTCATACCTGCAGGATATAAATGTAACTCCAACAGAACATACAAAAGCTACAACAAAACTGATAAGAAGCATTGCTGGACTAAAGAAATATGTTATTTCTGATGTGTTGTACATCATCTTGTAGGCAAACCAAATAGCCTTTGGGAAGGCAATTGTTCCAGCCACGAAGCCCAAAGCAGTACCTATAAATGCAGCTGAACCAGAATAAAATACAAACTTCCCCATGATGCTTCCGTTGCTATATCCTAAGGCCTTTAAAACACCAATTTGAGTTCGCTGGTCCTCAACCATTCTGTTCATGGTGGTCATGAATACAAGCGCCGCAACCAAGAAGAAGAAAACCGGAAATACGTTAGCTATAGCTCCTACAATTGTAGAATCACTTTCGAAACAAACATATCCCACATTGCTGTCTCGCATCAAAAGATATGTGTTGGCTTCCTCTATGTCCTCAATTTCAGCTTCTGCATCTGCTATCTCAGCCTCCGCATCTGCTATCTTTGTATTGTATTCCTCCAGGCCTTCTTCATATTCAGCAAGGCCCTCATTATATTCTGCAAGACCATTTGCATACTCAGTTTTTGCTGTTTCAAGCCCCACCTGAAGTGTATAAAGCTGTACGCTAAGCTCTCCTGCCGCCTCCTGTTGAGTTGGGTCCAGCAAAAGTAAATCAAGCATAGATTTCAACTGACTTTCCTGAGCCTCATATTCTTCAATCTGTGCTTTTGCCGAATCTAATTGCTTCTTTGCGCTATCAAGCTCTTCTTTGGCATCAGCCAATTCTGTTGCCCCATCCTCTTTGCTGGTTTCAAACTCTTCCTTAGCTTCGTTCAGCTCATCATACGCATCTGCTATTATTCGATCGTATCTATTATCAGCAGCCTCATCAAGAGCCTTCTGGACCTCATCCTCTTTTTCATCAATAAGATCCTTATATGCATCAGAATAGATTTCCAAGTCGCTATCAAGCTTCACATAAATGTCGGTGTAATACTCTACATCAAATCCACCTTTATTTATATAGATATAACCGTCTAGCACACCACTTCCAAGGGTTGTGCTACCACGTTCATATTGAATGTATAATGGGGATTTTACTGTACCAACAATTGTGTACTGGCTGTATTTAAAGTTTTCCCTGTCCTCTTTTTCATTATTGCTGGATATTTTTATTGTATTTCCGATAGTGGATTCATCAAACAAATATGAATCTGCAAGACACTCATCATCGCTCTCTGGCAATCTGCCTGACTCCAATACTATGGTATTTACGTTAGTTGGAATGCTAATAGCTTTAATGGCATGTGATGAATCTGCATAGTCAGCCAAAACGTCAAAGGAAATCGACCCTTCTACGGCCCTTGCACTGACATTCTCTGCCACATAGTCTACGTCTTCCTCTTCAAATCCCAA
Source organism: Pseudobutyrivibrio sp. C4 (assembly GCF_900111635.1). Taxonomy (NCBI): domain Bacteria; kingdom Bacillati; phylum Bacillota; class Clostridia; order Lachnospirales; family Lachnospiraceae; genus Pseudobutyrivibrio; species Pseudobutyrivibrio sp. C4. Next base: position 462,234 of record NZ_FOHF01000002.1, on the reverse strand, counting down.
TGTTGATATCAATCTATAGTCATAAAAGCTGGTATCCTTAAAGTACTGTTGCATAGCCTGACGCATAGCAGGATCCGTTACCTTCAGTCCCGAAAAGAATCCAACACCAAGGGCAATGATAAGAACAAGAGCGATATATCGACCTATGGTCTCTTTTATTTCTCTAAAACTTGATTTTGCTAGCATTTATCTTCTCCAAAACAAATAACCACTAGTAAACTATCTCGTCCACACTCTTAGGATGTTCATTCAAAGTAATATCTACAACCGTGCCTGATTTAACAGAAATAACTCTATCCGCCATTCCTGTAAGGGCATGATTATGAGTAATTACCACAACTGTTTTGCCCTTCTTCTTGCAAGTATCCTGAAGAAGCTTCAAAACTGCTCTACCTGTAGCGTCATCCAAGGCACCAGTAGGTTCATCGCAAAGCAGTAGCTTAGGATTCTTTGCAAGAGCTCTTGCTATGGCAACTCGCTGTTGCTCGCCACCGGAAAGCTGAGCCGGGAAGTTATTCATTCTATCTGCCAACCCCACCTGAGTCAAAATCTCCTCTGCTGGAATTGGATCATTGCAGATTTGTGCAGCCAGCTCCACATTTTCCTTCGCTGTAAGATTTCCAACCAGGTTGTAGAACTGAAAAACAAATCCCACATCATATCTGCGGTAGCTTGTCAGCTCCCTAGGAGAATATCCAGACACGTCCCTATCAGCCAGATAAACGCCTCCCGAAGTAAGAGTATCCATTCCACCCAGGATATTCAAAATCGTAGTCTTACCTGCGCCGGAAGCCCCTACAATGATGCAGAACTCCCCTTCCTCTATCTCAAAATTAACATCATGGAGAGCCTCTATCTTCACCTCTCCAGTCTTATATATTTTTCCAACATTCTTAAACTCTACAAAACTCATGAAAATACCTCCGCCTATAACACAAAATGGTGGCTAGCGATTTAATAGTATCACATAAGTGTGACGCAATAGCGAAAACTCAAATATGGATGCTATATAAAATACACTTTGTTTCAACCTGCTAGACACATCATATCTGCCAAGTTATTTCAGTCAAGGGCATGCCTCTGGAGCTACGCTCCCTTGACTTCATAACTTTTGGCAGATAAATGTTAGTCAAGCAGGTTTGAAAATGGGACTGTGGCAAAGCCACCAGTCTATTCAGTAGATGGCGACACGCAGATTGGACCTCTATTTAATTTGGCGTGTCTGTTTTGTAGGTCTCAGACACGCGCTTTGACCATACCTTCAATTCCGCGTGTCTGCTATACTTCCTTAGGACACGAAGATTTGAGATATCCTTATTTCTTCGTGTCGCCAGTTCGCCTCTCAAACACGTAAATTCTACAATCCTCTTATTCTTCGTGTCGAAAATCTCTTCTTCTGACACGTAAATTAAAACATTCGCTCAATCTTCGTGTTTTTTCACTCTCTCATAGACACGAAGATTTCAACTTTCTCAAAGTCTTCGTGTCTATGAGCACTTTTACAGACACGTAAATTTCTGTTTTCCCAGTATCTTCGTGTCTTTTCCCCTAAAACCTGACACGAAGATTCATCCCATCGCCAATTTTTCGTGTCCTCCCCCCTTAGTGCTGGTGGCTTCGCCACAATCCTAGTTTCAAACCTGCTTGACTACCCTTTATCTGAGGAAGGCTGGAGTGTCAATAGTGCGAAGCACCCGAAGGGCTTGCTATTGATACTACTGGCTTCCCAGATAAACTGTAGCCAGCAGGTTGAAACAAAAACCTTAGGCTAGCCTACATTTTAAACAGGCCGCATACAAAAAAGGAACTCAGCCATACGCTAAGTTCCTTCAATAAATCCATATTAACCTTGCTGTTATTCTACGGAATTAATAAGCGCGAAGATTTCGTCCTTTATTTGTCCGTTTACTTTAAGTGCGTTCTCTCTGCTATCCTGGTTTGAATAGAAGTAGAACTTAATCTTTGGTTCTGTACCTGATGGGCGAATTGCAAACCATGAGCCATTGTCTAAGAAAAGGCGGATTGCATTCTGTGGTGGGATATCCTCGTATCCATTGATGTAATCAATAACCTTTTCAACCTTTGCACCAGCTACTTCTGTAGGAAGGTTCTCGCGGAACCACTTCATCATACGCTGAATACGCTGTGCACCAGGAATTCCCTCAAGGATGATGTTTGGTTCATCCTCCGCGAAGTAACCATACTTAGCGTAGATTTCCTGAAGAACATCCCAAAGAGTCTTGCCCTGCTTGCGATAGTATGCAGCTGCCTCTGCAACCATCATACCAGCCGAGATGCCGTCCTTGTCACGAATATCTTCGCAGATAGCGTATCCAACGGACTCCTCATAACCAAAGAGATATTTGTATCCATTCTCGTGAAGATATGGAATCTTTCCACAAATATTCTTGAAACCTGTAAGTGTTTCAAACATTTCTACGCCATAAGCCTTTGCCATGATAGTAGAAAGTGTTGATGTAACGATAGACTTAACCATAGCTCCCTTTGCTGGAAGTGTGCCGGCATCCTTGTGTCCCTCAAGAACATAATTTACAAGAAGGTATCCTGTCTGGTTACCGTTAAGAGGTACATAGTTGCCCTCGCTATCACGAATCTCAATAGCAAATCTATCTGCATCAGGATCAGTAGCCATAAGAAGCTCTGCTCCAAACTTACGTCCATACTCCTCAGAAAGCTTAAATGCCTTTGGATCCTCTGGGTTTGGATATCCAACTGTTGTAAAGTTAGGATCTGGGTTCTCCTGCTCTGGAACGATTGTCCAGTTTGAGAAGCCTCTATCGTTAAGCATCTGTCTGAATGGAATTGAACCACATCCGTTAAGTGGTGTGTAAACAAGAGGGATAGAAAGATCAAGCTCATCACCTTCATGAATAGCTAAAGCTTCAATCTTATCAAGATACTCTCTGTCATATTCAGCACCTAAAACGATGATTTTGCCATCCTTAACACCCTGCTCAAAATCTGATTTCTTGATGCCTGTCCAAATATCTACAGCATTGATGCACTCTGTCATACCATCTGCAATTTCAGATGAAACCTGACATCCATCATCCCAATATGCCTTGTAACCATTGTATTCTCTAGGGTTGTGGCTTGCTGTGATGTTGATACCTGAAACTGTACCAAGACGTCTAATCATAAATGCAAGCTCTGGTGTAGGTCTAAGATCTGGGAATACATAAACCTTGATTCCATTTGCTGCAAAAATACCAGCTGCAAGCTGAGAAAACTCCTTTGAAAAATGACGTGGGTCGTGTGCAATAACAACACCCTTTTCGCAGGCTTCTTTACCCTTTGAAATGATAAAATCAGCAACACCCTGTGTAGCCTTACCAACAGTAAAGAAGTTCATTCTATTAGTACCTGCGCCAACCTTACCACGAAGTCCAGCTGTACCAAAAGAAAGATCCTGGTAGAATCTATCCTCTATTTCCTTTTCATCTCCAGCGATTCCCTGAAGCTCTGATTTTAATGGATCTGTATCTGAAAGCTTTTCAAGCCATTCATTGTAACGTGCTTTATAATCCATAATTCCTCCTAAAACTAAATTAATCACTTAAGTCGATGTCCAAGCTAAGATTAAATGTATATTGTGGATATTTTTCCTTAAGTGCATTATTAATACTTTCAAAAGTCTTTTTTCTATTTGGGTCATCGAAGCTGATAACCACATCGAAGTTAACATTCTGATTTGCTTCATCATAGTAGAATCCATGAATCTGCTTAACATAATCGAATGTCTTCACAAACTTTGAAAGCTCCTTTCTAAGTATATCAGCTGGAGAATCCTTTTTGTTTTTGCAGTAGATGCCGATTCCTTCAAGGCCTACGCCTGTCTCCTGATATACCTTATGAAAGATTTGTCTTTGAAGCTGATCAAGATGAGCCATTCCCATATCCTCATCAACCTCTATATGTATCGAACCAACGTAACGGTTTGGTCCATAATTGTGTAAGCTAAGATCATATGCCCCTAAAACTTCATCAAAGCTGACAACAGCTCTCTTTACATCATGAGAAAGCTGCATTTCAACACGCTCTCCCAGAATCTGTGAGATTGTTTCTGAAATCATATCGTAGCCTGATTTGATGATGATGACTGAGATGATGGCACCAAGCCAAGCCTCAAGACTTATACCAAATACAATAAAAATGATTGCAGCTACAAGTGTTGTTGCAGAGATAACCGAATCCAGCTTTGCATCCTCACCAGATGCGATAAGTGAACCTGAATTAACACTCTCCCCCACTTTTTTAACATATGTTCCAAGTACAATCTTTACAACTACAGCAACAGCCACAATAACAAGGCTTGCTGTATTGTATTCTGGGTACTGTGGCTCAATTATCTTTTTAATTGATTCAACCAGTGATGTAATACCTGCATATGAAATGATAATTGCGATGATGGCAGCAGAGATATATTCAACTCTGCCATGTCCCAGTGGATGCTTTTTATCTGGTGCCTTATTGGCAATTCTTGTACCGACAATGGTAATTACCGATGATAAGGCATCACTTAAGTTGTTTACTGCATCAAGGACAATTGCAATCGATCCTGTAACAAGACCAACAAACGCTTTAAATCCTGCCAAAAAGCAATTGGCAACAATACCAATCAAACTGGTTTGAATGATCTTTTTATTTCTGTCCATTTTATTTCTTATTCCTTAATCCCTTAACATAATTTGTAAGCTCTTCTTTTGTTTTCTTGTTGAGCTTTTCCATCTTTTTGAGTACAGCATATTCAGCAGTTCCTTCGCTGGCGATGAGGAAATCTACCTCTCCTGCCCCTTTCGAAGGAATTGTGTCCTGAAGTAACTCAAAAGGTGAAACATCAAGTACGTCGCAGATTGCCATAATCTTGTCTGACGATGGATTTGTTTTCTTTCTCTTCCAATCACTGATAGTACTTTGTGCAATACCAGTCTTTTCAGCTAACTGAAGCTGAGAAACACCTTTTTCATCCATCAACTTAAAGATACGTTCACTAATAATCATCCTAATACCCCTCCATAACTGTAAAATCCCGCGTTAATAACTCTATTGTATATACGATAACACAATATAACTTTATCCTCAAGACAACTGGTGATGTGCCTGTTTTTCCACATACATCAGCTTATCTATAAGTTCCTGAAACTGTTCAGCAGTAAGGCTGCTGTTGTGACTATAGCTCTGGAATCCACAGCTTATGTCAACTCCTTGAGGCCAATTATTGCGAGCACTCTGCTTTGCAACGTAATCTCTCACCTCATCTATCTTTTCGTTTATCTGCTTCATGTCCAATTCATCAGTAATGACACAGAACTCATCTCCGCCAAAACGACCGATAGTTGCTGCCCTTCCAAAGGTATCTACAAGAATGTCAGCAATAATTTTGATTGCCTTATCCCCTTCCTCATGCCCCATACTGTCATTAATATCTTTGAAATTATCAACATCCATCATGATAGCAGTAAAGTCTTTTCCACTGGAAATGGAACTTTTAACCATGTCCTGCATTTTGATATCCAGCCCTCTTCGGTTTAGTACACCGGTTAGATAGTCGATATTTACGTCTCTACTTTGATAATAGAAAAATACAATCAAACATCCCAAAGATATACCTGCGTATGTGCAGTCAATATTGGCAATAAATATTTGTAGCAGTGCCCCAATTAATGATAATGCCGGCAAAAACAATACTGCTGCCTTGTATTCACTCATGATGTGTTTATTAAATACAAGTGCATAAACAAGTAGCATGAAAATAAACAACAGCATGAATCCTGCTCTTATCAAGAAGAATGGGCCACGATAGTAAATACCATTTTCAAAATAGAAAAACCATTTCAACCCGAACAACGCTGATATTGAAACAAATACCATATTCAAAACTGCAAACAGTTCGAAGCAGTATCTAATTGGACGTCTATGCTTTAAATCCTCATCATCCATCCAGCAATCCAGATAATACAGAGCATACAATATATCAAATGGATCTAATAGGAAGATTAAAAAGTACCCAATGTATCCCAAGAATAAATACTTGTCTGGATACATCTCACCTATACGACCAATAGTTTCAGATAGTAACAAAATCAGCGTGCATACAAGGATTGCCGAATACTTGCGCCCTTTCTGCAACCTGGAAATCTGATTTTGAAATATCAGCAATAATATTAATAAAAATGATGTAAAAAAATTAAGTATAACCCAGCTCTCAGCCTCTACCATAAAAAGCCTTTCATAATTAATTTTTAAAGATAAAATATGCTAAAACAAACACTCCGTTTATTTTAGCATATTAATTGTGTAAAACTGTGAATTATTAATTCGTTTTGTCGATAATGCTCATTACCTGAGCACTGTATTTAAGCAATTTTTCATTAGCTTCAAAATCCTTTTCCTGAATGATACGCTTGAACTCTGCAAATTCAAAGTAAAGTCTATGACTTCCATCAGACAACGAAACCTCTTTTGTTTCTGTATCAGCATCATTGAAAAGGACGTCGTATTCTGTCATGCCATTTACATGAGGGTAAATGCAGATTGTTGCATCAACACCCTGGATTGTAGATGGACCAGGTGCCACACAATCCTTTGCTCCAATGCAAAGAACCTTGAAATTGCCATAGTCGGCAGTAAGTACGCCGCTTGTATCTATGCCCTTTTCCATGTTTGCATCATATCTTACAGAATCAGGCGCGCCGAATAGACCAACCATTGCAGATATATTGTAAACATTTAAATCACGAAGAGCACCTCCGTTATGGGCCGGATCAAATACCGCTGGCACCATTTCACCGCTATGGAACTTGCTGTATCTGCTGGACATCTGGCTGTAGTTGAATACGCATAGCTTTAAATCTCCAACAAGCTTAACATCCTGCTGTAACTGCTTGTAGGCTGGCATATGGTAAATACTCATAGCCTCAAAATACATAACGTTATTGGCTTTTGCTAACTCCACAAGCTCCTGAAATTCAGCAAGACTCTTTGTAACAGGCTTCTCGCAAATAACATGCTTCTTTGCCAAAATAGCTCTCTTTGAGTATTCATAATGCAAATCGTTAAGTACACCTACGTATACTACGTCAACGTCAGACTTAAGCATTTCATCATAGTCCGTAAATACGGTATCTAAATGATATTTTGCTGCCATGGCATCCAGCTTATCTTTGCTTTTCTCTCTGCCACAGATATAAATCTTTTCAAACTCAATCTCGTCAATAAACGAAAGCACTTCCCCAACAATAACACCGTTTCCTGCTATTCCTAAAACCATTATTCTCCTCGCTTTCTTACTGCTTTATTGCCCATCTCATCTTGGTAGATTTACTTCTAGGATTGATTCTGCATTCCTCCGCCGATGGACGTATCACATCTGAAGAAACATCAGCATATACTCCTGCTTTCTTCAATTCCTTAAATGATTTCTTTACGAGCCTGTCCTCTCCTGAATGGAAGGTAAGGATGGCAACTCTGCCACCTGGCTTTAAAATCCCTGGTAGCTTTTCAAGGAATGAGTATAACACTTCAAACTCGCTATTAACGTCTATACGAAGTGCCTGGAATACTCTGGCACAGCTCTTTTTAATAGCCTGGTCCTTCTCATCCTTTGGCACCTTCCAAAGTGCCTCTGCAATTGCCTCTCGAAGGGCTGTGGTGGTGTCCATAGGATTTCCTTTTGCCATAAGTGTAAACACCTTGTGTGCGATTTCCTCAGCGTATGGCTCATCAGAATTTTCTATCATCATTCCAACAAATTCTTCCTCTGTGATATTGTGAAGACGTTCTGCTGCACTTTCACCATGGTCTGGATCTAGTCTTAAATCCAATGGGCCATCTATCTTATATGAAAAGCCACGCTCAGGATTATCAATCTGCATTGAGGATACACCTAAATCCGCAAGAACGAAATCAAACTTGCCTGCCTCTTCGGCAACTTTATCTATGTTTGCAAAATTGATAAGTCTAAACTGAAAATTATTCTCTCCGAAACCGGCGGTGCGCAAGCGTTCTACTGTTTTAGCAGATTCGATTGGATCAACATCCAAACCGTACATAATGCCCTGCCCCTGAAGCTGCTCTAGCATCTTTCGGGTGTGTCCACCATATCCAAGGGTGCAATCCAACCCCTGCTGCCCTGGCTGTATCTGCAAGAAATCCAGAATCTCCTGCACCATAATGGAAATATGCATGCCAGCAGGTGTTGAGCCCTTGCTGATTACATGCTCAATTGTATCTGCATATTTTTCAGGATTATGCTCTTTATATTTTTCCTCAAATTTCTTTGGATATTTTCCTGAGTAATGAACTCGACGTTTATGCTTTTTCTCTTCCATATTTCTCCATATTTCTAATTTTTTCTTATTTAACAGATCTATTAAATTATAATATAAGGCCTCAAACAGTATCAATAGGATTGAAAGTTCTACAACAGTTTTGCTAAACTATTAGCTGACGTTTAAATTTAGGCTTACATGTAAAGGGGATTATCATGATAAAAACTATTATTTTTGATATTGGCGGAGTCCTTATTGGATATGATTGGACTGCATATATGATGAAGGAATTTAATAACGATGCTGAGCTAGTTGGGCGAATCAAGGCTAATGTCTTTGGTGAGAAATGGGCTGAGGTTGACAGAGGCGTTCTTACAAATGACGAATTAGTAGCCTCTTTTATCAAGGATGCTCCTGATATAAAGGATGAAATCATTCACTTTTGGGAGACTGCTGGTGATGCTCTTTGGCAGTACGACTTTGCAAAGGATTGGATTCGCGATTTAAAGAGTCGTGGCTATCAGCTGCTTTACCTTTCAAACTGGTCTTCTCACATGAGGGAAGGCGCACTAAAGCAACTTGATTTTCTGCCAATGCTTGATGGCGGCGTGTTCTCATATGAAGAAAAGCTTATCAAGCCAGATCATGCCATCTATAATCGTATAATCGAAAAATATAATTTAGTTCCTGAGGAATGCGTATTTATTGATGACAGCGAACCAAACGTAATCGCTGCCAGAGAATGTGGTTTGAATGCCGTATGGGCAAAGGACAAGAATCACGAAATTGCCCTTAAAGAATTAGAAGCTCTTTTGCAATAAAAGAGCTTCTATTTTTTTCTATTAAATTAGCTGTGATAAAGCTTGTTACCTTCGTAACGTGGCTCACATGTAAGGTGAACCCCAAGCTGCTTAAATACACCTACGTCTACAGAAGAAAGAATAACTGATGAATGTACCTCTGCACCTTCCATCATTGGAATGCAATCATATGCCTTCTTTGCATTTTCGTTGCTGATTGATTCCATTGAAAGAGCAATAAGAAGCTCATTCAAATGAAGGTGTGGATTGTGGTCACCTAAATGCTTTGTCTTAAGATTCATAATAGGTGTAAGAATCTCAGGTGAAATAAGCTTAATCTCATCAGGGATGCCTGCTAAATGCTTTAGTGAATTAAGCATCATAGCTGATGAAGCACCAAGCATCTGAGAAGTCTTACCTGTGATAATCTGACCATCTGGAAGCTCCATAGCTGCACATGGTACTCCAGTCTGCTCTGCCTTGATGTTTGCAGCAGATACAACTGGTCTGTCTGATACAGAAATGCCTGCCTTTTCCATTAAAAGCTCAAGCTTCTGAATAGCTGAATCACTTCCATCGCCCTTGCGCTTAGCAACTACGGCCTCATAGTAACGACGGATGATTTCCTGATTTGATGCATTTCTACAAACATCATCATCAACAATTGCGTTTCCTGCCATGTTTACACCCATGTCTGTAGGTGACTTGTATGGAGATTCCCCAGAAATCTTCTCGAACATTGCCTTAAGTACAGGGAAAACTTCAACATCACGGTTGTAGTTAACAACAGTCTCGCCGTATGCCTCAAGATGGAATGGGTCAATCATGTTGACATCATTCAAATCTGCTGTTGCTGCCTCGTATGCAAGGTTTACAGGATGATTAAGTGGTAAATTCCAGATTGGGAATGTTTCGAACTTAGCATATCCTGCCTTTACGCCGCGCTTTGACTCATGGTAAAGCTGAGAAAGGCATGTTGCCATCTTTCCACTTCCTGGACCAGGTGCAGTAACAACTACAAGTGGACGAGTTGTTTCGATGTAATCATTCTTTCCAAATCCCTCATCAGATACGATAAATGGAATGTTTGATGGGTAACCTGGAATGATGTAATGTCTGAATACCTTAAGACCGAGAGCTTTAAGCTTTTTCTCGTATGCTACTGCTGATGGCTGCTCTGCAAACTGAGTAAGAACAACAGAACCTACGTAAAGGCCATAGCTTGTAAAAGCATCGATAAGTCTGAGAAGGTCCATATCGTATGTGATACCGATATCTCCACGAACCTTGTTTTTCTCGATATCGCCAGCCTTGATAGCGATTACTATTTCTGTTTTGTCTGCAAGCTCTTTGAGCATAGTGATTTTTGCGTCTGGCTTAAATCCTGGCAAAACTCTTGATGCATGGTAATCATCAAAAAGCTTTCCACCAAACTCAAGATAAAGCTTTCCACCAAATTGATCGATGCGCTCTCTAATTCTTTTAGATTGCATCTCTGTGTACTTTTCGTTACTGAATCCTATTTTTCTCATGTTTTCCTTCTTCTAAATAAAATCAAATGATTGAAATATATCTTTTAATGGCTATAAGTTTATCATGGATGGGCTTTTAATCCAATAATTTTAGTATAAAAACAAATCAATTTTTAACCACTAATAGTTAAATAATTGCTACGACAAATAACTCTGCTCGTTATAGTATTTTATTAGGATTTAAGGTAAATAATGTACTAGGAGGATAATTATGGAAATTTTAAAAGTAACAGATCCAGAGTTTACCAATTATGGTCGAATCATCGAAGGATATGACGCAGAAAAGAAAGCCATCATGGAGGCTTTAAGAGACAACACTCCTATTCCAGAGGGCACAGAGTATGTTGCCGAGGAACCAGCTCTCCAGAGCTTAGCTGCTGCAGACAAGATTTCTAACTCACTCTTTGGTGGCTCTCCAATGCAGTTTGGTTGGTGCAATGGTCACAACACAAAGCTCAACTGCCTCGAGTATCACCGCTCAAGCGAAATCAATATGGGGGCTACAGATTTCATCCTTCTTCTTGCAAAGAGAGAAGAAATCGTAGATTACAAGCTTGATTCTAGCAAGGTAAAGGCTTTCTTATGTCCAAAGGGAGTAATGATTGAAGTTTATGCTACTGCTCTTCACTACGCTCCATGCCAGGCTCACAAGGATTCTGGTTTCCAGGTTTTAGTTTGCCTTCCAAAGGGCACAAATGTTGGCAAGCCAGAGTTTACTGCTGACAATAAGGAAGATACTCTTTTGACAGCTACAAACAAATGGCTTCTTGCTCACGCTGAAAGCTCTGAAGCAAAGGATGGCGCATGGGTAGGAATTACAGGCGAAAACATCGACATTGTGAATGATATTAAATAATGAAACAAAAAAATGGCGGTTTAAACCGCCATTTTTTTTATCTCTTCTTCATGGACTGTCTGAATATGATCCAATGCAGAAAGCATAGGCTTTACATCCTTATGAAGAATCTTTCTTTGAACATAGTTTTGAGTAATCTTCATAACTGTTCCACTAAGTGCAAGCACACCGATAAGGTTTGGAATAGCCATCATACCATTGAGAGTATCTGAAATATCCCAGGCAAGGCTCAAATCCATAGTAGCTCCTACTACGATAAAAGCTACGAAAATCACCTGATAAATCTTTACATTTTTTCTACCAAATAGGTATTCAAATCCCTTGCTACCATACTGGCTCCAGCCAAGTGTTGTTGAGAAAGCAAAAAGCAAAATCGCAATTGCGATAAAGCCGTATCCAAACTTACCAAATACAGTAGAGAACGCCTCTGCAACAAGGGCTGTGGATACCTGTTCTGAAATAACTGCTCCTGTTTCCAAATCTACAAGTCCACTTGAAAGAACCGTAAATGCGGTAATCGTACATACGATAATTGTATCTGCAAATACTTCGAAGATTCCCCACATACCCTGAACTACAGGCTCTCTAACATTTGAGCTTGAATGAACCATTACAGATGAACCAAGACCTGCTTCGTTTGAGAATACACCTCTCTTCATACCCCACTGAACAGCCATGGCAACGCCACTACCTACAATACCGCCGCCAACAGCTCGCATACCAAAGGCTCCCTTTATAATAGAAGTGAAAACTGCTCCTGCCTGATCAATATGGACAATACAAACGATTAACGCACAAATCAAATATATAACTGCCATGAAAGGCACTAGTTTTTCTGTAACTGATGCGATTCTCTTAAGACCGCCAACAATAACAAGACCGCCAAGAATCATAAGGAAGATACCAGTTGCAATAGCTGGGATTCCAAAGGCTGATTTGATGTTTACTGCAATTGAATTTACCTGGCCCATGTTTCCAATACCAAATGATGCGCCGATGCAGAAAACACTAAACAATACTGCAAGCCCAGAACCTACATGTCTCATTCCCTTCTTAGAACCAAGACCATCTCTCAGATAATACATGGCGCCACCGCACCACTCATTTCTCTCATTTCTTCTTCGATAATAAATACCCAACACATTTTCTGAGAAGTTTGTCATCATTCCAAAGAATGCAACAATCCACATCCAGAAGATTGCACCAGGACCACCAGATGCGATAGCCGCTGCAACACCGGCAATATTACCTGTTCCAATTGTAGCCGCAAGTGCTGTACAAAGACTTTGGAACTGAGAAATCTGAGTATCCTCTTTATCTGTGTGTGCTGTGACATGTGAGTCCTTGAAAATACCACCGATAGTATTCTTTATCCAATGCTTGATGTGAGTAATCTGGAAAAACTTGGTCAGGCAAGTCATCAGAATACCAGTACCCACTAAAAGAATGAGCATTGGCAAGCCCCATACGAATCCATTTACTGCACTATTAACCTTTTCTACGATTGATAAAACTCTTTCCACAGGCATATCTCCCTTTACATCTTATTTGGCTAGTTGCGTCTTGCGCGGACATTTGTCCTTCCACGCAAGACAATTTTAGATATATTCTAACGCTTCACCAAGCTAAAGTAAAGTATTTTTTTATTCTTATTATTTTGTTAGCAATTATTGCTAAGACATACCCTAAAAATGCAGATATAATGTGGGAAAAGTGCCATAAGGAGAACGACATATGACAAGCAAGAATATTACAGATATGACTCAAGGAAACCCAACTAAACATCTTCTGTTATTCGCCCTTCCAACCCTTATTGGCAATATCTTTCAGCAAATATACAACCTTGCAGATTCTATCATCGTTGGCCGATTTGTAGGTGCAAACGCTTTCGCTGCTATCGGTGCCACCAGTTCTATCACATTTCTATTTTTTGCCTTGTGCAACGGAATAGGCGGAGGCGGCGGAATTGTTGTTTCCCAATTTTACGGTGCACACGAAGATGCCAATGTAAAAAAATGTATTGTTAATACTGCATTGATTATGCTTATCGTGCCACTTGTAATAGGTACTTTGGGCTTTATTTTTGTTCCTCAATTTTTACGAATTCTAAGCACACCTGAAAATATTCTTTTTGATGCCATTTCCTACACTCGATATATGTGCGTAGGTTTGCTTTTTGTTTCTTTATACAATTTTCTATCCTCTATGCTTAGAGCTTTGGGGGATTCAAAAACACCTTTATACTTCTTGATTTTCTCAATCGTTTTGAATATCACACTGGATATCATTATGGTGTGTGTTCTTCATAAAGGAATTCAGGGTGCAGCACTTGCTACTATCCTTTCCCAGTTAACATCAGTTATTCTTTGCAGCCTTCATGCATATAGAACTAATCCGTATTTCCGTTTTACATGTAATGATATTCAGCTTTCTCGTCAGATGTGTTATAAGGTTATTCGCCTTGGTGTACCAATGTCTATTCAGTTTGGATTGATTGCTATATCATCAATGGCTGTTCAGCGAATTGTAAACTCCTACGGCACTATCGTGGTTGCCGCTTTCACTGCTACAAACAGAATTGAACAATTAATACATCAGCCATATACAACACTTGGCACCTCAATTTCTACCTTTAGCGGGCAGAATTTCGGTGCCAAGAAAAATGATCGTGTACTATCAGGATACTATTCGGGAATACGCATCATGATTATACTGACTATATTTTTAGTTTTTATTATGCAGTTCTTTGGCCGGGCCATCACCGGGCTTTTTGTAGAGGATGAAGCCATCATCTCTCTTGGCGCCATGGGCCTTCGAATCACTAGCCTATTCTACCTTGCACTTGGAATGATTTACGTCATTCGTGGTGTCCTAACCGGAATCGGCGATGCCTTCTTTTCATTGTTCAATGGAATTGTCGAAATTATCTGCCGTTTTACCATTCCAGCATTATTCTGTAGCTACCTAGGCTTTGGTGAAACCGGAATTTGGATTTCATCTGGTGTCGTATGGCTTATTAGTGGTGTGACTGCATGGATTAGATATCTTACCTACTTTAGAAGTAAGATTTCCATTGAGACAGGTTCATCTATTTAAAATACCTGAATATCAAAGCTTACCTGGAATATGTCTGTGATACTTAACGTATTTCCGTATTCACGTTCCTCTAATTTTTGATTGAAGCCAACTCTATCGCATCGTCCATACCATGGCTCGATACATACAAATGGTGCGTGCTTTCCTACTGGAGACCATACACCAAAAAGTGGTGCATCAAACTTAACTGCTATTACATCCTGACCTTTGTCATCAATAAGTGTCACTTTGTCTGACTGTCTGTCCTCAATGATAAGAGCATCACGGCTGAAAAGCTCATCTGACATTGCAAGTACTCCATTTTCAAGCTCAAACTGCTTCTGCTCATCTCCTAAGCAACCGCTGCCATCATCTGCAATGATATTTGCGGTAATCTTTGAATTAGGCTGATTGTCTTTTTCGAATCGGAGTGTATAAGTGTCTAAATCGCAATTGAATGCTGGATGTCCGCCAATCGAGAAGTACATAGTTTCTTCGTTTGGATTTTCAACCTTCCATTCAACATTTACAGTATCATTTACCAATCTGTAAGTGATTACAAGGAGGAATGAAAATGGATATTTCTTTCTTGATTCTTCGTTATCTTTAAGTAAAAAAACAAGCTCATTTTCAGTCTGTCTGCCAAGCATAAAATCCATATCTCTGGCAAACCCATGCTGCCCCATTTCATATGTCTGGCCCTTGTATACTGACTTTTTCTGATAGTAGTTTCCTACAAGTGGGAAAAGCACTGGCGCTGTACGTCCCCAGTATGCAGCATCTGCCTGCCACATAATCTCCTTCCCATCAGCTTTTCTAATAAGTGATTTAATCTCAGCTCCATGTTCAGCAACTGTAAGCTTTATTTTGTCATTTTCTAATGTGTAGTTCATAATAACGCGTCCTTCCGATTATAGTTCCATTTCATAGCAAAGCATTGGCTGCTCATACAACTCACATTCCCCAACCTTGTTAAATTGGAATGCTGAATAGCATTTAAGCGCTTTTAGATTATGCCTATTTACTAGGAAATGAAGGCTCTTATAGCTTCTATTTTTTAGCTCTTCCAGGCCTTTTTCAATCATCTCTTTAGCTAAGCCTTTGCCCTGGCAATCTGGGCTAACCGCAAGCCTTGAAAGCTCACCGCCTGGCTGCAATTCAGCTGTCCAACATTCTAAATTGTTAACAGAATCATCGTCATCTATTGAAATAGCCGCAATTATCTTGCCCTCTTCTCTCATTACAAGCAAAGCATCCCTGGATAAATCAAAATCTATCTCTTCCATTGTAGGATAGTATTCATTCCAAGGGCAATATTCCCTACCAAGCTGTGCCTTATAGAGTTTTAAAATTTCGTCTTTATCTTTTGCTGTAGCTTTTTCTATTACTCGCATGTTGTCCTCCCTTTCTTGCTAGACACATTATGGCATTTTGTGTCTGTTCAAGCAAGAAATAGTCTTCAACAGTCGCTCTGCTTCCTCAGTAGATACACATTTCGCAAACCTCTCAGGCCACATCATCTCGTTATAATATCTATAGGTAGTCTCAGCATTCATGTAGTTATTATCAAATGTAGAATTGCATCCAGCTGGGACAATAACCTTATAGCCTCTATCAAAAGCAGACTTTACTGTGGCATCTATGCAGAAGTTTGTCTGGAGACCCACTATCATGAGTTCCCTTGTGCCAGTCTGCTGTAAATAAGATACAAAGTCTGGATTACCAAAGCAGCTATTCACTGTCTTGGTAAAAATACGCTCTTTTCCTATTGGCGCAACCTGATCTGCAATTTCATAATCCTTATCTCCTACAGAAAATCCTGAACCTGGGCCGTCATCATGCTGTACATAAATGACCTCCACATCATTCTCTCGCGCTGTCTGTATCAGCCTTGCTGTGTTATCTATAAACTCCTGATAATTGTATAATCTCTCGTCTGTAATTCCTTTTTGTATATCGATAACAAGTAAAACCATTATTGCCCCCATTTCTATAAGTCAGCCACATCAACTACTTTTATTCCATTTTGCTTGAGAAGCTCAACAAACACGCCATTTCCAGGTATTAGATTTCCTGAAAAAGTCCCATCATAAATAGAATTAACGCCACAGGATGGACTTCTTGATTGTAGTATCACAAGCTCTGTTTTCTTATTTAGAAGAATTTGCAACGCTTTCTTTGCACCATCTCTAAATTCAGCATCCACAGAATATCCATCCTTGTGCTTTACAACACCATCAACTATTTCTGCTGATTCCCTTGGTGTAGGAAGCCCTCCTAAAACTTCAGGACAAACAGGTACAACCTCATGTCCCTTTACATATTCAAGTGTCTTTTCACTATAGTTATTGCCCCCGTTATATTTGCAATTCTCGCCTAGTAAACATGCACTAACGCCTATGACCATATTAGTATTCTCCACTATTCCCATTCCAAGCTTTTATTGCACACATTATGTCATTTGTCGTTCTATAAATCAACAATTATCATATGCAATATTTCATTATTTCTCGTATAACATCCTTACTATTAAGCGGAGTATCAAATGTTTCCATAGACAAAATCAAATTATCCCCCAAATGATATCCACTTCTGCTGTAATCATAGATTTTTAGCATGTTCTTTTTGGCATAATCTTCGTTGTCAATTAACCCTAGATGTTCCCAGTAAATAGTCTTTCTTTCTCTTACATTAAGAACTGCAAAATCCGGGTATACAATATGTCCGATAGAAAGTTCTAAATACGGTTCATATATGTAAGGCACGTTATATTTTTCAAACAAATCAGCTATTATCTTTTCTGACTTTGATCTAACTCTTTCCCCATTATTTGTTTGGATTTTACCATCCTCAAAAAATGTGTTTTGATTTCCAGCATGTTCCTGCTTCCAGCGCTCTATATACATTTCATCTGTTTCTATAATTGGCACAACTATATTTCGCTTACTTAAGGGAAGCTTATTATAAATAGAATGAATATCCTCAAAGTCACACCTTTTAATAGTCTTTTCGATTTCCTTTTCCATTTTCTTAAGCTTACTATTTACTGCCACCTCGTAGTCACGCTGTATTATTTTCTTTACAAGTGTATATTCATCGTTCTTCGCATATTTGCTTTCACCTGTTTCAGGATCTACAAAATAATACTGAACGCAGTTATTGCTTGTGGATGACCTAATTCTCTTATTAGGCAGCCCCCTATACTTGGCAAGATTCTTCTGAGATTTCTGTAATAACTCATTTATTGCCGTCTGTTTTTCTATTAATAATTCCTTGTAATCTTTCAAAACCTCTTTTTTCTATGAAAAATATTGGATTTTTTTGATTTCCTACGGTTGAGATTAGTTTTTTGTAATCTCAACCGTAGCGATTTCTTCAAATCATCAAAATACCTACGGCTATTCTTTGAACTCGCAAATCTTACCCGTAGGTCACCAACTGACACTACGGTTGTAATCACATAAACGCAATAATAGCCGTAGGTAAAACTTATAATCGCTACTGCTGCTCTTGATTACTACGGTCGAAAAAATGAAATACTAATTTGAACCGTAATATTTTCGTATGATTGGGATTATTTCTCTGAAAATAAAATAAGACTTTTTAAAATGTTATAAATATAAGTTAATGAAAAAGATTTTCATATAATATAACGTCAGAATTCGGATTTGTCAACAACTAGCTCCTATATTCCCGTATCAACTACCCTATACAAGCCTAATTCGCTTATACATCTGGGAACGCCCCTTCATCAATCATTTCTATCATGATATCCGCAAACTTAGGGTCAAACTGGGAGCCTTTGCCCTTTTCTATCTCTCCGCGGACCACTTCAACAGGCAGAGCTCCCCTATAGCTACGGTTGCTGGTCATAGCGTCATAGGCATCTGCCACAGCGATGATTCTGGCTTCCTCAGGAATGTCGTCGCCAGCAAGGCCCTCTGGATAGCCTTTTCCATCGTATCTTTCATGATGCCATTTAGCGCCTGCTGCAAGGGAAGGCATTTCCTTTATATTGCCTAGAATCTTGCCACCAATGCCCGGATGCTTCTTAATCTTGGCAAACTCTTCGTCTGTAAGTCTTCCTGGCTTGTTAATAACTTCATCAGGAACTCCTATTTTTCCAACATCATGCAAAAGCCCCATCATGAAAATCTGCTCCTGGTGCTTCTCATCATAGCCATATCTCTTTGCTATCTCTTTTGAATAAATCGCTACTCGTCCTGAATGGCCCTTTGTGTAGTTGTCTTTGGCATCGATGGCATCTGCAAGGCTTTCAACTACGTGCAAAAAAAGGTTCTCGTTCTCCCTTGTTTTCTCCTCCACCATGCCTTCAAGATTTCTCTGGAGCCTGATAAGTTCCACAGCATGCTTCACTCTAAGCACCAGCACACTTGCCACAAAAGGCTTTCTAATAAAGTCCATTGCACCAAGTGAAAGCCCCTTTGTCTCTGTATCCTCATCTTCGTTGCCTGTCAGGAAAATCACAGGTGTATCCCGCCAGCCGGCCTCACACTTTTTAAGCTCTTTAACTACTTCAAATCCATCCATTTCGGGCATACTTATATCCATAAGAATAAGGTCTGATGCAGGATTTTCCCTGGTGTACTCCAAAAGTGCCTTTCCGGATTTCAAAACTACTGCTTTGAGCCCAGAGCTTGTAAGAGTATTCCAAGCCTTTTTTAAAATAATAGGATCATCGTCTACAACTACAATCTGTGGAATCATTTTTTGCCTCCCCAATGCATTCCTCCTGCTAGTTTATACCGGATTTTAATAGTGGTATACTCAACTTATGGAGGAGTACGATTTATGAATATTAATATACCTGGTATTGATGTAGAAAAAGCTATCAAAAACGCTGGTTCAGAGGAACTCTTTTTAGAGCTCCTAGGTGATGTATACAAATTAATGGATGACAAGGTCGCTTCAGTAGAATCCAATCTTGCATCTGGGAATATATCCAACTATACCGTCGAAGTACATTCACTAAAAACCACCTGCCGCATGATTGGAGCCATGGAGCTTGGCGAGGATTTCTTTACTCTAGAAAAACTCGGCAAGGACAATGACGTGGAGCAAATCAAGATGCTTACACCAGGTGTTTTAGATACATTTAAAGGTCTAAAGCCTTATCTTGAGCCATTTGCTTTAAATAGCCTTGGGCCTCAAAAAAGCTTTGATAAAGAGGCCCTGTCAAATAATCTAAATATGCTCATCAATGCTGTGAACGACTTTGATTTAGGAAGTGCAGAAGATGCTGCAAAACAGCTTCTTTCCTATAAATGTGATGAAGCTCTTTCAACCCAAATCAAAGACTTGGATAAGCTCGTTTCTAATCTGGATTTCGATGAAGCAAAAGAGCTTGCACTGCAAATCCTTAGTAGCTTATAGACCTACTCCGTCGGTATTGAACCATAGTTTGCAACGGCTTCATCCACTGTCATTTCTCCATTTACAATTGCGTAGGCTGCTGCTCTATATTGCTTTACAGCTGTATCGAGCAGCTCTGTATCCCTGAAGTTTACAGTTCTATCCTCTGGAAAGTCTGCCAGGGAAGCGTACACTTCATCAAGGGAATAATCTGTGGTAGGTGTAATAAGTCTTTTCTCTGCTGCCATGAGTCCAAGTTCTTTTTCGCTTGTAAGGAATCTGATAAACTCATTTGTCATGTCCAGGTTTGCACTATTTTTATTAACGCAGAATAATATGGAAACTGAATCCATATAATATCCACCTTCATCTCCAGAAGGTGCTACGTAAAAATCATAGTTGAAAGGGTTAGCCGAAAAAGCTTCGGACTGTCCTTCTCTCTTTTTTGTTCCAGAAACAACATCGCCTGAGCAAAGCATCATAGGAACATCTCCTTCGAAAAATCTCAAGATTACTGAATTGTAGTCATCTTCGATTTCCGCTGAACATTTAGCAACATCTATACATCCTGAGTCTACAAGCTCTTGTAGTCGCTCTAAAGATGGCCTCATTGCCTCACCTGCTGATGGTTCCAAATTATTAAGGCCCTCCTCGATACTTCTATCATCCTTTACAGTCTTTGCAAACATAGGATAGCTAAATGCATAGCCGATACCTGGCGTAGTTGTTGTGTTTGCTCCCATAAGAGGTGATTCATAGCCAGCTTCTTTGAGCTGTTGGCATACATCCTTCAATTCCTCAAATGTGGTAGGAACCTCAAGGCCTTCCTTTTCAAAAATGTCCATATTTACAAGCATTCCATAGGATGTGGCAAATACAGGCAATGCGCGGATTTCTCCATCATCCATCTCCCATTTAACGCTAGGACGAATACAATCTAAATTGATTTCAAGCTCAGGGTCAGACAAAATCTCTGCCCCATCAAACAGTGGTGCAAATTGCTCATCCCCGTACATCCATGGCTGCACGACGTAGACATCTGGTGGCTCCTGCCCAGCAAGTGCAGGACCGATTGTATTTCTGTAATCATCCAGATATGTGTACTCAATCTCACCATTTGGATAGAGCTCGTAAAATCTGTCGATGGTGCTCTCCAGAGATTCAAAGTTTGAATAGGTTCCCACCACAGACAGCTTATACTCAGTGTCTGCTTCATATTTTGGAGAGAACTGGTTCGTTGAATTTTCTTGCTGATCAACCTGAGTCTCACTTTGTTCCAAACTCTGATTTTGAGTCTGTCCACAGCCTGCCGATGTAATCGCCAGCATTGATATGAAAGTCATAGCTAATATTGTTTTAATCTGTTTATTCATGTTCTCTCCTTTCTTTATCAGCAATCTTTGCAAAGAAATCATCTATTAAAGACGTGATTTCAGTTTCACTCTTCTCCTTAAAACTATCTCGAATAATCCTGTCCGGTTCCCCTTCAGCCAAATTATCAAGCTTGTCGTCCATGATAATCAGGTCCGCCTCATGAGACTTTAAATAGTCTGTAGCCTGGGCCGTAGATTTTGACACTGCCACCTCGTATTTATTCGATAGCAATTCCATGAGCCTGCGTAATAATTGGATATCTTCGTCCACTAACAGGATTTTATGCTTCTGCTCAAGCTCTCTATCCACCTGCTTTATCAAATCCGAAGATATGTATGTGCAAAGCATATTCTCAAGCCGGCTTGTATCAATAGGCTTAGTGAGGTAATCATCAAAGCCTGCATTTATATACATTTCTCTCATTCCAGATACCGCATTTGCGGTAAGGCAAATGACAGGTGTTTTAGCGTTCGGCGTGTCAGTGCACTCCTTCATTTCCCTTATAGTTTCAATACCATCCTTATCAGGCATCATATGATCCAGGAAAATCACATCATAGAAATTTCGTTTAAATAAAGTCAGGCATGCATCTCCGCTTTCCGCCGTATCTATCTGTATCTTAGTTTCCCTAAGTAGATTTCCAAAAACCTTAAGGTTGATTTCATTATCGTCAACTACAAGGATTCTCGCATCTGGCGCCACAAAACGTACTTTGTACTGCTCTCTTTCTTTAAGAAAACTCTTGTAAGCCGAGTCAAATTCCCCTAGCGGCTCCCATTTCACAACCCTTTGTTTTAAATCAAAGGAAAAAACGGAACCCCGACCATACTCACTTTCTACCTGGATTGAGCTTCCCATCATATCCAAGAAGCTTTGGGCAATGGCCATTCCCAGGCCAGTTCCTTCTATGTTGCGATTCTTCTTTTCATCAATTCGCTCAAAGGCTGCAAATAATTTGTCCAAATCCTCCTTTCTAATGCCAATTCCTGTATCCTCCACACTCACGTGAAGCATTACATAATCAGGATTGTCTTCACATTTAGTGCTGTTGATTGAAAAGGTTACGCCACCCTCCTTTGTATATTTCACAGCGTTTGAAAGAATATTGGTAATTACCTGCTTAATCCTTATTTCATCACCGTGCAAACATCTTGGAATATTTGGGTCCACATCTAGCTTGAAAATAAGATTCTTTTCATCAGCCTTCCTCTGAACCATATTTACAACATCATTCAAAAGTGATGCGCAATTATAATCCACATTAATGATTTCCATTTTTCCTGCTTCAATCTTTGAGAAATCGAGGATATCATTGATAATTCCAAGAAGCGTATTTCCTGCGGCCCTGATATTTTCTGAATACATTAGGATTTCGTCATCGTGGCTGTCTCTTAAAATCATTTCATTCATGCCGATTATGGCATTCATTGGAGTCCTAATATCATGTGACATGGTAGACAGGAAATAGGATTTTGCTTCATTTGCCTGGTTTGCAGCCTCAGCCGCCACCGTTAGCTTGCGGTTGAAATTAAGAAGTATCATCAGGTTAAAGTGAAGAAGAATCAAAAGTCCTGCAACAACGATTCCCAGGATTAGCCAGTCAATGGACCTGTTAAGGGTTAGCTCGTAAGCTGGAATGTAAGCAACCAAAAACCATGAATCCAGACCGCTTAAAGGAGTATACGCTATCACGCAATCCTCGTCCTTAGAATTGTGGATATGCATGGAACCAATGTCAGTGCGAATCGTCTCTACCACCTGGTTATATTCCTGAGCCGACATCGGATTATAGGACTTGAAATACTCAAAGAAATTGCTATTTTTCAGGGACTTTCCATGAATCATGTAGTCCCCATCCCAATCTATTAGGGATATCTCCACATTTTCATACTCACCCTTCAAAAATACCAACTTCTGCTCCAGACGGCTTACAGGAACCACTCGAATTATAAGGGCGTCTCGCATCTCTTCTGTCTCACCATCCAAGACCTTAATGTTGTTTAAAAAGGCGATAGACTGGACACCATTCAGCGGATTGGTGTACGCCCTAGTCAAATTGACTGCACCATCCACATTACTGATTTCCAAGTTTTCAAAAATATTAATATGGGAATAATTTACTGAGTAATCCGATGGATCTGTAGACCTGGCGTTAGTGGAAATGCCCGCCATAGAGCCATCGTCTATATAGATAAGATGTCCTGAAATCTCAGGAGAAATTTTTGCTTTTCGAATATAAGAAATGGCCTCATCAACTGTCATAGGAGTCCCTGCCTCCGCAGACCCGTTGATGTAATTAGCCCAAATATCACACAGATGCTGCTCATCCTCCAAATAATTGGCGACAATCTGCTCTGTTGTGGTTGTCATTTTCTCAAAAGACGCAATCGAAGACTGATTTGATTCTACCGCTCTATCGTTAGCATACTTCACGATAATGAAAAGAATCAAACCTACTATCAAAATATTAATGATAACAATATATCTTTTCTTCAACTCGCGTCCCCTGTACTTAGTTCACAAGTAACTTATAATGTACAGGTTAATTATAACATTTAACATGCAGGGAATTTGTTAACAAATCTTTAATTAATACAAATTTCTAAATTTCAAAGTCCAGACAGCTTCTGATTTTAGTGTAAGGTCTCACCTTTCCATCTGCCACAGCAACATGCTCTGGATGTACTGCATAGCCTTTAAGAGCCTCCTCACTTTCAAATGTAGAATCAAGCATTAAATCTGCATTTGAGCTTGCAAGGCCATTGATATTCACTTTGATATCAATCATTCCTGGGATTTTTCCGGCCAAACCTTCTAAACCTTCTTTAATACCAAGCTTTACTTGCTCCTTTTCCTCAGCTGAAAGCTCATCCTTAAGTGTCCATAAAATAATGTGTTTTACCATGTCTATTCTCCTTTTATTAGTTGTTTCGTTACTTAAGCGCCTGTGTCCACTCGGCCTCTTTGAAGCCCAGAAGAACTGTATCATCAGTAATAACAAGCGGGCGTTTTACAAGCATTCCATCTGTTGCCAAAAGATTAAGCTGTTCTTCCTCACTCATATCTGGAAGCTTCTTGGAAAGCTCCATCCCTCTGTAAAGCTGGCCGCTTGTGTTGAAGAATTTCTTAAGAGGCTGATTACTTTTTTCATATGCAGCTTTGAGAGTAGCTTTGTCTGGATTGTTGCCTTTGATATCAATTAAATCGTACTTGATTTTGTTATCATCAAGCCACTTCAAAGCCTTTTTACAAGTAGTACATCTTTCATAACAATACACTTTAATCATAATCCTAGTCCTCCTCGTATTTTAAATATTATTAATATCCATTCCGAATTTACCAAGATCTACCTTTCCGTTTTGGACGACGATTCCATCAGCCTCTAAAAGATTCTGCTGAACGCCAGCCCCTCCAAATACGTACTCATCCGCCAGCTCACCTTTGGAGTTTACTACTCGATAGCAAGGAATGTTTTCAAAATCTGGATTTTTGTGTAAGGCATTCCCCACTGCTCTGCTCATTTTAGGATTGCCTGCCATAGCAGCCACCTGGCCGTATGTAGCAACCTTGCCCTGTGGGATACGTTTCACAGCTTCGTATATACGTTTTGTAGGAGAATCAGTCACAAGATCATAGCTTTCTGCAATCATTCTCTTAACATCATCATCTGGAATGCTTCCATCTAGAATTACAGTATTCCAATGCTCCTTATTCTGATGATACCCCGGTATTACCGCATCATAGGTGCGCCTCCAGAAATCTCTCCATTCAGGGTCACATTTCAAATTCAAACAAATCTGCCCGTCTTTTTCATAGGACCAAAGGAACGCCTTTTTACTTTGCTTCACCCTAATGAGTTGCCAGTTAGGATCGTGAAATGGCGCCTCCTGATATGTATAAGGAAATGTAAGCCCGTAGCTTAATGCTTCCTCTCTGGTTTTCATTATATTCCCCCTTTTACCAAACAAATGGAATAATCCTATATTTTACCCGTTCTTTGTACTGCTTGTATCCAGCAAGCCCTTCTTCTAGAACCTTCTCCTCATTTCTAATACGCTTTGCAATGATTGGAAGATATACAAGCATTATTACAAATGAAAAAATAGAGCCTAGGATAATTGGCATAGCTAAAAATAGCAGAACTGTTGCCATATACATTGGATGGCGGACGATTCCATATAGGCCTGTATCAACCACCTTCTGGCCTTCCTGCACTTCTATGGTTCTTGAAAGATATTCATTTTCCCTAAGCACTTCGGCATACAGCGCATAGGCTAACAGAAAAAGTACTGTGCCTGCAATCGTCACCCACGCTGGTAGCACTAGCCATGAAAATCTGAAATTCAAACCAGCAATTATGAAGGATGACAAAAACATTAGTCCGCTGAACAAGACCACTTCCTTTTGCTCCATCTGTTCTTCCTTTGCATTTAATCGCTTCCGCAAAAGCTCTGGATTTTTCTTCATCAGAATCAATCCCGCTACAAACATAGGAATAAAAAGCACTCCCATAAGCAACCAGGCCTGCCAAAAGGCAAAGCTTCCTGCCGCTGGAAATAGCAGCAATCCCACTAATATTACTCCAGCAAAAAATTTAATTAGTGCAGAAATCAGTAATTTATTTGTCATAGCTTGCTCCCCCAATAATCAGCTTACATCCAGCCGTTTACAATTGCTATTTCCTCGATATATCCTGCATCATCATTTGGTGTTTCCAAAATAAATGGAAGATTTTGGAGAGTAGGATGTGTTGCAATTCGTTTCATGGCTTCCATTCCAATGCAGCCCTGTCCTAACTTCTCATGGCGGTCCTTTGCTGCTCCGCATTCATTTTTACTATCATTAAAATGTATCGCTTTTAGCCTATCCAAACCAATGATTTTATCAAACTGTGTAAGCACACCATCAAGGTCATTTACGACATCATAGCCACCATCCCAAACATGGCATGTATCAAGACAAACTCCCAGTTTGTCACTAAGCGTAGTGCGGTCAATAATTTCTCTTAATTCCTCAAAAGTTTTGCCCACCTCTGAGCCTTTGCCAGCCATTGTTTCAAGAAGTACTGTAGTATGCATATCTTCAAATAATGCCTCATTAAGTCCTTCAGCAATCTGCTGAATTCCGGTTTCTGGGCCTTGGCCCGTATGAGAACCTGGATGGAAATTGTAGTACTGATTTGGAACCTGCTCCATCCTTTGCAAATCCTGCTTAAGCATATCGAGAGCATTCGCTCTGGTCTCTGGCTTAGCAGAGCAAAGATTCATAGTGTAGCTGGCATGAGCTACAAGTGTACCAAATTTCTTCTCCTGCAATATTTGCTGAAGCTTTTCAACATCTTCTGGCTCTATATCCTTTGCTTTTCCACCACGTGGATTTCTTGTAAACCATGCAAATGTGTTTCCTCCAAAATCCACCATCTGACGTCCCATTGCTTCATATCCGTTTGTCACTGATAAATGACAGCCTATGTATATCATTAAAAATCTCCTTACTAGTCATATTTTTCCGACGTGCTTATGCTTCCTCAACAAACATTCCGGTAAGTCTTGGTACATTAAATCGGCTTACAAACAAATCGCATTTGCATAAAAAAGTGAAAAAAGCATGGTGCCCATCACCTGCGAAGGATTCATAATTGGCCTGCCCTTTAGATAGAATAACATCAGCATTATCAACTGCATCTTTAGCTAAACCCTGCAATCTTCTATAAACTGTACCTGCGATTTTTTCTCCATTCGTAATTACGGTAAACTCGTCTGTCAAACCAACATATTTTGCATCTTCTATAGTAGCATCATTATATGCTTCACCGCCACGAACCATTACAGTTATTTCAAGATTTGGGAACTGCTTTTTAAGCTGGCGAAGGAAAAGTTTATCCAGCACAATCTCTCCACAATTATCTGTGAGAAGTAAAAATGTTTTCGCACTGCTGCACTGCTTGCAAAAAGATTCAAATGTCGCCTGCTCATCAGCTCTCATGTCAGTGTCTTTGAATAGCTCAAAAAATGTATTTTCATCTACATCCTGCATCACACCAAAATCGATGTAGTTTCCAATTCGAGCCATCACAAGAGCAGTAGCAAGCGGATTATCGCTTGCTTCTATTTTCTCTTCTAAGCCCCGTTCCATGGAAAGTACCAAATCATTATATTTTTTATTGATGTCTCTAAAACTAGGCATTGGTCCAATGTATTTTTCATATGCCTCATTAAATGCAAAATTCATCTCTGCACTACATGCATTTTCATCACGATTATCAAGTATATTTTTAACCTCTTTCAAATATTCATTGTCATCAGTCTTTAGCTGCTGTCTATCATACATGCATTTTGCACAACTTGGTGTCAGTTTCATTCAGTATAATCTCCTCTTCCATATGCAAACTCTTGAGCCTGCCTTGCAATTGATTATATCAAATCTAGCGTCAGCTGTTCATATCTCTCGGGTAAATCATTCAAGTAGCTAAAGCAATCATCAGGTTTATAAAGGATGTTATGCGCTTTACAAGTATCCTCAAATAGTTGCATTAGTTTTTTGTCGTTAGGGCTTGGTACATTATATGAATTGCCATAAGTTTTAATGTATTTTTCTTTCAATCCTGGAAAATTTTTATCCAATGCCTCATAAAAATATTCCCTGTCACCTTCCCTCAAGGTCACGCCCATATCAAAGCAAATAATGCCCTTCACACCTACGCGAATACATTCTTCTATTATCGCATTTACATTTTCTTCTGTATCGTTTATAAAAGGCAGTATTGGCGTGAGCCAAACCACTGTTGGAATGCCACGCTTTTGCATCTCCTCTAACACTTGTATCCTTCGCTTTGTGTTACATACGTTTGGTTCTATGACAGAACACAGGTCATCGTCGTAAGTGGTCAGTGTCATCTGCACAACAGCCTTTGCCTTCTGATTAATTTCATCCAAAAGATCAATATCCCTAAGAATCCTGTCTGACTTTGTCTGAATCGCTATGCCAAATTCATATTTAGAAATGATTTCTAGGCATTGTCTTGTGAGCTTTAACTGCTCTTCGCAGTGCATATATGGATCTGACATAGAACCTGTGCCAATCATACATTTTTTTCTTTTTGATTTAAGCGCAGCCTCTAAAAGCTCTGGGGCATTCTGCTTCACCTCAATATCCTCAAAGGCATGGGTAAACTGATAGCATTTGCTTCTGCTATCGCAATAAACACAGCCGTGAGTGCAACCACGATATATGTTCATACCGCATCGGCCATTATTTGCAGTTAATATCCCCTTCGCATTTACGAAATGCATTTGTTACCTCCTGCCACCTTTACGGCTCTCGTGTTAAAAACTCTTATGCAATTTCCAAAAATCAATAGTCTCCTGTAAATCTGCCTCATCTACAAAAAGGTTCATCTTTTTTCCTATAGCTATGGCCATATCAACATACATATTTGCTCTTGCAGTAATAACATTCTCGCCAACAACCAAATCATCCTTAACTGAATGCGTTGATTCTATTTCTTTTAATACTCCTGCCTTGTCTAATTCATCTACACCGTTGCATATTCCTGCAACAATCCCCCTATTGTCCACAACTGAACGAATAAAAGAATATACTTCTTCATTATCAATAGTCGAAATGTCACCACCTGGTACCAAAAGGAGTTCAACATCTTTTGGATTAATATCGTTTAATGCACAAGTTGCATTCAAAGAAAACTTTTCCTGTGCCGTAACTGGCTTTCCATCTACTGTAGCAAATACTATTTCATGTCCAGTGCACTGAAGAAAATAATTCGTAATTACGATTTCATAAATGCAACAAGTCTCATATAATAATACAACTGTTTTCATAAATATAATTCTTCCTTCCTATCTTGTTATTAATCCGCATTATAACAATATTGTGTATTGCCGTCCATATCTACAACAAAAACTCCCGTATTTTCTCTTCTACAAGCCTAACATCAATTGGTGCATCTGATGACTCCATAGTTGTAATCAAATCCCTCCCTTGAAGGTAACCATTTTTCTCATAACTATGTATCTTCTTAAAATTCTTTGTAGCATAATCCATATCCGAAAGAATCCCTAGATGTTCCCAATAAATAGTCTTTCTTGTAATTGTATTCAATGCGACAAAGTCAGGATATACCGTACTATAGCCCAGTTCTAACATCGACTCATATTGATAAGGAATATTATACTTATCCAAAGCATCAGCAATAATCTTTTCCGACTTTGATCGTACCATCTCTCCTCGATTTGTCTGAAATAGACCTTCTTCTGGGAATGGATTCTGCTGCCCCGGATGTTTTTCTAACCAGTTTTGAATATATATATCATCAGGCTCTATTAGTGGGGTTACATATCTTTTCCGTCCTTCATTCAAATTGTCATATACATCCGTTAATTCTTTTATATCATATAGACTGATAAACTTGTCTATACGTTTATGCAATATCTTTAATTTCTCATTTAATGCAAGTTCATAATCTTTTTGAATATATTTTCTAATAGCTTTCTCATCCTCAGCCCCCATATACTTTCTTATGCCATTCATCTTATCAACATAATAATATTGAAAATTTCCACGGCATCGAGATACATGAATCTGCCCATTGCCTAAATCCTTGTACTTAGATACATTTCTGTTAGAGCGCTTTATAAGAATATTTAGCTCTTGTATCTGTTCTTCTAACTTCTTTTTATGATTTTCCATTACTCCTCCACGTCAATTATTTTGTTAATACATCCTTGCCTATTCTAAAGCTCCTCATTTCAAATAAGTTGTTGCCCTATACAGTTTTTTTAGAAATCCCCTCCAAAAAAACTGTATAGAAATTTTCTGTTTACATAAATGTACAGTTATTTTTTATCTCTTGTGATAAATAACTGTACAACAAACCGCTCATTTTAAACTTAAACAGTGTTTTCTGGCTATAGTATAAAAATCACTGTCGATATAAATAAACCATGACAGTGTTTTTAGATGACAGCATCAAAAAAACTGTATCATCATAATCTAAGCTCTTTTCGCTTTTATTAGCGTACAGTTATTTTCATAAAAAAACCGTATAATCACTGTACTTCTGCTATTTCATTCTCTTTCCAACCGTGAAAACTGTGGCGAATTGCCAAATAAGTGATAAAAATAGAACACTTTTCATAACTCGAACGATAATATAACGTCCAAAAGCAACTTTGTCAATACCCAATCCTGAAAATCTGAATGATAAACCAATCTATCTACAAATCAAATACCAGATATTGTCATTTTATTGTCACGAGACAATAAAAAAGCTCTGAGGACATTGAATTCTCAATGTTCTCAGAGCAATAAACTCTACTCAAGTTCCACAGTTCCTGGTGGTTTAGAAGTAAGATCGTACATTACGCGGTTGACGCCCTTAACCTCGTTGATGATGCGGCTCATGACACGCTGAAGAACTTCGAATGGAATCTCAGAAGCTTCTGCTGTCATGAAGTCTACTGTTTCAACGGCGCGAAGTACTACTGCGTAGTCGTATGTACGCTCGTCGCCCATAACGCCTACTGAGCGCATGTTTGAAAGTGCTGCGAAGTACTGATCTGGGAGCTTTGCAAGGCCTGCCTCTGCAAGCTCTGTACGATAAATATAATCAGCATCCTGAACGATGCGAACCTTTTCTGCTGTAACCTCTCCGATGATACGAATACCAAGGCCTGGGCCTGGGAATGGCTGACGGAATACAAGGTATTCTGGCAAGCCAAGCTCTAAACCGACCTTACGTACTTCGTCCTTGAAAAGATTGCGAAGTGGCTCGATGATTTCTTTGAAATCAACATAGTCAGGAAGTCCACCTACATTGTGGTGAGACTTGATAACTACTGACTCACCGCCAAGTCCTGATTCAACAACGTCTGGATAGATAGTTCCCTGTGCAAGGAAATCAACAGTGCCAATTTTCTTAGCTTCTTCCTCGAATACTCGAATAAATTCCTCGCCAATGATTTTACGCTTGCGTTCTGGCTCTTCAACACCAGCAAGCTTTGCGTAATAACGCTCTGCTGCGTTGACACGAACAAAATTAATATCAAATGAGCCTTCTGGACCAAATACTGATTCTACCTCATCACCCTCATTTTTACGAAGAAGGCCATGATCAACGAAAACACATGTAAGCTGCTTTCCAATTGCCTTTGCAAGAAGCGCTGCTAGAACAGATGAATCAACACCACCAGAAAGAGCAAGAAGCACTTTTCCTGAACCTACGCGCTCTCTAATTTCTCCGATTGTCTGCTCAACAAAGGAATCCATACGCCATGTGCCAGCTGTCTGACAGATGTTTCTTACAAAGTTATGAAGGATTTCCTTTCCACGAACAGTGTGGAGTACCTCTGGATGGAACTGGATAGCATAAAGCTTTTTATCTTCACAAGCTGCTGCTGCAACTGGGCAATCATTTGTATGCGCAATGATATCAAACCCAGGTGCCACTGAAGAAATATAGTCAAAGTGGCTCATCCAAACAACTGTTGAGTCCTCAACACCTGCAAAAAGAGTATCCTTTGATCCGTCAATAAATGTCTCAGTTTTGCCATATTCACGAACTGGCGCTTTCTCAACCTTACCGCCAAGGACATGCATCATAAGCTGTGCACCATAGCAAAGACCAAGTACTGGTATACCAAGTTCAAAAAGTTCCTTAGTATAGGTAGGTGCCCCTTCCTCATAACATGAATTAGGACCTCCTGTCAGGATAATTCCTTTAGGATTCATCTCTTTAATTTGGTCGATAGGGGTACGATAAGAATAAATCTCACAATAGACATTACATTCTCTGACACGACGTGCCACAAGCTGATTGTATTGTCCGCCGAAATCAATAACAATGACTTTTTCTTGATTCATAGCAGCTCCTTACTAGATAAATTTTTCTAAAGTATAGATTAAATTTTCAAAATCTTCAACAAAAAAACTTAATATTAACAGGATTTCATTCGATACAATATTTAGATATGAAGAAAAAGGAGTTTCTATGAGTGTAAGCGTAACCAATTCATTAAGCATAAGATTGTTCTACAATCACTATTCTTCGGTAGCAAGTGGCTCTACAAGAAAGAATTCTTCCACTGGTACCCTTTCTTTTGCTGACGCTACTGCTCTGCGCAATGCCATAAGAAATCTCCAGGATTATAAATTCGAAGATGTGACCAAAGACCAGATTCAGGAGAAGCTAAAAGCCTTCACTGACACCATGAACAATACCCTTGAATCTGCAGTTAAATATGGTAAGGGAAGCACTTCTGTAAAAAATGCAGCATCTACTATTAAAAACCTTAATACTCAATATGCTTCTGATTTGGCCAAAATTGGTATTACTGTAAATAAAGATGGCAGTATGTCACTATATGAAAATGCTTCAAAAAACTACTCTGTCAGCAAGTTCTCAGACTTCTTTGATAAAGACTCCCAATACTTGTCTGATTTATATAACGCTGCAAAGCGTATTACTAGAAGAGTCGATGTGCGAATTTAACTTGAATTTTTGCCTCTATTCGACTACATTTAATATGTAATATTTTGTTTATTCGGAGGCAATAAAATGGCTTTTGGCAAATCCTCAAAACGAGGACTTAAAATAATCATCGTAGGATGCGGTAAAGTTGGCCGTACCCTTGTTGATAGACTTTCTAAAGAAGGTCACGATATTGTTGTAATCGATCAAAAACAGGATCGAATCGATAATCTTACAAATCTATACGACATAATGGGAATTCAAGGAAATGGTGCCAGCTACAGCATTCAGGTTGAGGCTGGCATTAAAGATGCAGACCTCATTATTGCCGTTACAAACTCTGATGAGCTGAATCTACTATGCTGTACAATTGCAAAGCAGGTAGGTGACTGCGCTTCTATCGCCAGAGTTAGAAATCCAGACTATTCAAAGGAAATTTCATATCTTCAGGAGAAGCTGGGTCTCGTTATGATTATCAACCCAGAGTTTGAAGCTGCTAGAGAGATTTCATCTATCCTCTCATTGCCATCTACTCTTGAAGTATCTTCATTTGCTCACGGCCAGGCTGAGCTTGTTGAGTTTGCCATTGAAGAGGGAAATGTTTTGGATGGTCTCACTATCAAAGATTTGAGCTCAAATATTTCCAGCAAGGTTCTGATTACTGCTGTAAAACGCGGCAGTGATGTTGTAATCCCATCCGGTGATTACACTCTCAAGGCTGGTGATATTGTTTGTGCCGTAGGTGCTAGACGATTTGCACGTACCTTCCTTAATGAAATCGGATTCAAAACACGCCAGGTTCGTGATTGCTTAATTGTTGGCGGTGGAAAATCTTCTTTCTACCTGGCAAAACTATTGCTCCAGGCCAGAATCAATGTACGAATCATTGAGCGTGATAAGGAGCGCTGCGAGGAGCTTTCTGTTATGCTTCCAAAAGCTACTATCATTAATGGAGATGGTGGTGATGAAGCCCTACTTAGAGAAGAAGGCATTGAATACGTAGAAAGCTTCGTTCCTCTCACTGGAATTGATGAAGAAAACATCCTTTTAACTCTTTATGCTAATCAGGTTAGCAATGCAAAGGTTGTTACAAAGGTTAATAGAATCAGTTTTGATAACGTACTGTCTCAGCTCAATTTAGGTTCAGTGGTTTATCCACGACATATCACAGCCGAATCAATTATCGCTTATGTACGTGCAAAGAGTGCATCTGGCGATGGTGATGATATTCTTACACTCTACCACCTGTTCGATCAAAAGGTAGAGGCCATTGAGTTCAATATTAGTGAGCAGTCAAAGGCAACTGGCGTTCCATTCTCTGTTCTCCAGTTTAAGGACAATGTGCTTATCGCCTTTATCAACCGCAACGGTACAATCATCATCCCTAGCGGTTCTGACACTATTGAAGTTGGTGATACTGTAATGGTTGTCACAACCCATACTGGCTTCGGCTCTATACTTGATACATTGAGGTAATCGGATATGAATACTTCCGTTATTCGTTTTATTTTAGGATATGTTGTTGGATTCTTAGGCTTGTTCCTTATGCTTCCTATCATGGTAGCTCTCATATATCACGAGGATGTATGGATTTACTACGCAGTTGTTGCGTTCCCTTGCCTAATCATTGGAATCCTAAACAGCTATTTCCGTCCAAAGAAATTTGTTTTCTATTTAAAAGAAGGATTCTTCTGCACAGGCGCATCTTGGGTTGCCCTTTCTGTAATCGGTGCCCTTCCACTTCGCCTTAGCGGAGAGATTCCACATTATGTAGATGCTTTATTTGAGGCAGTTTCCGGATTCACCACCACTGGTGCATCCATTCTTGATAACGTAGAGTTGCTTACTCACGCCTCACTATTTTGGCGAAGTTTCACTCACTTTGTTGGTGGTATGGGAGTTTTAGTATTCTTGCTTACAGTCATTCCACTTGCCGGTGGTGAGGGCTCTCAGTTCAATCTGATGAAAGCAGAATCCCCTGGACCTTCTGTTGGAAAGCTTGTTCCTAAGCTGAAAAACACTGCCCAGATGCTTTATCTTATCTACATTGGACTTACACTTTTAGAGTTCATACTACTACTTATTGCAGGCATGACACCATTTGAAGCAATCAACACCTCTATCGCCACAGCTGGTACTGGTGGATTTGGTATCTATGCCAATAGTATTGCTGGTTTCAACGTTGCATGTCAGTGGATTGTTGCAATATTCATGTTTATATTTGGTGTAAACTTCAACTTTTACTACTACCTACTCTTCCATCACGCAAGAGATGCTTTCAGAATGGAAGAAGTTAAAATGTACACCGCACTTACAGTTGGTTCCATCGGAATCATCACTATAAACATTTTAAACAGCAGTGCAAACCTTTTTGACGCTGTAACCAAGGCAGCATTCCAGGTAACATCAATTCAGTCATCTACTGGTTTCTCTACTGCGGATTTTGCCCAGTGGCCACAGACTAGCCGATGTGTACTTGTACTTCTGATGTTTATTGGTGCCTGCGCCGGTTCAACTGGTGGTGGTATCAAGGTATCCCGATTCGTACTTATGGGAAAGGCTGTCCACAAAGAGTTAATCAGTTACATCCATCCTAGAAGCGTCAGAAAAACTCGCATGGATGGCAAGCCGGTTAACCACGATACAATCCGTTCCAACAACGTATTTTTTGGAACATTCATGCTCATCTTCTTTGTAAGTGTATTTGCACTTTCATTCGAAGATTTAGATTTTTCAACTATATTTACAGCTGTTATCGCTACAATGAGTAATATTGGACCTGGACTTAGCATGGTTGGTCCTGCAGCAAACTTCGCATTCTTTAGCGATTTTTCAAAGATCATCCTTATCTTTGATATGCTTGCCGGTCGACTTGAATTGTTCCCAATTCTCATGCTCTTCCATCCTAATATATGGACTGATTTATTTAAGAAACGTCGCTGTAAAGAATTGAAACACGCAGGAAAAGTACTTAAAAAATGAAATTAAATACAACTATTTTAGAAATGACTGATGCCTATTTGCATCAGTCATTTTATCAATCTAACGAAAAACTTAATATTATAGACTGTCGAGATATTGAAGGCACCAGATGCTATCTTGACGATGCGGCCAAGGCAGAGCTTATAAAACGAATAAGCAGCGAACCCGCCGATGGTATTCACTTTATCGATTCCGGCAACTACCACTATCTCACCCTTCTTTGGTTGAGCAAAATAGACGTAGATTTCAATCTGGTTTTATTCGATCATCACCCCGATGATCAGCCACCAAGTTTTGGAATGATAACCTCTTGCGGCGGCTGGGTGTTGGAGGCAAAGGAGACATTGCCTCACCTAAAGAACGTTTACACCTTTGGTGTTGGTGATATACCTGATATTTCTGATATTCCCGCTGATTTGCCACTGTACATTTCTATCGACAAGGATGTACTATCCACCGATTATGCCATCACAGATTGGGACCAGGGAACAATGACATTGCCTGAAATGACAGATATTCTGGAAAAGATTTTTTCCACACATGAAATATATGGTGTAGATATCTGTGGAGATTCCGGAGAAATGGCAGAAAATGGGGCTTCAATCAATAATCAGACAAATACAACTCTTTTTGACTTTTTGTCACAAAAAAAATAAAATAGAAGTAAGAAAAGTATCAAATCAAATGTGATTGGAGGGAACAACTATGTATCCAGTAATTACCATCTCAAGAGAATTTGGCAGCGGCGGTCATAGCATAGGCGAGGCTGTGGCAAAACAGTTGAACATCCCATTTTATGACGGAGAAATTGTTAATCGCGTAGCAGTTGAAAGCGGTTATGCAAAAGAACTTATAGAGACTCAGGGTGAGTACACTTCATCCACAGCAATGTGGTTTGATATCTCTGCGGCAGGAACAATGTACTTCCAGAGCCCACAGGACGAAATCTTTATTGCACAGAAAAAAGTCATCCTTGACTGCGCAAGCAAAGGACCATGTGTAATTGTTGGACGTTGTGCTGATTATATCCTTAGAAAAGAGGGAGTTCGTTGCATGAATGTTATGATTCACGCAGATATGGAGCATAGAAAGAAACGTGTTTTAGAGCGCTATGAAAATATCGAGAATGTCAGCATTGAAAAGAGACTTGCAAAGAAAGACAAACAGCGTAAAACATATTACAAGTACTACACTGATAAAAATTGGGGTGACTTCCGTGAATATGATGTAATCCTTGATAGCGGCACTCTTGGTGAAGGAATGTGTGTAAAGACAATCTGCGATTTAGCTGCAGCATTCCCAGAATAAATAGAAATAAAAAAGCAATCAAAAAAGCTAAATGTTACATAGACAAACCTTAGTGTTTCTCCGCTTAGCGTAGAATGCTTCGCTTGAGAAACCTAAGAGTTTGCCTATTACATTTAGCTTTTTTTATTGCATTCTGTGCAAACGGCCCTGGATAGGCATTAGTATTAATGCGAATAACACTCCATAAAACAACGATAACACCGCTACCGCCAAGTTTGGCCCAATTGTATCTGGTGACTCACTCCACACTATAGCAAGCACTGCTACAAATCCCATTATGCTGGAAAGTATTCCGCCAAGAATTGCCCCTCTTTGGGCGTATTTCATAGCAAATTCGCATTTTGCGGCTTCCAATGCAACATCGTCCTCTATCTCTGCTTTCTTTCCAAAAAGCAGCTTAAACGCTCCCAGAAAGCTTTTCATCTGCCCACCAGCTCCTAAAACAATAAGCTGTATCGCCAGTACAAAAACTGCTGATGGAATATCAAGGAAATATACTACTCTGCTTCCGCTGACTGTCACTATACCAATCAGCCCTAACATCAACAATACAAAGCCTAATGCCAAACCTAGCACTACTGATTTTTTGTCATTCTTATTCTCCTGAACATCTTTAACTAAACTAACCATTATTTCTTCCGCCTTTCCACTATATGCCTCAGCGTTCAGGCGCTCACCGGATAACAGCTCATTTACATTAATATCAAGTGCCTTGCACAGTTCTGGCATGATGCTGGTGTCAGGCAATCCTTTGCCAGTCTCCCATCTGGAAACCGCCTTATCACTGACTCCCACCTGATCTGCCAATTGTTTTTGTGTAAGTCCTTTTTCCTTTCTCATCTCAGAAATAAATGAACCTGTCTTTATTAAATCTAACATGTGACCTCCTGCCGCTTCCTTTGTTACACCTTTAGGCTATAAGAAAAGACGCCTAGAATAAACCTATGTATGCTAGAATCCGCCTAGAATCAAACTCCACGAAAACTAGAACTCCCTAGATTACTGACTCCCAGAACTCTACTGCCCTATCAAGCCAGCCTTCAGCCTTTGTGCGAATGCCAAGGCCAATGCCATGAGGTACACCAAAGTACTTCTCATAGATATGATTAACGCCATGTGCCTTGAGGGCGCTTTCAAAAACATCAGCATGACGACTTGCAGGAACAAGAACATCCCAAGAGCCTGAATACATGAAGGTTGGTGGGTAATCATCTTCAATATATTTTTGCACATCTAGAAGCACACGACCTCTTCTGATGTGACGTAATCCAAACATATGGAAGCTGCCTCTGTTGCTAAGCCAAATGCCCATCAAACCAATCCAAATGTTCCAGTAAGGATGATGTAACCAATCGTTTACGCAGGTCCAAGGATATCCTAATATGACAGCTCCTGGCTTTGGTAAACCAAAATCCATATATCCATATTTATGGCTAGAGAAGATTCCCGCTAAGTTTCCTCCAGCAGAAAAACCAATAAGCCCATATCCATCCATCTGAACATTATATTTATCAGCATTTTCTGAGATAAGGCGAAGAGCCACTCCTAAATCCTCCATTGGAGCAAAGGCTTCGCAATCTCTTCCAGCACGATATTCCAAAACAAATGCATTAATCCCCATTTTATTTAAGGCTGCCGCAACGGGATATCCCTCTTGCTTTGTACAAAGATGTGCGTATCCTCCACCGGGAAGAATCACCATAAAGCGCTTGCTCTTTGGATTGTCAGCTGGAAAATACATCAGTCTCACATCGCGCTTATGCTTATTCTTGGCCATTTCCTCCATTGAATACACCGGAATTTGCCTAAATCTACCGGATGCCTGCAGCTCTTTTACTCTGGCTCTACCGCCCTTCACATTATTTGATTTATGCTCAATATAGTACATCCTGGCTACAGAATATACCGTAAATACGAATGTAAGAATAAGATACGCGATAATCAGTGTTCTCACCGTCTCGCCAAATCCGTTTGCAAATAAATAAATATTTCGCATATATCCCTCCTATGCCTATATAATAGCATAATATATACCTATTCTCTGCCACAAAATAAATTGAATTATCTTTATTTACTTATGATATTAGCAATTTATTTACAGTTAAGTTTCATCTATGAATTTCTCAAATTCACTTATATATAAATCTACTAACATTTAAGTGAATTTCATTATTCAATAACTTTCACTTAAAACTGAGAAATCCACTTAAGTGAATTTGCTTTTCACCAAAAATAAACTTAACTTTTTGTTTCTAATTTTTTAGTTTGTTAAGTTTATTATTCATAAACATGAATAAACTTAACTAACACCTAAAATAGTTAAGTGAATATTCTAATCTTGAAAATAAACTTAAAATAACCTAAATATTTTTAACTTATTTTAAGTTTATTTCTTTTTTTCTCATATACACTTAACCACTCTTCCACTTTTTAAGTGAAATATACCATTATCACTTTTAAACTTAACTAAATAATCATTTTCTCAACCCCCAAGTATTTTGGGTAACTATCAAGCCATGATAATACTTAGATATAAAAAAGCCATGGTTAACTATCAAGCTCCAATAATACATACTATTAAAAAACAACCCGTAGGCATCAAGCTCTGATAATTCTTAAGCGAGGCGTGTTGCCGAGCGAAGAATTCATCAGGCTTGTAGCCGTAACGGGTTGTTTATCAACCTATAGTTTGTTTAATTATCTGTGCTTGAAAGCAACCTTAATACGCTGCTTTAATCCGTTAGGAAGAACATACTTAAGCTTGTCCTCAGATGGAGTCATCTTTGAACACTCTGGATGCTCTCTGTAAAGCTTGATAGCATCGAATTCGCACTTAGTTGTACATACACCACAACCAATACACTTATTCTCATCTACTACTGAAGCACCACACTTGAGACATCTAGCTGTCTCTTTCTTAATCTGCTCCTCTGTAAGCTCTACTGTCTTGTCGCGGAATGTAAGCTCTCCATCAACAGTTGTCTTTGAAACGCCTGGAATCTGACGTGCGCTATGATCATAATCACCAATCTTGATGTTTTCCTTATCAAGCTCGATGAAGTCACGACGGTTACGTCCGATTGTAAGTGAGCTGTGTGGCTGTACAAATCTGTGGATTGAGATAGCTCCCTCACGACCTGCTGCGATAGCATCGATAGCAAAACGTGGGCCTGTGTACATATCACCACCAACGAAGATATCTGGCTCATCTGTTTGGTATGTAAGAGCATCAGCCTTAGGGCCTCTCTCGATAACAACCTTAGAACCCTTGAAGAGATCTCCGTATACGCTACGCTGTCCTACTGAGAAGATAACGTGCTTACACTCTACAGTGATTGTGTCATTCTCATCATACTGTGGAGAGAATCTACCTGTCTCGTCCTTAACACGAGTACACTTCTTAAGAACGATTCCCTTAACAGCACCTGCCTCATCAACGAGAACCTCCTTTGGTCCCCATCCGCAGTTAAGCTCAACGCCCTCTGCTTCAACGATTTCGATTTCCTCTGGAGATGCAGGCATGATATCTCTGCTCTCAAGACAGAACATAGAAACCTTTTCGTTTCCAACACGTCTAGCAGAACGAGCAACGTCGATAGCAACGTTACCACCACCGATAACAACAAGGTCACCCTTGATATCGTATTTCTCGTTCTCTGAGCACTCGTGAAGGAAATCAACAGCTGTTGCTGTACCGATAGCATCATCACCTGGTACGCCTGGCTTGTTACCACCCTGGCAACCAATAGCTACGTAGAATGCCTTGTATCCCTGGCTACGTAACTCATCAAGTGAAATATCCTTACCAACTTCAACGCCACACTTAATCTCTACACCAAGCTCCTTGATGATTTCGATTTCAGCGTCGATAACATTGTTCTCAAGTACGAATGATGGAATACCGTAACGAAGCATACCACCTGGATACTTGCTCTTTTCAAAGATTGTAGGCTTGTAGCCCTTAAGTGCTAAGAAGTAAGCACAAGAAAGACCTGCAGGACCTGCACCAATAATAGCTACCTTCTCTGTGAACTCACCCTTCTGTGAAGGAACGATTTTCTTAGGGATGTAGCGTGTCTCTGACTTAAGATCCATCTCTGCTAAGAAACGCTTAACTTCATCGATTGCAATTGCCTCATCGATTGTTCCACGTGTACAAGCTGCCTCGCAACGTCTGTTACATACTCGACCGCATATTGCTGGAAGTGGATTGTCCTGCTTAATAAGAGCAAGAGCTTCTTTGTAACGTCCCTGAGCTGCCATACGAAGGTAACCCTGGATAGCGATATGTGCAGGACAAGCTGTCTTACATGGAGCTGTACCTGTGTCGTAGCAGTTGATTCTGTTTGTGTCACGATAGTTGTCGTTCCACTCGTCTGTTGACCACTTGCGCTCTGTTGGAAGAACCTGCTTTGGATACTCAACCTGTGAGCCATCAGCCTTGCAAAGCTTCTGACCAAGCTTAACAGCACCAGCTGGGCAGTTCTCAACACACTTACCACAAGCAACACAGTCCTCTGCTGTAACGTGAGCAACATATGCTGAACGTGACATGTTTGGAGTATTGAAAAGCTGTGATGTACGAAGTGCATAACATACATTTACATTACAGTTACAGATAGCGAAGATCTTGTTCTCGCCATCGATATTTGTGATCTGGTGAACGAAGCCGTTGTCCTCAGCCTGCTTGAAAATATCAAGCGCCTCTTCCTTAGTGATGTAAACACCACCCTTGTTTGTCTCAACAACGTAGTCTGCCATATCACCAACTGCGATACACCATCCTTCTGGATCATCAGCGCAGCCCTCGTCATATGTCTTTCTAGAAAGACGGCAAGAACATGGTGACTTAGCATACTTTCCTTCGTATTTATCGAGCCAGTAAGAAATCTTCTCAAGTCCGATTGCTTCCTGCTCCATTGAAATAGCGTCCTCTACAGGGATAACGTGCATACCAATACCAGCGCCTCCTGGTGGTACCATGTGTGTAAGTCCCTCAAGTGGAAGACGGCTCATTCTCTCAAAGAAACGTCCCATCTCAGGATGCTCAGCCAAGAAATCCTGATTCATATTTGAGAACTCTGCAGAACCTGGAACGAACATAGGAAGTACCCACTGCTTTTCGTGAGCTTCGTTCTCATAGTTCCACTCTAAAAGACCTGTCCAGCTAGCTTTCTCAAGTCTTTCCTCAAGTGTCTTTTCATCAAGGCCAGTGATTTCAAGAAGTTCCTTGAAAGTCTTTGGCTTTCTAATGCCACCCATAGAAAGTGCAAGCTCTGCAATT
This sequence comes from Pseudobutyrivibrio sp. C4, assembly GCF_900111635.1. NCBI lineage: Bacteria > Bacillati > Bacillota > Clostridia > Lachnospirales > Lachnospiraceae > Pseudobutyrivibrio > Pseudobutyrivibrio sp. C4. Next base: position 419,874 of record NZ_FOHF01000002.1, on the reverse strand, counting down.
TCCTTTGTAGGTGCAAGATTTGCTACAGCCCAGTACTCTGGATCGTACTTTGTAATCTTCTGAAGACCAAGCTTAATCTTTGCTCTATCTGTGATTACCTTTCCAAGCTGAAGAATTTCTGGACGTAAATCTTCATCCTTTAAATCATTTACCCAATCAGGATAAAAATCGCCCAAATTGTCTGGTCCGATACCCATATTAATTTCCTCCTTTAATTGCCCTAAAAAAAATAATATTTATACTTCCCTCAAAAAGTCTCAATTCCAAGCATTATGCCTGCCACTGCTGAACCTGGCCCCTCAACCAGTCAACCCACTCGTCAAATCCTTCGCCAGTTTTTGCTGAAACAAAGATAACCTTTGCATTAGGATTAAGACTGTGGATTCGTTCCACAACAGCCTCCTTTGAGAATTCGCTAAACACTGGAAGTGTGTCGCATTTGTTGATAAGCACTACATCACACACTGAAAACATCAGTGGGTACTTAAGTGGTTTGTCGTCTCCCTCGGGAACAGAAAGAATCATGGCGTTCTTTGATGAACCGGTATCAAATTCCGCTGGACAAACTAAATTACCAACGTTTTCCAGGAAGACAAGATCTAAGTCTTCTGTTCCAAACTCATGCAAGCCCTGACGGGTCATATCTGCATCAAGATGGCACATTCCTCCTGTATGTATCTGAATTGCACGTGCTCCTGCCGCAGTAATTGTGGCAGCGTCCACATCAGAATCAATATCTGCCTCCATTACACCGATTTGCATTTCGTCCTTAAGACGTGCGATTGTTTGGCATAATGTGGTTGTTTTGCCAGAACCAGGAGCTGACATCAGATTAACAAGAAATGTCTTCTGTTCTTTTATCTCCTGTCTGAGCTTATCAGCATCTGCATCATTGTCTTCAAAAATGCTCTGCTTAACTTCGATGATTTTGTAATCTAGCATAAGCTCTCCTAACCAAATTCTGTTAGTAAACTCTAACTCATTTTTTCAGTTTCCTGTATATATAATATACTCTAATTGATAAAAAATTGTCAATAAGTTTTTTCGCCACAAACCGGTATAAATTCTAGGACAAAGCTACTTTATTACACAGGGTGTGTATTATCACTGTGAATTCTTTGTGAACACGGGCTTTGTACAAATTTTATTCACCATTTAAAATTATAATCTGATAATAGGATGATTTTCCTTTGAAAACTACTATTTCAGGTGATGAGATATGAAAAAAAGAGTATGTTCGATTTGTCTTTTAATTACATTAATATTTAGCATACATTCTACCACATTTACCAGCACTGCGCTCACTTCAAATGAGCCTTTATACCCATATTTACAACTTCTTAATTCGGACCAGCTCTCCGTATATAATCAGATTTACCAAAATATCATGAACTTCAATGACGAGCTTTTTTTGTTGGATACTCCTATATCTGAAAAAAGCCTGGAAGATACAATGAATTCTCTATTCAATGATCATCCCGAGCTTTTCTGGGTGTACACATCTTATCAATATGCCGTAGATTCATCTAATATCGTTCATAAAGTTCGACTGAAATTCTGCATTACAAAGGATGAATTGCCACAAGCTCAAGCAAATTTCAATGGTGTTTTGAATTCGCTGGTTTCTGGTGCAAAGCAATTCACCAGCCAGGTGGACCAGGAGAAATATTTGCATGACGCTATCTGTCAAATGAACACCTATGATCCTGACAATCATATGAATCAAAGCGCTTACTCCGCTCTTACAACAGGCACCTCCGTATGCGCCGGATACGCCAGAGCATTTCAGGCAGCCTGCCAGCGCCTTGGCATCACATGCTATTATGTAACTGGAATTTCTATGGGAAGCACCCACGCCTGGAACGTAGTTAAGATTGATGGAAAGTTTTACAACGTAGATTTGACTTGGGACGATTCAATATCTGAATGCATCGGAGTAACATCCTATGATTATTTCAATAAAAGCGATGCCGCATTTGCTTCAGACCACAGCCGCTCGAGCCTGTCCGGAAGAATCGTGGCTTGTAACTAAAAAGCCAGCCTGAAAAACCAGGCTGGCTTTTGTTATATCACACGCTCAGCAATAATTACTAAGCGATGTGTTGCTATGTATATTGGTGTGCAGGTATAGAGAGTAAGTGTTTCTTTTCCTTCGATAGGTTCTAGGATTTCTACATCTGTAGGGTCCACCACCTGAATGTCTGTAACCACATATGTGTATGTTTCTGTGGCTGAATCCAGATAAATCAAATCATCTATCTCAACCTCATCAAGACGATTAAAATATTTACCAAAGTTGTAGTTTCGATGGCCTGCTATTATGCAGTTGCCTTCCTCTCCTGCAAAAGCAGTTCCCGATTCGTGTCCAAGAGAATCTGATAACACATCTCTTTCAGTACCCTCTCTCACAGGATTTTCTGAATCGATAGATGGAATTCTGAGGATGTAAAGCATATCTCCTGTGACAGCTTCATTGCCATCTGTATCAAGAAATGCGTCGCCACTTTCAATATATTCCTTGAACTCCTGCACCGTCTTCTTTTTCGAATAGTATTGCTTTAGGTTTAATGCAATAGAACTGAGCAATAAGCCCAGTCCCAATGCGATTAACGTTAAACCTATTATCTTTTTAATAGATTGTTTATTTGTCATGTTCCTTTTTCTTTCCAAGTGTTAAATACAAACCAGCAAGAATAAGCGCCACTGCTGTGAGATATCCAAACAATGTACCTACAAAGCCACCAGTTTTTGCAAGGCTATCAGCATTAACATCCTGATTATTTTCATCAAGATCAGCACCCACTATAATATCCTTTTCTTTGAGAGCTAATTCCTGATTGTCTTTTTTTGCTGTGTAGCTTCCATTGTTGCTAGCAGTGTTTGCTATGCCTGATTGAAGCGTAAATCCAGTGTTTTCTGATGCTGATGATTCTGATGGTGCTGGAGTAGGTGCTACCGGACTCTTTACATCCATTTTTATTGTAATTGGAAGTGGGTTGCCCTCCTCATCATACTCTACAGGCACATCAACATAGTCACTGCCTCTAAGGGTTGGCTTTTCTATAAGCTTTGTCTTTATAGTTCCATCCTCGTCTTCATATACCTGAACCATAACAACTTTTGAAGTCATGTTTCCATCACTATCTGTTGATACAATTACATATTCTGTTTCTGGATTTAGCACAGGATCTCCTGTCGCTGTATCACTATCCCAAACCGGTGCGTCTGATAAACCACTAGGTATTCCATCTTCGTATGTGACAGTATATATTTTTGTCTTAATCTCATCTGATGGTTCACCATCTTTTGTTGGTGCAAAATCTGTCAATGTGACTGCACTTGAAGAATCAGGTGTTTCCGGAACAACCACCTTATTTTCATTAGCTATTATTTGAATATCACCTACGTTGGAAGAGTCTTTAAATGTGACTGTGTTGCCAAAAAGGCTTGAACTAACTGTAAACTTTATTGCTTTGCTCTCGTTAAGGAAGCCTAGTGGTGCATCTGTTCTTGTCAGCCAATAATCTCCCTCTGGCAATGTGAGTGTTTCAAATGAACCATCCGATACCCACTCTTTTACTACATTATCTGTAGTTTTATATGCCAGTGTAAATTTAGCTCCTGATAAGTATCTACCTTGGTCAGACACATCATTAATGCTTACTTCAACCGATTTAAGCTTATGATCATACATTGTTATCGATGACTCAGTATTTGTAGCACCAATAGTATTTTCTACAATAACTATTTTTCCATAATTGTCAGATGTTGTATCATCCTCTACTCTAAATTTCAAGCCATCAGTTGAATCACCCACATATCCAAATGGTACTTGTGACTCCTTGACTTCGTATTCCTGACCATAAACAGCCTCAAAAGGAGTTGTAAATGTTGATGAATTCCAAACTTCGATACCGCCATTAGTGATGGATATAATACCTGGTGTTGTGCCGATGGATGTTAAATCAACTGTATTGTCATCTTGATCAAATAATTCAACTGTAATTGTCTTTTTAGGTTTTGAATTTGTAACCTCAGTCTTTGAATCACTGGCATTATACAAACCTTTTACTCCAGTGACTTCTACGGTTCCATCCTTTAACTCGTCTGGGACAACATATATTCCAATCGACTTAGTTTCTTTTATTTGATAGTTATGATTTTCCTCAAGGCCACCAACGAAATATATATCTCCGTTTTCATCTGTTATACCTGAATCAATCTTCTCTTCGCCATCATACAAATCGAACTCAGCACCTTCTATTGGTTCATGTGTTTGCTCATCGGTAAGTTCAACAATACAGTAAACCATATTAGACATCTGAGCTCCTGCCCAAGAGTACTCTTTCAAATCCACCGAACCAGTTAGTTGCGAGGTATTCTGTCCAGCTTTTAATACAGCGCTATTATTAAAATCCTTCGCAGACTCATTTGTCATAGCTGCAGAATACTCCAATATGTAAGCATTGCTAGTTTTTGGAAGAACAACCTTTAGCGTAGTCTTTCTTCCATCTTTTCCAAATGTTATGTCATCGAGATTAGTAACATCGTTACTTTTTGTCATCGTTCCATCTGAAGAAACTGTTGCCTCGTACAGCTTAACAGAATCTTTATCTAAAGTGAGACTGGCACCTAATGTATCAAATACATAAACCTCATCCACTCCATCTTCATATAATGGCTTCTGTGCCTGATTGATTTTAATAGAATATGGAACTATATCGTTTGTGATCGTACCACTAGTCTTATTAAACTTTATATTATCAATCTGAGTCTCTACAGGTGTTCCGGATGACACTTCCTCTTTATATTCGTCAGAAATAATAGTGGCTGCGTTAGTAATAGTTGTTGTTTCATTACCTGAAAATACGCTATCGTCTACTACTTCTACATAAAACTCAACTTTGACCTCTTTTGTAAGTTGGTCAAAACTTAGCTTCAAATTGTTATCAGTCTCGGTATAACTAAAATTAGTAATACTATCTTCTCCAGAGATAATCTTTACCGAACCATCAACAAGCTTTACCTTTGAATTCAACGAATCATTAACATCTACATTATTTAATTCTGTATTATTGTTGTTAATTGTTAATTCATATCTAATTCTGTGGCTATTATAATCATAAGAATCTGCAGCCTTTGTTAATACTGTACTTTCATATTTGCCAGTCGCACTTGCCGTAACTTCTGCATTAGCCGTAGTTTTTTCAGCATCCTCAAATGAATTAACCGCTACTTTATTTGTGTAAGTCTTCGTCTTTTGATTTGATGCCCAAAATGCACTTTCACTATCCTCTAGCTTAGTAACAATAGTAAATGATTTTGAAGCTGTTAAATCTCCAAGCTTTACTGTTACAGTCTTTTTATCAGCAGATACAGACACATCGTCTGCACCTGTCACAGAACAACTATCGTCATATATATGACCTTCTGGAAGTGTATCTGTTACAACCACATTATAAAGTGTCTGTGCATTATCATTGACAGTAACTTCCCATGTCATAGTATGGTTCTTTGCATCATATGACTTAAATGTCTTCTTTAATGCCGCATTTGCACTAATACCTGCGCCAGTAAAGTTCTTTATAACGTCAGGTCCAACTACGTCTGTATCACCTGTTCCATCGCCATTTGAATCATAGGTATATGTAACCCAAGCTTTATTTGTTGGAATAGAATGATTTGCCTTAAGGTACTCTTTATAATTAGCAATTGTAGTCTTATAAGAAATCGTATAGGTAGCGTCACCCTTCATAGAATTCTTAAATGCTATCTCCTGACCAACGCCTGTGGAAGGAGCACTTACTGTATAATCCGTATTCTTTGTCATTCCATCAATGCTTAAATCTGATATTGTTACGTCTACCCCTGTATCAACAGTAATAACATCATGTAAAACAACATTCGATAATGTGTAACCATTATTCTTAATTGTAATTTCCCATGTTGCTACACCAGTATTATTCTCTTGTGCAACAATTTCTCCACCAGTTTTATTAATCCATTTTGTAACAGCTTTGCTTACTGATGACGATGCTGTTATTTTTTCATTAAGCTTATCATAATCAGCTGTATCCTTTGGTGTTGCTGTAACTACAATGGCATTCTCAACGTCTTTATTTACAGTCTTATCTTCATTCGCATCCTTTGTAAGGGCAAGGAAATCTACATGAGTCTTATATGTAAATGTATGAGTGGCATTAGCATTATTATCCTCACAGCTCCAAACCAAATTTGATTTGCCTGAAGATTCTAATGTTCCACCTGTAAATGAACCATCCACATATGTATGACCTGTTCCGATTGTATCTGTGAATGTATAACCACCATCATATTCAATCGGTTTAGCATTATTTTTTACTGTGACAGTCCATGTAATATTACCATCGCTATCTATATCTGAACCTGTTTTTGTAAACGTTGGCTTTTGAGCCATAAAATCAGCAATCTTTACATAATATGTTGTGTTACCAAATGCTAGTTCATATTCCTGCTGAGTTGAGCTTGCTTCATTTTTAAATTTGAATTCCAATACAAATCCTGCAGGATCAATTGTTACTTCCTGTGGTTCTGATGGATTGTATGTTATCTCAATATAAGCTGTACCATCGTCATTAAAATGTATTGTTCCTAATGTTTCAGTTCCAAATGGTACAGCAATAGTCTTCTTTGTAGGCACACATCCTGATGGTATAGATGGAAGCTGATATTGTTCTCCTGTTTTTATATATATACCAGTTTTAGTCTTAGGTTCAGCATTAAGCTTTATGCCCTTCTTAAAGGTGTACTGAACACTAATCTCTTGTGACTTATTTAGTTTTGTTGGATTTGTAGAATCTGTTGATAAATCAAGTCCTGTTATTTCAAATTTATCAACAAGTGCATATGGATCATCCGATTCAACAGACTCCTTGGCATCGTTCACAACAGTTACCATTGCATATGTAGAAAAATGCTCTGCCTCAAAGCTAACCTGGCCATCTCCAACACTTGTATCTACAGACTCGGCCGACTGCATGGAATCGGCTATATGGAATACTTCCATATCTTTGTTAGCATCAGCTTTTACCTCTGCTGTGTCAATATTGTTGAAAGTTACCTGGACATTTCCCTTTGATGTATCTGGCTGAACCTCATTTCCATTTACATCATAGATAGTGATGTCAAATGCCTTCACCTCTACTACTGACTTTGTATCAGCAAGGTTCTTTTCTACTGCATCCTCGATTTTTGAGATGTTGCTTTTTCCAGTGATGGCAACTGCTTCAAAGTGGCTGTCCTTTGGAAGAACCCCTGCTGCTGCAGACATGGAGATTCTAACTCCATCTATGTCCCTTGATTGAGAAAAAGCTACCTCTTCTGCCTCAGTCTCTTCAGAAACCACTTCCTCCGGAGTTGTTTCTTCTGGCACTGTAGAAACTGAAGTTTCTGGCTGTTCAACGTCTTCTGTTACAACTGGCTCCTCTGCTTCTTTCTCTTCCTCTTTGTTAATAGGAACTTCTTCTTTCTTTTGTTCCTCAGTTATTATTTCTGTTTCTGGTGTCTCGAGCTGCGTCTGCTCCTCCACCTGTTGGGTTTCTGCGACTCCCTCTGCCTGCGACACTAGATCTGAGCTGAAGGTGCTAAATATAATAGCAAAGCCCAGCACTGCCGCCATAATCCTTTTTTTCATTATCTATAGTTCCCTTCTTATGCCACAAAACTCTTGCCTCCCCACCTGGAAACTAAATTATTCCAAACCAGTTTATTATTATAAAATGTAATGTTTTAAAGTCAATACAATCATTGTTCTAAAATTGTATTTTCAGACACTTTGACAACAAAAATAGAGACTGGCCTAAACCAGTCTCTATCTGTTAATTGTAACTTATTTTGCAATCCAAGGTGATTGTAACTTCCGTTCCCAAATTCTTCTTGGACATAAGAGTGACATAACCGCCCATAAGCTCCACAAGCTTTTTGGTGATGGTAAGTCCCAGGCCGACACCTGTAAGGTTTGCTTCCAACGCATTTTCCTCTTTTGTGAAAGCATCAAAGGCAATGTCTTTAAACTCATCGCTCATGCCAATACCGTCATCTTTGATTGTGAATACCATCCTTGCCATACTCATGTTGCTACAAGGCTGCTCTTCCACTGTTACCTTTATAGTACCACCTGCACCTGTAAACTTAAGTGAATTATCAACAACCGCTGTTATTGCCTGAGTCAATCGTTCTCGATCAACCATAATATCTTTGGTCTTAATCTTCTTTGTCTTTACAGAATAATTAATACCTTTCGCATCAGCCCGTGGCTGAATATAACTTTCAATATCTTTTGCAAAGGCCGCCACATTAACCTTTCCTTTATTAAGAATCAGCTTGCCCTTATCAAGAATACTTGCATCGATAATTTTGTCTGCAGTAGTCTTGATACCTTCGCTGTCATCAGCAATCTTTTTCAAGCTATCACTTACTAGTTTTTCATCGTCCATCACCTGACTAGCTGTAGTTGAAATGTCATGAATTTCTGTAATAGGCTCCTTGATACTTCGAGCAATGTTTTCAATAAGAACTAATTGGTTTTTATTGGAATTGCGAAGGGCAAGTATCACCCTGTTCTTACGAATGGTTCTCACATGAAGGATTATCACTGAAACAACAACAATCAATACAATGACAATCAGCACGCCCATCAAATAATCATCCAGCCAGTCTATAAATGAATAGTTATATAAGTCTTTTGTATATTTGTATGCAATACTTTCAGAATAATCATCTGCAAGAATGTTAATGCCTCGATTTAAAAGGCGAAGCAAACCATCATTACCAATTTTTACACCAATACATCTAGCATCTTTCTCAGAAAGCTGTCTAACGGATAATCGGTTGTACTTGTAATTCTTAAGAATCTCACCTGCACGCAAACCATTGAGAGTAGTACAATCGACTTCATGCTTCATAACAGCTTCCAAACACTGTTCGATATTATCGTAATAAACTATCTCTGCCTCTGGATAATATGTCTTTATGTAATAGTACTGCATGCTATTACTGCTATTCACAGCAAATGTAGCAGCACTAGGATTAACCACAACATGATCGAATACCAACTCTGTACTGATAGAAACCACTGGCTCAGTTTGGTAAATACCATTTTGTTCGGAATGATATATGCCACCACCTACAGGAAACGCCACATCGATTTCTTCGTTATTGATGGCAGTAATCATATCTTCGTATGTATCATATCCCACATAGGACACGCTGATATTGTTCACATCAATAGCATTGAAAATGGCAGGCATCAGTTCTCTAATAACACCTGTTACATTTCCATACACATCTGTAGAACTGTATGGAAGATAATTGTTTAAATAGCCAACCGTCAACGAATCATTATTTTCCAGCCAGGCTCTTTCAACTGATGACAATGCCTGTGCCGATACGCTGGAGCCACGATACTTTGAACTAAGTGAGCTTGTATAATATGGCTCATCATTAAATAAATCAGTCTGCGCAGCATTCAATTCTTTTAGAAGGTCACCTCTGCTGTTGCTGACACAAATATAGTAATCAGTCATTCCGAAGGTCAAAAGAACCTCGTAACCACTTCTCTTATTTGTACCTTCACCTTCAACAGCAAGAACATCTACTACTCCTGCTTCAAAATCTTCTGTGAGCTCGTCAGTATATTCATAACGTACCACATCGGCATCTACATTATATTTATCAAGAAATTCATCTAATGCATCTGCCATGGCACTATCAAGCACACCAATAGAATGTCCCGCTAACGTCTCCACATCACTAGTTATTTCATGATTACTTTCGTATTTAACCAGATTGTAGGATTCGGTACCCATTGCCATATCCGGATAGCCAATCAAATCAGCTCTTTCTTCTTTATAAGCAAGACCGGCAAGCATATCGATATCGCCATCCAGTAACATATGATAGAGATCATTAAAACTGCCATACACATACTCGTAGCGCCATCCTGTGTACTCAGACAGCTTCATATAGTACTCGTAGGCATAGCCTGATTTTATAGCATCTTCGGAGGCTCCTTCCTGGAATATTTCATTCTCATAGTAGCCAATTTTAACTGTCTTAGGTTGAACATTTGAAGCAGACACAAAAAGAGGACCTTGCAGTAAAGATATAACAAGGCCCATAACTATCAGATATGTCAAATTCTTCAAATGGTTTCCTATAAAAGAAACTCTCCTCATAAATCACTCCCCTAAATTAATTATTGTTTCTTTTACTTTAACACATTTCGCCAGAAAGAGGATATTTATCTGTGATTTCTTTTATAATTGCGCGAGCTTTTTCTACTCCAGCTTCCTGCTCCTTGATAACAACTGCAATTGCCTCAGCAACCTTGTCGAAATCATCCTCCTTAAGTCCACGTGTTGTAGCAGCTGGTGTACCAAGACGAATACCAGATGTTACGAATGGTGACTTTGGATCATTTGGGATTGTGTTTTTGTTTGCAGTGATATGTGCATCATCAAGAAGCGTCTCAACAACCTTACCTGTAAGCTCAAATGGTGTAAGGTCGATAAGCATCAAGTGATTGTCTGTACCACCAGAAACAATTTTAATACCTCTATCCTGGAGGCCTTTGCAAAGTGCCTGAGCATTCTTTACAATCTGCTGGCCGTATTCCTTGAATGAAGGGTCCAATGCTTCCTTGAAGCATACAGCCTTACCTGCAATAACATGCATAAGTGGGCCACCCTGAATTCCTGGGAAAACAGCCTTGTTGAAATTGTACTTTTCATTGGCTTCGGCTGTTGCCATAATCATACCACCTCTAGGACCGCGAAGAGTCTTGTGTGTAGTGGTAGTAACTATATCTGCATATGGGATTGGGCTCTCATGAACACCTGCTGCTACAAGACCAGCAATGTGAGCCATGTCCACAAACAGAACTGCATCAACTTTGTCACAGATTTCTCTGAAGCGCTTGAAATCAATCTTACGACAATATGCAGATGCTCCTGCAATAATCATCTTTGGCTTGCACTCAAGTGCTATACGCTCTACTTCATCGTAATCGATGAAACCATCATCGTTTACTCCATAAGGAACAATGTTGAAATAGGTACCAGAGAAGTTGGCAGGTGAACCGTGTGTAAGGTGTCCGCCGTGATCCAAATTCATTCCCATAACTGTGTCCCCTGGCTTAAGCACTGCAAACTGCACTGCCATGTTGGCCTGTGCACCAGAATGAGGCTGAACGTTTACATATTCGCAACCGAATAACTCTTTTGCACGCTCACGGGCAAGCTCTTCGATTACATCTACTTCTGCGCAACCGCCGTAGTAGCGCTTTCCTGGATAGCCTTCAGCATACTTGTTTGTAAGTACTGAGCCCATTGCAGACATTACTGCTGGTGATACCCAGTTTTCTGAAGCGATAAGCTCGATGTGCTCTGACTGACGATTGAACTCCTTAACAATTGCCTCTGCAACTTCTGGATCTGTGTTTTTGATGTCCTGTAGTGTGTACATTATAATCCCTTTCTTTTATAAATATTTCTTTTCAAACTCGCCTCTAGATAGTGGTTTGTCAAAGAAGAATCCCTGAGCTAAATTAACGGAGAATTTTCCAATCATATCTACCTGCTTGTCCATTTCCACTCCCTCAACGCAAACATCTACGTCTAAGGAATCAGCAAGTTCGGAGATAGTCTTTACAAATGCTTCAGAGAAATGATCTGAATCCATTTCTGAGACGAATGCTTTATCGATTTTGATAGTATCGATAGGCATGCTCCTAATATGATTGAGAGAAGAATAGCCTGTGCCGAAATCATCCAGCGCAACTCTGCATCCCAATTCTCGGATGGCCTTTAATATCTTAACCATCCATTCCATATCATTTATAGCCAAAGACTCTGTTACTTCTAGAGTCAAGTTTCTAGGATTAATTGATGTAACTTCCAGTACATTTTTAAGTTTTTCAATGAAATCATTCTGTGTTAACTGAACAACCGACAGGTTAACATTAACCTTGTATTCAGGATGACCGAAATCATTCCAGTGCTTGCATGCCTTGGCAGCTTCCAAAAGAACATGCTCTCCTATGGCATTAATAAGCCTCATCTGCTCCGCCTGACTAATAAATTTGTCTGGCATAACCATGCCATATTCAGATGAATTCCATCTAACCAAGGCTTCGGAACCACAACACTGTGGCAAGCCATTGATAAATTCCATAATTGGCTGGAAATAAACCTCGAATTCCTTACAGTCATCTTCTACAGCTTTTCTCATGGCCTGATCCATTTTGACCTTTTCTGCCATAACTGCTTCAGATTTTGGACTGTAATACTCAAATCGGTTCTTGCCCTTATTTTTAGCGCCGTGAACTGCGATATTAAGTCTTGTTAGAATATCTGTGGAATCTTCCAAATCAGCAGGAGCTTTTACGCATCCCATACTCATTGTGCAATAGTAATCCTGGTCATTAAGTCGCCATGGATTATCGAAAAGATTCATGATTCTCTTGATAATTAAATCAAGATTTTCATAATTTTCATGGTCAATGAGAACCGCAAATTCATCCCCACCTACACGGTAGCATTTGCCGTGGATATAAGAAATATCATTAATGCTATGAGCAACATACTCAAGCAAGTCATCACCAATCTTGTAGCCAAGTCCTTCGTTGACGCTAGCAAAATCATCCAGGTCAATCATAAGTACCGCAAACTTGGTATCAAGCTTTTTAGCCACATGGAACTCTAAGGAAATATCCTTTTCGCAGGCCTGTCTATTGTAAAGACCTGTCAGGATATCCTCCTGAGCCTGTTTTTCAACCTTCTTTTGATAGATGCGAAGATCTGTGATGTCGTAGAAAGTAATCATTCTAACATCTCTTCCATCCACCCACTTGAGAGAGTCGATTGAAATGTCGAACCACTTTCCAGAACCATTTGCTGAATAACCATTTAGCTCAGGAAGTGTGTATCTCTCATCGAAAATAATTTCTTCGATTGCCAACCTATCAACTTCATTTTCAAACATGATTTTGAAGGTATCGTTTGTATAAAGGATTTGGTTGTGAGCCAAATCTGCAACAACAACTCCATAGCCAGCATTCTGTAATATTGCTTCAAGTGCATTATAAGAGCTTGCCAGGGAATTGGTAGTAATCTTTTTCACTAAAACGGTATGAATGATACGCTTGATGTCATTTGCAAAACGCAAATCATCCACACTCCACTTTCGCTCCTCTCCAATAGAGAAGAAGCACAAATACATTGCAGCCGAATCATTCACATTGATTGGTAGGAAGATAGCTGCTTTAATTCCATATTTAATGAAGAAAATCTCGAAGGCTTCAGGAAGCGAAGCATCCGATGAAATGGTGTATGGCTTTCCATTCATAAATGGCAGTTCCACCAAAGGAACCTCCTGGAAATTTGAAATCAAAGGCTTGCCACTTTCTGCACACCATTCAGAAATCATATCCACACCTATTCCGCTGGAATCAATCTGAAGCAAAGCTGTGTGAGTGCAGTCTAGGTATCTGCCTGATTCCTTAAGAATATCCTCAGCTATCTTTGAAAATGAATTCTCAGACTCCATCAATCGAAGGATGTCTGTCATGATTTCATTTTTCTTTAGCTTATATTTAATTTCATCCTCGACACCTTTTTCCTCCAATAATTTCTGGTGTAAAAGATGTGATTTGAATTTTTCTGCGAAATAATACTTTGTAAGAGTTTCAATAAGTGAAATTGATTTGTCGAAAGAATCCTTTGTCGTAAGACGAATCGAGGAATCCAATCTGACTTCGATAGGAAGCTGAGTTCTATCAACGCCAAAGCAAAGCCATGCCCCCATAAGCTCTCCTTCGGAGCCTCTGATAGCTACGCCCCTGTACATGAGATAATCATTTGTGCCATATCTTTCCACGATGTTTTCCGCGGAACCATCCACAAAAGAATCAACAATTTCTCTTCTGAGTTCAGGCGAGAAATTAGAGTCAACAAAATCCTCCTCAGGCTTTGAACCTGAGAAGGATGTAATTTGTCCTAAGTTTTTCCCAATACACATGATATACATATCATTAGATTTGCAGAATACGTCCTGTAATGACTGCATATCATCATTATTGATTTCCAATTCAAAATTTAATCTACTAGAGTTGTCCATCCATATTTGTCCTCGAGCCTACCCCACTGGATACCTGTAAGAGTATCGTAAAGCTTCTGTGTAAGCTCTCCGGTTTTACCTCCATTTATTACAACAACATCATCCTTAAAACGGAGCTCACCTACTGGAGAAATAACTGCTGCTGTTCCTGTACCAAAGACCTCCTCAAGCTTGCCTTCGTGGCCAGCCTTCATAAGATCATCAATTGCGAGGCGCTCCTCTCTAACATTATATCCCCAATCTCTTAATAAATGGATCATAGAATCTCTAGTAACACCTGGAAGTACAGTACCAACTGTTGGAGCTGTCCAAATCTCTCCATCAATCTTGAACATGATGTTCATTGTACCAACTTCCTCAACGTACTTACGCTCGTTACCATCCAGCCAAAGAACCTGAGAATAGCCAAGCTTCTCTGCCTTTACCTGACCTGCGATAGAACCCGCATAATTTCCACCACATTTTGTAAAGCCAGTACCGCCTGCAACTGCTCGTACTAGTTCATTTTCTACTAAAATCTTTACTGGGTCAAGTCCTGTTGCATAATATGCGCCAACTGGACAACAAAGAATCATAAATTTGTATGATTTTGCCATATGAACGCCAAGCGCAGCCTCTGTAGCAAACATAAATGGTCTGATGTAAAGTGATGTATCTTTCTGAGATGGAACCCAATCCTGCTCTGTCTTAACAAGAGCCTTAACAGCTGCAACAAAGTCCTCAACTGGGAATGCTGGCATGCAAAGTCTTTCATTAGAATTAATCATTCTCTTTGCATTCATTTCAGGTCTGAAAAGCTGGATTTTACCATCCTCACGACGATATGCCTTCATACCTTCAAATGTCTCCTGTGCATAATGGAGAGTCATGCATGCTGGATCCAATTCAATTGGTCCCTCTGGGACAATTCTAGCATCGTGCCAACCGATTTCCCTATCCCAATCGCAGACAAACATGTAGTCTGTCATATACTTTCCAAATCCAAGGTTGTTCCAGTCTGGTTTTTCTTTTAATTGTTCACGCTTTTCAAATCTGATTTCCATTTTCCGCCTCCATGAAATCTATGCTCTGATCTTATTAAATATTAATAGAAATTTTACCCCTTTCATCTAGTACGAGTCAACACTTTAACGCACTAAATTATTAAATTTTTTCGATTGTTTTTTGTCACTTTTTGAACATTCTTTGAACTTTCTGAGTTTTAGGCAATTCCACGTAAAATGAATGCTATAATCAGTTTAAATACTACACATAGGGATGATTTTATGAATATATATACTCAAGTATGCGGCCTGATTATTGTATCCATGCTCCTGTTCTTTTATAAACGTCAACCGACTATGGGGCTTGTTTCAGAGCGCCGTTTTATCGAAACCTTATATGCTATCTTGGCTTGCGTCATCCTAGATATTGCTTCTTGTTATTTCATAGTTTATGGATATCGATACAATCCAATGATTACAACAATAGTAGGCAAATTCTATCTACAGTCCCTACAAATCGTTTCCTTTTTTGCCTTTAAGTACACCGTTTCAGACATTGTGGAAACAAAAGGAAGTCAGGCTGAGATACTTTTAGATAGAATCATCAAGTTTTGCTTTGTTGGCGGAGTTCTATTAACTCTGTATTTGCCTCTCAATTTTTATTACGACGGAATCAAGCTATATTCATATGGTCCAGCTGCCATACTGACATATATTTTGGCAACCATTTACATTTTGAGCGTTGCTTTATCTGCTTTCCTATTACGACATCACATCAAACGCCAAAAGATTCATGCCCTTCTTATATGGATGGTTATTTGGAGCTTGGCTGCAATCATTCAGTTTGTAAGACCACAATATTTGATTGTCAGCTTTGCCGCATGTATTGGCGCATTAATAATGTATTTTGAATTGGAAAATCCGCAGGGAGCTATCTCCAGAAAAACCGGTCACTTCAGTTCCGCTGTAATACATGACTATTTTGATTTCCTATATCAGAATAAAAAGACTTTTTCGTTAATGATGATTTCCTTCAAAACTGTTGGAGACGCAGTTAATGAAAATAAATTGCTTAGACAAACAATAGAAAAGCTTTCTGAGTTTCTATTTAGCATTGATACAGCCAAAGTTTTCGATACCGCCGAAGGCTATTTCCTTTTGGTATTCGACAGCACCGATTTTATGGAAAGCACAAAGTTTAAGATTGCCACCTATTTTCAATCCATAGAGGACAATCCAGACATTGCTGATGCCATTACTCTACTAAATCCTTTCTACACTATCATTCCAAACTGCAATGTAGCTGAGGATGCAGATGAGCTTCAAATGCTGCTAACAAACTTCATTCCTAGTAGCCACAACATGACTAACAAAAATGAAGTTGTGGTTAACTCAGAAACTATGGCAGAGCTTAGGAAGCATAAGCTTGTTGAAAAAATGGTTGTTTCTGCCATGGAAGAAGACAGAATTGAAATGCATTATCAACCTATATACAACATTTCAACTGGCTTATTCACAGGTGCTGAAGCACTTGTTCGAATTAGATTAAAGGATGGTACTTTAGTTTACCCAAATGATTTCATCCCTGTTATGGAAGAAACCGGACGAATCATTCCACTATCGGACAGCATTTACAGAAAAGTCCTTTCCTTTATGAAATCATACCGAGTTGAAAAACTGGGAATTGAAAAAATAGAGATTAATCTTTCTGTTAAGCAAGGTGAAAGTCCTGTATTTGTATCAAGATTTACAGAGTTGTTGGAGCACTACGCAGTTTCACCATTGCTTATAAATATGGAAATCACAGAAACCAGTTCCTTAATCAGTAAGGAAAATATCCTTAACAATATGAAAAAGCTAGAGGAAAAAGGTATTTCCTTCTCACTAGATGATTTTGGTTCTGGCACATCCAATCTGAATTATATAATTGATATGCCTGTAAGCATTGTAAAACTGGATAAGCATTTGACTGATGAATATTTTAAGAATAACAAAGCCCGGGCTATCGTAAAAACTGTTATAGATATGGCTCATTCAATGGATATTAAGATAATTGCCGAAGGAATTGAGACCAAAGAAGCACTTGAAACTATGAAAACTCTGGGGGTTGATTACATTCAGGGATACTATTTCACAAAGCCATTACCTGAGCATGAGTTTTTAAAGTTTCTTCAAAGCAATAACCTTAACTAACCATCAAATAATAATAGAGAGAAGGAGAATCATATGCATACTTTTCAACCTTATCCAATTAATATGTTGGAATGGAATCCAATCCAAAAGCTTGCGGATGACGGTATTGCAATCGTTGCTGAGGCAGACGGAAAAGTCAATGCCACCTCATCCCACAACGGAGGTGTAGGCCATATTTGGGGTAAACATGTAGTCTACGCTTTTCTTCGCAACACACGATACACAAAAGAATTACTGGATAAATCTGAGTATTTTTCAGCATGTTTCTTCGACATGAGCGACAAAAACAACGTGCAGCTGATGAAGGTACTTGATCAGCTTAGTGGCCGCAACGAGGATAAGCTTCGCCTCTGCCACGTAAGTATCGAACACGCTATGAAAGCACCTTACATCGATGATGCGAATTTCATTATCCTCTGCCGTAAGATTGCTGCCGTTCCAATGACAGAGAACACCGTTTTGGACGATGCTATCCTGAATAAACAGTACACCGAGCGTCACTTAGACGATTTCCACACCATGTACATCGGCGAAATATTAGATATTCGCGCAAGATAAAATAAGGCTGACCATAACTGGTCAGCCTTTTCTTTAGTTGAAACTACTTCAAATTATATTCTATTGTTATATTTCCCATGTCTGTGCCT
Source organism: Pseudobutyrivibrio sp. C4 (assembly GCF_900111635.1). Lineage (NCBI taxonomy): Bacteria > Bacillati > Bacillota > Clostridia > Lachnospirales > Lachnospiraceae > Pseudobutyrivibrio > Pseudobutyrivibrio sp. C4. The sequence continues at coordinate 401,897 of NZ_FOHF01000002.1, read as the reverse complement.
ACTGTGGCCATAGCTCCAGATATAATTGGCATTGCAGGTGCAATATGTCCTACGTCCGCATCCATTACTATAGGCACATTGTACTTTCCAAGAATTCCAGTGACTGCATTATACTGATCAAGTCCCATCATTTTCTCCTGCCATGCCGCTAGCGGACGACCAATTATAAAGCCTTTGGCATTCTCAAACCATCCTGCTCTATCCAGATTCCACAGTGCTCTGCGTATAGACATGACATTTAAATCGCAGGCCTCTAAAAACCAAATCACACCTTCATCGCTGTATCGCTTATTGAACTCAGCCACCTTATCGTATTTTGTGCCAACAAGATTTGCAAGACAGTCCAGGCATCCTCCTGTGATTCTGCCTGTAAACTGTGGCAATCGATTTACCGCTGCATCTCCACTATAAAGCTTTAATTCTTTTTTCTCTGTAAGATTATATGAAACTAAAGGATGTTCCTCGTCCTTCAAGGACTCCAGTTCAAACATGTCGTATCCAGACACTTTATCAAGCTCACCAGTGAATACTTTGATTGAATCAAGCAAAGCCTGGTGAAGATACTCTGCTCCAAAAGCACCTATGCTTGGCCCATAGATAGAAGCCACATCGCAGATAGTATTAAGAAGAAAAGTGAAGTTGGTATTGTCTGAGTATCCCATGTACCACTTTGGAGCAGCATTTTCAACTGCATCGAAATCAACATAATCCAAAGTCTCACACATCAACTCTCCACCGCCACAGCTAATAAGCATGTCGTTGTTATTTGAGCAGTAATACTCTGTCAGCTCTCGTCCACAGTTCTCAGGTGATGAGCTGATTCCTATTCCATCATCCTTTCGGCAGTTAGGCCCTTCAACTATGGAGTAGCCCATGCCTTTAAATCTTTCTATAGCTGCATCCATACAGCTTTTATATGGTTCAAATGTACATCCAAAGGATGGTGCAACAAGCCCGATTGTGCCATTCTTTTTTAGAAACTCAGGATATCTCATTTCATTCTCTCCAATCTGATATTACTGCAAAAATAAATATGAGGGAGCAAAACTTCCCTCATATTTATTCTACATAATACTATTTACTTTGCAAAGACTTCTAGCGGTATTAAACACACCGCCAACGTAAATGCGATAACACATCCTGTTATCATGCGTAAAGCTAAATTAAACATACTCCCCATCCCCATAAAATATTAAATCTTGTTTTTCTTTAATATATTATGGCATATTTCCCTGGGAAAAAATTGTTTTTCACAATCATTTCATTTTTCTAGATTTCCTCGCTACCCTTCAGCTCCTTGATGCGACCAAGTATCTGCTTTTCATTGAATGTGAAGAAGATACAAGCTCCAATGAAGCAAGTAACAAATGCGATGGCTGCTGTCATACGGTAGCTTCCCGTTGTCTGGGAAACTGTTACCGATGTGAATACAACCATGGCAATAGCCTGTCCCATCTTGAATGCAAATGTACGAGCTGCAAAGAACATACCGCTTCTGTCCTCTCCAGTTTCAAGACGTGTAAGCTCAGCAACATCGGCAACACATGCCTGTGGAAGAATTCCAAGGATTGCCATTGGGATAGATGCTGCAACAGCAATAATGAAGCCCCACTGTAATCCCTTGCCACAGAATGTTGTTACAAGGAATACACATGCGTATGCAAAGAATCCAATGATAATAAGCTGCTTCTTTCCAATTTTCTTAGCTAAGATGTTTACTGCTGGATAGAGGCAAACGCTGATGAATGTCATTGTTGCAGTAAGAACAAATGTCCATGTATCTTCGATTTCCATAAGCTGTGTCTCGTAGAATGCAAGGCCTGTCTGGAATAATGTAAGTGCAAAGAAATAAATAACATCACTGTATACGAAATGTCTAAACTGTACATTAGAGAATGTCTTAACAAGTGATGAAAATGGCTTTGTCTCACTTGGTTTGCTTTCGGTGTAATCACGCTCGTTAATGTAAAATGCTGGAATGAGCATTGCAATACACGCTATAGCTGCCATGATTGCAACTGACATTCTGATGGAACCAGCCTGTCCAAAGCTTCCCTCCAAAGCTCCCGCAACGTTTGGAAGTAAGAACGAAATAGACTGACCTACAATAAATGTAAATGAAATGTATGTTGATACGTTTATACGATGCTGCTGTGTATCACCTAGCTCTGCAATAAGAGCGTTGTAAGGTGTGCAGAACATTGTCATAAAAAGATAGAATACCATCAAAAGAGCAAACAGTACTACGTCATTTACAACTACGTTACTTGTTTGTGGAAGCACAAAAAGACCAATAGTACATAGAGCAAATGGGACTGCCATGGCTCTCATAAATGGAATACGTCTGCCGCCCTTATAGTCAGCTCCATCTGACCAGCCAGCAATAAGTGGATCTGTGATGGCGTCAAAAATACGACCGCAGGCAAGCACAAGACCAAACAATGTTAATTTGAAAAGAATTGGGTTTTGAGTGATTCCAGATGCAAAAAGACCTGTGTTAGGATTCTGCTCACTTGGTGTGCCTGTGTAGTAGTAAACCATCCAGTTAGATACCACACCTGATAAAAGGCTCCAACCAAACTGCCCCAAGGCAAAAATCCATAAGAGTTTGTTAGTAATAGGTTTGAGTTGTTTCATTATTCAATTATCCCCCTTTATATTTATACCCAAGTAAGATTATATACCCTTTTTTCAGCAAATTAAAGGGTTAGCCGCTGGGCTAACCCTTAACAAATCTACAATAAATTTTCCATTACCACATTGTCGCTAAGATGTTTTCTAATAATTTTTTCTAATGCTATGCCATCCACCGGCTTTGTAACATATCCATTGAAGCCCCTTGATGTATAGTAATCATCACCTTCAGGCATTGAATTAGCTGTAAAGGCGTAAACTGGTAAATCAGGATACTTTTCTCTAATCTTTGCAACTGTTTCAATTCCATCCATACCAGGCATTAAATGGTCAAGAAATACTACATCGTATTCACCATATTTAAGCTTCTCTAAGCACTCCTCACCTGATACGGCTGTTGTCACAAATACTTTTGTTTCCTTCAATAAACCTTTTACAATTGTAAGGTTCATTTTGTTATCATCTACAACCAAAACAGATGCGTCTGGTGCTACAAAAAGTGGTGCATAAGGGCCTCTCATAGCCTCGGCAACTTCTTCGTTAAATTCGCCAATAGGAGTAGAATCAACGATTTCCTGTTCAATAATAAATTTGAACTCAGAACCTTCACCGTAGACGCTTTCACAGGTAAGTGAGCCATTCATCAACTCTGCAAATTGTTTTGATATATCCAGGCCCAGACCTGTTCCCTGAATTTCTGTGTTTCTTTCCTCATCCAGGCGCTCAAAGGCAGAAAATAGCTTGTCGATATCTTCTGCTTTTACACCAATTCCAGTATCTTTAACAGAAAACAGAATCTTACACTTGCCCATTGCCTGTTCCAGAACTGCAATCTTTAATGTAAATCCACCTTCCTCTGTATACTTAACAGCATTAGTAAGAAGATTTAATACTACCTGCTTAATCTTTCCAAGGTCACCATAAAGCTTAGCAGGTAAATTTTCATCAATATCCAAATCAAAGCTTAATCCCTTTTGGTCACTTCTAATACGAATCATTTTGACCATGCCGCGGATTTGTTCTTCTGTGCGATATTCCTGTTCAACAAGATGCATCTTTCCAGACTCTATCTTTGACAGATCCAAAATATCATTGATAAGACTAAGCAATGTCTCAGCTGCAGAACGAATATCCAACGCATAATTAACTATGGACGTATAGTAATTCTTTGGAGCCTCATCTCCATTTTCACGAAGAATCATCTCATCCATACCTATAATAGTATTAATAGGTGTTCTTATTTCATGAGACATATTTGCCAAGAATCTAGATTTTGCACTGTTTGCTCTTTCAGCTTCTTCCTTGGCTGCCTGGATTTCCTTATACTGCTTGCGAATAACAGTATTTGTCATGATTCGCCATACCAAAAGTGCAACCAACAAAGCTATTACTGCGCCTATTAAAACTCGCACTATCGCAAGTTCAAATACATGTGGTTTCTTTTCTATCGTATATACGGAATCCTGATATACTCTTTGTGTGTTATCATCAATAATCTGTAGATGAAGGGTGTATGTTCCATAGCTAAGACTTGTGTATTCCAGCGCTCCAAGTTCGCTTTGGTAATCAGTGATACCTGATTTTGAATCCCCCTCCAGGTAGATTCGTACAAGTGGGTCTGACAAGGTGTAGTTCAAGATAGCTGGCTTCATATAAATTCGGCCGGCATCTGCAGGAATAGTGTATACTCCGTTTTTATCTGGCTCTACCTCTATGCCATCGTACTCAATTTCTTTCAGGCTGATTTTAATCTCACTGGTCTGTCTAAAGAATTTGTTTATATTTACAGAATTCACACCTGAACGTCCGGCTATATACAGATTTCCATTTTCATCAATTGCATTGAAAGCATTTGCAGTAGGTATACTTGTAAGCCCAGTTGATGAATTATACAAAGCATACTCTACAATGTTATCTTCCAGCATGGATTTGGTGTCTACGCAGAAAATGCCGTACGAAGATAATACCCAGTAATTCTCATTATCATCAGCAACAATATCGAAATTGTTGTTATATGGGAAGGTCTTTACGTTATAAATCTCCCCATCTTGGATATACTGAATAGAATTGGATGTAATTATCCAATCAACTCCATGAGCTTCATCATTCTTTACACGAAGAATAACATCTGATGTAAGACCATCATCTCTGTCCAGCTTGCCAAGCTGTCCATTTGAATAATAAAACAGTCCACCACCATCTGTGCCAATGTAGATTGTTCCATCAGCACTTTCTTCCACTGTAAGACACACCTCATTCTCAAGACCGTCAGCTGCGGTAATAGTTTTTACCACCTGACCATTCTTGATAAATGCTGCTCCATCGTTTGTACCAACCAGGATTGTTCCATCTTTAGCAATAGTCGTACATCTAATTCCATCACTAATAAATCCATTTTCCTGATTGTAGAATGTCATCTGCCCATTTTCTGAATAACAGATAAGACCAAAGTCATTGTTATATGTTGATATCCACAAATTGTTTTTATCATCAACTGTAAGACATCTTATACGGGTATCTGCTAATAGTTCTGTAAGCTCATTCTCTCTAGCCTTGTACTTTTTATTAACAATATTTAGCCCTTTGTCTGTACCTATGTAAATATCCTCGCCATACAAACATGTGGAATTCACTACCTGATTTTCCAAACCGGCTAAATCAGTAATGTTTTGGAAGTTTGTTGTGACAATTTTTGCAACGCCCTGTCTTGTAGATGCAATCCACAAGTTTCCTTGATAATCAGAGGTAACCATTTCTATTCCACTACTTATAGGAATGTTTTGTGGAACATGGAAATTGTTTTTTGCATCTAAATATCCCACCTGGTCATCGCTTATTACCCACAACCTTTTACAGACATAAGTAACATTAGCTATCCGTGTTAGATAATCGGATAAATCGATAGACTGTAAATCAGAGAAATCATCAGAAAGACTTCCATGATAAAGAACTCCAGTATCACTTCCTATGTAAAATTCATCTTCTGCTTCACTATCTGGATATATTGTAGAAACTGTGCCTTCGATTATATCTGTACTTGCAAAATAATTAGTGACGGAATCGTTATTTATTACAAATACATCGCCATCCCTTGTATTTCCAACTATTCTGTCCTTGGAATCAGTGTAGAGTCGAGTAATGTATTCGTCTTTTAATCGGTCGTCCTCCAAAGCAACCACATTAAAATCTTCATCAATTGAGCATATTCCTCCCGTGGTTCCCACAAAAATATCACCATAAGAATCTTCTGCAAAGCTCCTGATAGATGATGAAGGAAGACCTTCTTTATATGTAATTTGGATATGGTCCTCGCCGTCGATAACTACAATGCCATTATCGTTTGTACCTACCCAAATCCTTCCCTTGCTATCTTCAAAAAGTGCTTTTCCATTTGTCAGACCATCTGAAGAATCGAGTCTTTCAAATGTGGTGCCATCATATTTTATAATTCCACCATAGCTTCCAATCCATATATATCCATCACTTGCTGACAAAATGCAGTTTGCATCAGAAGTAGGAAGGCCATTAGTTGCATCGTATAGTTTTGTAGCATAACCTACATCCCTTAACTGATGTGAAACCGCATAACCTCCGCCATTTCTCTCCAAATTTTCCGTAGCTGAAGAAGATCCATCTACATTTGAATCTTTCGCATAGCTATATGATGTTTGATATAAAGCTGTGACTGATAAAAGCGTTGCCGATGCCATAACTAATGCCAGCATCTTCACTGCATTTTCTTTTTTCATTTACTCTGCCCCCTAAAGCTGCAAACCAAAAAACTATTCCTGGTACTTCTTCAGTACTCTTCGAACTTCTTTTTCAGCATCTACAAATACTTCAACACATTTTGGATCAAAATGTGTTCCTGAATCCTTCACTATAATATCCATGGCCTTTTCAAAAGGCATTGGGTCCTTGTAAACTCTCCTTGCTGTCAGAGCATCAAACACATCTGCCACTGCCATTATTCTTGCAGACAGTGGGATTACTTCTCCCTTCAATCCCTCAGGATAGCCTGAACCATCCCACTTCTCATGGTGATATGCAGCCATGTTTCTGGCTTCCTTCAAATAACTTTCACCCTTAACTGTACTGATAGCCTTTTCCATAATGGCTTTTCCAGCTGTTGTATGGGTCTTCATAATTTCATATTCTTCGTCTGTAAGCTTTCCAGGCTTGTTCAATACAGCATCTGGAATATTGATTTTTCCTATATCGTGCAAAGGTGCTGACATTTCTACATCAGCGATAAATTTTGGTGTAAGTTTCTTTGAATAGTATCCCTTCTTCTTCAATCCTGCCAAAATTATCTTTACATAATCAGCAGTTTTTTGAATGTGATAACCAGTATCAGAGTCGCGGTTTTCCACCAAATCTGCCATGGTTATAATCAAACCTGTCTGCATCTGGTTAATAGCCTTTGCCTGTTGTCTAACATCCTTCATCTTTTCAGATGTGCTCTCTGTCATAGTGCAAAGGGTTCTATAAAGGTTTTCTATTTCATCCCCTGTATGAATATCAAGGGCTTTTATCTTTCGTACGTTTTCTTCAAGTGCTGTCTGATTGTCATCATCAGACATGAAATCATTGGTACATGCAGCCATACTATTTATTGGGTATACCAAGAAATATCTGGATAGCCACATACCATAAGCTAATATCAAAAGGAAGAATCCTGAGAAAATCAATACAACCTTTATTACATAGCCTTTGAAATAGTCAGAAACATAGTCCATCTTTACATCGGCGCAGGCATAGCAAACTGTGTTTCCACTATTATCCTTAACTGGATAATACTTCGTCACAACCCAACCAGATTTTTCATTCGATTCTATTGGGGCTATTTCTTCTCCAGCAAACAGAGCTGGTAAATACTCTTCAAAAGCTCCCTCAAAAGGAACTATTTCACCTGGTGCGTAAGGCTCCTCTGTTTCTGTTGCCAAATCAAATATGAACTGACAACCATCCTCACGAATACGTACCACATAAAGATACTCTACGCCTTCAAAGTTTGATCTTATGTCATAAAGAGCATTTTCGATTTCAATATAATCTCCCAGTTCGTGGCCTTTTTTTGCATAGGCATCTAGTCTATCAGTATTTATTACATTGGATGCCATTTTTGCAGCACCTGTAGCATTGGCAATATATCTATCCTTTGCATTTGTATAGAACAAGTGCATGCTTATTACACCCATAATGATTGTCATTGTAAATGCTGCCATTACAAGCATTCTTGAAACACGCTTTTGAAGCTTTCCACCATTTTTCTTGGAAGAAAGCTTAATACGCTTCAGCTCTACAGGAGTAAGTGGGCGCTGTTGCCAGCCAATATCCCATATTCCATCCAGATTCTTTTCTGGTATGAACTTCAATACCAGAAATACAATCCAAACAGAGATGCCTTTATCAACAATATTCAAACATGTATTTACAATGAAAAACCAAACATAGAAATTCAGACCAAAATGGGTAGCCATATACTCTGATAAATGGCTCACTTCTACATACTGAGGCTGGCCCAATAACAAAAGCTGAATGATAGAACCTAGTCCGCCTGCTATTAAAGCCAATATCAATATGAATACTAAGTACATGTATTTCTTTTTAAAATATTTTCTGTGCACGAAAACAGCTGTGACTCCAGCCATAAGGACGCTTAAGATTGCGTAATAGATGGCAAAAGGATTGTACAGGCTGCAGATAAGATTTGTAAAAACTGCAACCAAAAATCCCGGTAGCATACCGCAAACAGCGGCAACACCAATAGTACCTATGCTATCAAAGTACATAGGCAATTCTACCTTGTATAAAAGAAATGACAGGGCGAAGTTCAGGAATACTCCTCCAAACATCGCCACATAATTTAAGATTACACTTCGTTCAACCTTTTTTTTCATCACTCTGTCCCCCATGTTACATACGATAACACTTCTATTTTACTCAACTTTTGCAAAAATGTGTGTTTTTTTACAAAATATACACAAAAAAATGAGACCGTTGTTATAGGTCTCATTTTGTATACATTTTAAAGGGTCATGCTGATTGCTCCAAGGAGCTCTTCAACCTCTTCATCTGTTGGAATTCCATCATAGCAAAGTGCATAGTCGATAAGCTGTTCAAATGCACTCTTTCTAGATGCTTCCAGTGGAAAGAGTTCTGTAATCGGTTGTCTCCATCTGCCAAGCATTTCATTAAGCTCTCCAAGCTTTGGAGTAAGCACTTCTTTTTCTTTATTTCTAAGGAACTGAGTAAGGGCTGGACTATTGCCACTACTAGAAAATGCTCCTACTAAATTCTGCTCCTTCAGATATGATGGGAAAATAAATGAGCATTTATCCTTGTCATCCACCACATTAACAGGGATACCGCCTTCATTGCACATCATAGAAATTTGAGTATTCAGCTCATTATCGCTAGTTGCAACAACAACCAACTTCCTATCCTGAAGGTCAAGTGGCGTAAACTCGCGCTGTTCTAAAAGAAGATGATCTGTCTCCTCCGATAAAGCTGCAAGCTCCATAGAAATCTCCTTGGCAATTACATGTACCTTTGCTCCAAAATCAAGAAGTACATTTACCTTTCTAAGGGCTACTTCACCGCCACCAACTACCAGGCAGTTAGTATCAGTTATATCTACAAACATTGGAAAATATGCCATATCTGCCTCCTTGATATGTTTTCTCACCATCAGTGTATACACTATAGCAAAAATATGTGAAAAAACTATTCTTCATAAATAACACTTTTATCAATTTGAGATAAAGCAATATCTATCTCCTCCAGATATTGCTCACCAATCTTACTCATTACTGAGTTTTTCTTGGTGATATAACCTATTTCCATAACGCTGTTTGGGTTTTCCTCATCACCTTTGTAAGGGACAACAACGTATCCGTCACTGTTCAAATCTCCCCAAACAATTCCAGAGCACAGTGTATAACCGTTCATTGCGCGAACCAGGTTAAGCATTGTTGATCTATCTGTAACTCTTACAGTCTGAGGATATATGTTCTCGCTAAGAATCTCTTCTGCCAAAAACTCACTATTTTCTCCTTGTTCAAAGGAAAGACAAGGATAATCCTTCAAGTCATCAAACGTAATATATTCTTTTTGAGCAAGTGGATGCTCTCCCCACAAATAAACAAAAGCACGGCACTTGATTAGTGGATGGAACTCCACAGAATGCTCATTGAAAAGCTTATTTAAAGCTTTGCGATTATGCTCGCTTATGTAGAGAACACCGATTTCACTTTTCAGGGAGCTGACATCTTTAATAATGTTATATGTGGTGGTTTCTCTCAAGGCAAAATCGAACTGATTCATATCGTATTCTTTTGCCATGTCGATAAAGGCACGAACTGCAAATGTGTAGTGCTGTGTAGACACACCAAACTTTCTTTTGTAAGTACCTTCATCCTTATATTTTTGCATTACAATATCGTATTGACGATAGAAACCTCTGATGTCATCCAAGAATTCCTGCCCCTCAGGTGTTACTATAACACCTTTATTGGTTCTCATGAAAATGGTCAGTCCCACCTCGTTTTCCAGCTCTTGAATGGCACTGGTAAGTGTAGGCTGAACAATGTATAGCTTCTCCGCTGCCTTGTTCATTGACCCCATTTCTTCAATAGTTAACGCGTACAATACTTGTTGTAATGTCATAGTTTTATTCCCCTATTTTGTCTCTGCTAAATCCGTTAGTTAAATCCTTTAGTACCTCGCTTGCCAATACAAGTCCTGCAGCTGATGGTGCAAAAGCTATAGACCCTGGAGTTGCTCTTTTTCCAGGATTTAATGGTTCCATATCCTGTGTCTCTATTGGACTGACTGGCATTTCATCAGAAAATACCACTTTCAAATCCTTAATCCCCCGCTTTTTCATTTCTTTACGCATTACCTTGGCTAATGGGCACATTGTTGTTTTATAAATATCAGCAACTCTAAATCTACTTGGATCAAGCTTGTTACCTGCTCCCATGGCACTTATAACAGGAACTCCAAGCTCCTTACAGCGCATAATTATTTCAATTTTAGCAGTAACTGTATCTACTGCATCAACTACATAGTCATAGGTTTCGAATGGAAACTCGTGAGCATTTTCTGGAAGAAAAAAGCACTGATGAATACTAATGTCTGCATTAGGATTAATGTCTAGCATTCTTTCCTTCATTACCTCCACCTTTTGTCTTCCGACAGTGGAATGAGTAGCAATAATTTGACGATTTATGTTTGTAAGAGAAACAGTATCATTATCAACCAAATCAAAATGTCCTACCCCGCTTCTCACCAGGGCTTCACATACATATCCTCCTACACCGCCAATTCCGAAAATGGCTACTCTTTTATTCTCCAGCCCCTCCATGGCTTCCTTGCCAAGAAGAAGTTCTGTTCTTGAAAACTGATTTAACATAAATACCTCTATAACAAAAATGAATACCTACCAAATCAGTAGGTATTCATATAATATTTTTTATAATGCTATTTGTCAATATTACAAGCCCAATGTTTCGTTCATACTACCTGTACGATAGCCTTTTAAATCAAGTGCTACGTATGCAAAACCGTATTCCTTGAGCTTGTCATAAACCTTTAATCTGAATGCTTCATCATACATTCTAGGAAAATCAGAAGGACTAAGCTCTATTCTCGCTACATTGTCTCCATGAATACGTACTCTAAATTGTTTGAAGCCCTCATCCAATAAAAACTGCTCTGCTTTATCAACCATTGAAAGCTTCTTTTCTGAGATTGTCTCACCATATGGGAAACGGCTTGCAAGACAAGCAAATGACTGCTTCTCTGCTGTTGGAAGTCCAAGCTCCTTTGAAAGCTGACGAATTTCTGACTTCGTAAATCCGATATCTCTCAGTGGGCTTTTTGCCCCAAGCTCTGCAACAGCCTGTAAACCTGGGCGATAGTCACCATTATCATCAAGGTTGGAACCCTCGGCCACATAATCTATGCCCTGCTCCTTTGCAAGTGCAAACATCTTTTCAAAAAGCTCCTTCTTGCAAAGATAACATCTATTTGGTGGATTCTGTGCAAATCCATCTATTTCTAATTCTTCTGATTCAACGATAAAATGTCTAACTCCAAGCGATTTAGCATAGTCGATTGCTTCGTTCAGTTCTCTCTTTGGGAAAGAACAGGAAGAAGCAGTCACTGCAATAGCATTGTCCCCTATAGCATCGTGTGCTGCATAAAGGAGAAATGTGGAATCAACTCCACTGGAAAATGCTACTGCAACTTTTCCTAAATCCTTAAAGTATGCTTTTAAGCTTTCATACTTGCTCATCAATTCCTGATTCATAATCTACCTTTTATCGATTAAAGAACTCTACAAATTCCTCGTAGCCTTCACCTGAAAGCTGTTCCTTCTGGAACTTTTTATTTTTGTTCATACGAACAACGAGAACTGTATTGCCCTCTGCACGTGAAGCCTTTGCCTGAGCCATAACCTCAGCAAGCTTCTCTGCTGGATAGCCCTTTTCAACAAGGTAAGCAATCTTCTTGCTTGCTCCTGGAACCTTAAAGCCCTGCTCCATAAGAAGAAGGATGATACGCTCAAATCCGATTGAGAAACCACAAGCTGGTGTGTTCTGGCCTGTGAAGTTACCAATCATCTTGTCGTAACGTCCGCCACCACCGCAGCTTCCGCCGAACTCAGGGATAGCGATTTCAAAAATAGTACCTGTGTAGTAGCTCATACCACGTACAAGTGTAGGATCAAATACAAGCTCAAAATCAGCTTCCTTTGTAGCGTTAACTGCTGCAGCAATTTCTCTCATCCAATCTGCAACTTCCACATCAAGGAAATCACCAAGCTTATCAAGAAGAATGTTCATGCCTTCTGCAACATCTTTAACATTTTCAAGTGCTGCAAAAAGACCAACATACTTGTCGATTGACTCCTGTGAATATCCTGACTCAAGAAGCTCCTTAGAAACTCCATCAAGACCAATCTTGTCCATCTTATCAAGTGTGATGAAGATTGAATCGTAATCTTCCTCTGCAAAACCTGCATAAGCTGCCATTGCCTTAAGGATACGACGCTCGTTGATTCGGATTTCGAAGTTCTTGAAACCGATACGTCCAAGTGTTGTAGTTGTAGCAAGGATAAGCTCTATCTCTGCAAGGTTGCTAGGCTCACCAAGAATATCGATATCACACTGTGTAAACTGGCGATAACGGCCACGCTGAGGTCTGTCTGCTCTCCAAACAGAACCAATCTGAAGTGACTTGAATGGTGATGTAAGCTCATTTGCATGATTTGAATAGAAACGGCAAAGAGGTACTGTAAGGTCGTATCTCATACCAAAATCTACTACATCATCCTCAGTCTGTGCCTCAGGTATGTTAAGCTTTTCTCCACGCTTCATTACCTTGAAGATAAGCTTTTCGTTTTCGCCACCCTGCTTGTTAGAAAGGTTGCCGATTGACTCCATTGCAGGTGTTTCGATTGGAGTGAATCCGAAAGAACGATATGTGTCCTTGATTATAGAAGTAACGTAGTCTCTAACTTCCATTTCGTATGGAAGGATGTCTTTCATTCCATTAACTGGTTTCTTGTTTAAAGCCATTTTAAATCCTCTCTAAGTCTTTCTCTTTTTCTATCTATCATTTCATCAATTCTGTCAATGTATAATTGAACGTCCTTGACATTTTCACATCTAGTAACTGTCTTGCCATGGTCAGCAACAAACTTGCATGAGCAGCCAGCACCAAGTGCCATTATAGTTTGTTTCTCTTCCATTATCAAGATATTGTAAAGCCCCTCTTTACCTGGCATTGCATAACCAATATTCTCAAGATTTGCAGCCATGTTTTTCTGACGATAAAGGTAATATGCATTCATTCCCATATGATTTGCACAATCCAGGCAAATATCCATATGAGTCTGTGAGTTCTCTATTAAATAATCGTCATAAGACTCTCTGTCAATATTAAGACGAGCCGAATGCTTAAGAGCAAGTGAATGAACTGTAAGATTGTCTGGTGCCATCTTCTCAACTTCATCTAAAGTGTACTTTACATCCTCAATTGTCTCGCCAGGAAGGCCAAGAATCAAATCCATGTTGATGTTGTCAAAGCCAAGCTCTCTAGCCCATCCGTATACACGGTGAATATCCTCTACCTTGTGGAATCGACCAATCAAATCCAGTGTCTTTTGATTCATTGTCTGTGGGTTGATTGATATACGGCTGACTGGATGATTCTTCATAATCTGAAGCTTTTCGTATGTGATTGAATCTGGTCTGCCTGCCTCGATTGTGTATTCCAAAAGGGATTTTGTGTCAAAGTACTTATCTACAAGTGTAAGCAGCTTTTCCAAATGCTCCTCATCCAAGGATGTTGGTGTACCCCCACCAATGTAGATGGTGGTAAGGCTCTTTTCCTTGCAGGACTCTGCTGTAAAAGCCATTTCCTTTTCAACTGCATCCAGATAGTCATCTAGCTTTTTCTTCCACAGCCCAATTGGGTAGGAAGTAAACGAGCAGTACAGACAAGTACTTGGACAGAATGGAATTCCAATATAAACGGAATAGCCATTGTCATAATCTATCTTTGATAAAAGCTCATGCTCCTTGTGTGAAACCTGTAAGCTAAGGTCGATTTTTGCATCGGAAGTACGATAGGTATCCTTCATGTATGAAGCAATAGCCTCATCATCTGTGCCATCTTCTATCATGCCAAGGCTGATTTTAGTTGGGCGGATGCCTGTAAGAGTACCCCATGGCAATTCCTTGCCGGTACGCTTGCTAAGACTTTCATAGATGGCAAGCTTCAGACGATTCTTTGTGTCTGGTCTGTCAGAATAATCGATTTCGATTTCTCTGCCATCCAGGGTGAGAACATTGTCTGAGTAATTAACCTGCATCGAAAAAAGAAGCCCTGCATCCTCAGGTGTGGGCTCTGTAGAGATTTTGACCTCTTCCTTTGGATAAAAGGCTTTAACTAGTGAATAAATATCATATTCAAAATTATCTTCGTTTAATTGTATGTAAATCATAAAAATGGATTGTATATCCTTTCTGTACCGATAGTGGTTGGCTCGTTGTGACCAGGGTAACAGATAGTATCATCTGAAAGAGTCATAAGCTTTGACTTGATTGAACCTACCAACTGACTCATGGAACCGCCTGGAAAATCTGTACGTCCCACGGAACCACTAAACAATGTATCTCCGGTAAAAACTATATCTTCATTAGGGAAATAGAAGCAGCATCCACCTGGTGTGTGACCTGGTGTGAAAAGGCACTTGATATGAAGTCCTGCTAAATCTATTTCCTCATCGTCCTTCAAAAAAACATCCGCGCTATAGCTTTTGGATTCTCCAAACATATCTCCGGAAAGGTTGATGCTTGGATTTTTAAGCTCCTCTGCTGTAGCCTCGTGTGTGTAAACCTTTATTCCATATTCCTTTGCTGTGGAAGCAGCCTCTCCTGCATGATCAAAATGACCATGAGTCAGAAGGATCGCAACAGGCTTTGTGCCAGTGCTTTCCACTGCAGACTTGATACGCTCAAAAGCTGAGCCTGGATCAATTATGATTGATTCATTTGTATCTTCATTTATGGCTATATAGCAGTTTTCTGCCGCTGCTGGCAGAAGTACTTTTCCTACTTTCATCTTATCCTCTAGGTCTTTCTACGTCGATGATAGACTCAACCTGCTTAATCTTTTCAACCAAAGAACGAAGCTGCTCGCGGCTTTGTGTACCAAACTTGATAGTGATGGTAGCAACGCCCTGTTTGCTTGTCTTGGAATGGATTGAGTCGATATCTATCTCTCTTTCGGTGAATATACGTGTGATATCTACCAAAAGTCCTGTACGGTTGTTTCCGTAAATATTGATTTCTGTGAGGTATACTCCGCCCTTCTTGCCATCTTCCTCTGCGTCACGAGCCCACTCGGCCTCGATGAGACGTTCCTTTTCGAATTCTGGAAGATTAATCATATTGATACAATCGGTACGGTGAATTGATACACCTCTTCCTCTGGTAACAAAACCTACGATTTCATCACCTGGAACTGGATTACAACACTTTGAGAAACGAACTGAAACATCGTAAAGTCCGCTAACTGTAATACCATTTTTAGACTTTGGCTTAGCTTCCTTGCCTGAACCAGAATGCTCTGCCAAAATTTCTTCGTCGGTAACCTTAACTGGGTGATCCTTCTGCCATGCAGAGAACATTCTGTTAATAACAGCGCCTTCTTTTATGGCTCCCTGACCAACTGCTGCGAGGCAATCCTCCCAGCTGTGGAATCCGTATTTATTAATGATGATTTCCTGGTATTTAGGCTTGTTTATATCGCCAAGATCCACACCTTTTTGCTTTGCAGAACCAATGAGAAGTTCCTTACCTTTAGCGATATTTTCGTCCTTTGACTGACTGCGGAACCACTGATTGATTTTGTTCTTTGCCTGTGAACTTTTGACAATACTCAACCAGTCACGGCTTGGGCCGTTTGTATTCTGAGATGTGACAATCTCGATACGGTCTCCGTTTTGGATGACGTAGTCGATTGGCACAAGCTTGCCGTTGACTTTGGCACCAATCATTTTATTTCCTACTGCCGAATGGATGGCATAGGCAAAATCGATAGGTGTTGAACCGTTTGGCAGATTCTTAACATCACCTGATGGGGTGAAACAAAATACTGTATCAGAAAACAGGTTCAAATCTGATTTTAATAAGGAAGAAAACTCTTTATTATCTGAGATTTCCTGCTGCCACTCGAGGATTTCACGAAGCCATGAAAGCTTTTCTTCCTCGCCCATAACAGTAGAGCCTTCACCGCTTTCCTTGTATTTCCAGTGAGCTGCAATACCGTATTCGCTAGTACGATGCATTTCGTATGTACGAATCTGGATTTCGAATGGCGCACCATTAGGTCCGATAACTGTAGTATGCAAAGACTGATACATGTTTGGCTTTGGCATAGCGATGTAATCCTTGAAACGACCTGGAATAGGTGTGTACATTTCATGGATAACGCCAAGTGCTGCATAACAGTCCTTGATAGAATCTACAATGATTCGAACTGCAAATAAATCGTATATTTGATCGATGGTCTTGTGCTGATTAACCATCTTTTTGTAGATGCTAAAGAAATGCTTTGCACGGCCATATACCTCTGCATCGATTTCCGCATCCTTTATATGCTTTGAAACATCCTCTACAAGAGAATTAATGTATTCTGTACGCTGACTCTTTCTGAGTGCGATTTTTTCAACTAAGTCGTAGTAAGCATCTGGCTCCAGATACTTAAGTGAAAGGTCATCAAGCTCGATTTTAACCTTACTGATACCAAGACGCTGAGCAAGTGGAGCATAGATTTCCATGGTCTCACGCGCTTTTTCCTTTTGCTTTTCAGGACGCATGTACTTTAGAGTACGCATGTTGTGAAGTCTATCTGCAAGCTTGATAAGGATGACACGGATATCCTTTGCCATTGCAAGGAACATCTTTCGAAGGTTTTCCGCCTGGATTTCCACCTTATCCGCATCATAATTTAACTGACCTAACTTTGTGACACCATCCACAAGCTCTGCAACTTCGTCAGAGAACTCTGCTGCTATCTCTTCCTTTGTATAGATGGTATCCTCAACAACGTCGTGAAGAAGACCAGCCACGATTGTTTCTTTATCAAGTTCCAAATCAGCAAGGATAATTGCAACGCAAAGTGGATGAATGATATATGGCTCACCAGATTTACGCACCTGTCCCTCGTGGGCTTTGTGTGCAAGGTTGTAGCCCTTTTCAATCATAGAAATGTCTGTATTAGGATGATATTTGCGCACTCTATCAATGAGCTCCTTGTAGAGCTCGTCTGGATCAACAAAGTCCGCAGTAGCGATGACACCCTGGCTTTCAAAGGCAATCTTATTTTCTAGCTTTTCTAATTCGTCCCTGTTTTGAACTGCCATGATATCACCACCTTCCATGAAAAAATTATTAAATATTATATAATTTAACACCTTAAAAATCAATAATTCTAGGCGTATATCTGTGGTGAAATATTAGTTTAGCCTAAAATCTTATTTTGCTTAATGTGTAATATGCATATATCATATTATTTTCTAACTGGTTGTACAGTAAATGATAGTTCTAACTGTTTAAAAATCTTTAGCATAGTAGCTAAATTAGGTATACTAACTCCTGATTCTATTCTTGCAACTGAAGAATGGGGAATTCCACATAAGGTCGCCAATTCTCTTTGTGATAAATGAAGATTATGACGTTGCTGAATCATTGCCCCAACAATGGCAGAAATTTCTTCTGCCTCATCAATATCCCTGCTCAATTTAGAATTTGTTTTTCTAACTTTTTCTTTGTACTTAGTCCAATCACTCATCATGATTACCCCTTTCTTGAAATCCAGTCATCGCGTTCCGTTTTTGCTCTTTCTATCTCTCGACGAGGAGTTTTCTGTGTCTTTTTTCTAAAATGATGCAATAAAACATAAGTATCATCTTTAAAAAAGAAAAATAACACTCTGTTATTCCCAGGTCTCAACTCCCATATATCTTCTTCCAGATGCTTAGTAACATTTTCTCCTAGTTTAGTTCCATAATCTTCTAGAAACTGAATGTACTGTATTGCTTGTTTGTATTGAATCCTTGCGTCTTTGTTATTCTCAGCTTTTTGTGAAAGACCTTCTAGAAACTCCTCTATATCGCACTCTCCTCTTACAGTGCGATAAAAGTCAATTTGAAACATAAAATATCCTCGTTTCCTTATTAATCATGATAGCATCAATGCGTTCATTAATCAATTAACTGATTAACTAATATAAAGAATTATACCAAGGCATATGTCCATAAATAATCTCATCCGACACAAATTTGAGATCTTTAATTGCTATTTTAACCATAAAAAAGCGCTTAATGTAAATCAGTATAGGAAAAAGGACCGCCTTTTTTTGATATGACTACACCCTTCATAAATCTAAATTATCATAGAAGTTCCATATTTACAGAAAAAATTTCATAGGCTCAAAAGAAGGGATGTGAATTGAACACATCCCTGAATACTTAATTTCTATATTTAATAAACTATTCATTTACTTCGAAAAAATGGCCAAATACCCACAAAGCCCTATCGACATCTCGATTTGTTTTCCATTCATCTTCGTTTCCATAATTATCTTTGCAAAATTCATTCAGGAGTTTTATATAATCACAATATATTCCGTCTTCTAAAATATTTTGTGCTGCTGTTGTTTCCTTTGAAGGTAACTTGCATCCCCGAACAACTGATGCATTCGTTATTTTTAGTTTTTTATAACTCTTTTTCAACTTCCATATAGCAAGTGATGCCATGGCAAAACGATCATAGATAGGAAAATCGCCACCTGTTATGAAATGAAGAAGAGTTATAAGGTAGACCGTACCTATACCCCGCATACTCTTTTTATTATTATTTGCCAAACTCAAGATGGCTTTCCAAGCAGATTGAGCATCTTTATTTTTACAATACTCTTTTCTTATTCTTATCAAGTCAGTAATTGCTGGTGTTAATTCTGTCATTGTGACTACAGCTTGATAAGGAATTTGTAAGGATACAAACTTATCCCCATTCTCTATCCAATTTGCATCATATGAGATTTTGGGCTTAGTTTCAATACTCTTTGAATGGTTGATTTTTCCAGTTTTCCAGGCGAGGATTCTAAAAATATCCACCGGATCCCAATCTTCTTTATTCCAAACATCATATATCTTATCTTCTACCCATTTGCATGAACCTTTTATGCCTTTAGGAGGGGCAATCTTTTGCTTGTTAGTATCTATAATAGAAGTTTGTTCATTTTTATCCTCAGAAATAAAATAGAATTCACTATACTTCTTATCAAACTTGACACTAACACCTAAATTTTTACAAACATCAATTTGTAAGTTGCTTGGAAAACCATCATTTTCCTCTGACTCGTATTTCATCCATTCTGTAAAACTCATTTTTTACACACTCCTTTAAATATATTTAGATGAATAAAATTCTTCTCCAGTTTCAAGACAAATAGCGGCAAGCCTACCATCTGGCATGCCACATCCACAATCTATTGCTATATGATTTAGATTCTTATAAATTCTACCTGGATTTTGATTACCTTCTATAAATTGTGTTGGAGTATGTCCTGTAACTACAATAGTATCTTCAAAATATTGAATATTATAATTTGCCCTGTCCCAAACAAGATTTTTCAACGAATAGTCTTCAATTGTTTTTTGAGGACTATATTCTCCAAGCCCTGCATGAACTAATAAATATTTCTGCCCGTTTATAATGAGTTCTTCATACATTGAAAAATCCACAATAAAGTTTAATATCTCATTACGTAGTTCTTGATCTAAAGATTTGAATTCTTCGATTGTTGAAGCACTTCCATTTCTTTGCCAATCGATGAGATTGCCCAATAATTCTACGTCTATAGAATCAACAGACGTAGTAGTTATTTCAGTATTAAAAAATCTAAGGCCATCTAACGCCATAAGTTCATGGTTACCTACTATGCAAACCACGTTAGACATTTCCATCAATTTTAAAAGCGTCTTAATAGGATTCGGGCCACGATCTACTACATCGCCGAGCACATAAAGTGTATCTGTATCCTTTAGTTTTATTAAATCTAATATTTCTACAAACTGATTATAATAGCCATGGATGTCACTAATCACATAATTCATTCATACACCCTGTATCCTTCCCTTAGTTTTTTCTTTACTTCTTCGCGAAGCGATAAAGGTTCTAATATTTCGACATCAGGTGCATAGCTCTGCGCAAACTGAATCATTGCAGATTCATTTACATTGACCCTGACGCATACACTATCTTCTGTTTCATCGTAAAACTGAACATCTTTACCAAACATATCAATAACATCACTAATCATAGATTTGATAATGCGGAAGCAAACTGTAGAATCATCACTAGCATACATGTAAACATGATTTTTCATGTATTCGGCAAGATTTAATCGTTGGCCTTTTGACCATTTCAAATTTTCGAATGGCTTTGCCTTTGCATCTAATATTTGTATTTTTGCAATACGATCAACTCTGTAGTTAGATATATCGTCATAGGCGTCATAATTGCAAATCAAATAGTACTTTCCTTCTTTAGCCACCATCTGATAGGGGCTTACAACATAAACGCGTTCGTCACCTTCTTGGTTTAGCTTTACATGTTGTTCCTTATCAGTCCCATACTCAAGATATTTAAATGAAACCTTTCGCCCTTTACTAATTGCTTCATCAAGTACATCTATGTTGTAAAAGATCTGTTTATTATTAGTTTTATCTTCGGGCATTGTAGAGATATAACTCATATTTGAACGAAAATACTTGTTAGAGAGTGATTCTAGTTTTGTTACCAATTCTTTACATTGGCTATAAGGCAGATGCTTTGAAAACAAAAGTGAATCAATTAACAATCTAAGCTCGGGTTTGGAAAAATCTCTTACCAGATAGAAGCTAGACATGATAGTACTTTCTTCTACTTCTCCAGTTTTTTCATTTCGTATCATCCTAGTTGTTTCCTGAGATTCAATTTCATAACCAAGTTCTATTAAATCCATTAGATTACTTTTGATTGTACGACGATCTATTTCCATATCGTAATCTTGCTTTAACAAGTCCAAAAGTTCGGCTTGCGTTAAACGATGATTCTCGTCAGTGTACTTTTTCAATATCTCTAATGTGTTAAAAAGACTTAATTTCTTAGACTGTCTACCCAATGTCATTATTCCTTTCTGTTACACCTATTATTCACAAACTTCTTTTAATTTGCTTAGAACTTTAACCATTGCATATGTATCCAAGCCACAATATTTCAAAAGATTTTTTCTTACAACTTTAATCTCTTCTGGTGTTTTATTTTGCAAATCAGCAAAAGCTGCAGATGCCTCGCTACCATTATGAACCCCATCGAGAGAATGATAGTCCAACTCGGGATCATCTGGAAAAAGAGCCGGTAAAACATATTTAATGGAGTATGAACCCTGCATTGCTCTTGTATAATAATGCTGCTTTTGGAACGGAATCATAAGGTCATGAATATTGTCACGAATTGCTAGCAAATGGTCCGCAAGATCTGGAAATGTATCTGCTAAATGAGCTAAGACGCGTCGTTCAAATGACATATTGTAAGCCAAAACACATACGTCAACCGGAAAATCTTTACATAAGCTTTCGGCAATTGCTCTTCTTGGATCACTGCCTTCTTTAGCTAAAAATTCCTTATGCTCCAATGTTCCATCTTCATGTTCAATGTGAAGTGAGTATTGGAAAGGTATCTGTTCATAGGGATGAAGCCCCTCATATTCTGGAATGGCTTGCTGAAATGTTTCAAAATCCAAATGATACAGTGGATACTGTAATGTATCTAGAAATACCTTTATATCATTTGGTAATATTACATCTGTTTTTTTATAATACTCAGTTTCAACCTGTTGAAGCTGTTTGGCGCTTAGCTTAGGTTTTAATCGAATAATATCTTCAAAAGTTATAATACTTTGATGATAATACTCATACTTCTTAGATGCATATAGCCCCCTTATATCAAACACCGAGGCTTTTGGAATATTTCTCCTGCAATACTCATAGTAAGCACATTCATAAGGGACCTCACAACAGAGATCAATATCCTTTACTGGTTCTTCTGTACTTTCTTGAAAAAGACGAATACTTCTTATATTGTCTTCAACCTCCTGATATTTCTCCTTTACAACATCAGTGTAATCTTCAACTTTAAAAAGCTTATCTAGTTCTAAATCACCGTGACGACAATAAGACGAATCTATATGCATAATGAAAGCATTTTTAACCTTTAGTCCACACTTAATAAGCACATAATATTGAAATGCCACATCATCAATGTAAATATCTTTTACACTGGTTGCACTTTTTACTTCAACAATACTGCACTCATCACCTTGTATTTTCAATAAGTCAACTGAACAGAATAATCCATCTAGGTAAAAAGAAGCTTCGGCTATAGTTTGATTGGCGATTTCTGCTTCAAGAAGTTTTTTTGTATCTGAAGCCATGATTGTTTTGTCAATATTAAATTCAACAAGGTTATATGCTCCAAAATAATTGCGAGCTAACTCTCCAACCTTTGACCCAACGTCCATTGCTGAAGAATCACTGATTTTAGCCTTTTCACTCATATGTTCATCCATCCAAAGAATCTTTGGACATTGAACACCTTTACAATATTTTGATTTACTTAATTCTATTTGTTTTCCCATAATACATTCTTCACCGATAGTCTAGATAGTACTGCATCAGGCATCGGATTTTCTCCCGTTAATCGATTAAGACCTATGTTTAAATCATAATTCTTAAATAAGTGGTTTTCAACAGATATGACGCTTAAGTGTCTTTTCATACAGCAAATCCTATTTGATGTGTTAATTTTGTTGAGTATTTTGGTATTTCAATATCCTCTTCACGTATAGTCCTTATATCGTCATTGGTAATTGCGTCAAAATCCATATGAATAAGCCTACTACTTTGAGCCATTCTAGCCTTTTCAATCACAGTTCTCACATATCTACCATTACCAAAATCAGGCTGCATTTTTGCAATTTTCATCACTTCTTTGATTTTTTTCGTTGCCTTATCATCGATGATCATATCTTTTTGAGAAGCAATGTGTTTGGCAATTTCGCAAAGTTCATCTACATTATAGTCTTCAAAATGAATATAATGAGCAATTCTAGATCTTAATCCAGGGTTTTTATCAAGGAACCTTTCCATCTTATCAGGGTAACCTGCAAAAATTACAATTAGTTCCTCCCTATGGTTTTCCATTTCTTGCACAATAGTATTGATTGCTTCATCTCCGTACATTCCATCTCGGTCATCTACTAATGAATATGCCTCATCAATAAATAGAATTCCTCCTAAAGCCTCATTAACCTTTTGTTTTACTAAAGGGGCCGTCCATCCAACATATTTACCAACTAAATCTGCACGTCCTACTTCAACAATTTGCCCTCTTTTAATCACATCGTTATCTTTTAGTATTCGTGCGAACAACCTAGCTACTGAAGTTTTTGCAGTTCCTGGATTTCCTGTAAAAATCATGTGATTACATATATTGTCTATTGATAATCCTCTATCCTTAAACAACTTCTGAGCTTTATAACTATCAAGAGCTTGGTTAATCATCTTTTTGGCAGCGCCCAGACCAATCATAGACTCTAAATCCTCATAAGCACTTCCCTTAGGCTTCTTATTTATAATCTCTGTTTTAGCTTTAGCAATATCTTTATACTGACTGTATACTGTTGTTTTCAGTTTTTGACTATACCACTCATCAAAAATTGCGTTCAGTTCTGGAACTAGATATCCATGCCCTGCTTCCACGCTAGATAAAAGCTTGTTATCTGTCCTTAATCCATGTTGTTTGGAACATTTTTTAAGATACGCAATAGCAGATTTATCAGTAGCCAATTCCTCTTTTATCTCCACGAACGTACAATTACCTACATTTTCAAATATCTTCTCCTTCAGTTTCGAGCACTCCCTAGGTAGCTGTATTATAGTTAATACATCACAACAATGACGTCTAATAATTTTACATACTTCTTCGATAGCATAGAAGCTACCATCTGCCCTATCATCATCCTCGTTTATAGATTCATCAAAGCTTAATATTATTGTCCCTCCGCAACAAGTTTTATACAACGATTCTATTAGTTTTTGATGAAATGTTTCTCTAAGATATATTTCCAATTCGCAGTATCGCCTATTCTCTATTCTTCCCACACTATATAATGCTTGAACAAGTAACTGTGTAACACCTACTTGTGTTCTTGTATCATCACTTTCAATTATATAATCCACTGGATGTCCATATACCTTTTTCTTTGGCGTTCCAAAGTATATACGATCCAACTCGGGAATGAACGTCTCCTTGATGAAATAATTTTTAGCTGCAAGATAAATAGCATCCTTAGAACTTTGACGAATAATTCTTTCCTCATAATCGAAATCCATACAACTGCGGCCATTGCTTACTAGCTCTTCTAGCCCGAATTCCCTCAAAATATCATATTCATCCTCGACAAATCCGTTTCTATCTCCAACACTTAACATCTTGGCAAAGTCATGAAGCGTCGTTTCTTTAATCTCTATGTCCTCAGCTTCAAACTTTCCTTTTTTTATAAAAGTCTCCACGAGATTGTCAATATTCAAGTAATCACGCAAAACCAGTCCAAATACACATTCTCCGTATGAGGCATTACTAATAAAGAAAAATCCTTTATCGATAATATTGTCATTTAATCGTTCACATAAGACTGAAATCGCCTTACCTAAGTCTCTGTCAGCCGATCTTCTTCCTACCCCTTCCTTGCCAGAATCTATTAATTCTCCATCTTTTTTATTGATTGTCATTTCAATCTTATAAAACTGCATATGTTCCCTCCTGAAATTCTTTTGACCACCAAATAAGATTCACTTTTGTCTTTATACCCAAATAATACAAAGAGGGATGTGCATAAAAATGCACATCCCTCAGATGGTCTAGTGCAAATTTGAGATTAATTTTAGTCTGAAGCATATCATCTATTCATAATCACTTGCCCCATCTGTACAAATTCGTTATTTTTTGATAATATTAACCTGTTTTGATTATTAGTTGGACTTCACTGGCTTGCCTTGTTTTCCAACTTGTTTTTTTTGTATAGAGAAAGGATATGTAAATGATTCAAGCTAATAACGTTACTCTTCGTTTCGGCAAGAAAGCCCTTTTCGAAGAGGTTAATATCAAATTTACAGAGGGTAACTGCTACGGTATCATCGGTGCTAACGGTGCTGGTAAGTCTACTTTCCTTAGAATTTTATCTGGTCAGTTAGAGCCTACTAGCGGCGAAATCACAATGAGCCCTGGTAACAGACTTTCATTCTTAGAGCAGGATCACTTCAAGTACGATGAGTTCACAGCTCTTGATACAGTAATTATGGGTAATCAGCGTCTTTACGACATTATGAAAGAAAAGGACGCTATCTATATGAAGGAAGACTTTTCTGATGAGGACGGTATCCGCGCAGCTGAGCTTGAGTCTGAGTTTGCTGAGATGGATGGTTGGAATGCAGAAGCAGATGCTGCTACTCTTCTTAACGGCCTTGGTGTTGATACAGAGTTCCACTATACACAGATGTCAGAGCTTCCTGGT
The DNA here is from genome assembly GCF_900111635.1 of Pseudobutyrivibrio sp. C4. Classification (NCBI taxonomy): domain Bacteria; kingdom Bacillati; phylum Bacillota; class Clostridia; order Lachnospirales; family Lachnospiraceae; genus Pseudobutyrivibrio; species Pseudobutyrivibrio sp. C4. The sequence continues at coordinate 376,061 of NZ_FOHF01000002.1, read as the reverse complement.
GCATTAAAGGTCAAGATTCTTCTTGCAAGAGCACTTTTCGGTTCACCAGATGTACTTCTTCTCGATGAGCCTACTAACCACCTTGATTTGGATGCTATCGCATGGCTTGAGGAGTTCCTTATCAACTTTGAGAACACAGTCATCGTTGTATCCCACGACCGTTACTTCTTAAATAAGGTATGTACACATACTGCAGATATCGACTACGGCAAGATTCAGCTTTACGCTGGTAACTATGATTTCTGGTATCAGTCTTCACAGCTTATCATTCAGCAGCGTAAGGAAGCTAATAAGAAAAAGGAAGAGCAGATTAAAGAATTACAGGAGTTCATCCAGAGATTCTCCGCTAACGCTTCTAAGTCTAAGCAGGCTACATCACGTAAGCGTGCATTAGAGAAGATTCAGCTTGATGACATCCGTCCATCTAGCCGTAAGTATCCTTACATCGATTTCAGACCAGCTCGTGAAATCGGAAACGAGGTTCTTTCAGTAGAAAACCTTACAAAGACAATTGATGGTGAGCTTATCCTTGATCACCTTACATTTAATGTTGGCCGCGAGGACAAAATTGCTCTTGTTGGATCAAACGAAAAGGCTAAGACAGTTCTCTTCCAGATCCTTGCTGGTGAGATGGAGCCAGACGAAGGAAGCTACAAGTGGGGTGTTACAACATCTCAGTCATACTTCCCTAAGGACAACACAGAGATTTTCAGCACAGACCTTCTCATTGTAGATTGGCTTACTCAGTTCTCTGAGATTAAGGATGCTACTTATGTTCGTGGATTCCTTGGCCGTATGCTTTTCGCTGGCGACGACGGCGCAAAGAAAATGAAGGTATTATCCGGTGGTGAAAAGGTACGTGTACTTCTTTCACGTATGATGATTGAAAACTCAAACGTACTCATGCTCGATGAGCCTACTGACCACCTTGATATGGAATCAATCACAGCACTTAACACTGGTCTCCAGAAGTTCTCAGGTGTTATCCTCTTCTCTTCTCGTGACCACGAAATCGTACAGACTACAGCAAACCGTATCATTGAAATTCTTCCAAACGGAAGCATGATTGACAAGATGACTACATACGATGAATACCTTGAGTCAGACGAAATGGCTCGTAAGCGTACAGTACTTGAGTTATCTTCTGATGAACTTGATGATTAATAAAAAAATGCCAGCCTAGAGGGCTGGCATTTTTTTATTCATATCGTAAAGCCTCAATTGGATTAAGTTTCGCAGCTTTGTTAGCTGGATAGTATCCGAAGAAGATTCCGATGGCCATAGAGAAGGCTACGGCAATTATGATGGCGCTGATTGATACGGATGCTGAGTAGCCCATGTATGTGGCTGCTACGGATCCAAGAACAACACCAAGTATGATTCCGATAAGTCCACCCATTATACAGATAACAACTGATTCTGTAATGAACTGAAGCCTGATGGAACCATTTGTTGCTCCCAAAGCTTTTCTAGTACCAATTTCTTTAGTACGCTCTGTGATTGATACAAGCATGATATTCATAACACCAATACCACCAACAACAAGAGATATACCTGCGATAATCGCAAGGGCAAGCTCAATTGTTCCAATCATTGTGGTCATTGATTCAATCATGCTGGCCATGCTTGTAACTGAAACCTCATAATCATCATTGTTTGAGTAATACATAGTGTTGAAATAAGTTTCAACAGTGTCTGCAAACTCCTCTGAATCTGTATCGATTGTTGTTACAAGTGTAAAGCTTTCATATCCATCATTGATTGTATGAAGCTGAGTTCTAGCTGTATCGTAAGGGATGTACAAATCTGTTGTTGTATCCTCAGTAGAATCGCTAGACCATGTACTATCATCGTATTCATAAACACCTACGATGTAGTATGTGTAATACTTTCCATTGATGCTGATTTCTACAGCAGACCCCAAAGCAGCGGAAGTATCCCCATCAAACATGTTATTAACAAAGTAGTCTGAAACAATACAAACCTTCTGAGCATTTTCATAATCCTTTTCTATGAATGTACGACCTGCAAGTATCTCTGGGTCGTTGTATTCCATATAATCCTCGTTGTAACCTACAACATTTACATATGCATATAAATCACCGTCGATGGCTGTACCTGAACCAACAGTTGATGAAAGAAGTGTATATTTTATATTATCGCTGTATTCCTCAAGGAATGAATCTATCATATCGTCGGTAATGTAATCCTCTGTGTCCATAGATCTGCGATTTCCGGCGCCAAAGTGTAATCCTGAAGAAGTAGTCTCCTCGGAAGTGCTCTTTGCTGATACACCAACTGTTAAGTTATTTGCTCCCATCTCCTGCATCTGTGTGTTAACCATAACAGTGATAGAATTACCAACCGTCATGATTGCAATAACGGATGCAATACCGATGATGATACCAAGCATTGTAAGTAGGGAACGCATTATATTGGACTTTAGTCCTGCCAGTGCGAGGAGGACATTTTCCATTATTAGCATGCTAAATCCTCCTTTATTGTTTCCCACTGACCTTTCGACTCACCTCTTATATCACCATCGCGAAGTGTGATAATACGCTCTGTCTCTAAAGAAAGCTCATTTGAGTGAGTAATCAAAACGATGGTCTTGCCCTGCTCCTCATGAAGCTTGTGGAATATATCCATAATCAAGCGTCCTGTTGCAGAATCAAGGGCACCTGTAGGCTCATCTGCAAGAATGATTGCCGGGTCATTTGCCATAGCTCTTGCAATGGCTACACGCTGTTTCTGTCCACCAGAGAGCTCGTCAGGATTGTGCATCATTCTGTTGGTCATGCCCACCTGCTCCAAAAGCATTTTTGCTCTTTCATTTCTCTCTGCTCTTCCAATGCCAGCATACATCATTGGAAGTTCCACATTTTTGATAGCATTTGTTCTGGCTATCAGATTGTATGTCTGAAATACAAATCCAATTTTCTTGTTTCTTAAAATAGATAACTCGTGGTCCTTTGCTTTTTCAATATCTACACCATCAAGTGTATATTCACCACTTGTTGGTCTATCCAAGGCACCAATTATATTCATAAGTGTAGACTTTCCTGAACCAGACTGTCCAACTATTGATACGAATTCGCCTTCACGGACGCTAAAATTAACGCCGTGAAGTACTTCAAATTCGTTTGGTGTGCCGATGAAGAAGCTCTTATGGATGTCACGAAGATCTAACATGATATCTCCTGCTGCCATAATTCACCTCCTACATTCCGCCTGGGCCGCCACCCTGGCCGCCGCCACCACTTGGAGCACCGCCTCCCATGTCGCCGCCACCTTGGCCGCCGCCCATGTTAAGTAGTGAGTTGTTTTCATCCTGTGACTGGTCAGATGAATTAGAAGATGTGCTTGATGCTGTTGCCTTTACCTGAAGGCCTTCTGACAATTCATCACTGATAATCTGTACATAGTAATCACTCTCAAGACCAAGTGTTACTTCAAGTTTTGTCTCATTTCCATCGTCATCAACTACTGTTACATAGCTATTTCCATCTGCATCTGTCTCAACACAATCATATGCTACTGCGTAAGCATCTGTTACTGATTCAAGAATTACTGAAGCCTTCGCTGTCATACCAACACGAAGTCTATCGTCTGTATCATCAAGTGTAATCTTTACTTCGTAGCTTGCAGATGTGCTGCCTGTGCTTGAAGATGAGCTTGATGTTGTAGAATCAGATGTAACTGCAACATATGAAACTGTTCCTGTAAACTCATCATCATCTGTAGCATCAAACTTAACTACTGCTGAAAGTCCTTCGCTAAGAGATGCAATGTCATACTCATCAACTGTTGCTTCTACAACAAATGAATCTGTATTTGATATCGTAAATACGGTATTACCCTGTGTATAGTTATTTCCCTCTTCTACATTGATTGCTGTAATGTATCCAGAAAATGGAGCAACAACCTGCGTACCTGACTGGCTTTCTGTTACTGACTCATACTCCTCTGTCTTTGTGTATGTGTTGTCGTATTCCTGGTTTAACTGCTCAAGCTCATACTTGTACTGAAGCTCTTCGATTTCATCCTGAAGTGTTTCGAGCTCATCCTGCTTTGACTCGTATCCTGAGATTGTAACTCCGTTACCATCATCAAGGGTCTTTGCTGCGTTTGACTCTGTTGTCCAACGGCTAGCAACTGAAGAATCTGAATCGCCGTACTCAAGATAATCGTTGTAGGCATCAACGAGGTTGTTATAAACATCAGCCCACTCATCTAAGTATTCCTGAATCTCTGCCATCTCTTCCTGCTTTTCTTCAATCTGATCTAAATAATCCTGAAGAGTATGTGCGTCCTCGATATCAGAGATATTGTATTTTGCATTTAACTCAGCAAGCTTTGTTGCGTAATCATCTGCATCAAACTCAACGATAACTGTGCCAGCCTCTACATAGTCACCTACTTCATAGTAAACTGCTGCAACCTCAGTACCTGTTGCAACTGTCGATGTCACTGACTGTGTCTGGCCTGCTGCAAGTGTACCAGTTACACTAATTGAAGACTGTAAATCCATTACTTCTACAGAAGTTGTAAGTGTCTGTGTTTCCTCAACTTCGTGTGAGTTTGTCTTCATCAGATACTTTCTTCCAAATATAATTCCAACTACGATTAAAATAATAAGAATGATAAATAGTAATAAATGTTTTTTAATAAAACGCCCAAAGCGCTTTACAAAACTACCCAATTTAGAAAGGATAGAAAACTTTTGAGAATCCTTCGGCATTTTGTCCCTCCTGGTAAAATATGTTTTTGATTAACTTCACACACTTTACTAGGATTTTTCCCGCAAGTAAACGGATTCCACATACCTTTCAGAATAATTCAGATGGTCGTCACATGGCCGTTTCAAAACGTACAAATTCAATAAAAAAACATCCTGTTACTCCGGAAAACGTAACAAAAAAAGCCAACAGGCATAATACCTGTCGGCTTTAAATGAGCTAGTAGACAACAAGCTAAGGATAGACTATTCGTAACGCAAAGCATCGATTGGATTTAGTTTCGCCGCCTTGTTGGCTGGATAGTATCCGAAGAAGATTCCGATAGCCATTGAGAAGGCTACGGCAACTATGATGCTCTGTGCAGATACTGCAGCTTCGTATCCCATCAGCTTAACTGCAACTGTACCAAGAACTACACCAAGTATAATTCCGATGATTCCACCGATTACACAGATAACAACTGATTCGGTTATAAACTGCATTCGGATAGAACTATTTGTAGCACCAAGGGCTTTTCGTGTACCGATTTCCTTGGTTCGCTCTGTGATTGATACCAGCATAATATTCATAACGCCGATACCACCAACTACCAGTGATATACCGGCAATTACTGAAAGTGCTAGCTGAATCATACCTATCATGGAATTCATGGAATCCATCATAGATGTCATACTTACAACCATTACCTCATAAGTGTCATTTCTTGAATAATAATTTATATTAAAGAAATCACGTGTCTTGATAGCAAAATCATCGTTGTTTGTATTTACTGATGTAACGATTGTGAAGTAGTAATCGCCTTTATTTTGATTGTGATTAGCTGTTCTAGCTGTCTCGTAAGGAATTACAAGCTCTGTTGTTGGATTGTCTGAAACACCAAATGAGAACTTATCCTCAACGTATTCATAAACACCTACTATGTAGTAATTATAGTATGTGCCAGCTACATTAACCTCAACCTCCTGGCCAAGAGCTGCTTCGCTATCACCATCATAAATTCGCTCAACAAATTTGTCTGTTACAAGACAAACCTTCTTTGCATTTTCAAAGTCCTGGTTGAGGAACTGACGTCCTGCAACCATTTTGTAATCCTTAAATTCAAAGGTATCTTTGTTATATCCAACAATTTGAACATTGGCATTTTTATTACCTTCAACAACCTTACCCTTGTCACCAACATTTTCCATTTTAAGGATATATTGAACGTCATCAGGGAATTCATCCTTATATGCCTGAATCATTTCGTCGGTAATCATATCGCTGTCGGTCATTTCTCTGACATAGCCATCACCGTAACTTGTTCCATCTTCATTAGTTTGGTCTGTGGATTTTTGCATAACACCCATTTCAAGGTTGTTTGCTCCAAGGTCCTGCATAGTGCTGTTTACAATCAATGTGATGGAATTACCAACTGTCATAATTGCAATAACGGATGCAATACCAATGATGATACCAAGCATAGTCAGAAGGGAGCGCATTATATTAGCCTTAAGTCCTGCTAAGGCAACCAGTATGTTTTCTGTAAATAACATTACTCCACCTCCTTCTTTACGCCAGCGCGTTCATCAGAAGAAAGTCCCTTCCAATTGCCCTTTGACTCACCGAGGATTGTTCCATCCTTAATAGTGATAATTCTGTCAGTCTCCTGAGAAAGCTCAGGCGAGTGGGTAATGAGAAGAATTGTCTTTCCCTGCTCCTCGTGGAGCTTGTGGAAAATATCCATTATCATTCGTCCAGTAGCTGAATCCAGCGCACCAGTAGGCTCATCTGCAAGGATGATAGCTGGGTCGTTAGCCATAGCTCTTGCAATGGCTACACGCTGCTTCTGACCACCGGAAAGCTCATCTGGGTTGTGGTGCATTCTATCTGTCATGCCAACTTCTTCAAGTAGCATCTTTGCTCTGTCTGTACGCTCACCACGTCCCATTCCCGCGTACATCATTGGGAGCTCAACGTTTTTAAGTGCGTTGGTTCTCGCAATAAGATTGTAGGTCTGAAATACAAAACCTATCTTTTTATTTCTAAGCGCAGACAATTCATGATCTTTTGCTTTTTCAATATCTACTCCATCAAGAGTGTACTCTCCAAGTGTAGGTCTATCTAAGGCACCGATTATGTTCATCAATGTAGATTTGCCGGAACCTGACTGTCCTACAATGGAAACAAACTCACCCTGATTGACGGTAAGATTAATTCCATGAAGAACCTCAAATTCATTTGGTGTACCGATGAAAAAGCTCTTATGAATATCACGAAGGTCTAGCATTAAATCTCCTGCTGCCATAACGACCTCCTATTCAAAAGTCACATAATCCATAATATCTGTGCTAGGCGCATCGCTAACGATTGCCTCTACAGTCATGCCTTCTTTGATTCCATCACCAGAAATCTCTACATAATAATCGCTTTCAAGTCCCTTTGTAACTGGGATGTCCTTCTTTGTTCCATCATCAGCGATAGATGTTACGAAGAAGCTTCCGTCATCCTTCTGCTGAACACAGTCATAAGGTACTGCAAGTACATCTGAAGCAGAATCAAGAACGATGCTTGCCTTTGCTGTCATACCAACACGGAATCTATCGTCTGTTCCATCCATCTTAATCTTTAACTTGTAAGATGCAGCACTTCCAGTTGATGTACCTGTTGCTGCCCCATAGTTAGCTGAAGCTGTTGCTGCAGATGTAGTAGATTCAGATGCAATTGATACGAATGAAACTGTACCTGTGAATTCCTCGTCACCTGTGGCTTCAAACTTAACTGTAGCTGGCAAATCCTTCTGGATGTTTGCTACATCGTATTCATTAACAGTTGCCTCTACAATAAATCCGCTTGTATCAGCTATCGTAAATACGGTATTACCCTGTGTATAGTTGTTCCCCTCTTCAACGTTCATTGTAAGGATATATCCTGAAATAGGTGCCTCTACCTTTGTCTTATCCATGCTCTCGTATAGATCATTTTTAGCATCTACCTGTGTGTAATTCTGAGCATAGTTCTGCTGCATCTGTGCAAGCTCAATCTTGTTCTGAGTTGTGCGGATTTGCTCCTTAAGAGCATCAACCTCATCCTCAACAGCTTCGTATCCTGAAACAGTAACTGGCTCGCTTCTGCCGGCTGCAGCTGCTGATTCTCTGTTCCAACGCTCTACTACAGATGGGTCAGAATCCTTATATTTCTCGTACTGATTAAAGGCATCCTTAAGGTTTTCATAGATTGCCTTGTTATCATCAAGCCACTTCTGCTTCTCATCAATCTTCTTCTGAGTGTCTTCGATGGATTTTTGCATATCCTCGATGCTCATGCTAGCTTCAGTGTTTGTAATATCGTTCTGAAGATTGAGTTCTGTAAGCTTACGCTCATAATCATCGCCATCAAACTCAACTACTGTCTGGCCTTTTTCAACGTAATCTCCTACTTCATAATTTACAGTAGAAACCTTTACGCCTGTAACCCCAGTGCCGCCAAGTGTTGATGTAACAGTAAGTGTCTCATTTGCTGTAAGTGTTCCAGTAACACCAACAGACTTCTTTAAGTCCATCTTTTCAACCGTAGATGTGACCGGTTCATTCTGTTCATCAAGCATAGCCTGAGCCGCAACCTGAGCCTTATGTCTTATAAACAACACCACGCCAATAATAACAACCAGAATAATGATTAGCTTCAAGTGCTTTTTGCAGAAGCCACCTATTTTCTTTATAACGCCCAATTTCATCCTCCTTTTGAACATATCCTGGGTAAGGTATGTTCGTATAACTTTTTCATATCTTGTTTAGTGTAATATAATCCACTGTAATGTAAATACTTTTAATTTTTATTTAAGAATCTTTTTAGATTTACACTGAAAGCTTATTGTCCATTAACCATGCTGATGCAACATAAAGAATTACTGAAACAACTGCATAATAAACAATCTGGATGATTACACGTGTTGTATTAAAATCCAATCCATCGTCGATAAACACGCCAAGTAACTTGCTAAGGCAGATTGAGATTGCGATGAAGATGCAGAAGCTGAGGAATCCATTGTATTTCTTGCCGTTTAATAATGTCGCGCAGATGATTACAGCAAAGAAACCTAAGCATACTGTGGAAATCCAATTTACAACAGATGCTGCACTAATCATGGCAAATCTGTATGAATCAACATAATAGCTTTCGCCTAAAAGGGCATTTATAAACTCAAATAACTCTTTAAACTCACCGTAAGAAGCAGCCAAAATAGAAACATCAGCAATTGCAAGTGCTACAAAACATACGCTTACTACTATGATTGAGCTTGCATTTTCAATAAGCTTTGCGCCTAAAATCTTGAAGCTATTATTTGGAGTCATAAAAAGCATGTAGCTTCGCTTTGTGTTCAAATCTCTGCTCAATGTAAATATTCCAAAAATACCAATAATAAACACTGAACAAACAGCTATCATAGAAAGAAGGGTTACACCTATTGCTAAAAATCCTTCCTTCTGCATGAAAACACCAATTAAAAACATCACCTCAAATATAGCTGTTATAACAAGGATTATTCCCTTCATTGCCCATGATTTTCTGAATTCGTATTTAATTAAGTTTCCCATTATGCAATCCCCTCCATACATGTAATATTTGAAAATACCTGGCGATATTTATCAGCCAAAGATACGCCTTCTGTCATACGTAAACCTTCTACATCAAATACACCTACAAGCTGTGCCTGCTTAATAAAGATTGCTTTATCAACAACTGATTCCAGCTCTTCAACCAAGTGACTTGAAATAAGAAGAATTTTATCCTCTGATGCTGCATCAAGAATCATGTTCATAACATCATCTCTTGCAAGCAAATCAATACCGTTTAATGGCTCATCAAGCATGTACACCTTTGCATCCCTAGCCATTGTTACTGCAACTTTAAGCTTTGCCATCATACCTGAAGAAAGAGATTTTACCTTCTGTTTCGTATCAAGATCCATGCTAATAACCATATCTGTGTATTTCTCCATCGAGAAATCTGCGAAGAAATCCTGATAATACTTTCCTACATCCCCAACTGTCATCCAATCATAGAAATATGGCTCAGTAGACATATAGGCGATTTCCTTACGGCTTTCAATACCGATTGGAGAATCTTTGTAAAGCACCTCGCCAGATGTAGGCTTTATAAGGCCTGCTGCCATCTTCATCCAAGTAGTCTTACCGCTTCCATTAGGACCTAGCATTGCATAAATGTGTCCTGGTTCGAGGCTCATTGTTATGCCATCTACCGCGGTTTTGCCAACAAATTTTTTAGTAACATCAACACTTTTTAACATCACATTTCGTCCTTTCTACTTCTAATCATTTCTATTGCTTCTTCATCGGAAATACCAAGCTCCATTATGCTTTTCAAAAATAGATTTAAAGCATCCTGCGCCATTTCCTGTCGACATGCTTTGATGATATTTACATCATCTGTCACAAACGTACCCATGCCTCTTTTGGTGTAACATACACCCTCCCTTTCCAGCTCCTGATAAACCCTAGCGGCCGTGTTTGGATTGATTGTATATTTAACAGCCAGCTCTCGGCTTGATGGAAGCTTTTCTCCGCATTTAATACGTTCATTAACAATATCCATTTTGATAGAGTTAATTACTTGTAAGTAAATGGGTGTCTTTGAATCAAACTGCATATTCACACTCCTCCTGTGTCATGTACTACTGTGCTATCTGAATAGTACACTAGTGTGTTGTTACTGTCAACAGTTTTTTTCCACATTTTTATTTTTTGTTGTAAAATGTTTTCTAGGGCTTTGTTTACTGCCCCTACTTAATTATTTTTTAGGAGGTTTTTATGAAAGAAATTGATATTTTCCAGATTGGGAATTTTAAGATAGGACAGGCTGAAAATCAGGACGCTGGAACTGGTGTCACTGTTATCGTTGCTCCAGAGGGAGCACCATGCGGTCTCGATATTCGCGGCGGCGGCCCAGCCAGCCGTGAATCAGGATTAATGGATCCTCTTGCCGCTGCAGAGGTTATTCACTCTGTTGTTTTAGGCGGGGGCTCAGCCTTCGGTTTGGATGCAGCCGGTGGCGTTATGAAATGTTTAGCTGAAAAAGGAATTGGCTTCCCTGTGGGGGATGTTGTTGTACCACTTGTTTGCCAGTCAGATATCTTTGATTTAGGCTACAAAGCTTCTAACGTATATCCGGATAAAGAAATGGGATATGCAGCTTGTACTAAAGCTTTTGAAGGAGAACATGGCAACTTTGAAAATGGTAGTCATGGTGCAGGATGTGGCGCAACTGTCGGAAAAATGCTTGGTCCTGACAGATGCACAAAGTCAGGAATTGGCAGCTACGCTGTTGAACTTGGTGAATTAAAAGTTGGAGCAATCGTCTGCACTAACGCTGTTGGCGATGTTTATGATTATGTTGATGGGAAAAGAATAGCTGGTGTTTTAGCAGAAGACGGTAAATCACTTAATGATGTTTCCTGCGAAGAATTAATGTACGCCATGGCTATGGCTGGAAAGCCTTCCGACTCTGCCGATAAAGCCCCTGCCGGCGCACCAACTAACACTACCATTGGTATCGTATTTACGAATGCAAAGCTCAACAAAACACAGCTCTGCAAAGTTGCAGGCATGGCTCACGATGGCTACGCTCGATGCATACGCCCTATCCACACATCAATGGACGGCGACAGCATCTACGCCATGTCTTTAGGAAATGTAGAAGCTTCCCTTGATGTTGTAGGAACCCTTGCAAACCACGTAATGTGTGAAGCTATAAAAAGAAGTGTAAAATAAGTAAAAGGCTATTGCATTGTGCAATAGCCTTTTTGACTGTATATATCGAGTAGGTATCTAATCACGGAGAACAAATACCTACTCTTTTTTATTTACAATTCTCTAAAATTATCCTATACAAATCATTTATGTTTAATCCATCAACGCCAGTCTCAAAAGAATAAAGCAAGTTCTTGCCATACTCATACCCTAATTCTCTATATTTCGCAATTTTCTTCACTGCAGCTATAGCGTATTCTGGCTTGTCCATCATTCCAAAATGCTCATAGAAATATGTCTGTCTGGTCTCTTGATTTAATAACACAAAGTCCGGATGAAGCCCCTTTCGGTTTAGCTCACAAGCCGGTTCATATACATATGGAATTCCTTCTTTTGCAAACTTATCTGCAATAATCTTCTCTGATTTAGATCTAACATGCTCCCCGTTATCTGTGTAATAGGATGTTTCAATTGGATATTTGTTTTGGAAAGAATCTGCTGCATCCTGTTCATTGTATTGGGCTAGCCAACATTCTATATAAGTTTGGTCATCTATATATTTGCTGTCAATTAGAGCCTTGCGCGCATCTGACAATTCATTATATAGCATCATCCCGTCTAGTTTAGGGAACTCTTGTATCGTCCCATTTAATGCTATCAATTGCTCATTCAATATCTTTAGCAACTGAAAATCAAAATCCTTTTGCGCTAATCTCCTAGCCACATCAATATCATCTCGTTTTATAAAAGTTCTCTCTACCTTAAATCTTCCTTGTCCAGGAATCATTTTACATTTGTAGAATTGAGTATATTTCCCCCGATTTTTCTTTATTTCAAGGAAATATCCATCATCCTTTGGATACCTCCTTTCTAGTGATTCTATTTCTCCCTTGATATTATCTATCTCTTGATTTATTGCATCTATGAAGCTTTTCAATAACTCTACCTCCTTAATCATAGCTCTCAAACCTGCATTTACCACTAGCATTCCAGCTATTTCAACTTGCTAGTGGTATCTTTTCGTCACTTTACCTCTAGCAAATAGTATTTCTGTGACAGCTAGAGGTATTCTTTTGCACCTATACCACTAGCATGAAGCAATCACACTTACGCTAGTGGTATGTCTCTCATTTTTTACCACTAGCAGAATTCAGTTTTGATTATGCTAGTGGTAAACCTACGATTTCGTACCTCTAGCTCTCAGTATTCCATCTCCCGCTAGTGGTAATGTACATATTTTGTACCTCTAGCAGACAACATCTGATTACCCGCTAGTGGTAAAACCGGGCCCATCAGCCCCAATTAATGCTTTCCTAATCCGTACTACTCCAAAATTACTTAACTCACCACACTTCCTAATACCAAATCACAATAACACTCATTTTCCCCGCAATTGCCAATCTATTACATACACCAAAAACTAGCAATTGTATGACCTGTTTCGTGAAAATCGCTATCGAAATGATAGCAAATGAAAAAAAGAAAATCTCACATACAGAAGTATGTGAGATTACTGCGGGTGACAGGACTTGAACCTGCACGGTCTCCCACTAGAACCTAAATCTAGCGCGTCTGCCAATTCCGCCACACCCGCGTGAATCAAGGTAGTGACTAAGTCTACGACCTCGATGTCGGCTCATCGACTCCAATAATATATCACACTGCTACTCCCAATGCAACAAAAAATAGGCCTTTCAGAATACATCTGAAAGACCTACCAATTATCTAAATATTCAACCAGATTTTATCATTTCCCATGACTAAAGCACTACCTAAAGTTCTACCTGAAACTCTATCCGAAAATCCATCCAAACACCGGTGATAACAGAATCATTATAACCGAATATGTAAATGAATTTACTGACATCAAAGTGGCTCTCTGGCCTGATGGAATCATGTCGTTCAGCACTACATCTGATCTGATTTCAATGAAGCTGTCTGCAAAAGAACCAATGCACGCTCCCACAATCATTACATATGGATTGCCAACTAATACTGAGGCAAAGGCAAGGACAACTCCCAAAAAGGAAATAAGACCAATAGTCCTATACCCTAACTTGTTGAAAAATGTGACAGTCTTTGAACCTAGAGCTCCAGAAAGACCAATAACAAACAGTGCTGGACCAAGTAACACAGGTCTCAAGCCAACTTCAGGAAGCTTTGCTTGCATGAAGAATGCTATCAAAACCGCCACCGCCCCGATTGCAGCATTAAATAGAATTATCAGTCTCGCTTTGCGATTCTCCTTTAAGAACCTGATTGAGCCTATGGCAACTTCTTTGAATCTGCCAGCCACGTCCATTGATTCATGGCATTCAGCATGAACCTCTGTCAGCGATAATGCAAACACCAATGCCACGCTTCCGATGATGATATCAACCAAATATGCTCTACGGTACCCTAGCATCAACGCTACTCCCGCAAGAAGTGTAGCTAATGAACTGAATATCTCATAGATAATCATATCTTTTGAAAAGAAGTCTTCGTAATTCTTTTCGACGCCAGCCTTTTTCATACTGTCGTATGCCAATGCTTCGCGAGTTCCTGACGCTAAGTTATAGCTCAATGCACTCACTCCCATAGCGAAAGCAATTGAAATGAAGGAATCAGTGAATATCATTATCATTGCAGATAACATAGACATTATCTGCGCAAGCACCATGGATTTCTTGCGGCCGAACACATCAGACACCGCGCCAGATGGCACTTCACATATCATGCTTACCACATGAAAAATACTTTCAAACCAGCCTATCTCCAGTGTTGAGAAACCGCGAGCTGCCAGCAGCGCAACCCAAGAAGCGCCTGCAATCATAAATGCGCCAAAGCTGTCTATAGCATAAATCTTCCCAAGCTGTGCTTTTATATTTATCTTTTTGCTTCTTGCACGAAGCTCATTATTTCCTTGAATTTCTAATTCTTTATTATAAATCTCCATAAAAAAATCTCCTTATCTATTTTTTAGAATAAGGAGATAGTGCGGCACGATGTTATAAGCAATTAATTTCTATCGCTTAAAAAAGGGCGCACTATCCCCGTAAACTGCAAAAATAGAACCTTTTGTAAGATGCATATTAATTGTTTTCCAAGTCATACTACGCCCTCCTTTCTTTAAAACTTTGATGTTAACAATGTGGATTTTACCATATCGTATTTTCGAAGTAAAGTAAAAAAACACCTCTTTATCAAATGTGTCCAAAACAGCGAACACATTAGTAAAGAGGTGTTTATAAATCATATTAAAGCTATGAGTGTCTGCTAGCTCCCTTTAATCGAGCCATAGCACGAGCCATATTAGCAGTAGAGATTTGGTATTCAACCATACTCTGTTTCTGCTGAAGCTGCTCCTGAGCACGCTCTAAAGCTTCCTGAGCTCTGTATGTATCAATATCTTCTGGACGCTCGCAAGAATATGCAATCATCTTTACTGATCCGTCTTTGTAAACAGATACTAATCCATCAGATACAATGGCACTTCGCCATGTTCCATCGCCTGTTTTAAAGCGTATTTCACCGACAGAAACTACACCAGTCATCATCTCATGATGATTCATGATTGCAGACTCTCCATCAGGACTAGGAATAATAATTATTTCGCAGTCACCATCATAAAACACGCCATCACAAGCGATTATTTTAAGATTAAATAATGATGCCATATACTACTCCTTTACAAGATCTGCAGCCTTTTTCTTGACATCCTCAATTGTACCAACGTTAAAGAATGCTGCTTCTGGATAATCATCCATCTCACCATTAAGGATAGCCTTAAATCCGCGGATAGTATCCTTTACAGTTACGAACTGTCCCTTAACACCTGTAAAGTTCTCAGCAACTGAGAATGGCTGTGAAAGGAAACGCTGTACCTTTCTTGCACGATATACAGTAATCTTATCCTCGTCAGAAAGCTCTTCCATACCAAGGATAGCGATAATATCCTGTAACTCTTTGTACTTCTGGAGAATCTCCTGTACTCCACGTGCAACCTGATAATGCTCCTCACCAACTACGTCTGGCTCAAGGATACGTGATGTAGACTCAAGTGGATCTACAGCTGGGTAAATACCCATCTCAACAATCTTACGAGAAAGAACTGTTGTAGCATCCAAGTGTGAGAATGTTGTTGCTGGAGCTGGGTCAGTTAAGTCATCAGCAGGAACGTATACAGCCTGAACTGATGTGATAGAACCGTTCTTTGTAGAAGCGATTCTCTCCTGAAGCTCACCTAAGTCGTTTGCAAGTGTTGGCTGGTAACCAACGGCTGATGGCATACGACCAAGAAGAGCTGAAACCTCTGAACCTGCCTGTACGAAACGGAAAATGTTATCAATGAATAAAAGCACATCCTGATTTTTAACATCACGGAAATACTCAGCCATTGTAAGTCCTGTTTCAGCAACACGCATACGTGCTCCAGGTGGCTCGTTCATCTGACCAAACACTAAGGCTGTTTTATCAAGAACTCCTGACTCAGCCATTTCTGTCCAAAGGTCATTACCTTCACGAGAACGCTCTCCTACACCAGTAAAGATTGAGTAACCGCCGCTCTCTGTAGCGATATTATGGATAAGCTCCTGGATAAGTACTGTCTTACCTACACCGGCACCACCGAAAAGTCCGACCTTACCACCCTTAGCATAAGGAGCAAGTAAGTCGATAACCTTGATACCTGTCTCAAGCATTTCAACAACTGGGCTCTGGTCCTCGAATGTAGGTGGCTCTCTATGGATGCACCAATGCTCTCCATTATCAAGCTTCTCACCATTATCAAGTGTGTCACCTAATACGTTGAAAAGTCTACCAAGTGTCTGCTCACCAACTGGTACAGAAATACCAGTACCTGTAGCAGTTACTTCCATATCTCTACATAGTCCCTCAGAAGGAGCAAGCATGATACATCTAACCACGCCTAATCCGATGTGCTGAGAGACCTCCATTACTCTTTTCTCATCCCCTACCATAACGTATAGGGCATCTCTAATGGCAGGTAGGTCATTATCTTTAAATTCTACATCGACAACAGGTCCTGAAACCTGGACGATTTTTCCTTTTAACTCTGACATGTTTAACCTCTCTTACCTTTTAGCTTTTTTCTTTTTAAGCGCCTTCGCACCACCGATTACCTCAGTAATTTCCTGTGTAATCTGTGCCTGACGCACTCTATTGTATTCGATAGATAACTCTCGAAGAATCGCTTCCGCATTGTCAGTAGCTGACTGCATAGCCATCATTCTCGCATTCTCTTCACTGGCTGAACACTCAACCAAAGCTCCATAGATGAAAGCTGTAAAGTGGTTGTGTACCAAATGTTCCAAAACCGATGAAAGAGATGGATAGAATGGATACCATGAATCTCCGCCTTCTTTGAAAGCTTCAAGCTCGTAGTTATTGATTGAGTGAACGTGTTTTGTTCCTTCCTTCATCTCAGTAGCTACTTTACTTGTTCCCTCTGTATCAGATTCGATTTCCTGAACCTGCTCCTTAATAAACTTGTGTGTTTTTAAAGGAAGCAAACGTTCTACGCAAGTCTCTTCTGTAACAGAATTGAGCATCTTTGTGTAAATAATATCGATTCTATCAAGCTCTTCTCTGTTGTATAAATCGATAAGATACTCGGAAATAACACGCGCTCTATGCATTGAAGGATTGTTTGCAGAATATCTGAAATTCTCGTCTACGTTATATCCATTGTTTATAAAAAACGCTCTACCTGTCTCACCTACAACGAATAGCTTGTATTCGTCCTTAGATAAGCCTCCGATTCGTTGAAGTGCAAATTTGATGGCGTTGTGATTGTACGCACCAGCCATACCCTTGTCACCTGTAAATACAACGAATCCACGCTTTTTAATGGTCTCCTGATCATCCTCAACACGGTTATCAAAATAGATGTGTCGGATGTTAGGCATTCTAACAAGATTTTCTGCAATACCTTTCTGGGTTCCTTCAAAGAACGGCAATGTCTCTTCAAGCTTTGACTTTGCCTTACGCAATTTCATTGAAGACATCATGTACATGGCTCTTGTAATCTTCATTGTATCCTGAATACTATTTATTCTATTTAGGATTTCCTTTGTACTTGCCATGGTTTACTCCTGATTCTTTTTGAACTCCTCTGCTGCGTCAACAATAGAAGCCTTAATATCCTCTGACAAATCCTTTGTTGACTCGAGCTGGCTGATAATTGCACTATGCTCTGTTGCAAAGAACTCAAGCATATCTGCTCTAAACTTCTTAAGCTTTGAAAGCTCAACATCACTAAAGATATGAGCGTTTGCAGCTACAAGAATGATAACCTGCTCTGCCATTGAGAATGGTCTGTTAAGAGGCTGCTTCAATAATTCCATAAGGGCACGACCATGAGCCAACTGCTTCTTTGTTGCATCATCAAGATCTGATGAGAACTGTGTGAAGACTTCCATCTCACGGTACTGAGCCAAATCGATACGAATTGAACCAGCGGCTTTCTTCATAGCCTTTGTCTGGGCAGCACCACCAACACGGGATACAGAAAGACCTACGTTTACGGCTGGTCTCTGACCTGCGTTGAAAAGCTCTGACTCAAGGAATATCTGACCATCAGTAATAGAAATTACGTTTGTAGGAATGTAAGCTGAAAGGTCACCAGCCTGAGTCTCAATAATTGGAAGAGCTGTAATTGAACCGCCACCTGCTTCTGGTGTGATTCTTGCAGAACGCTCCAATAATCTTGAATGTAAGTAGAAAACATCACCAGGATAAGCTTCACGTCCAGGTGAACGCTCTAACAACAATGAGATTGCACGGTATGCAACCGCATGCTTTGATAAATCATCATAAACGATAAGTACGTCCTTGCCTGAATACATAAAGTACTCTGCAAGTGCTGTACCAGAATATGGTGCAATATACTGAAGTGGTGCTGGATCAGATGCTGTTGCACTGACGATAATTGTGTAATCCATTGCACCGTTTTCTTTTAATGTGTTAACAAGCTTTGCAATTGTAGATGCCTTCTGACCAATAGCTACGTATACGCAGATAACATCCTTGCCCTTCTGGTTGATGATTGTATCAGTAGCGATAGATGTCTTACCTGTCTGTCTATCACCAATGATAAGCTCACGCTGTCCTCTACCAATTGGGAACATTGAATCGATTGAAAGAAGACCTGTCTCCATTGGCTGGCTAACAGACTGTCTGTCAACGATACTTGGAGCTGGACACTCAACTGGTCTAAATCCATCTGCCTGGATTTCTCCATTTCCATCAAGTGGAGAACCAAGTGCATCAACAATACGTCCAAGGAAGCCGTTACCTACTGGAAGACCTGCCATCTTACCTGTACGAACAACCTTAGAACCTTCTTTGATTTCTGTATCACGGCCGAAAAGGATAACGCCTACTTCATCGCGGCGAACATCCTGAACCATACCTCTAACGCCGCAATCGAAAATAACGATTTCGCCGTAGAATGCATGATCAATACCGTCTACGTTGGCAATTCCATCACCTACCCAGTTAACGATACCGACTTCCTTCTGCTCTGCTTCAAGCTTGAAGTCTTCTACGTTAGTTCTGAGGATTGAAAGAATGCTCTCATCAACAGCTGAAACACCAACTGCCTTATTAATCTTTGTAGCGAACTGCTCAATACGGCCCTGCTCGCTCCAGTCATATTCTTTTGTCCCCACTGAAAGAATGAAACCACTCTTTAGTGTATCGTCCTGTACTAATTCAAGCTCAATGTCTCCATTGCCTGTTTCCTTAGCAAGGAACTTCTTGATACCTGCAAGCTGCTCATCAGAAGGTGCTGTAACATAGCGAAGCTTCGCTCTGTCAACCTTTTCAGTCTTAGTCTGAAGAGATTCCTTGTATGCAGCTCTAATATCATTAAATAAATCAAAATCTCCGTTATCACATAGCAATTTGAAGAAATTGCGGATTTCGTGAGGGAAGATGCTATCAATAACAACATGTTTCTTAGCGATTGCTACTGTAGGATCTGATAATTCCTCTCCAATTGCAGGTACAGCCTCTAGTATAGAAGCGGCAGACTGCAAATGTGCTTCTGCATTATCTATGCTATGTAGGTCACGGGCATAGTTTAAAGATTTCTCTGTCACTTTTATTCACCTGCTTTACCTAAAAATTCATCAAACAGTTTGCTATCGATATCAGCTCCTGTTTTGCTACCAACAACTTTTGTAGTTGCATCAACTACTATATCTGCAATTTCTTTCTTTGCACTTGCAATGATCTGGCTCTTCTCATGATTAGCTTCTGCAACTGCTGCATCATGAATGCTCTTTGCATCAGTCTTAGCATCTTCTAATATCTTCTGATACTGACCATCAGCGCTCTTTCTTGCTTCAGCAATAATCTGTTTCTTCTCTGTCTCAGCCTCTGCAACCTTCTGCTCGTACTGTGCAGCAAGTTCATTAGCCTCGTTTTCCTTTGCTGTAGCCTTTGCATAAACCTCATCTGCCTCTTCCTGACGCTTAGCAATAATTTTGCCAATTGGCTTAAAGAAGAAGATTCTGAAAGCTACAACCAGGATAAGAAGATTGACTACTGTCCAAAGAATACTCCAAAATTGAATGTTAATCATATCTATTACCTATCCTTTATTATTAATAGAACTTGTTATTACAATACGAACATTATCATAAGAGCGATAACGAAACCGTAAATAGCTGTTGCCTCTGCAAGGGCACAACCTAAGATAAGGTTCTTCTGAATCTTGCTCTCTGCTTCTGGCTGACGTGCAATACCTTCGCAAGCCTTACCTGTTGCGATACCGATACCAATACCAGCACCAAGACCTGTTACTACTGCAATACCTGCTCCAACTGCGATTAAAGTGTTCATAAAATTTTTCCTCCTAAGAATCCGCCTTGTTTTTCATCTACATCTCGCCAGTTACGCTCTCAAGCCTGAGATATTGTCTTCGTCGACCAACATGTCTCCTTAGACAACACTCAGAGCTAGATAGCTACTGGCTATCTTTTCTCTTTGAACAAGGCTCATTTAATAGTAAAAAATAAATAAAATAAAATTCGGTATTCATACCGCTTATACGGTTACTCAATAGCTTCCTTTAAATATAAAGAAGTTAAGAATACGAATACATATGCCTGAAGTAATCCATCGAACAAATCAAAGTATAATGAGAATACAGCAGGGATAACTGGTGGAACGACGATTTTGAGAAGTTCCATGATAACAAACGCACCAAGTACATTACCAAAAAGTCGCATACATAACGACAATGGTCTTGTGAATACATCAAGAATGTTAAATGGTGTTACTATAGCAACCGGCTCAACAAATGAATGCAACCATTTCTTTACGCCTTTGTGATAAATACCTGCAGCTTCTACCAAAATAATACTCATAAGAGCAAGTGCTGCTGTAACATTTACATCCTTAGTAGGTGACTTGAAACCAAACAAACCAATGATGTTAGATAAACCAATGTACAAAAGTACTGTGACAAGGTAACCGGTATATGCCTTTCCCTCTTCACCTAAGGTTGCACCAACAATGGCATTTAGTTTCTCGTAAATAAGCTCGGCAAATGCCTGCTTTTTACTGATGTTTTGTGTCTTTAGTCCCGTAGTCAAGAATATGGCTATGAGAATAAGCACGGCCATTACGATCCAGGTAACTACGACTGATTCATAAATCGGAATATCAAATCCTCCGATATGGAGCCTGAATACCTCTTCGCAATTTAGCTCTTCTACAAGCTTTTCTGCTAAAGTCAAGAAAACACCTCCTATTCATTTTTTCTCATGCCACCCATTTTATACCTTTCGCACAAAAATATAAGATACAAATTGAGCAATGTGTATAAAGAAAATGTTTGACACGCAATTTACCGGATATTTACTCCGTATGTTTTCACCATACACCTAAAAAAAGTGTCCAGTCAATGCTGGACACTTTTATTTAACACTTTTTTCAAGACTTTTTAGCAATTAACAATATACCTTTTTGCCCTTGACAAATTTATCCTTAATAATGGCATCGGCATCGTTGTAACACATTCTCTCAATACGCTCTCTGATGGACATATCTCTCATTGAATACATCTTGCTATCATCGATAACAACTGCATCGAATTCGTATCCATCCTTGAATGTTCCAACCTTGCCAAAGTACTCTCCGCCACCTGCTGTAGCAAGATAGAAAACCTCCTCAAAAGAAAGTGGCTTAACATCTGTATCAACCAGGCGATAGTACATTTTAGATGCCTGCAATGTAATAAGCATTGTCTTGAGCATATTCATAGATGAACCGGCAGCCACGTCTGTACCAAGACCGACCTTTATACCAGCATCCATAAACTTTCGGATTGGAGCGATACCGCTTGTAAGGTTCATATTGGAATCGGCGCAATGAGCAATGTAAGCACCATGCTTTTTAAGGATGCTCATTTCCTCCTCGCCTGAGTATACACAGTGTGCCATGATGGTAGGTAATTCAGCCGAACCCATAGTATCGAATAGCTCGTATGCATTTGCATAGGAAGTTGATTCAGGAACCAATTCCTTTACCCAAGCGACCTCTGACTGATTTTCAGAAAGATGAGACTGGATTCTCAAATCTCTTTCAGCAGAAAGCTTTCCCAAGCCTCTCATTAAATCATCTGAACATGATGGGATGAATCGAGGTGTCAGGATAGGCTTTGTGTTCTTATAGCGGCCTTCGATGGCCTGAAGCCAATCTAAAGTTGCCTGGAGGGATGCTTCGGCGCTTTCCTCCTGAAGACCTTCGCCACCATTTCTATCCATATTTACCTTACCAACGTATGTGATCACACCAGTATCCTCTAGCTGATCCATGAGGTTGATAGTTGCTTCATTATGCATTGTTCCAAAAACAACAGCACGAGTTGTAAAGCAACGTCTTAAATCCTCTGCAAAATACCCATATGCCTTTTTAGCATATTCCATATCTGAGTACTTTGCTTCCTCTGGGAAAGTGTAGGTGGTAAGCCACTCCAGAAGCTCCTCATCCATACCAATTCCTCGGAATGTGTACTGAGGTGCATGAACATGCAAATCAGTCATGCCTGGAATGATTAAACGCTCGCCGTAATCATACAGCTGCAATCCCCTGTACTGCTCAGGGAGCTCTGTGAAGGCACCTTTGCAAATGCCATCCACACAAACAAGATAACCTCTATAATATGTAGTTATTCTCTTTTCTGATTCCGAGAAAGCAATGCCTCCTCGTAGTACAAAACTTTCGTTCATATAAATACCTAACAGGAAGATGCAACCTAGCCCTGTAAACCTCTAGCCTGTCTATCCATATCCTCGACTACGATATCGTAAATCTCGCCAAGTGTTCTGCAGTACTCAAGAACCTTCCATGGCTCATTTGTATGATAGTGAATCTTGATAAGCTCCTCATCACCTACTGCAAGTAAGCTGTCGCCAACAAAATTCTCTGTGATGTAATCGTTGATTGCATCCTCATCAAGATCCTCGCCCTCGATAAGAAGCTGTGTGTCATATCTAAATTCAATTGTCTGTTCTGGTAACATATTTATTTCCTCCAATATTTTCTTTTCGAAAAACTACAGACTTACTTTACCACATCTATAAAAAAAAGGCGAGTCAGTCTGTTAGTTTAGACTGACTCGCTTTTAATTAAAGTTTATCATTACGTTTTACATATGTAGGGGTGACAGATTCTGAAACAATCTTCTTGATTTTCTTCGCCTCAACCCATTTATCTACTACCGCATTTTCGATATAAACTCCATCTCCAATATCAGCGTAGGAAAGAATAATTGAGTTTCTAACTACTGCCCCTTTTCCAATATGAACATTTCGTCCGATAATGGAATTTTCAACTGTACCTTCTATCAAGCCGGCATTACATACCATTGAATTGGTAACACTTGCGCCATGGAAATATTGTGTTGGGCAAGCGTCTGTTGTCTTGGTGTAGAATGGCCAATCGTTTGTGAAAAAGTCCATTGCAGTTGCATACTCAAGCATCTCCATGTTCGCCCTGTAGTAGTCATCCAAGCTTGTTATTGCTGCAAAGAAACCTTTGTGCTGATAGCCTCTAACATCCAATGTATCGCAAGCCAATGCAATCATGTCCGCAAGAGAATATGCAGATGATTCTTTCTTGGCCTTTTTAATCAAATCAACAAATATTTCTTTCGACATTACATAGGTGTCCATGCTGATAAGTTTTTCCTTAGCTGTACCCATGTTGCGTTCCAAAGACTGTACGCCCTTTTGCTTATTCAAGGTAACCACATTACATGCTCTGTAGTATTCCTTTGCCTGGTCTACCTTATGATAAAGCAAGGTAATATCTGTTCCAGATGCCACGTGCTCGTCTAAAAGCTTTTGATAATCTTGTTTGTAAATCATGTAGCTAGGAGCCACGATTACATAGTCCTGAGGCATGCGCTCTATCTGCTCCAGGTTTTCCAGATAGGCATTAATATCTGTGTTGTAGATAGAACTGTGACCATTATTCTGTGTAAATAACAGCTGGATGTTGCCTCGTTTTGAATTGATATTGTAGTGGCGTCCATCACCGATATGTTCAACAATAGAACGTGGTCTACTGTTCAAATATACGTGTATACGATTTATACCGCTATTACTCATATTTGAGATAGGAAAATCGATAACTCGAAATCTTCCCAGGAATGAGAAAGCGCCAATTGGTCTGTAGTCATGAAGACCTTCTACTCTGATATAGTTTGCGGCGGAATTAATCACGCCAAATGCTTTGTTTGCCATATTAATCCTCCCCCTTTACATTTTTTGCAACAAGAAGGATTTCCTCGCTCTTCTTATTTCCTACTTTGGCGTTCTTTCCTATTCTAATGTTTTCAGCCACAAGAGCTCTTGTTACAGTAGCTCCTTCTTCAACAATAGCCCCCGGCATAAGCACTGAATCTATTACCTTTGCACCAGGTGCAATCTTCACATTTGAAAAGATAACCGACCTGGAAACCTCTCCACCTACATGAGCACCCTGGTTGATATATGCACCATCAATCTTTGCAGAGGATGCAATATACTGTGGAATGATTCCTGTGTCTTCTGTGTAAATCTTCCATGATGTATCGTCCAAATTAAGCTCATTATCGCTATCCAGAAGATCCATATTGGCTTCCCAAAGGGAATCAATAGTTCCAACATCCTTCCAATAACCTGAGAACTCATAGGCATAAAGCTTTTTATCTCCATTTAACATTACCGGAATGATGTCCTTACCAAAATCATGGCTTGAGTCAGGATTCTTCATATCCTCTATCAGAAGCTTTCTCATAGTTTTCCATGTGAAGATATAAATACCCATAGACGCCAGGTTGCTCTTTGGTTTCTCTGGCTTTTCCTCAAACTCGATGATTCTTCGGCTGTCATCTGTGTTCATGATGCCAAATCGACTTGCCTCTTTCATTGGCACACCACGAACAGCTATTGTAGCATCTGCCCCCATTTCCTTATGGAAGGTAAGCATTTTGTCATAGTTCATTTTGTAAATATGATCACCTGACAGTACCAAAATGTACTCAGGATCATAAGCGTCGATAAAATCGATATTCTGAGAAATAGCATCTGCAGTACCTCGATATACATCAAGGCCACAGTCTGCCTTCTCTCTAGGTGTAAGGACGAAGACACCACTATCCTTTGTGTCCAATCCCCATCTTCCACCTGCCGCAACATAACTGTTTAGCAAAACCGATTCGTACTGTGTCAAAACACCTACGATATCTATTCCACTATTAGCACAGTTACTGAGTGGGAAATCGATAATACGATATTTTCCACCATAAGCAACGGCTGGTTTAGCAACTTTGTTTGTTAACTCATGCAGACGGCTACCACGACCACCTGCTAGAATCATAGCTAGCATACTTGTCTGAGCCATATTATCCCCCCTAACTTTCTTCTTTTATCTCCTTCAGTAAACAAACAACACACGTTTTATAGATAATATTTTAATAGTTTTGCACAAACAAGGCAATGTTTTGATCATTTTTTTATGCATTTTTCTTACATTTGTTGAGCACAACATAATCAAAATATTGTTCTATATTGTCTTAATTTTCGAATAATTCTGAATTCAAAAAAATTGTGGGTTTTCTCTTGACTTAGGGGCTGGGCCATAGTATTATATGTCTTGTCGTTAGGACATATGGTTCCTTGGTCAAGCGGTTAAGACGTCGCCCTCTCACGGCGAAAACAGCGGTTCGATTCCGCTAGGAACTGCTAAGAGCATCGCAAAAGCGATGCTCTTTTTTGTTATATGTCAATATAAATAAATAAGGCGCCAGCTCCAAAGCTAGCGCCTTATTTATTAGAATAAACTCTTTACTGTAGGATAAAGCTTCTTGAATTCCTGATATCTCTCTTCGTATTTACGAATTAATTCTGGATCAGGCTCTACTGTTGTCTTTACCTTTACAAGCTTATCACAAGCCTCTTCAACTGAAGCGTACTCACCACATCCTACTGCTGCAAGGATTGCGCCACCAAGTCCTGGGCCTTCCTCATTCTCCAAAATATCAAGCTTCAGATTCATAACTGATGCAATAATCTGCTGCCATAATGGAGACTTTGCACCGCCGCCACAAATCTTGCTTCGCTCAATAACAATACCCTGACTGCGTGCAACCTCAAGCGAATCACGAAGACCAAATGCTACTCCTTCAAGAACAGCCTGTGTCATATCCTCACGTGTTGTATCCATAGACATGCCGATGAACATAGCACGTGCATCCGGATTGTTGTGAGGGCTACGCTCTCCCATAAGGTATGGAAGATAGAATACACGATTCTCACCAAGATTCTTGATACCAGCCTGCTCTGCTGGATAATCCTTTGTCTTGAGGATTTCATCCATCCACCACTTATTGCAAGATGCTGCTGAAAGCATGCAACCCATAAGATGATATCCACCATCTGCATGATCAAATGAGTGAAGTGCATTGGCAGGGTCTACTGTAAAGTTCTTGCTTGAGATAAAGATTGTTCCAGAAGTACCAATTGAAAGATTACACTTGCCCTCTCCAACTGTACCTGTACCAACAGCAGCAGCAGCGTTGTCACCAGCACCTGCGATAATCTTTACATCATTTGTAAAGCCAAGCTCTGCTGCAACATCTGGCTTGATAGTGCCAACTACTTCATAGCTCTCGTAAAGCTTAGGAAGCTGAGACTCAGAAACATGGCAGATATCCATCATTTCCTTGCTCCAGCATCTGTTCTTAACATCGAGTAAAAGCATACCACTAGCATCAGAATAATCTGTGCAGAAGCTTCCAGAAAGCTTGTATGCCAAGTAATCCTTTGGAAGCATAATCTTTGCTACCTTAGCCCAAAGGTCTGGCTCATTTTCCTGCATCCAAAGAATCTTTGGAGCTGTAAATCCAGCAAAAGCAATATTTGCTGTGTAATCAGAAAGCTTATCCTTTCCAATCACATTGTTAAGATATTCCGTCTCTTTTCCTGTACGTCCATCATTCCAAAGAATTGCAGGACGAATAACATTGTCATCTGCATCAAGTGTTACAAGGCCATGCATCTGACCACCAAAAGAAATACCAGCTACTAAGGATTTATCAACCTCTGCTGTAAGTTCCTTCAAGCCAGCCATAGACTGAGCCCACCAATCCTCAGGCTTCTGCTCAGACCAACCTGGATGTGGGAAGCTAAGGTCATATTCCTTTGAAACTATTTTTTCTATGGTGCCATCGGCAGCCATAAGCAAAAGCTTAACTGCCGATGTACCAAGGTCTACTCCTATATAATACATAATATTATCTCCATGGATTCTCTGTTGGGTAACGTACACCTGCAGGCTGGTTGTATCCGATTTCATCTACCTCTACTCCGATATACTTGAATACTTCGTAGAGAGCCTTTCCATAGTGACCGAATGCAACTGCTCCGTGATGTGGGAATCCCTTTTCGATTAACCAGTGACGATAGAAGCGTCCCATTTCTGGAATAGCAAATACACCGATTGAACCGAATGACTTAGTACGTACATCAAGAACCTCGCCCTGTGCGATGTAAGCACGAAGGATGTTGTCTGCTGTAGACTGAAGTCTGTAGAATGTGATTTCACCTGGAGCGATATCACCTTCAAGTGTTCCGTTTGTAACTTCTACAGGAAGTGTACGAGCCATAATCTTCTGGTTCTTCATCTCGCAGAATGCAAGCTTCTTAGAGCATGTATTTCCGCAGTGGAATCCCATGAATGTATCCTGAAGTGTGTAGTTTGTCTTACCCTTGATTTCCTCGTTGTACATATCCTTTGGTACTGAGTTGTTGATATCAAGAAGTGTAACAATGTCTTCTGAAACAACTGTACCGATGAACTCTGAAAGACATCCATAGATATCAACCTCGCAAGATACAGGAATGCCTTCGCCTGTTAATCTTGAGTTTACATAGCAAGGAACGAAACCAAACTGTGTCTGGAATGCAGGCCAGCACTTGCCAGCGATTGCTACGTATTTACGATATCCCTTGTGATCTCTTACCCAATCCTTAAGTGTAAGCTCGTACTGAGCAAGCTTTGCAAGAACCTCTGGCTTCTTGTTTCCAGCGCCAAGTTCTTTTTCCATATCTGCAACAACCTCTGGAATACGGCTGTCACCTTCATGCTTATTGAATGCTTCGAAAAGATCAAGCTCTGAGTTCTCCTCGATTTCAACACCAAGGTTGTAAAGCTGCTTGATTGGTGCATTACAAGCAAGGAAGTTAAGTGGACGTGGTCCAAAGCTGATAATCTTAAGATCTGAAAGTGCGATTACAGCGCGGGCGATTGGCTCGAACTCATGAATCATATCAGCGCAATCCTCAGCATCACCTACTGGATACTCTGGGATATAAGCCTTGATGTTACGAAGCTGTAAGTTGTAGCTAGCGTTGAGCATACCGCAGTAAGCATCGCCTCTACCATCAAGAAGGCTGTTGCCTGACTCTTCAGCTGCTGCACAGAACATCTTAGGTCCATCGAAGTGCTTAGCAAGAAGTGTCTCTGAAATTTCTGGACCGAAGTTTCCAAGATATACGCAAAGTGCGTTACATCCTGCTTTCTTAATATCCTCGAGAGCCTGTACCATGTGGATTTCGCTCTCTACTATACAAACTGGGCACTCATAGATGTGCTCTGCACCGTACTTCTTTGTATAAGCTTCAATAAGTGCCTTTCTTCTGTTTACTGATAAGCTTTCTGGGAAGCAGTCACGAGAAACTGCTACTACACCAATTTTTACATTTGGCATGTTGTTCATTGTAATTACCCTCCTTTAATAACACGGCTCCTTTTACATAAAAATAAAGCCCCCAAAACGTTTTCGATAATCAAATGATATCAAACAAAACATTTTGGAGACTTTTAAATCTTTACTATGTGATGTCAATTTTTTGACTTTTATTTAGTTGACAAAAACATCGCGTCTGTTGTTGAAGTATACACGGTTTACAAAAATCATAACGATAGAAACAATAATGGCAGTAATCGCTGTAGATACTCCGCCAAATGAGTGGATAATAATTGCTTCTGCAATTGTATGAACAAATACTACAGCAGCTTGTACTATGTAATTAAGACAAACAAGCATACCAGCCTGCTTCTTGCGCTTGATAATAGATAACGCTGTCATTACGCTTAACGCAACTGTCGCTATCACACAAATTCCGTATATTATATCTATAATTTGTAAACCTGAAAAGTAATCATATATTAAATCTGCATCTCCGCCATAAATCAAACCAGTAATATACTGAATACCTACAACTAAGTTACCAAGTGCGCCTGCCCACAAAGCAAAATATCCAAGGAAGTTTGCCCATTTCAAACCAAGAACTGGCTGTGGTGTGTAATACTGTGTTGAACCATCAAACTGTGGCGCTGGATTAACTGGCGCACTAGCCTGTGCTGCGCTGTTAGCCTGTGCCTGAGCTGTATCATTTGCCTGTGCTACAGGATTACCGCAATTTGGACAAAATAGTGTACCCTCTTCTAACTGTGTACCGCATGAACTACAAAACATATCATTTTCCCTCTTTTCTTTTATTTTAGATTTGAAATCGTCCTTCAAATCTGTTTGATGAAATTATAATATACCATATAAGAATAAATATCAATACCCAACTTTAAAAGTATTATATAAATACCATTAATTCTTGTAATCCGCCAATCTATCAGAAACTCCATTTAGGAATTCTGCCATTTCTAAGGATACTTTTGGTATATTCTGAGATTCATATACGGCTTTTCCTTTAGTTGCCTTAGACTTATCTTTATAGGCTGCATGCTCTGATGGCACATAAAGGAAGTTGATTTCCATGCCCTGCTTCAAGTATTGAAGACTGGCATTTATAAATATCTGAAGCATATAATCATCCATCTTATGGATTTTCTTGAAAGCTCCGGAGAAATATTTAGCTGGAAGATTGTTATCCTGATAAATGTGGATTTGTTTCAATCCCAGACGAGCTGCTATGTACATAGCAAACAAGGCAGCAAGCTCCTCTCCCGCCACATTAGATGCTCTAAACAGCCAATCAAAATCTGTACCTCTTTCAAGAGCATATCTGTATAAGCTGAATTTAGATTCCTCAGCATTATAGAAAACTACGCCAAAGAGAATTCTAGTGCTTTCGAAATTGGCGCCCACTTTATCGCCACCACCATCAACGAAGGCAATATTTACATCCGATGAAACACTGTTAAAATCACAGCCATAGCGGGACATCAAAGTCTTTACATCCTCGTTTGCGCTAATGTCATCAATAAAAACTGGCGATGCAAATGCATTCTTGAAGGCTTTTGTAATTAGTGCCACCTTGTCAATGCACTGCTCCTTAATTTGGGAATCAAGAATGTTGTATTTGCCTCCATCCTCTACAGTTACCTTTTGAAGATTCTGGAAAGCATCAGCTGCAGTCACAATATCATTTTTAACAGTTGCAGATTTAGCAGCTCCGCTACTTACAGAGCCTCCTTTCATAAAAGCCTCTGCCTCTGCCATAGATGTAAAGCCCTTAAACACAGGTCCCTTGAAGCCATCAACTTGCGCCTTAGCCTCATCCCATGTGTGATAAATTCCAGGTTTTCTACCTACTCTGACTGCATATACTTTCTTTGCCATTATTATTCATTACTCCTTCTGTACTCGCTTGGGAGTACACCGTATTTATCTCTGAATGCATTTGAAAATGCCTTTGAATTTGGGAATCCATTTCCCAGAGCAATATCTACAATCTGGCCATTTGTCTCTTCCAATTCCCGGACTGCATGCTCCAAACGAATGCCAAGCAGATAATCCTTAAAATTGATGCCTGCATGCTTCTGGAACATTCTGGAAAGATATGATGGAGAATAATTAAACTGCTCCGCCATGGATTCCAAAGAAATGCTTTCAGCATAATGGTCCTTCATGTATCTCGTGATATTAGAAAGCTTTTTCAATTGCTTACTGTTCTTAAGTATCTCTTCGTTAACATTAAACTTTCGATATTTTGTAACCAAAATATAAAGAAGCTCATAATATAAGCTAAGAACCTGAAGCTTGTTTGCTTCCTCTCCATTTGTATAAATAAGATACATCTCCTGCAAAAGTGTAAACACACGATGATCTGTTTCTCTGTCTCCATGTGAAAACCAGATAAACTGCTCATCTGTAAAATACTCCGCAAATGTATCCTGTGGAATCTGTAATACCACAGTTTTATTAACATCTGGAGCTGCTATACTATGAACCTCGTTGCTATTAACTATAACAAACTCGCCACCGTTAAGAGGAAAGCGCTTTTCCTGGAGAGTAAATTCCAATCTGCCCTCCCAAACAGCGAAAATCTCGATTGAACGGTGCCAGTGTTTTTCCCTTACATAATTTCCATTCTGGCCTTCAAAAGCAAAAAGCTTGAATGGAAGCCCCTCATCAGTCACTACTACTTCATGCTGATAGTTCTTTAAATCCATTACTAAATCATCTCCCTAAAATACCTACAATCTCCATCAGTTTCGTATCCCGCAATAACAAAACCGAGTTTTTCTAATAAATGTCTGCTGGCTAAATTTTCCGGATCACATCTAGCAATCAAGCTTGTGAGCCCATACTCATCCTTCGCCAGTTCCATTATCTTTGAGCAAACCTCATAGGCCAGTCCCTGCTTCCATCTGCTGGATGCAATAGCAAAGCCCATTTCCGCCTGGTTTTCTCTATCGCAGGTTTCCCGCACTTCTAAACCTGCTCTACCTATTAATTTACCCGTGAATCTATCGAAAATCAACCACATTCCAAAACCATACAGCTTGTAAATATATTCTATATAGTTTTCCTCATACTGCTTTTCTTCCTCATACTCAAAAAGCGGTTCCATATAATCTGTCATATGTGGTTCGGAATACAATTCAAATAGTGCATCCAAATCAGCCATCCCAAATTCTCTTATAAAACACCGCTCCGTATATGCGATATCCCATGGTATACCAGCGCATCTTCTGTAGATGTTTTCAAAATCATCATCTTCTATTTCATCTACATCAATAAGTACCTGGGAGCAGTTAATAGGCTGAGCGCCTTCCTTTTCGTAGGCCGCCACCGGTATATGCTTGCTTGTGCACTCATCAACAACAGCCTGGCTATCAGTCAGCACCAAAGTGCCAGGCTCATAGTCAGGCTGTAATTCTGTTACATCGTTTATTATTATTTTTCTTTTAAGGAATCTTTCCTGAGTCACGCCTCTACTCCTAGGTCACATCAATACGGCATGTCATAGTATAAGTCTTGCCATTTGATTTCTTCATTCTTACAGTCAATGTGCCTGTTCCTTTGCCAACTGATGTAATCAACCCATTGGAATCAACAGTGAACACACTGGCATCTGAGGATTTGTATGTCACATTGTATTGCTTATCAGTACTGTTTAAGTAATCAAGATTAATTGCTACCTGTGCAGTACTGCCATTGGTCATAGAATAGGAAGCATCATCTGGAAGTGTAATATTTCCTATATTAGTACCATTATTAGCATATTTCTTTGAAGAAGTAGCCTTTGCTGTAGATGTGCTGCTTGTTGATGTAGTTGTAGCAGCTGTTGTTGTGGTGCTAGCTGTACTTGCAGTGCTTGCTGTACTTGTAGAACTGCTAGTTGAACTGCTTGAAGAGCTACTTGTAGTATCTGATGTAGTGATGGTGTCTGTTGAAGATGTATCTGTACCTGATTCAGCAGCCTTCTCCTCATCAGTCTTGCCCAGCTTTACATACATAGCTGGTCTAATTCCATCGCCAAGATAATAGTACTTTCTTTCGATGAGCTTCTTTGTATCATTTACAAACAATCCCTGAGCCGGATCATCATAAGCGTTTGTTCTAAGAGGCCATGTATTGCTGGTCTCATATTTCATAGTATCCTTGTACTCTGTGTACTCATCAGTTGAAAGGAAGAAAATATAATCAGAAGTTGTACTCTGATTGTTGTAAATATTCATATTAAGAGAGTTCTTTACATTTCCTGCAAGGTAATAAGCATCCAAAGTAGTGTCATGATAGAAATTCATAAGACTTGTCTGGGCTGCTTCCTCAGTAAGAGATGTCTTCTGGATTGTGGCTCTTTCCGCATCTGTAAAGCACTGATTATAGAAAATCTGATTGAGCCAGCCTCTCCAATAGTTGTCCTCCCATTTAACATAGCCAGCAGACGAATTACTATTTAAATACATCTGATTGATTGAATCTCTGTATGCAAGTACTGAATATGAATGTAAGGTTTTTCTTGAAACAAGAAGGGCAACCTTTGTAGTATCATCATAGGTAAGAATCGTCCAGTTGATAATATTTCCATCCAATGTTCCAAAAGCAATATCATCACCTTCTGCATAAGTTCCTGAGGATTTCTTTTTAGCAGCATCTGCCTGTAGTGACAGTCCAAGTACTGCCACCCCCATAAATACGGCCAGTGAAAATGCCAATATTTTCTTTGATACCTTGATTGCTCTTCTCATATATAATCTCCTAACACAAAAATATGTGCATAATTCCCTTTATATCCTTATAGTAATATCGTGCATTTTTAAAGTCAAATTAATATTGGATAATTAACAAATTTATCATTTTTGATAATTGTAAATTTCAATTTCAGTTGCTATACTATCCTTCTGTATAAGTTATATCGAGTTTTAAGGAGACATAATGACAAAGAAAGAAATGTTTAAAATGTTGCACGATGAAGAACCTGTTCTTCGTGCAGAAATCACTGCATTGTACTCAGTTTTAGATCACAAGCTGGGGCTTCACGGTGCAGAAGTTCCAATCACATTTGGAATGGATGAAAAGGCCCTTGGTTCTTATCTTCCACCTTCATATGATGATGAAGAACAATTCCAGTTTTCACTATTTTTCATCGGCTTTTGCTTAAATGAGCAGCTTTCAAAGTCCGATCGAATCAATTTATATAAGCATGAATATGCACACTACATGACACGTCACATCAGCATCCCAAGCGAATACACATGGCAGCCAGGAGTTCACGGCAGTGCATGGAAATACTGCTGCAGCCTTATCGGCGCCATCCCTGCAGACTACTACGTAGAAGGCCAGAGCCTTAAAAAGGTAGACTATGATTCAGTTTTACAGCGCCCTACAGTAGATCACAAGCAGGTTCAGATGCTTGATACTTATCGCACACAGCGCGCTTACAAAAATATGGAAAATTCGAAAATACGATATGAAGTAGGCGATGTTGTTACTCATCCAAAATTTGGAGAGGGAACAGTCAAAGAAATTGAAAAGCAGCCATCATCTGTACGTCTCCACATCGCATTCGGAGACGAAGTCAAAATCATCGACCAGAAGTGGCTTGTAAAAACTGGCTACAAAAAAGTTTCGGAAACCTAGGTTTCCGAAACTTTTTTCATAACCGCATCTAGCGTTTCCTCGAGGCCGAGGCCAGCCTCATCTACGGTAACATCTGCATATTTTTCATAAAGGGGAATTCTTTCGTCGTAAAGAGACTTAAGATTCTGACCATCTTTTAGCACAACCCCGCGGCCCTTTAGGCTGCCAAGTCTGCTATCAAGTGTTTCATAATCAAGCTTAAGATAAACAATAGTTCCAATTTCCTTTAGGTGCTCCATAGCCTCCGCACCATAGATAACACTACCACCAGTTGCAATAACTGTTTTTGTGGATGAAATGCTGGCATTCACATCGTTTTCTATTTTAAGGAAACCATCCACGCCTTCCTCAGCAATAATCTCCTTAAGCAAACGCTTTTCACGCTTCTGGATAAGTAAATCCGCATCTACGAATTCAAATCCCAGTTCCTTTGCCAATACAACACCTAAAGTACTTTTGCCAACACCTGGCATACCAATTAGAACTATGTTTTCTTTCATTTTAATTATGTCTCCTAATCATTCACTTAAATGTTAGGGGTATTGTACACGATTTCCTTTTCCAGCGCCACCCATTGGGCCCATTTGGTTCTCACCATCCATCTGGCCCATGCCGCCCATCTGGCCCATGCCACCTGCTGTGGTCTCTCCTACAGTAGTTACCACGTCTTCGAGTGTAACTGTCTCGGATTCATCGCCAGCAGTAATTGTATATGTTTCACCAATTACTAAATCAGGGCTACTTATATTAATTGAAGAAAAGCTGTATGGTACCTCCCATGAAAGGATTTCGTTTCCATCTTCATCTACAACCGAAACTGTAGTTCCTGCTTCCATGGAAGCGCTAGTTGTGTAAAGTATAGATGCCTGTGTGGATGTACTATCAAAGGATTCTGCCATACCACTACTTCCAGCAGCAATAATTGTTCCTCCTGTGATTACTGCAACACCACCATTTTCACTTGCATAATCAATTGCGTTGTTAGATCCGCCATCAGTTAAACTTATAAAGATCGTACCACCTGATATACGAATATCACCGTTAGAATCAATGCCATCTGCGTCGTTACCACCTTCATTAAAAATTCTAAGAGTGCCGCCACTTATGCTAATGTATGTTTCTTCATCTTCTGCCGATCCTCCATTAGCATTTATGCCATCATCTGTTGAATAGATTGTGATATCTCCATCTTCTATTTCAATAATGACTGCTTCAATTCCTTCGTAAGAATTGCTTATAAGAATCGTGCCACCGCCAATGTATACACTGGTATCGCAAGTGATGCCGTCATCTTCAACATCAATAGTAATATCTGCATCTGTTATATTCAGAGCATCATTTGCTTTCAAGCCATCGCCTGGAGCTGTCACGGTGATTGTTCCACCAGTGATAATCAAATCATCCTTTGAAACAATGCCATGTGAATAGCCGGTTGTAACAGTCAAGCTGCCACTTCCATTTATAGTCAAATCATCGTGGGAGAAAATCGCTCCATCTCTATCATCTTCAACTGCTTCTTCGGAATACTCGTCGCCTGTCTCAATTTTGTTTTCAGAGCCTTCTGCCAAAGTTAAAAATACCTTATCTGCCTGCTCTACGATAATTCCTGCATCATCTTCGCAGTAAATATCTACCCCATCAAGCATGATCCATACCTTTGAGTAATCTTCAGCAGCTACAACAATACTTCCATCTGTAAGCTCTCCGCTTACTAAGTAATAACCCGACTGTGTAATATACACACTACCATCATTTACATAAGCTCCTGACCCCGAAACAGTTATGTCATCTCCTTCTAATGTAATAATTGTCGCCTCGGAGGTGTCCCAGTCCCCATCCATGTCATTGGTTGTAAAATATGACGATGTGGTGGTTGTTTCAGCATCCTCATCAACCACCACTGTAAGTCCAAGCTTCTCGCCATTCATAAACAACACTGTAAGGATGATAGCCAGTATCAAGACCACTACGCAGATGATGTCAATTTTTTTATTAGTTGACATAATCTGTCCTCCTTATCCCATGTAATCACCGTTATAGCTTACAAGTACTGCACTTTCTACACCTTCCATATCTGATAACTCGTTAATGAAATCTGTGTTATCTTCCTTAAGTCTGATTTCAAGATTTAATTCAATCTCGCCCTTTCTAGCAGTCTTGCTCTTAACTGCACACTTAGTTGTCTTCTCATTTAAATACTGCATTGCTTCCTTCTCTGTAAGAGAATCCTCACAACGAAGAACTACGATATATGGATTAACATTTGATTTACGATTCGCAAATACGGTAATCATTACACCGATAATCACACTACCAAATACTGCAAGTGGAATCATTCCTGCCGCAAGCACAATACCTGCTGCAATTGCCCAGAATAGAAAAGCAATATCAAGAGGCTCCTTGATGGCTGTTCTAAAACGAACAATTGATAAGGCACCGACCATACCTAATGAAAGAACTACGTTACTGGTTACCGCCAAAATAACGAAGGTTGCAATCATTGTAAGAGCCACTAATGTCACACCAAAATTTGCTGAATACATTACTCCTGCATATGTCTTCTTGTAAATAAAGAAAATAAATAAACCAATAGCAAATGATAATGCCATGGCAATTACCATATCTAAAACTGTTACGCTTGTTACATTGCTTAAAAAGCTTGATTTAAAAATATCGCTAAATGTCATAATCTTCACTCCTTCTATCCTTAACCATAAATCCTACACTGTGCATACTTTGAAAACGCCTGCACTCTTGTTCCTGGGATTTGTACAGCATCTCTTATTATTTCTGGCAGATATGCATCCCATTTAACCTCCAATATGATTGGAGCGTCACCCGCTGGAATTGTTACACATTCCGGATTTAAGAAATCCGTTCTATTCATCCCTGTTCTGATGTCGTAATCCAACGTAACTCTTACATTTCCAGGCCCATATATAAATGGCTCTCTGGTGTAATCAACTATGGTCATTGGTCTCATTCCCTGATATCGCATCTTGCAATACAGTTCCTGAATAAGGGAATGTGGGGAATCAATCATCCAATCAATGTCTCCATCCACTATCTTCTGTGCCTCTTCCGCTGTTAATGGAGCATGGTATTTTGTTCCAAGACCATTGAATTTACTTTTCTTTTCAAGGTGGATAATTCTAGTATCGAAGTTGTAATATCTTATGCGAAATTTCTCTCGCATGTTTACCCCATCCACTTTTTCACGAAGTGCTTTGTCATTCAGATTGTCGAAATAAAGACTTCTTATAAGATATTTTCCGTCGATTGTATGTGGATCAGGTATCGCTATAGCTGACATCCTTTGCCTTATTGTTAGCAAGTCGGCGTAGGTTATAGCGTGTTTCCATTCATGCCTATACCTCTTTTCCATAATTCACTCCTATCTGTTGCTACTTCTGTATCATTTAGCGGTATATTAATCCCGTCAAGTGTGTGCAACATGATTGTAATGTGAACAAATCGGTACAAGTTTTGTGTTTTTTAGGTTTTTCTAAGGACTTTTGATTGCTATAATAGATTCGTAGAATTTTTCTTATTAATGAAAGGAACGCTATGGAAAAGAAATTAGCTGTTATATTTCCAGGAGTTGGTTACCACTCAGATAAACCACTTTTATACTACTCAAAGAAGCTTGCCAAGAATCATGGCTATGAAATAAAAGAAGTTAAATACACTTTTTCAAAGGATATAGATTCTATCAAGACACATGCTGCACAGGCTGAAGCTGCAATCAATGAAGCTATGATGCAGGTTGTGGAGCAATTAAAGGATGTAGACTTTTCTTCCTATGATAATGTTGTCTTTATTGGAAAAAGCATCGGTACAGCTATCGCTGCCAAATACGCCTTTGACTACGGCATCGACGCAGAAAGCATAGTCTTCACACCAATCGAAATGACTTTTGCTTACATCAATGCCTGTGAAGGCTTTGTCTTCCACGGAAGTGAGGATCCTCTTTGCGATACTGATATGTGTGTTCAGCTTTGTGATGAGCTTTCCATCACATATGCCGTCATCCCAGATGCAAACCATTCCCTTGAAACAGGCAATGTGGATACAGATATTCAAAACCTTCACAGAATAATGAAAATAGTTGATGGATTGTTTTAATAAAAAAAGAGCTTTGGATTTTCTCCAAAGCTCTTTGCTTTATATTATGATTTCCATAAACCATGTAAGTTGCAATATGCATATGCTGCAACTAACGAATCATCATCTGTAAGGACGAACTGAGCACATGGCTTCTCACCTGGCTCAAGAACCTTTCTCTGTGCCCCCTTCTTTGTTTCGATGGCAATCCATCCAATGTAGTGCTCTGGAGCCATTGGATGCTCTACAGAACCAACCTCTACAGTCACCACATTTCCCTCTACCTTACATACAGGAACATGCTTTTCAACTGCACCATCAGAAGTACCAGGAACAAGTTCCTTCATCTTCTGACCACAACATGACATTGGAGCACCGGACTCCTTAATCATACCAACAAAATTGCCGCAAACCTCACATACATAAAATTTCATACCTAGCCTCCTTTTACAAGATACTCCCCAACTGTAGCTTCATTGTAACATATGTAAAATCAATAGTCTTTAACTACACAAAAAACACACAGATTATTGTGTAAAATATAGTTGTGTTAGCGGATTGGCTAGTCGTATGCTGTGATAATTGAATTCTTATATCCAATATTTTTGAATTGAGTTTTAATTGCAGAATTCTCGACTCAATTAGTTCAGATTGAGTTGTATCTTTATATTTTTTTGTTCCTACACTGGGACTATTTTTGAAATCCTACCGCCAGATTTGCAAAATCCTGATTTCACCCGTAGTTTTTGACCCCTGTGTGTATAAACTAGGCCTCATGAGTGTAGCAATGTATATTATCTAGATAGATAGCGAGATGCTCTAGCGATTTATATTCCAGATAGGTATACACTAATGCAGTAGTGGGCATTTCACTACGGTTGGAAAATCAAAATAAAGCTTTCGCCCGTAGGGTCAAAAAAGATATGCCACAGAGGGCAATAAATACATATTCCCTACGCTGTTTTTTAACAATTGTATGATACTTTTATTTTGGATTGTTGCATGATGTAAGTAAAAAGTATTGTAAATACAATATTCTCATATATATGACATATGGAGGAGTACCGCAATGGTAATGAATTTAAGAAACGCTAAAATCATGGGAAGCATTTTTTCTTTCAATTTCATGGTTATCCATACTATTTTCCTATTTATTTTTATTAAGTATTCCATTCCACCAATGGCAAAAATAAATGTTATCAGCGTATTGTTTTATTTCTTTTTAATATTTGGCTGTCACTTTGGATGGCTTAGATTATTTACAGTGGGGATATATCTTGAAGTTATTATCCATATGTTTTTTGCTGTAATTTATACTGGATGGGATAGCGGCTTCCAATACACTATGCTTGGAATGAATGTAGTTGTTCTTTATTCTGAGTATGTTGGACGAAACTTAAAGATAAAGAACGTTATTCCAATGATGCCATTTGGATTTTTAGGACTGGCTCTTTATCTTAGTTCATATATTATTGTTTATTTTAATGGCGCACCATATTCTCTGCCAAAAAATATAAACTTTTTCCTAAATATTATTCTAGGTATAGTGGTTGTTTCTATAACCCTGATTGTAGTGCAGATATTTATCCTGATTGTTAATTCTTCAGAAAAAAAACTAGAGTTTCAATTATCTCATGACCACTTGACAGGCCTTCCAAACAGATATTACTTTGCTGACAAAGTTAAAGAAATAAAGGAAGAAGAAGGATTAGAAGGATATTGGTGTGCTATATTTGATATTGATAATTTTAAAAGCATAAACGATACCTATGGTCACAATTGTGGTGACTACGTATTATCTACGCTAGGTGACATGGTCTTAAAAAGCGAAATTGATAATTGCTGCCGCTGGGGTGGCGAAGAGTTTGTGGTACTTGCAAAATTTGATAGTGAAGATGATGCATATGCCTATTTTGATGAGAGGCGAAAAGAGGTTGAAGCCTATGACTTTAAATTCAACGGATTTCCTTTAAAGGTAACAATAACCATAGGTATGGCTGCTTGTACAACTAACGACGCCCAGGGAAATGAGACCTGGATTAGCGAAGCAGATGAAAAGCTATACTACGGAAAGAACCATGGAAAAAATCAAGTAGTGAGATAAAAAGAAAAAGACCTCTACTTAGTCGTTCCTATTGCAGTATTTCCTTTATATGCGGCTATTCCACCTATACTTTTAGCATTTGTATATCCCATCTTTTCCATAGCTTTCACCGCAGAAGCACTTCTAGATCCACGAAGACAATATACATAAACAGGCGTGTCTTTGTCATTAATGACATCCACTACCTTTTCTATATTCTCAACTGGCACATTTTTACTTCCTGGAATGTGTCCACCCGAATACTCTTCTTCTGTGCGCACATCAAGGAGCACTGCGTTTTCTACAGACTTCATAGCTTCTACTTCAGCATTAATATCTACATGCTTGAAAAGATTAAATAATCCCATATTCCACCTCTCAATCCTACGACATTAGCTCAATCAACCGTTCTAACTTTGCAAAGATTTCATCTAAACTAAAATACCCAGATTCACGGATAGACACTTGCCCATCAATATACACAACAACTGTTGGATCAATCATACTTACTTTTCTCTACTTTTAATACCATCATAGATTTTCTGCTCTATCTCATCATTAGACATAGCGTAGTACTCATATTCACTAAAAGCTATGACAACATCCCCAAGCTCTGTTTCAGCAATGACACAGTCTTTTCCTTCAAAGAAAATCTTATATGTCTTTCCAGCTAATAATTTTGTAAATTGTCTTTCCTCAAGAAATTCCCTATCCATAATAAACCCCTCTAAAAATAATCATCCTTCTCTTAAAGCTTCAGTCACAATATCCAAAGCTTCATAGTACACCTCTAAATTCTTGTACCCCTTACTAAGAGCAGCATCTAACCCTAATGTAGCTGACTTTAACTGATATTTAATACGTTCTCTTTCTTCGATTCTTGCTATTTCTTCCTCACCTAGAAAAATACTGCATGGAACAATCGGACCAAATCCATATTCACACAAGCAATTAACATATTCTTTGCACTTAGGACATAGATACATAGCATTGCTGGCAAGAGGACCAGAAAACTCACACCCACATTTTTTACAGCGCAATTGTTGCATAGCCATTTCTCCCGTCTTACTTATAGCCCTTAAGCTGTTCTTTGATAACTTAACTTTAGTTTTTGATTAGACCCCTTTGGCATAAGATAACCCCTCCGTATATACGAACTAAACTAAGCTTAGTATATCGCAGAAGGGTAAGTTATTGGACAAAGTTATATACTTAAGTTATATGATTGAATTGATTACATATTATTCCGTACCTATAAAAAATTAATCATTGAATCTAAGGAATTTCTTTTCTTATTGCCTAAAAGACTTTTAAAATCATCAGAGCGATATCCTAAATCCAAAAAACAGATAGGATAGATATTTTCCTGCAAATTAAAGACTTTTTGTGTTTGCTCAACATCATTGACTCCAGCCCAACAAGTATCTAATCCAATATCAGTAGCAGCAAGCATCATATGTGTTGCAACAATTGTTCCATCCATTAAATAACTATTTCCACCCTGAAAATTACTAGCAGCATCCTTGTCAGCACATACCAATATAACCATAGGTGCTCCATAACGGCAAGGATGAACACTATCCATTTTTTGAAGTGCTTCTTCACTTTTTAATATATATATGCGTTGTGGCTGTTTATTGAAAGCAGTTGGCGCCATACGTCCCGCTTCTAAAATATACTTAACCTGTTCTTCATTTGGTTTCTGATTACTGTACTTACGAACAGACTCTCTTGATTCTATAACTGTCTTAAATTCCATCTATAAATCTCCTTTTTTGCTTTGTTAATACAACTCCTATAACAGATATAGAAATTCCCCAAAGAACCCAAAGGTCCAACACAACATAGCAAATTTCATAAATGGTTTCCTCCTTCATTTGAATCATAATTCATTATACGGGCTATTTTTTTTAAATGTCAGTAAAACTTTTTCATAACACAAAAAGACCAGCCGAAGCCAGTCTAATTGTTATATCTATTTTATTGGACAATATTTAATTGTTTGTAAGACCTAAATAATGCACTATGTCATATACTATTCATTAAATATCAATCAATGCTATAGCAACATCATTCACGTTCGTTCCTGTTGCACCAGTTATTATCAGACCATCAACTGCTTTTAATGCATTGTATGCATCGTTATCTTTAAGAACATCATGTATGTTGATTCCTTTAGATAGTAATTCTTGATAAGTCTCGTTATCAACATATCCTCCAGCGGCATCTGTTGGGCCATCTGTTCCATCACTACCAACTGATGCTACTGCAATGCCCCTATTTCCAGCTATTCCTATAGCCGCGCTGAGTGCAAGTTCCTGATTTCTTCCACCTATACCTGTACCAGTAAGATGAACCACTGTCTCTCCACCAGCAATAATGGCAAGTCTTTCATTGTCTTTTGCTTTTGTCTTTGCGATGCTAGCAAGAAAACTTCCTGCATCTCTCGCCTCGCAGCAAAGCTCATCGGTCAAAATAATAGGCTTATAACCTAACTTTCCACTGTTACTAGCAGCAGCTCTGCAAAGTTCTCTAACTGATCCCGTTATGTGAGTTTCTACATTATTTAATTCTTTAGGAGTTTCTTTATTCAATAGCTCTTCAGCTTCCTTAGAAAGCTTAATATTGTATTTAC
This sequence comes from Pseudobutyrivibrio sp. C4, assembly GCF_900111635.1. Taxonomy (NCBI): domain Bacteria; kingdom Bacillati; phylum Bacillota; class Clostridia; order Lachnospirales; family Lachnospiraceae; genus Pseudobutyrivibrio; species Pseudobutyrivibrio sp. C4. The sequence continues at coordinate 332,863 of NZ_FOHF01000002.1, read as the reverse complement.
GAACTATTTCTTTTGCTTCATCACATGTAGAAAAATCAGGATATGCTGGACCACTTGCTATCATATCAAGTGGATCACCAACTATGTCGCTAAGCACAATACTAAATACTTTGGCTGGAGCACAAGCTAGAGCAAATCTACCGCCTTTTACTTTACTAAGACGCTTGCGAATAGTATTTATCTCTACTATATCAGCACCACTAGCAAGTAACTGTTTTGTAATGTCTTGTAGTTCTTCACCAGAAATTAATGGCAATTCAAACAGGGCACTTCCACCACCGGAAAGTAAAAAAATAACTGTGTCATCTTCTGATAGGCCTTCCACTAATTCAATAGCTTTTTTTGTCGCATCAAAGCTATTTTGATCAGGTACTGGATGTCCTGCTTCAAAGCATTGTATCCCCTCAATATTGCTTTTAACATGATCATATTTTGTTATTACAATGCCGCCATCTAATCTTTTAAGAACCTTTTTTGCTGCTGCGGCCATTTGCCAAGCCGCCTTTCCAGCGGCTACTAGAATCACTTTGCCTTTTCCATAAGAGAAATTGTTAAGGGCTCTAGTAACCGCCTCATCAGGCAGAACTTCTTTTATTGTGTTTTCAACAATATAATCAATATCATTCCTTAATTTCTGATTCATAAAACTTCCTCGATTACATTTTTAATGTATGAATAGGCTAAGTATAGCTATTTCAATTATAGCTGCAACACCCATAACGAGTGATGCTACTGTCCAGGTCTTGTAACCTCTTTCAGGAGTCATCTCACCAAAGTTTGTAACAACCCAGTAATAAGAATCGTTTGCATGTGATACTGTCATAGCACCTGCTCCGATTGCCATACATACAAGTGTTATCTGTGCTGGTGTAGTAAAGCCAAGCACTGGAAGAAGTGGAGCTACGATACCAGCTGTTGTTGTAAGTGCTACTGTAGAAGATCCCTGGGCACTCTTTAAGATAGCTGAAAGTAAGAATGGGAAGAATATGCCCATTGCTGAAAGTACTGTAGCATGCTCTGAAATGTAGTTAACCATATCAGAAGAAGCGATAACTTTACCAAGTACACCACCTGCAGCTGTAATGAAAAGAATAGGACCAACTGTCTTTAAAGTATCGTTTACGATGTCATAGAACTCATCAATCTTTTTAGCTCCGCAAAGCTGAATAACAGCAAAGATTGTACCTACTGCAAGAGCGATAATAGGAGTTCCTAAAAACTTGCAGATACTAGCACCAGCTCCTGTTACCTTAGCCATTGTAACAATTGAAGATAATGCCATAAGAATAATTGGAACGATAATAGGTGCAAGAGCAGAGAATCCATTTGGAAGCTTACCATACTCAGCAACTAATTCTTCGTATGTTTTGCTAACTGCGTTTGTATCAAATTCATCATCAGCCTTAACCTTCTTGCCAATAAATGTAGCATAGAAATATGCTGCAATAAGTGGGCAAATTGAACATACTAAACCAAGTCCAATTACAAGAAGTAAATTGTCACCAATTCCAAGAGTATTTGCCGCAGCAATTGGACCTGGTGTAGGAGGTATAAATACGTGAGATGTAAATAGACCAGCTGCAAGACCAACTGTCATTGCAACAGAAGATGAAGCTGTTCTCTTTACTAATGCTTTACGGATAGGGTTTAAGATTACAAATCCTGAATCACAGAATACTGGGATTGAAACAACCCAACCCATAAGCTCCATAGCAAGTACAGGATGATTCTTGCCTACAATCTTAATTACTATGTCAGCAAGTTTTAAAGCTGCACCTGTTTTCTCCAAGATGCTACCAATTAAAGCACCAAGGATAATAACAATACCAATAGATGTGAATGTGCCAGAGAAGCCCTGACCAATTACAGTAGCTATACCAGCCTTTGTTGTTCCGTCCTCTAATGTGACATCAACAATAGGAATGCCCGCTAATAGACCTAATACCAAAGAGATGCACATAATTGAAATAAATGGGTGAATCTTGAATCTTGAGATCATGACAATCATTAATACGATTGCCAAAATAAAGATGATAATTAACGGAAATCCAGTCATGGAACCGCCCTCCCTTCTTAAAGCGTTTATAAGATACTTTTATGATAAGGGAGGGCAATATAGAATTTAATGTACTATCATTACAAAAAGAATATCAATTTTTTGTGTTGAGAACACAACACATTATATATTGTATTTGTTCCTCTTCCTATACAAATAGGTGTAGAAACTCTCCAAAAAGCTTCTATCTGAAGCTTTAGCCACCGGATCAATATCCATCAATTCCTTGTACTTATTGTATCGATAAACCAATGTATTTTTATGTATGAATAATTCCTGGGCTGCTTTATTAAAGTTAAAGTTGTTTCTAATTAAAGCTCCAACTGTCTCTATGAAATCATCAATCTTTCCCTCTGGAAATTTGCTTTCAAATATATAAAACATGTTAGCCATATCTCTCATTGGAGTAATAAAATGCAAATATTCCCCCACATGATCATAAAAGAAAACGGAGCTTCCCTCTGTTTTTATATATTCCTGTAACCATCTACAATGTCTGTATGCATAGTAATAGCGTGCATAAGAATCTTGGAAACTACCAATATAGAACTTCGCCTGAGTATCGTTTTCTTTCATCCACCTAAGAACTGGGCTTAAATACTCTCCAACTATGTATTTGTAATCAGAGAATAATTCGCTAACTGTGTCAGGCATAGTTTTAAATATGATGACTCTCTTTTCATCAAGGGCTAAAGAAACATCTTTTAGAGTATGATAAGGACTCTTTTTAAGATGCACTAAAAAGTCAGATGCATTGACCCCATCCATAATGGCTAAGATAGGAATTCTAATTCTTTCTTCAGGATAGCCAAGTTCCTCAGCCAACTCACGTATTTCCTGCGAATCGGCATACTCAACCTCAGTTAACATATGGATAAAACGTTCTTTTCGATTTTCACGTAGTCTGGCTTTTTCTTGCTGCTTTTCATAGCGAAGCATAGACTGAATTGCCATCTTTACAATCATTGCTACAGGTCTGGCTTCCTCTGGCTCTCCAGTAAGACCAACTACTCCCTCTCGCCTTCCATCCATCTCTATTACCATGTTTATGCCTGGAAGAACGTTTGGAAACTGCTCAATGGTTGTAGTATCAACTATGTCCTCTTCCCCATGAACAATTCTGTAAGCAATCTCGTGATACTGCCCCACTCGCTCACTGTTTCTGCTTGCTATTATTACACCGTCTTCATCCATAATGTTTACATTATATGAAGTGTATTCTGTTACTTGTTCAATAAACTTTTCCGCTAAAAGCTTACTAATCATGCCCCTTCTCCCTTTCCATCATCCTATCCATTATTTTAAATCTTAGGCTATACAAAAGCAAAGAACCATGTAAAACATATCATTAAACTTATCTGCACCTATAGATACTAGTAACTTTGCAGACTTTACTTTAGAAGATGCTGAAAAAAAGAATGACTAGTAACGAAAACATGATGAATACAATTTACAAAACAAAAGTCATTATTTTGCTGTTCGTGGTACAAGTTCTAGCTTTAGCTGCATCCCAAGCCCTTCTGCAAGCCTTTTTACCATAGCAAGGCTAGGATTACGCGTCCCATTCTCTATTCTGCTAATATCTGCTTGAGTAATACCTGTTTTGGCAGAAAGATCCTTCTGAGTCATATGCTGGTTAATTCTGGCATCAATCATTGCTTGGATAATATCGTACTCTGCCTCAAGAGAGTCATACTCAGCTTTAATCTCCGGGTCTTTTAATGCTTTTTCTTTATATTCTCTATAACTGCTCATTTACAATACCTCCGCTCATAATCAGTTTTATACTTCTTAGCCAGTTCAATCTCTGCTTTTGGTGTCTTTTGAGTCTTCTTTACAAATCCATTTGTAAGAACAGCTTTCTGACCAACAAAGAAAAAATAGAACACTCTAGTAATATTTGAACCTTGCTTTGTCCTAAGCTCAAATATTCCATCTCCTATCGGTCCAGAATGTGGTTCCCTAAGCTGTGGACCATTTGCCTCTAATAAATCAATAGTTCTAAGTGCTTTTGCATGCATTTTGGGTTCCAATGAATCCAAGAATTCTTGGACAGGGCATCGACCATCCTCCATATCGTACAGCTCAATCTCGTACATTAATATAGATCCTTCCTAAAAATATGATATGTCGTATAGAACATATTGTCAAGGTATTCCCTTCACAACTGTTCATACATATATAATTGTACTCACAAGCATGCCCCTATATATGTACACGAAAAGCCTCCAGACAAAAGTCTGAAGGCTTTTCATTTGCTGAGGCTGAGGAGGCTCGAACTCATCTCGGTCTCAAAAAATATTGAAAGAAAGGCATTTGTTGCCTCTGCATTTATAAGTTAAACCTACTATCACTATATATCTCTTCCCTGATACTGCACAGTAACAACCAAAACTCTACCATTACCTTCATCAATTCTAAATATAGCAATATAGTTATCAATAATTAATTGTTTATATCCTTTACCTGCATATCTACCAGTTATTCTATCTTGATGAGATTCAGGCAATGTATCGAGCCCTAGTATAGCTTCTTTTATTCTATCAATCTGTCCTTTTGCATTTTCTGGAGACAACTTTTCATAAGCAATATAAGCATATATTTCTTCTATATCCCTATACGCTCTTGGCATTAATTCTACAGTATACTTATTCAAAATACTTTTTCTCCAATTCTGCAAAAGCATCCTTTGCATCTATTGTCTTACCAGTTTCAGCAAACTCCTGCTCTGCCTCAAAAATAGCCTGATCAATACGATTTTCCCTTGCAAACTTCTCGTATAATTCTGCACTCATAACTACAAGATCACTATATCCATTTTTAGTAATAAAAATAGGTTCCTTTTTTCTATGTGCAATTTCTGATATTTCACTTGTATTTCTTAAATCTCTAATAGGCATAATTGTTGGCATAATAAACACCTCCTTATTTGTCTTTATTGTAGCATAATTATGCTACGCTGTATATGTTTTTAATTTCTTAGTTGGTTACAACCTGTAACCAACTCGTGACAAATTGTCACGTTTTGAACTATCCGGATTTTGCGGATAGTTCATAAAATAAAAAGCACGTAAGCCAATGCTTACGTGCTTTCCTTTGCTGAGGCTGAGGAGGCTCGAACTCCCGACAACCTGATTAAAAGTCAGGTGCTCTACCAACTGAGCTACAACCCCATATTAAATTGGTATGCGACTATTTCCAAAAGAAAAAGGCATAGACTAGAAACTGGGCTAGCTGGATTCGAACCAGCGAATGCCAGAATCAAAATCTGGTGCCTTACCGCTTGGCGATAGCCCAACAAAGGACTTAATTGCCCTTATTCAATTTGTTGCTATCGCAACAGGGTGGGTAGAGGGGTTCGAACCCTCGACCTTCGGAACCACAATCCGACGCGCTAACCAGCTGTGCCACACCCACCATATTCAAACTTGTTTAATAAAACAAGGAAGTTCGCCTGATTTAACGATCAGCTTCGCTGATACAGGCTCACAGTAAATTTTTATAAAAGCTACGCTTTCATAAAAAATTACCTCAAATGTGCCAGAAGGGATTCGAACCCCCGACCCACGGCTTAGAAGGCCGTTGCTCTATCCAGCTGAGCTACTGACACATATGCAACATATTAGAAATTTTGTTTTTTTCGTTCGACTTGCATGTGTTAAGCACGCCGCCAGCGTTCATCCTGAGCCAGGATCAAACTCTCATGTTAAATATGTAAGCAACTCCAAGTTGCTTGAGTTCAATTCCAGGTCAGCACAAAACTGACTTGTTTACTATTAAAGGTTTCGTTTCATTAAGAAACTTAAATGAATTTCAAGGATACATGTTTCATTTTGAAAATGTATTAATTCAAGGTTTGTTTCACTGTTCAGTTATCAATCTTCGTTTGTGCTGTGTGACTTGCTGTCCCTCAGCGCTCGATTATAATATCACCCAGAATTACTAAAGTCAACGGATTTTCTCCCATTTTTTAAAGTACATCTATTCACCATTTTGAGCTCAATTGTTTGAATTGTACAAACTGTATGTTCAACTTTCTTTTTGCACTAGAATTAAGGAAATGTTGTCTTTTTATAAGGCTTTATATTTTGAATACTTTCATATATAAATAAGAAAAGGCAACCACTCTACTGAATGGTTGCCCTTCTTGACCTAGCGCAGACTAGGTATGTTCTAATTAACCAATTATCTCTTGATTAATATGGTGTACATAATATATATCGGTTTTTAATATTCATAGTAAATGCCTTTTATAGTTTTTCATAAGCATATCTTGGATAGTTATCCTGTATTACATGTATTATTCCGCATTTCTTAAAGCCAAGTTTTGCGAGAAGATTCTGCATTACTTTATTATCAGTATGAGTGTCTACTCTTAAATGATTGCACTGGCTAAATGCCCAATCTATACAAAACTTTCCAATACCTTTTTCAGAACCATCTGATGCAAGTCTATGGATAACTCCATAAACACTATCATCAATCCATGATCCATCTTCTATATTTATATATGTAGGTTCAATATCTTTTCCTTCTATATAATAGAAGGTACCTATTACATCACCTGCATCATTAACACATACATAACTATTGTCTTCATTTATGTCATTATGAATCAATTCCTCTGGTGGCCAGTTGTTAGGCCCCCACTGATTAGGATTTCCTGTCTTTGCCATAAACTCTCTGGCATATGCATATATTTTCATGAGCTGAGGTACATCAGCTTCTACTGTTTTTCTTATTTCCATTACTAAGTTCTTTCTATATATTATAAAGTCTTTTCAAATATCTGATCTGCAAGTCCTACAATAGGTTTAAAATCTGCAATCTTTTTGAATCCATATTTTTCATATAGGCCACGATGCTCACTCTTTAGATAAACCCTAGTTAAGCCTAATTCTTTGCCATAACTTAGTGCTTTTTCAATTAGCTTTTCAGAAACTCTTTTGCCTCTATAGGATTCATCTACAAATACTAGATTTATGAATGGATGATAGTCGTATTCAGGTGGGATATATCCATCTTCTTCAAAAACGCAAAATCCTACAATCTCATCGTTTTCAATCGCTGCAAATATCTGCTCGTCACCTTTAAAGTCACCGTTTTCCATTCTTGTCGCTAAATTCTTGCCTGGGTTCCATGAGCACTTACTTGAAAAGGCTATCAGCTTATCCCAATATGGCTCATTTTCATTTACTAATATAATATCCATTACTACTTATATCCCTTTCGCTCTTTGGCTTTTTCGATAAGTTCTTTAGCTTCCTCAAAAGCCTCTGGAAGTGTGTCGGCAAACCATTCCTTGCCTGCCTTTTCTTGCTTCTTTATTTCTTCCCAGGCTGCATGCTGTTCTTCCTTTGAGTTATAGGTTACTCCAGCAAAAACATGAGGGTGTCGTCTTACCATCTTTTCAGATACAGTCTTTGCTACATCTTCAAATGTAAACAGGCCTTCCTCTTCTGCTATCACTGAATGGAACATTACTTGAAGCAGGAGATCACCAAGTTCCTCTTTTAGATTTTCTGCATCGCCTGTCTTGGTGTAATTATTAATTCCATTAATTACTTCAGCAGCCTCTTCTATACATTCTGGCTTTAGGCTTTCATGGGTTTGTACCCTATCCCAGGAGCAACCGTTTTCACCTCTTAGTGTTTCTACTATTTCTTTTAATCTATCGATTTCTGCCATGATTTACCTCATTGTCAATATTTGAGTTCAAATGTGTTTGGAGTATAGATTTGAGTCGATATATCCCTTTGCAAAGCCTAAAACAATATCGCTCGACAAACCTCCCCCATGGGAGTCGGATATTATCATGATGTCCTTTGTAATGCTTGTTAACTGTGCGTCGGTTAACTCAATCCCTTTTCTTTTAAGAAAGAGATTCCCTACAACTTTTTTACAACGTTCTAAGTCTTCATTAGATATATCCATAAGTATCCCCTCATGATTTGTAATAATCGGAGTGACGCGATTTGAACGCGCGACTTCTACATCCCGAATGTAGCGCTCTACCATCTGAGCCACACCCCGTAAAGTAAATGGCTGCAAAGATTACTACGAGTGGATAATTCTCCTTTTATCCAACGTCAATTTGCCTTTCCCGTTCCTTCAAAATCTGTATATAATTTTCTAACATTAAAGTTTCTTTTCCTTCTGGCGGAATGTTACATCTAACATTCTTACTCCCAGATAAATCTTTAATATGATTTATATCAATAATTTCGTCTTTAAAAAACATCGTAAGTTTTTGATCATTTATCCATCTTTTAAAGGCTTCATCATCCTTAAACGCATAACTAAACCTTCCTTTTTGAAAACATTCAGCCAAAAAATGAGGCATATAGTCATATACTGGTTCATCACCTTTTTCCTGTAGTTTTCTGTTTGGAAGAATCATTGTATTTGCTTTAGTTTGACCTATTTCAAATAATTCAGATAAAAGAATTGCTCTCTTATCATCGCGAGGTAAATACTGATTCAAATTATCAACTTCCATCAATTTATTTAAAAAACTAATCTTATTATTAATATTGCCCACTCTATTTAACTTAGTATAAGAATTTATCCTTACAAGAATTGTTCTCAAAGGTAGCCATAATGAAAATATTGTATCTGCAAATAAGTTACCATCATTTAAAATACAATCTAAGTCATGTTCACTTCTATACTTATCATGTTCTTGCGGATCATCCTCATATTTTGATTTAGGAGCATTCTTATCATAATCACACCAAAAAGCTATCTTTGTTTTAATTGGTTCATAAATATCATTCATTTCTATCCACCTTAAATAAACTATCTATGTTCTAAAATCATGTCGACCTTTGCCATAATTATCTATATCGCTATAAGTATCTGCATTTCTGAGAATTACTATTAATTCGTCCAATCTCATATGAGTATCTCCTATTCAATCTGTAAACTACCTCAAACACTCTTATATGATATTTTATTTAAACCCTCTTTCAGATACAATACACACTAAAAATAAACACGTCATAGCTTTTTTATATAAAAACGGCCCATCAAGAGCTTTCGCGGCATAAAACCTTTGGTTTATTCCACGGTCTCTTGACAGGCCTAGACCTCCTGCTTATTATCGGATGCCGATAACAGGGGCTGTTGTTCTTATATTTATATATATCAGTTATCGCTTAATTCATTCTAGCAGGAGGTCTTCTCTTGTTTTACCTCCTCCAGGAACTGTTGGATTTGATTATTGGCTAGCCTTTGGGTTTAATCAATATCCAAATCTTACATCGCCTACATAAGTATCATCACTATAGTCTACATAGTGAATAAAGGAAACCATAAACACATCATTACTATCTGGATGATTCATGAAGTAATCTTCAAAGGCTACCTTATGATATTCTCCTTCTTCAGTACGTTGACCCACTATTCTTACAACTGACTTTTCGCCTCTTTCATATGCTTCAAGAAGGTTTTCTCTTGTAAATGCTTTATCTAAAGTATCAACATCCTCTTCTTTACACATACTTCTTGCATAGTTATAGCCTTCTGTATAGCTTCCTGTTTCAGGAAGAAGTGTATTCATAAAGGTTTCTCTTTTCATCACATGGTAGCTATCTCTTGTCAGGTTTGTAAAGACTACCATATGGAACTTACTATAGACTGCATCTATAAGTGCTCTTACCTGACCGAACGCTGTCTGAGATGCAAATGGATCAAAGAAGTCTACATCAACTGGAGCTTCATTAGTACACATGTTGAAAAACTCATCATGTGTTACAGGCTTTGAAAACAGGTATCCCTGGATATAATCACAATCGCAGGTGTTTATGAAATCAAGTTGCTCTTTTGTTTCTACACCTTCTACTACTGTTGTAAGGCGAAGGCGGTGAGCCATATAGAAAACGGATTCTAGAGTGATTCTTCCTTTTTCTGACTGGCAGTTATCCTCCAAGAAGGACTTATCTATTTTTAATACTTTTGCAGGAACATCTTTTACAAATGAAAGGGACGACATACCTGAGCCGAAGTCATCAATGGATACTGTATATCCAGCTGCTTCTACTCTTTGAACCCAGGCGATAACATCTTCTTTTTCAGCTACTACATCAGATTCTGTAATTTCTACCCCAAGCAAGCTCTTATCAATATGATATGCTTCTACCAGCTTATCAAGTTTATCTACAAAGTGTTCATCCTTAGCGTGCTCTCTTCCGAAGTTTACGCTTATCTTTATAGCTTTATCACCAAGCTCTTTGATTGTTTTACAAGCTTCTTCTGTAATATACCAATCTACTATACTTACCTGGCCTTTTTCTTCAAGTTCTGGGATGAACTCTGCTGGTGGTACTATGGTGCCATCTGGCTTTACCCAGCGAACAAGTGCTTCGGCTCCGCCGATTACACCTTTTCTTGGGTTATACTGTGGCTGATAATATGCCTGCAGCTCATTATTTTCCATGGCTGCTACTATGTTATCGAGTAATGTTCCTTTCATTAATTATCTTCCTTCAAACGTTACAAAACTATATAGCGCGACAATTTCAAATTTTATTATCACGCAAACAAATTGTCAATAAATTTCTTGTCTTTTTAATGTCACTTATTTGAGTAGTCTGATACTGCCTACTACTGGTACTTCTGTTTCTTCTTCACGGGTTGCGTAGATGAAACCTATAAACCAAAGGATAGTTGCAAGTGGCATTGCTACCATTCTTATATAAGGAAGGAATCCTACCAAAGAGATCAAATGAATAATTAATGCCTGGTTTAAATGAAACTTTGCTCCTTCTCTATCGCCACATAAGTATGCAAGGATGAATCCTATATAAGAAAAGTATGCTACGATACCTGTCATCTTCTTTGACATTGTCTGATTTGTTGATTTGTTTTCCATTATTAATTACCTCTTTCCATTTCTTCAAAAAACTCTTCCTCGTCTATTTCATCAAGAAGAGTGTTAACTGTATCTTCATCCAGCCCTAAGAACTCAATATTTTCTGTAGGTGCCACAAAGTGAATGCCATTTGGTATTTCATAAGGTCTGTTTGCCTTGTAGGAATACATGGCTCCTACTGCAGTAAGATAGTTTTCTATATCTCCTGCAGGCATGATTGTAAGTGTAAGTAGTGGTGGAATTTCTGCCTTTGAGTTTGCTTTTGATACAAGACTAAAATACTCATCCAAAAGTCCTGTCAGCTGAACAAACTCATAATCTCCACTATCGTTAAAGGTCAGTTCAAAGGCTGAGTTATAGTCTGGTACAATGGCAACATCCAAGATGCCGTAGAAGGATGTGACAGTATCTATCATTTCATTTTTAACTACATCCATGATGCCCACTACTACCTGAGCTTTTGACTTGCCATCTTCATCTAAGCCTTTGACTTCATTTAAGAATTCATTTTGATCCAAACTTTTGGCTCCTTTCTTTCTGATATCTGGCTTTATAATTTAAAAGCGTCGCACTTGTATGAATACATATTTTATTTATGTTTTTTATATAATTTATATTTTTTATGCGCACAGAATTGCTATTGTGTATTTAAAGGCCTATCTATCCAGGTTTTTAAAGTATTTCTTTGTATCGAATAATCCTTTATAGTCCTGATGAAGTCTTAGTTTCTTAGCTTCCTTTACCATGTAAAGCTCCATATATGCTGCATCATCAGAAGACAAAAGCTTATATTTTAGGCCTTTAATCATAGTTTTGGCCTTAGTGGTGGCTTCTATTCTTTCCAAAAGACCTAAGGTTTCATTCTTATCTTCCTTCATTAATGCTCTAAGAAGCATTATCTCCTCAAAATCAAGGACTACCCCCTCTACTAGATAGTGGCAACGCTTTAATATCAAAGAAAGGTCCATCAATCTCTCTTCATTTAAGAAGACCTTAAGATTTTCCATATCTATTTCAGGCTTTGATGGATAGTATCCCTCATTAAGAAGAACCATATATACAAGAAGCCTGTTATAATCCCTATTTTCTACCTCTTCTTCTGTAGCAAATAGTTCTGCCAGTATCTCCAGCACTGCCCTATTTATCATGCCTTTATCACTAAACTGGCTTGTATAGACGTTCTTTGCAATATAGGCCTCACCATTTCCCTTATCAAAGTGGCCAAATCTACCATCCCACAAAATCTCTGTAGGTCGTGGGGTAATACCAAACACCTGAAAAAATCTTGTAAGATGATTAATGCCCACATCCGATTTCTTTGGCGGTTTGACTTCCTTTACCTTAGCTCTAGCAAAAGTCATTTCATCCTTAAAGACAGGAAGGAAAATTTGCCCTTCTACTCCAGTAGAACGCTTACCCAGTTCCATAATGCTATTTTCAGAGAGCACGTACTTTTCGATATTTCCCTGATTAAATAGATAAGCGTGATTGAAGGCCCCAAGATTTGGATTATTTACTACGATTTTTATATATCTATCAAGGTTTGCCTCATCAATGGTTTCTAAAGCTTTAGACAACTGCGTAAGCATTACCCACCACCTGATAATTCTTTAATTTCTTCTTGATTACATTTAGCATTTCCTGCTGGCGGAATACCTCATCTTTTATGTAGCCACCTGCGTAGAGATTTAAAAGCACTGTAAATACAAGCTTCATTGCCTCTCTGTCTCCATACTCCTTCTTTTCAATGTTAGAAAGTGTTGTATGCTTCTTTAGAAGTTCCTTTAGGTCATTGGCTGGTTCCATGGCATACTTCTGCTTATCTACCTCTGTTACTACCTCAGTGCCCTCTCTTGATACAGACACTTCTACCTCAGTAGTATCAAGGAAGCATTCAAACAGAAATCTCACGGAGCCAACCATACGCTCTGCAATCAATTCCTTTACCTGTCTGGTTTTCACTTCCAGTGATTTATCTTTCATTCAATAATTCCTCTTCCTTTGTAAGCTCATACTTTGCTTTTTCAGCTTTTATACGGGCTGCCTCTTTTTGCTCAAAGAGCTGTTTCTTTCTTAGATCCTTTTGTCTTTGCTCTCTCATAGTTGCTTCAAAATAGGACTCTTTCTGCTCAATAAAGTTTGTAGGCTGCTCTTCAATAGTTACCACATCTTCTCTTTGCTTCTGCTTTGACATGAAGGCATACTGCATGGCAGCCATAAAGCCCAAAACATTCTCATTAACAGGGTTGTTTTCTACAGGCTTTTCAGCGGCCTTCTTTACAATCTTCCTATGTCTTAGATTTACAAAGATCATGTCTATAAAATTTGAAAACAGCATTACTACAACAATTCCTGCAACTAAGATAAGAAAATATACGTTATTAAGCGGGGTTGGCAGGTTCGCAAAAAACTCTGTAAAAAGCCTGGTCCCCTCTACATAATCTATAAATTTATCCATTTGCTACCTCTTTAAATAAGTCTTTTTAATTCTTTCTTTGCTCTGACTTCTTCTCTTTTTTCCATTTCCTCAAAGTCCTTGATTTCCTTAAGGTCTGATGTAAGAGCCTTATAAATATCATTACCCTTAGGGAACCTTGAATAAAATGGCACAAGGTTAGATCCTGTATACAAGAGACCCTGTCCTCTTGGAGCATTTGTTATATACGAAACTTGAGTGTCAGATAGATTTAAAATCTCCCTGAGTCTTTCTCTATCAGGTCCTGACTGGCTAAGTATAGCCAGGTAACAACAGTTTTGAAGCATATCTCTTGCTGTTGGGCTTTCAAGCAGACTGGATACGTTTTGAGTAATACCTGTTGGAACTCCTCCGTACTTTCTGGCTCGTCTGAAAAGAGTATTTAGAAATGTAGCTGAATACTCATTCTGAAACAGCAGATATATTTCATCTACAAAGAACCAGGTATTCTTTCCTACCTTTCTGTTGGTTACAATTCTGTTCCAGATGTGATCTAAGATTGTAAGCATAGCAAGAGACTTAAGTCTGTCACCTATATCCCTGATTTGATATACAACAAAACGACTTCTTGTTTTTACGTTGGTCTTAAAACCAAAGGTGTTAAGCGATCCCTTTCCTGTATAAAGCTTTAGTGCCATGGCAAGGCTTCTTGCCTCTGGCTCTCTTCTTTTAGCCAATAAAAACTGCAGGTCTGTAAGGGTTGGCATCTCATCTTCAGGAATGTCCATTAGTCTTCCGTTTACTACAAATGGCTCAAACAACTCCTGAACACACTCATCAATGATTGTCTGCTGAATTGAATCAATACCAAATGGAGATGATAAGATACACTCCATTACCTTAAGAACGAAGTCGGCCTTTGCGTTAACTGGATTTGTTTCATCCTCAAGCTCATAGCTATTTACAATCTCAAGAGGATTTATGTGACTCTTTCCATCAGGCATGATTTTGATTACTTCTCCACCTAACATGGTTGCAAGGGCCGTATACTCATCCTCAGGATCTATAACTATGATGTCAGCATTGGTCTTAAGAAATACTGAAAGCATCTCCACCTTACTGATAAATGACTTACCAGAACCTGGGCTACCAAGTACAAACCCGTTAAAGTTGTTTGAACTCATGCGGTCATAGACAATTAAATTCTTTGAAATCAGGTTGCAACTGTAGTTAATTCCCGACTTATCGTTTAATTCCAATGTTGAAAACGGAATAAATATAGCCGCAGAACTTGTAGTTAGTGTTCTTCTGTCTCTAATCTGGCTGTTGCAAAGAGGAAGCGTTGAATTAAAGCCCTCTTCCTGCTGATTAATCATTACGTTGATTGTTGCTGCAGCCTTTTTATATTCAGTAATAATTGTCTCTGTGTATTCATCAAGCTGTTCTTTATTTTCAGCAAAGATTGTTACTGTAATACTGGTTTCAAACAGGTGCTCATCCCTTGTATGCATGGCATCCCTTAGTGCAAGAGCCTCCGCTTCTCTATCTAAAATCTTTGGATCCACATAGGAATCATCATAGATACCAGCCTTTTGTCCTGCCTGAAGAGCTCTTTTCTTTTCATCTCTGATGAAAGATAGGTTCTTTGCTACCAGAGCGTCTGCCTGCTTTGCAGAGATTGGATGAATGTTTATTGTTGTAAGCAGACTGAAATTCATATCTGTAACGTTTGTAAGGAATTCATCTGAAAGCCTGCTTGGAAGCTGTGTCACCCTTAATGTTCTTGCAAACTTATTGCCCATGGTCATATACCTTGGCTCAAAGGTAAAAGATGATGGCGCAAGAAGGTCATTTATGGTAAGACCCTGGGAGCGCATGTTTTCAAAGTCGAAGCTCTTTTCTTCCTTAAGCTGGCCCTTATCATCTACTGTTCTATGGGTTTGAACCAAAAATGTGTCATCATCATTAAAGATGTCATAGAGAATTTCTATTTCCTCAGGAAGTGTCAGGGGGATTGCAAATGAGCCGATCTTTTCAAATGACTTATTTAAATCGTTGCTTATTCTTGAAAACTCATCAAAAGCCTTCTTTGGAGTCTTTGATTCTACTGAAACAGATAGGTACTTAGCTTTTACAATGCCGTTTTTACCTTCTTTGATTCGGTCTAGGATAATGGTATTCATCTGCTTTCTCAGATAGTCCCATTCATCTCCAGCCTCTTTTATTAGCACATCCTCAGATACTTCGTTTTCATTGATAGCTCTGTTAAATATTGTGATGGCAAAATCTACATTAGAACCGAAGGAATTAAGAACCTTTCTGTATCCCTCGTAAATTTGGGCCTGCTCTTCTTCCATGGCTGTAAGATAGTTATTATCTCCAAGCCTGTATATCTTTACAAAGCGGCCCTTTGAGGTTTCAATAAGACCGTATTTTTCATAGACACCACTTATTCTGATTGTCTTTTGTGTTGTTGATATATTTATATTCATCTTATGTAATTCTCTTTAACCTTTGATTTCTTCTGCTTCTTAAGGCTTTTTCTTACCTGCTTATTTGCTAAATCAATCTGCTTTCTTCTTGCATACTCCTTATTTAGAAGTGTTACATAAGCATTCTTTGTCCTATAGGTTCTTTTCTTGGTTCCATAAAAGGCCTCGTTTATCTTTTTAAACAAAAACTCTTCCATTGGTACTCCATCAAACTTGATCCAGCCAAAGGCAAAAGCTATGGCGCCAACCACCATTGAAGGAATAATGCTTACATAAAAGTTCATTGAAAACAGCAGTGCAAACAATATAGCCATAAGAAGACTTATTAGAACACATATGAACTTTCTCATGCTTAAGCCTAAAAGAATCTTGTTTTCCTGCTTTATTTCCTTTTCAATATCTACACTTAACATCTGATCCTCCTTAACTTAGTTTCTTAGGCTATACCTAATGCAGTCTTAGTTATGTCATTAGCTCTAAAGCAGACACCTACCTGAACTATTCCTACAATTACCTGCTCCCAACAAAGGGAACCAAAGTTGTTTGCTGTTACAGCCTCTGCAAAGATTGACGCCTGAATGCTTGAACCAATGATTACTGCAAGTAAGATAATTGAGCCTGACATGGAAAGTGCTATGACATTTTTTATGGCACGAGCTGTATTTGATGTATTGGCATCACCCTTTGCTATATCAGACAAAGCTATAGGACTTACCACTGCCATAAGGGTTAGCTCTATAAATCTTGACCAACACACTACCTGCAAAAGCACCCAGCAAAGCTTATTGATAACCCATGGAATAAACATCTGGGTTACATACCCTACCTGTACTCCAAGGTCTGCCATATTTTGAAGTAAGCGCTTTATGGCACTGGCATCAGGATTTACTGTATAGATGTCTGACCATATCTCTGCTTTTACATCATCTAAAGCTGGAGTGTTGTAGCCTGTGGATGTAGCCACGTTATAAGCTTTAAGGACTATGGCTGAGCCAATGTTAGCTATTCCATACACAAGCTCCATTGCCTGGCTTATAAGAACTACTCCTATAACAAGAAATACAAACTTCTTTATCATCTTTTCTATGTACATCTGATTAAAGGAAAGCTCCTCAAGTAGGCCGGCCCCAAAGTACATAATCATTACCATGATCCCTAAGTTTTGAAATATCTTATAAAGCTTTGGGATAACTGCCATGTTTATTGTCATCCCTCCACTGGCGTTTCCAGTCTTTCCAACATTAGCTGCTATGGTGACTGACCCATTTTTAATAGTGTCAAAGTCTATGTAGAGAAGATTTTTAATATCTCCTACTGTCTGACCTTTAAACATGTCATCAATCCAGTCACTGATAAGACCACTCATGATGTGCTTTTCTGTAAATGGATCAGGAATAGCAAAAGCAATAGAAACCACTAAGAAGGCAGTCATGGCAAAAAATGTAAATGCCAGTATTTTATATTTACTAATTCTTATCATTTAAAATCCAAAGCCCGATAGACCTGCAAGCGCTAAGGATGCATTGTCTGTCTTCGGCTCTTCCTCCTTCTTTTCCTGAGGCACTACTCTTTGAGTTATTGGCTTTATATCCTTCTTCTGGCCAACTTTGCTGGTGCAACCGGTTTCCACTATTAGCCAGGAAGGCAGGTACTCATCACTTTCTTCCATAAGCTGATAGATAAGTTGTGTTATAACTGCACTTCTCTTTCTTTTTAGTGCCTTAACAAACTTGATTATTTCCTCATCTTCAACCTCAAAATAAAACCTTGCCATGTGCCACCTACTTAACCAACGCCTCAGCGATTTTTTCATAACCAATGGCATTAGCTGAAATGCTGTCGATGTAATGAGTAATTCCAAACATCTTTGATTTTTCAATGTATTCCTTAAGAACCATTGAGCCACCACCTAAGAAGATTGATGGGTAGACTCTAAAGTCAGCAACCTTGGTATGCAACTGATTGATAAGCTCTGTAGTAAACTCAGCTGTAGTCTGCTCTATTCGATTCTCAACCTGCTCTTTAATATCATCCGGAAGTGGCAGTCTCTTATCTTTCAGATATCCATCAACTGTTTTTGTATCAAGTGTTACTCCGTAATCATTGATTACATCATCAATAATCTGACCTCTAAGCTTTGACATACCCATTTCTCTACTAAGCATTGTGTCCTTATCTGGCATTCCATCTGTAAGACCTACCATGTCCACTGTTCCATCGCCGATATCGATGCAATAAACAGTGCTGTTCTCTTTGATCACATCTCCCATCATGATGGTTGCTCCAGCATAGTCCTGAGGAAGCACAATTACATCCTTCAGATATGCCATGATTGACTTACCGTTGTACTTAAAATTAATTCCATTTTTCATGTGATCCTCAAAGTACTTCTTAAATGCCACATGCTGCTTTTCAAAATGAGCTGGTGGAAGTCCTAGCGCCAAAACTATTTCTTTTCCATTTAGACCTGAGAAGTTTTTCTTGAAGTCATAATCTTGCGTTTTTTCCTTCAAGCGGGCTTCCCATTCCTTTGCCATGGCAAACATGGTAAGAATTAGTGCTTTATCATCAGCAGTCTTATCTGTCTGGTATGCAAACTTATTTGTAGTCAGGCTATAGAACTTGCCCTGGTATTCAATGATGTCCTTAGAGAACAAGTGAGAAGGTTCTGTCTCCTGCATCTTGAATCCACAAGGGAAGCTTTCTCTGACCGTCTTCATGTTTCCATTTCCATGGTCAATTCCAAAAATGATATTTTCCATTCTTCTTTCCTCCTGCATATAAAAGGGACCAAAATTTGAGTTTTGGTATACCTAATATGAAAGTTGGACAATATATTTTTTTAGTCTAAAAAAAGAGGCTCGTTTTGAGCCTCTTTAAATGAACCATGTGTCCTATATAGATACAGTATTTATCAGCTTTCCTAGCTGTTCCTCTTTAATCTGATTTCTTAAATAAACTGCACCTGAATCCTTCAACACCACTACTTCATCACTCATTGTCAGTTTCAACCCTTTTGAATATGAGAATACATAAGCATTGTCATACTCACTTACGGTATCAAGCAATACCTTTCTGGATTGGGCCAGTTCTCTGGCCTTTTCGAATTTGATCATATGCCTTTACCTCCCCATAAAAAAATCTGCCCTAGCTTCGGGGCAGATTACTTATCTTTTTCCAATGTTTTAATTGCTAAATCTTCCGTCATTTGACGAAGTAATTCTTTTTTCTCCCCTTTTGCTTCTTCTATCATTTGTTTTAGAAGTTGTTCTTTTTCTTCTCCAACAGCCAACCTCTCCTTTGTTGGCGCTGACTTTAATATATAACCACCACTACGACCATCAGTGGCTTCGAAAACACAGCCATGATACTTAAGCCTGTCTATATCGTCCTGAATAGTATTCTTGGTTACACCAAAAAACTCACCGACATCTGTAGCGCTGATTGACACGTTTAAGGATTTGAAATAGTCAATCTCTTTTAGAAGTCTTTCTCCCTTTTTCATGGCTTCTTTCCTTTCGATTTCTACGTAAAATATCACATTTAAACGGCATAGTTGTACATGGTCGTTTATTGTGTAAAAAAAAGGCACTCACCTGCAGTGAATGCCTTTAAATCGTGGTATAAAATTGTGTATTCTACATGAATGTCATCGTTGTTGGGTCCTGACCAATAATGGCCTTAACCAATGCCTTTGAAGCACAAAGAACAATTCCACCTACTAGAAGTCCCGCGCCTCTACCAATTGTACCTGGCTGTGCTGTTTCACCTGAGGCTACTGACATAACTACTCTGATAAGTGATACTGCACCAGCAATAATCAAAATAATTCCTACAAAGATTAAGAGGGAAAACAGAAGCTTTAAGAAGTTCTGCATTGATGAATTTCCGTTAATCTCACACATTGCTGGTGAAAGAGTTGTCATGATTGTTGATGTTAAGCAAATAGCAGCTGCTACTGCAGGCTTAATCTTCTGCTCTAAAACTAAGTTCTTTACATTACTAATTACATTTTGAAACATTTCTTTAATTACCTTTCTTCTAAATCATCTTCAATTAAATCCACATCATAGAAAACATCTGGATCAGCAAATGAGTCTATAGGTGTTGCTGTTACTACGTTTTCAATGGTTTCATCTGATGTTTTAACCTTATAGTTATCCCCTATATCAGTACTTTCTGTTTTGGTCTCATCGGAAAACTCTATTGTGTCTGCAAATCCTAAGTCCTGAGGGGTATATGCTATTTCGTTATCTATTCTTGCAAAAGCCTTAAGTTTATTTAATTCCATAGATATGGTTATTCTTGCTGCCTTCTTCTCTTTTTCACTGTCAGAAGTAGCTATAATCATGTTTAACTTATCTATGTTTTCTTTGATAATCCTGGCTTTCTTACGGTTTTCAATAATAAGGTTTCTTCGTCTTGCACTATCTACTACAGCAGGTTTAATGTAGCCATCCTCTCCTACTGCCTTGATTCGAAGACCTTCTATTTCCTCATCCTCATAATTTGATTCAATCTGGTTTATGTATATCTCACCTTGGCTTCCTTCAGCTAGAAACTTATAGTTCTTATGGTTCTCAAGTACAAACTTCTTAGTCCTGAAAGGACGAAGAGCCCTGATAAACAAAAGACATTCATTATTAGACATAGTCTCTACCTGAACTCTGGTCATTAACTCCTTTGCAGAAAGCTGCTTACTTGTAGAATTCTGTCCTCTTGTGAAAAGAAGAGCTGAATTCATAGAAAGTGTTTTTACAGTCTCTTTTCCAAGGTGGCTTGTTATGATCTTTAGGGTTGCCTCATCTGATCCACCTAAAAACAGGAAGGCATCACAGTTTGAAATGATTGAGTTTGCACCCTTTTCGCCATAAACCTCTTCTACCTGAGAGTAGTTTTGGAATATAGGTACTATGGATATCCTGTACTTTCTACAAGTAGCTAGATATATGGATAGATTTGGTATCTTTCCAATATTTCTACACTCATCAATAAAGAATCTCACAGGTACCTTAAGCTGAGGATCATTTAGTCCCTCATCCCTCATTCGCTGTTCACCTTTTGCATAAAGCCTCTTGAAGAGAATGCTATAAAACATGGCAGTCAGCCAGGAATATGTGGTATCCGCCTGCGGAATACAAAGGAATATGGCCATTTTTTCTTCCGATAGACGGTCTAATTCCATCTCATCCTTATAAGTCAGGTTTCTTACCTCTGGAATATCCATCTGGGACAGGTTAACTGAGGTTGAAATCAGGATATTTAATCTTGTCTTCGCTGGGGCCTGTCTGAAAATCTTATACTGCTGGTATGCATAGGAAGCGGGGTTTGCCTCTCCAAGTCTTATAAACAGCTCATCAAAGGCTGTTTCACTGGTGTTATCATCATTTTCTGAACGTCCATCAAGCCTAATAATATCCAGAACGTTAGAGAAGTTTCGGCTTTCTATAGGGCACACTTCCACCGTATAACCAATACAGGCACAAAGAAGTGCTGTAGAAGCCTTTAGCCAGAAATCACCGTCTCCTGATGAACTCTTTTTCTTTTCTCCATCAACATTTTCAAGAAAGCAGTTAACAATGATAGCTATATCCTTGGTATCTCTTATGTAATACAAGGGATTAAACCTTAAGGACTTGGTCATGTCATCAATGTTGAAGCACTTAACCTTATATCCTGCCTTCTTTTCCAAGAAATATCCTGTAGACTGCATAACATCTGAGGAAGGATCCGTAATAACTATGGATGTATTAGCCTGGAGTATGTTTGGCTTTAGGAAATAACGGCTCTTACCCGTTCCTGAAGCACCAAAGACTATTGCATTTGTATTTCTCTGACTCCAGTTACCATTCAGTGACAGATAAATATCATTGGTATAAATCTGTGCATGGTCCTTACAATACTCTATTAGCTTCTTATGCTTGTCTTCTTTTATAGACTCACACACAAGCTTACCTTCATCATTTCTGGTAAAGTTTGCCTTTTTAGGTTCAGATTTTCTAAATTTACGTCTGAGTAGTGCGAACCTCACATATATATGCTGCAGCCATTTGACATTACTTTTCTTTACTGGCCTTATGTCATCTTTTAAACCTTTAGCCTTTATTAAGGCTGGATCACATACAAACTCTTTATTGTACTGATGATAATCCTCTTCAAAGTATGAATCTCCGTGAGCATCTTCAACTGTACCTTTTACTCTCATGTATTCATTAAAGAGAATTGCACACATAACAAAGGCTGCAAGAAGTCCTATTCCTAAGTAAGTAAGATTTGATGGAAACAAGGCATACCACTTGGCATAGCCCCCTCCAGAGAAAGTGATAACTACATTAAATAGGTCTCTTTCTTCTAAAGGCATGTGATAGGCTACGTTTCCAAGACGCAAGCCAAAATATATGCTTGATATGGTTACAACCACACAGTTTGTCAGGAAATTAGATAGTCTTTGTTTTTCTGATATGTGAGGTTTTACGGTTTTCATCGATATACCTCACTCATCTGCTTTTCATTCCAGACCTGAATTACATAGTCTGTTTTCTTTTCAGCATGCATCAGAAGGAAAACCAAAAATGCTATAAAACCAGCTACAAGTACTGCGATAATGATTATAATTCCTAGATATGAAGACTTTTCTATATGTGTTTCCACAGAGGACATATATTGATCTCCTTTGGAGAAAACATCTGACGTATAAAAATATATGATTAAATCCTTATACTTATATATTCCATCTTCTGGAATGGTGTCTGTCACATCTATAATTTTTCCACTGTCAGTGGAAATTGAAAACTTCGCCTTTCCAAGAGTTTCCGAGGATAAGATATCTATCATTAGCTGATAGTCTTCTTTTGAAGCTCCAGCCACAACTACGTTACTTTCAAGAGGATTAAGCTGAGATACATAATTTGTTGCAGGAACATCTGCTGTAAAAGTATCTCCTACCTGCAGCTCATCTGTATCTACTTCAGTCTTAAATCCAATTGTTATTCCATAAGACCCTAGATCAAACTCCTCTGAGGTAGTGTCATCTCCTATAAAAGTTTTTCCTCCATCTAAGGAAAGCTTAAACTTAGCCTCTCCTACTACACCCTTTTCTATGATTTCAACATAAACCTTATAGTCGTTAGTAGCGTTACCATATATTTCAATAGTGCCCTTCGAAGATGTAGCCTTTGTTTCATAATAAAGAACACCTGTAGAATCAATGGTTACCCCTTTTAGGCCTGTAGGTGCGTACTCCAAAACCTTTGGCTTCTCTTCACCTTTGTTTTCTTCTATCTGGGCTTTAATCTCGTCATAGTTTGTGATCTTTACCTTGATGCAAAAAAATGAATTATTCTCTCCATCCAAGGTAAAATCATCCTCACCCTGCACTAAATCAAAGGCATATTTACCAGTGTTATCACCATAAACTCCAGCTGAAACAAAGGAATAGGTCCCATTTTTCACATAGGCTCTATCTGAGTATCCATTCTCCTGGGATACAGAGATGTAATAATGAGTACCCTCTGCATCAGCAATCTCAATATAGGCATTTAAACCGAATCCCTCAGGAATCTGACAAACACCCTCTATCTGGTTAGGTGTCTCATCTGTTTTAGAGGTGTCATAGCTCATTACAGCCTCCACCTCATCACCCTCATCTAATTCCACTGCTGTGGCAGTTAATGGCGTAAAATAAAGCAAAGACACTAGTACTGCCACCCAAAATCCCGTGGCTTTATATATCAATGTCGTTATCAATCTCTTTTGAAACATGTTTCTTTTGCATCTCCTTAAATATCTGATTATCAAGAACCTTTGCTACAAGGGACATCTTTAAATAATCATCCCTTGCTTTTTCATGTTCTTTAGACACGCCCTTTTCGCCTCTTGCCATCATGTCGACGAATTCAGCTCGCTCTTTTTCCTCTTTTTCTATGAGGTGTTCTACTGCAAGGTTTCCTACATCTCCTATGGCTATGGACTCAATCATCTGATCTCTTCCAGGTGAAAGCATTTCCTGTTCAGTAAGCCCTATAGGATTACTTAATTCCCACATGTAATCTGAGACAAATCTCTCATAGCCATCTGATGTATTACGAACTTTTGCAATTTCCACCCCATCTTCAAGAAGCATTGCAGCTTTATTGTCGATTCTCAGGACAATGTTTGGCTTATCTGGCTTAACAATGTAGTAAACATTGTCTGATTTTCCAGAAAGGTCCATGAGATGCTTTCCACTTCTGCCATTTATGTACATTCCAAAAGATAATCTTTTTAATTTATCAAGGCCCTTTAGTTTTTCTCTAAAGAAGTCATCTACAAGTTTCTTATCCTCTTTTTTGAGAGCAATGGAACCATCGTAATGCATGTATATCTGCGGATACTTTTCTGTAAGCTCCTTAAGATAGTTTTGAGGGATGTTTACAAATCCCACTATCTCCTCTCGTTCTATAAGAGACTTCTTCTGCGGGAACTTCATGATATTTGGCTTTTGATTTTCAAAGCGGTAAATCAAGTTTTGAAGGTTGACTGCAAAATAGTCAGCTTCCTTTGCCATACCATTTCTTGAATAGCCTTTTACCAAGTCAAAATCTTCCTCTGCCATAAGCATTGGTTTCTTGTAGGTCATTGCTATTTTTAGAACATCTTTTGGCTTTGCATGTTTCACGACTCTGGCAGCTGGGTCAGATACTACATCAATCATCTCACCGTCAGGCTGCCTTTCTTTGTTAATCACAAGGTTATGAGTTGAGAAACTATCTTTTGTCACGTGGGTGAAATTGCAAGGATCTGCTCCATCAACAATATAAAAACTCTTTGTCTTCATTAGTGAGTTAATCTTGTTATACTGAGCAGAGTACTTATCAATCTCGTTTCTATATGCTCCACCATTCAGATTGAAATCAAAGGAAATGCCTGCAAGCACCCTGGATAAACCTTCTTTATTGTCAGCAAAAATCTGGTATCTGCCTTCATTCTTTGTATCCTTACCAACGCAAAACATAAACTCTTCTTCTCGCATAGCTCTTCTAAAGGCATATATTTCACCAATAGTAAGATTTGATGCTGCAGCAATCTCAGAGTTTTCCATAAGTGCCTTAAAACTATAAATATCCAGCTCCCTTGTATTCTCAGATAGAAAAGATCTATAGCCCTTTACAATATCTTCAACTATGTCTTTGTCTTTATTCCTGAATACAAGTGTCGCTATAGGAGATTCATTCCCTAATATGGTATTCATAGTCACATAAGGGACATGGTTCATCTTAAAGACTGCTTCCAAATCATCGATATGCTCAGAAAAGATTTCTACATGTGATAAGTCGCCACCTTTATCAACCCAGTCATTTAAAGCATCGATACCTCGTTCTTCTTTATAGGCCTTATAATATCTGCCTACATTGGCTTCAATGACCTGGTAAGGTACAGCGAATATTCTTGATAGGATTTCAATAAACCTCTCAAGGTTGTATTCATCTTGAACTGTATTCATAAGTAATTCCTTTCTAGTACAACGAAAGCTCTATGTTAGAAAGGAGTTCACTTACTACCACAACCAATGGCCAATACATAAACTTAACTACTACAAAGCAGCCGACAGCTGCCACTAAGGTACTAATTAGTGCCTTCTTTTTATTTTCAAGAGGCTGTGAAAATGTCCTTACCTTTGTGGCTCCATCTCTGGTAATGCTGTTTGACATGTAGCTATACCCACCAGTAAGAATCATTACTAAATCAAGAATGTATCCAAATCCCAGTAGGCCAAAAGTTAGTGCATACAGGATTCCCTGTAGATAATTTCCTGTATAAAACTTATGGCCTCCAAGCAAGCCAGTAGATAAAGCTATTGTAAAAAAGCTATCTCCATCTGCACTCATGCATGGAAAGTAAGCCTCTCCAATTTCATAAAATGTCTGAAATGGTCCTACCTTTGTAGTAATCCTTCTACGAATATCAATAGAGCCATCTTCGTTGTATCTATATTTTTCTATCATTTATATCTCCAATAAGGGCAAGCCAAGCTTGCCCATTACTTATGCAAAAATATCCAAGATATAGGTTTGCCCTGCCACACCATACTGATATGCCAAAACATTGTTCTCTAAAACAGTAATGTTCTCTTCATCTTTCATGTCCTTTGAAGATGTAAGTAACTCACAAGAAAATAGGATTTCATCACTTTCGTTAAATACAGTCAGGATATATGTATCCTTCTTGAGATTTCTAAAAATGAACTCACCATTTTTATTTGTTCTTGTTCGAAGCTTGTCCTTTCCCACTAAAGTTACGACACAGTTAGAATAGTTAATGCCATCCTTTGAAATAAGCTTTCCTCTTACTTTTCTTCGTCTAAACCATATGATTACAAAGAAGATACCACCGGTAGTTCCTGCAGCTGATACAGTTACGACTACAGCCTTAATGACCTTTTCGACGAAGGATGATTCTTTGGCAGTATCGTCAGCCTTATCATCCGTAAGATCTACTTTTTTAAGCTGACTGTTATCGCTCATAGCCACAATATCTACAGTCTTAAGCTCTAAGTCATCATCAATTAGATTGTCATCAGGCTTTGAATTTGGTAATGAAACAATTAATTCATGACCAGGATTAATTGGAGTCTCCTCTTCTTCGTCAATGACAATATCAATAATTAAGTCACTTGGTTTATTGTCTTCGCTTATTCCTGGCTTTGTTGGTTCCTGACCAGGGTCTGGATTCTCATTGCCTGAAGGATTAACGATGTCTTGAGGTTTATTTTTCTCTATCTTTGGTATGCTCTTAGTCTCTCTGGAAAGTTCTACATGGCAATGCTTGCAATATACGACGCTTTCATATGAACCTTCCTCTTCTTCTGTCGCATTAACTATATTTTCTCTTACTTCGGCATCAGCGATATGTCCTAATGGTTCAAGAGTAATTGTTTCTCTTGATAACTCGTCGCCATCATCAACACAATAAACAACCGACTCATAATGGCCTGGTTCTGTACATGTGGCATCCACTCTGTTTTCTTCAACAGGTGTACCTGGTACATGACTTGTGGCAGCTACCGTAATTGTTTCTCGGCTTAGCTCAGCGCCACATTCTTCACAATAAACAACTGAGTCATAATGGCCGTCCTTTGTATGTGTTGGCTTTACATTGTTTTCAGTTTTACTTGCTGCTGGTGTGTGTGTATGAACTCTCGTTAGAGTCATTCCTCTTATAGGCATTGTTCCAGGAGTGTACTCATCACCATCTGCATCAATCCACTTCTTGCCATAGACTTTAAGAATATCCGCAAGTGGCTCTCCATAAGTTACATGGTCGGAATAAAGAACTTTTCCATCCTCATCCTTGAGCACCAATTTGAATGTAGCAAGTCTAAAGGTGTACGCTTCATACGCCATTTCATTGCCTTCATCAACATTAAAATCCCATTCATTTCTTGATAAAGTTATCTTTTCACCAGTAGAATAGATAACAAAATCTTTAAAGTCCTCATAGTATTCATCCTTTTTTAGCTGTGAAATTGGATTTAATGGTTGATACATTATATTATTTGAAGGGCCTATGCCCCAGTAACTATAGTCATCATCAGTTCCATAGGTTCCATCAGGACCTGGTCTTTTTGAGCATTCACCAGCTATTACTTTTAATTCATCACCATCCATCTTTATGGTGTAAACAAATGCACGCCCTGTTTTATTTAAAGAATCACTTTCATCCAGACACTCTTCTTTTATAATTTCAAAATCTTTTACAAGATATCTATTATGAAATATTACGTTTCCATATTCCGAGTCAAAATATTCAAATGCGTCTGCATCATCGGAAGGCTCCACAAGATTTATGATTGTATAATTCTTTTTGAAATTCTCTAACGTGTTCTTCTCAGCTACAGGATTGTCATCGAAGATATATCTATGTGACACACTATCCTTTTTGAAAACTTTATATTTCTTATAAGCGCTATCGGCTTTTCCATCTTTGTTATCATCTATATACATAAATGAATTACCCAACATCAAATTCGATGTTGTTTGTGCGGATGGAATTTCCGGTATTCCAACTTCTTCTTTAATGACGTCCGTTCTGAACATGTCGATTACCGTAAGATTGTCACAATCCTGAAATATTCTATATGTTGCTCCACTACCAAAATCTTCGACCTTAGATACATCCCACTTGCTTAAATCTAGATATCCAAGATTTTTACAACCCAAAAACATCTTATACATGTTTTGAACCTTTGATACGTCCCAGTTTGATACATCAAGGTTCTTTACTTTTACATTTCCGTAAAAAAGTTCAGTCATGTCTGTACAGCTTGATGTATCCCAATTAGAAACGTCTAATTCTTCAACGCCTAGTAAGAATGAAAGGGAATCTTTCATGGTTGTAACTTTAGAAACATCCCATTTTGATACATCTAAAACTTGCAAGCTCTCACATCTATCAAAAGCATGATCGATATTTGTAACAGAAGAAGTATCCCAATTTGATACATCCAATTCGCTAAGTTTGAAACAATTTAAAAACATTTGATCCATTGTAGTTACTCTAGACGTATCCCAATTAGTAGTTGAAAATCCACCTTCTAGCAAAACGCTATTTGTAAACATCTTACTTACGTCTTTTGCAAGTTTTAAATCAGCTGGCAATTTTATTGTTTTGATTTTTGACTGATGATATGGACTTACTAAAAACATTGCCATCATAGTCTCTGCTGATGAACTATCAATACAACTCAAATCTATCGATTCGAGCTCATAGCATTGATAAAACATCCAATCAAATGCTTTTACTTTCGAAGTGTCTGTAAAAAGTCCGCGTTGTCCATTGAAATTATTTTCTCTATCTAATGTTTTTAATTTCTTGCACCCAGCAAACATTTCATCCATTCTCACAACTTTGGCTGTATCCAATGGTTTAGTTATTTCTAACTTTGTTAAATTTTCACATTGCCAAAACATACGGCCCATATCAATACATTGAGATGTATCAACATTCTCAAAAATTATTTCCTCTAGTGAAAAACAATTTCCAAATAAATCATACGCGTTTAATAGCTTTACATCCTTAAAATGCACTTTCTTAACTGGTGTTATATGACTAAACCATGGAGGCATTGCTGTAGTATCATTTTGATCAGTAAAGCCTAAATTGTTCCCTCCCTCGGTACTAATATAAACAGCATTTTTTACATACTTGTCTCTATATGCCTTTTCTTCTTCAGGACTATCAAATCTTACAAACGAAGGGATTGTTTGTTCTCCAGTAACGACAACCAAATCTGGTTGATTATCATTATCCTCATCAAAATACTCATAACTTAATCCTAGATATGTTCCCTTAGATAATGATTTATATTCTGTAGTACCTACTGTGTATGTTGTAAAATGATCAGTATCAAATATTACGGTTTCTCCATTTTGGTTCGCTGACATATCTGAAACTGTACCATCGTCAGTAATTCTATATACCTCCAGCTCTTCTTCTACATCTAATCCCTTGATCGAAACTGATACTTCCTCATCAAAATCTGTAGGCTGATATTGCTCCTCACCTGACATTAGCTTGATATCAAACGATACTTGTGCAGCAAATGTAATATCCAATTTATCTTCTACAGTCTTTTCAGCTTTGGAATTACCAATCTTTTCTACTAAAAGTTCTGTATCCTCTGGCATATTTCCAGTGATAGTAATTGTATAGCCTGCTACCTCTGAAGATAATTCTTTGTAGACAAGCTCATTACTTACTTCAATCTTTTCATACTGTGCTATTACTTCCTCATCAGAAACTACATTTCTATAATTTCCACTGTATTCAGTGAACTTGTATCCATCATGAATTGGTGCCTCAGGCAATTCCTCAACTGAATCTCCTTCGTTAACTTTGTATGAGGCAAATTCAGAATTATCTATAGAATCAATAAATGATACCTTGAATGTTTCGTTATCATTTTCAGACTCTGCTTCTAACGGATCTGTATTAGCTTCTTCGCTTAAAGTTTGCTCCTCTTCGCCTACTGCAACATCTGCGTCCTCTACTTCGACTTCCTGTGATTCAGTTTCTTTCTCAATTACAGTCTCATTAGATTCAGGATTTAAAATCTCTATCTCTTCAATTTCTTCAGATTCTTCAGCTGCTGGTTCAACTATTTCCACTGGAGGTTCTACTGCTTCTTCTGCATAACTAATAGTCGTTAAAATGTTACAAGCTATAAGTGCGCAAGAAATCAACGATATTAACTTCTGTCTCATTTATCTCTCCTCTCCTGAATCCTCTTGAGCTGCTGACTGAACTATCATTAATATTTGCTCAAGATAGATTTCATACTCTGGACCGTCATAGATCATAAAAGTCTTTGTCGGTGTATCTACTGCGAACATTGATGTGACAGTCTCGTCTGTAGTTATGTACCAGTTCACCGCTTTGCTGAACTTTTCTGCGCCTTCAACATTTTTAATACGCATAAGTCTACTGATAAGCTTTTCAACATCTTCATCTGAAACATCTTCATCTCGATAAATCTTGTAGCCATCCTCATTGTCATACTCTAAAGCATCGCTTACTAATGAATATGAAACCTCTGGCTCATCTTCCGTAGTTGTTTCAGTTGCATATACTACTGTTTCATCAACAACCTGTTTTTCATCTTTCTTGTTTTGATTTGTGATATACACACTAAAAATCAAAAGGTTTACCAGAATAACAACAAAGGAAATCTTTCCAAAACTCTTTTTCATATACCTATCCTTTCATCAAGTCTTCATTCCAATCCTTGTGCTTCGCTACAATACTTCTTAACGTGTTATATCTATCTCTGCAGCTTTGCCCTGCTTTATCGTTATCAACTGCGATTACGCACTTATTTCCATACTTATCTATTAGTCTTTCTATGGTTTTATAATTTGCGACACCGCCGATTGATACATAGAGAGCATTCTCTGCATCCATATTCCTAATAACCGCCAAACTAATTGCATCGATTGCAGATTCACATATATATACTGTTGCAATCTCATTACCTGTCATAAAACTCCAGTATTCGTCTAACTCTTTTCTTCCATTACCGTGAAAGCTCTTTCCAAAAGACAAAGTTCCATGAATTTCGTAATAAGACTGCGTATCATTAACAAAAACACAATTGCAAAATCTTTTATCTCCTTGGGTAATACAGGATTGGTAAATTAGCTCCTTCTTCATTAACCTAGCTATTACGTCTCCTGGTATCCTGCGTGTGATACAAAGGTATGCCATTGTCTCTTTGAATGATTTAGCCTTAATTGGTAGTTCGTAATGTGATACATAGTCGATTTCACTTCTTTTATAACTGGAGGCATCTGCGCCTATTTGTGATTCCATTACGCTTTTAAATGTTTCTCCATAATATGTAGTCAAAAGATCAATCAGATTACCTGAACTACCTTTTCCTTGCATCGCAAAATCTATATATCTGCTGGAACCGCGCTTAAAACAAACTGATTTATTACTTCTTAGTCTTGCCCAGTTACCTTCTTTAACAGCATCTAGATTTTTCAATGCGAAGTCGTACAAGTCGATATTTACGACTTCCTGAATTTGTTCTTGTGTGTACATCTTCACCTCCGCTCTACCCATAAAAGGGACCAAAATCTGAGAAATGGTACACTTAAATAAAAAATTTTTTCCGTACGATATTTGTGCAATTTGCGAATTGCTTATTTTTCGGGCTTTTGCAATAATCAAATTAAATTTAGAAAGGCGATTTTTATGGCTGCAAAAAAAGAAACTTCTACTGGAACTTATGATCCAAATACAGAAGTCGTTAGAAAAAAATATGATTCAGAAAATGTAAATCGAAGAGAATACACTCAGGGTAAAGGTACTTATGATCCAGAATACTACCAGCGCCACAAGGAATATTTCTCTTCTATGCATGAGCGCTATTATAAAGAAACATATAAGCGAGTTCCTTTTGATGTTCCTAGAGACTGGTATAACACTCTTACAGATGTTATTGATTCATTAGATGAGAAAAGCTCAGTAAATGGTTTTATTAAGAATGCTGTAGAATTCTATGTTGCTAATGAGCTAAGCGATAAGCGTTTTGAAGAATACCATATAAAGAAAGCTCTGATTAAAGCTAATGGTCTTGTTTGTTCTAAATGTAATAAAGAAGTCGAAAGTATAGACAAGCTCTCCTTAAACAAGGATGGCACTGCTCTATTATGTTCTGATTGTCTTAAATAGGCTCTTGGTTCACTTTGGGAACCAGGAGCTTTTTTCCATTATTCTAATTAACGTTACGTTATTCCACTTTATTGGAAAATTCCTATTTTTATTTGATCTTTATTTTTTCCATTAATCCCATTAACGCTCCATTAATCACAACTAATGGAAAATTTTGCGCCTTGGTGTACCATTTCTCAGATTTTGGTCCCTTTTATATATGGCTATCCCGACTAAAAATGAGGTCCGTTTGTTTTTTGCAAGCATAGGAAAATGTCCCATTTTTCCATTAAAACTTCGTTTTAATAACATGTTGGGCAAGCCCAAACCCTTGATATTGTAGATATCAAAGGCTACGCACTACTAATTATTGTAGAAAGGTAAACTAAAACATGAGTAATTACAATTTATACATAACACTATCTCAAAAAGAAAAACTACTTCTACAATCTGAAGCTAAGAAAAGGGATATGAGTTTAACTGGTTTTGTAAAATCATTATTGCCTTTGAAAGAATCAGATGTTGCCACTCCTGCTCTTTATATTCCAGCTGATAAAATTGATTATAAAATCGGATCTAGAAAGAAATGTGTAAAAGCGTATTTTACTGATACTGAGATGAAAGCAATTGAATACATGGCTGGCAAAGAACCATTATCGCGATTCGTTGCAAGGAGAGCTCTACAAGGGGAGAATGTATTGGATATAAAAATAGAGGACGACGATTACTACTTCGTTTACTCGGTGATAGAACCTATTTATACCTCTATTTATATGTATTTACATAATCTAAAGGGTATAAAGGAAATTGACCCAGTTACCATAGAAAACTTTATATGTGAACTTGAGAAGTCAAATACGTTTCTTGTTAATCTAACTGAGTATTTCAAAAATAATAGACGTAGTCTTAGAAAAACAAGACTTAGGGAATTACGCAAGCTATCAAATTTTCTAATCAAGGATTATGAACTTTATACTGTGGAGGACCAGTAATGACAGCAATTTGTAAAACAATTGCTGTTCATGGCGAGCATTTATCAAGTCTTTTAGATTATGGAGCAGATATTGAAAAGACTTCTCTCCTTGGTAATGATGCGCTTTCCAATCTTTTTGATTATGCAAAAAATGAAAGTAAAACTTCTTTTGTTGATTCGCTTAATGATGAAAAGTCTATATTAGTAACTGGAGTAAAATGTTCTCCTGAAACAGCAAATAAAGAGTTTAAAGATACCCGTGATCTTTATCCCGATTCAAAACGCGGACTTGGAAATAAACAATCTCGTGTTATTGCTATTCATCTAATCCAATCTTTTAAAGAAACCAATATATCTCCAATTATTGCACATAAGATTGGAATAGAACTACTTGAAAGAAATGGCTA
Organism: Pseudobutyrivibrio sp. C4; assembly: GCF_900111635.1. Taxonomy (NCBI): domain Bacteria; kingdom Bacillati; phylum Bacillota; class Clostridia; order Lachnospirales; family Lachnospiraceae; genus Pseudobutyrivibrio; species Pseudobutyrivibrio sp. C4. The sequence continues at coordinate 299,456 of NZ_FOHF01000002.1, read as the reverse complement.
CATGGGTGTTGTGGATACCCATATGAATAAAACTCATATACATAATCATATAATTATTAACTCCTATATTCCTGGAGGAGACAAAAAAATCATCCTTGAGAAGAAATTCTTGATGAACATTAGAAAGTTCTCTGATGACTTACAAAAAGAGTATGGTATCCCGATTGATTTTGAGTCTCCAACAAAGCAATTAGAAAAATCAAAAGATTCCCTCCAATATGGAGAATGGGCAGCACAACGTAAAAACAAATCATGGAAAGCTGATTTGTATGAATCCATGCTTATATGCTCTGCTTCTTCCTCTAGCAAAGAGGAATACATAAAGCTCTTAAAGCGATTTGGATATACCTTAGCTAAACAACAACGCAATGGTGATTTAGTATGGTTTAACTTGGATAAAACCAAAAAAATAAAGGAATCAACCTTGTATAGAGAATTTACTGATTCAACTTTAAGGCAGTTTAATCATTCTTCTATTCATTTTGATTATCTTGAGACACGATATTCCTGGGATGGACGAGAATTTAGTAATATAGAGAATACTCTTAGAGAGACCTATAACATTATCTGCGCAGTTGCAAACTATATATCTAATTCTCATTCAATAGCACAACTTAAATCTTATAATTTGGAATATAAGAAGTCCGAACTAACATGGGCCTCAAACATTAAAGGCTTATATTCTGTAGATACGATTAAAGAATTAGATGAAAAACTTAATTCTGTTGGAACTTCAATATCCATTATAAAGAAACAAATTAAGGATTTAGAATCCATCAAAGACTATTACCACACAATCGCAGAATACTCTTCTTCTGCTAAACTATTAAAACAGTCTTTCATAAATCAAGGTGGTCAATCGAATTTACTCAATGAATTGTACTTACCGTATATAAGTGCTTTAGAGGCTTCTGAAAATAATGCAACTATAGCTCCATTAACCTCAACTCAAAAACGCGACCTACATATTCTAATAGCGGCACATCCTGATTATAGGATTGTTAATGCTCAGATAGGCTATAAGAACCTTTCTACTGTAGACTACTTTAATATTGTAAAATATTTCAAATATGGTGGTGAGCTACCAGGCATCCTGTGCAACAGAAATTCATTTAACCATGAAATGGCTTATAAAAATCAATATGATTTTTTATCTAAGAAATTTCCTTTTGCAGCTAACCCTAGACAAATAGGTGATTGTAAGAAGCTACTTGTTGATGCAGGGTATGATATTACAAAGATTAATCTTAAATCACTTACATTAGCAGATGTAATCAATATTCAAAACTGCTTAGGTCCAGCTCCAACATTGGAAGATACTAAAGACATTACTTTCCCTAGTGTCAATGATATAAATAGATGTGTTGATATCTGCAAACAAAAAGGTATTGTCCCACCTATGCATCCAAAAGATATGTCCTCTAAACAATGTAATATCTTTTATAGTTGGACATGCTCACAAGGTAAGGATCCTAGAATTATTGAGTTGCAATCTAAACATATTAATGATGATAAAGCTTTTTCAAATTCCATTTTGAATCTAAACCCTGAATTACAAACTGCTATCAGATCATATAGGAATGCTGTTATTAAACTTCATAAAATTGGTCTATCGGCAGATGATGTTGATGTCTATATCAATCAATTTGAAAATATTGATGAACATTTAAATTCTTTAAAGCTTAATCAAACAACTCTAAATAAACAATATAAAGATCTAATTCATCTGAAACAGGTTTTATATTTCTCTCATGATTTAAATTATGTTTATGGTTCTCCTAAACTTAGGGATGAATATTTTGAGCTGAAAAAGAAAGATATATCTTTTGAAAATAATCAGATGCAAAATAATCAATCTAATCTTTCAAAGAAAAAAGATAAAGAATTGGATATCGACATTTAAATTTTTGAGGCCAGACTCTATATCTCCTGGCCTTTATTTTTTATGCCAAAACTAGTAAAATATTATCATAAATTTAAAATATTTCTTTCAAAACTATTCTAAATTGCTTTTGAAACATTAGAATTCTATAAACAGGTTGCGTAAAGTTATTTTAACGGCCTGTAAGCTTCATAATTGCCCCTATAAAGCTTTCTATATGTTTATTTGAACATCTATAGGGTTTTGAGCTTAAATGGCTTAAAACGCGTTTTTCATAAAATATTTATGTTTTTTATATAATTTATGAATATTTTATAACTTGTCTTTATTATATTTCTTTTACAATTCCTCTTTATTTTGTTATTTATATGTATTATATTATTTGCATTGATTATATTAGTTGTATTTATTTTTATGTTTATATTATCTATCATATATTTAATATTTATATTTATATTATTTTATTTATTGTTTATATAGTATGTATTTACTTTATTAAATATATATTATTGATTATTCTTCTTATTTATATTATTATTATAGTAAATATTTTTATGATGTTTTACGTAATTATGATTATTTACATATAAAATATGTTTTATCATTTCTATATATAAATGATTATTTATATTAATTACATAAGTAGGAAAGGTAATATAAAAAAGAATATCTATATAATAATGATAATTTATAAAATAATTCTTTCTTATATAAATAGGATAGTTTATAATAATTGTAGAAACGGAGAATAAAAATGAAAGTAATTTGTATGACAACCTCAAAAGGTGGAGCTGCAAAAACAACAAACACTGTTGAGACAGCTGCTGCTCTAAAGATACTTGGAAAGAAAGTATTAGTAATTGATATCGACCAAACAACTGGATTAACAAAATACGTTGGAGCTTACTACGAACCAGAAGAACGTGAAAGCCTTGGAATAAAGACAATCTACGATGTTTTAACAGGTGATTGTTCAGTTGATGAAGCTATTTTAGACGTAGAATGCTTTGATTTAATTTCAGGCGATGAAAGACTTGCTAATCCTCAAATAACATTCAACAAAGAAGATGACCAATATTTATTAAAAGACATCTGTGAAATGCTTGAAGAAAACGGATATGACTACATTTTCATCGACCATGGCCCTCAAAAGGACCTCCTTCAGAAAATGTCATATATAGCATCAGACTATTTCTTTATCACAACATTAATGGCAGAAAATGACAGACAGCAAGCAAAAAACGCTGTAGCAGAAATTTCTCAATTACAAAAATCTAGAAATAAGTTAGTTACTGGTGACGTTTATGGATTCATCGTAAGCCGTGTAAAGAAAGTTTCACTTTCTGATTTAGCCATCAGCGATATGGAAGATGAGGCCGCTATTTACAAGGAAAACAGGTCAGTTGAACCACGAGTCTTCACAATACCTGATGCAATAGCAATCGCAGAAGCTCAAACTTTTAAAGTTCCAAATACAATGGCACACAAGAGCTCAAATGTATCCAGAGCATATTATGATCTGGCTGATTATATATTAGAGATTAACTAAGGAGGAATAATACGTGAGTAAAGCAGATTTATTAAAAAGAGCACAAAATTCAACAAGAACTTTACCAAAAAGAGAAGCCTTGCCTCCTACTAAAACAGTGTTGAGTGATGAATCAACTATGTTAGAAAAGCCTGAAACTAAAGCGGAAAAGCCAGCTCCAGTAGTTAAAACAGAAAAAAAGGAAACTTCAACAAAATCAGAATCCACAAAAAAAGAGGCAACAAAGAAGAAAACATCAAGCGATACAAAAACAGAAAAGAAAGTTAGTAAAAACGAAGGCACAATAAATATAACTGTAAAGTACTTTGAAGCACTTGATCAAGAATTCTTTAATGCACAGGCTACACTTAAAGGAAAAGCTAAATGGCAGTATTTGGATATGCTGGTAGAGAAAGATCAGAAAGAAAAGATAGACAGAACAGATGACCTTCACAAAGAAATAAAGTTCATGGAATCATCAAAACCTGGTAATCTTCCAGTAACAGAAGAAACTAAGCAAAATCTTATCAGACAAGCTGCAATGCATTCATTTAGTGGAGTAGCTCCTTATGTTGCTTACCTAGTTAGAAAAGAACGATTAACAACTCCAGGATGGAATTAAAATCAAGGGATCTAGTTTAAATTTAGACTAGGTCCTTTTTTTTGTGCTCTGTCGGAAAGAGTATATAACAGTATAAAATACTGTATAGATTGTATAGCAAGACATGAAGAAAGCCTAATTTTATAAGGATTGCGAGGATTTTTGAAAGACAAAATAACGAGTGTAGTACGACAAATTGACGTTTTCTTAAGACAACCCTACGTAAAGAAAAGACAGATAAACGAGATGGTGCGACAGATTGACGAGTGAATACGACAGAAAAACGTTTTGTCTAATTTAAATACATAAAACAACGTAAAATCAACGTTTTTGAGGGTATGATATTTAAAAACGACAGATTAACGAGTCGAAAGACAAGACGTTGATTTGTCTAGATTATCATAAAAGGCGTATAAAAACCGACAAATTGACGAGTATAATAAAATCATTAAAAATAAAGGCTTTTCTAAATGTTTAATGGACGAAAAATCAGGGTTCCTAGTTAAACAACCGCTTGTTAAGACAAAAATATTAATTGTCTATTTTTGACAAATTGACGAGTTTAATAAATGAATATATAGCATCTTGCAAGATATATATCGTTTATGTATAATCATTTAGACAAGACATTTATTTGTCGTGTCTAAAATTGGAGGGAGCGATAATACTAATGGCATATGTAAGACAAGATGAAAACGGAATATATCGAGATGTGAACCCTAAAACTAATAGGTTTTACGATGAAGATGAATATCCAATCGGCTCAAAATTAGGACAGGTAGATCATCAATATACTCATACAAACAAGGGACGATTAATCGATAGAGATGATGTTAGCCCTGATGTAATCGATAGTGAAACTGGATTAGCTGTAACATCTGAAGATGAGAATAAGATAAAGACTTTTATTAAAGAAGCAATTTCTATAGATAATCTTGTAGAAACTTTTGATGAAAATTCGCATGAAACATTATTAAAACTTCTTGCATTACAGGATAATAAGCATCCGTTAAAAAAAGGTGGAGTTGGTATTGCTTACAGAACCGACGCGCTTATTATGCATTGTAAAATGGAGTTTTCGGCTGAAGAAAATGTAGTATTTGATGCAATATTGGGTACTATTAGTACATTCCCAGAGAATAAGACATATAGAATTGAACCAAGTAGTTTCATAAAGTTTTCAAAATATAAAGTAGAAAACACACTATATGACGTTTTTAGAAAAGGAACAGCAAAGCTGACTGAGAGACATTTAGTGTTTGATGAACTAGGACCAGATGGTCAGGATGATATTGTTGTTCCATGGTTTGACATTCTTCGCTACCATAAGAAGGGTAAAAATAATGATGTAGCATATATTGAGTTTAAACCTTCTGACTTTTTCAAGGATTTAGCTCTTTGCTCTGGAATAATACATGGAGCATTTGGCTCAATGGAAGTAACTACACAGCTTCAGGGTAAATATACAATAGCTCTTTATTGGTATCTTGAAAATATGAAAAATTACAAGGAGTATCCAACAGCGACACCTGGCGTGTTTGAGATATCAATTGAAGAACTAAAGCATCAATTCTCGATGCCACAGTCTTATACTAAGACAGACATTGAGAGACGCGCTTTAATTCCAGCAAAAGCAAGTATTAACTCTATTGAACTATGCGATTTTACTTTTGATTATGAGGCAAAAAAAGAATCTGGAAAATACGTAGGATTTATATTTAGAATAACAAATAAGTCTTACATCGAAAGCACTGCAGTTGAGATGCTTGACGATAACCAGGCACGGGGAGAAGATAGTAGTGTCATAGAGCTTCGAATGCTTCTTGCAATATCAAAACTTGAATTTAGTGAAGAAGAAATTCAGCGAATAGCAGCATGTGCTAAGAAATTTAATAAGGATTCAGCTTATATGATGCAGGTTGTCTCAGTTTTTAAGCAGCGCATAGAAAACAAATCGCTTGACCCTGTAGATGACAAGATTGGTTACATATGCAGAATGATAGAGAAGGGTGCAACCGCTAAGATTTCATCAAACGATAAAAAGAAAAAGAATAATTTCAATAACTTCTCTCAACGTGATTATGACATGGATGAGTTAGAAAAAAAATTAATAGGTCATTAAAACAATGATTTTACAAGGCTTCAGCATTTTGCTGGAGCTTTTTTTTATGCAAGTGTACCATTTCTCCAATTTTGGTCCCTTTTATATGTGGAGGCGCAGAGAGAAAGTGAGGTAACAAATGTTAAACGAGTTTAGATTTTTAGGTCGCCTTGCTGGTGATCCAGTGATAGCAGAAAAGTATACAAGATTTCCTCTGGCTGTAAAGCAGGATAAAAGAGGTGATGTTGAAGTAGAAACAGATTTTTTTAATATGACATGCTTTGGAAATACAAAGAAGGTTGTTGATGAGTACCTTTCAGAAGGTAAGGGAAAGCTTGTCCTAGTATCAGGCGGAGTTAGAAATAACACCTATGAAAAGGACGGAGAAAAGAAATACGAGATTTCATTTATTGTAGATAGAATAGATTTTTGCGAAAAAGCTTAATTTATTGGCGCCTCCAATTTATTAGGTGAAAAGATGAAACAAAAAAAAGTAGATATAAGCATGATTCCATATGAAAAATGCTACGAGGACAGTGGAATAATTAGTAGCTCAGAAGGAACATATAGCAAGTCTTACAGAATAGAGAATGAAAAGAAGACAGATTCTAATGTTGATCTGGAGCTTATATATTTAGCGTTTTCTCAGTTATTTGTGGAATTAAAAAATACAACATCTCAATTCGTTATTAGAAATGCAGCAATAGAAAAAAATGAATATCTAAAAAGGATTCAGCTTGAAAAGAATCAAGATCAAATAATAAATGAAGTGATTTCAAAGTATAACAACGTATTGGCAAAAAATATAGACGTTGGACATAACAATTATAAGACTGATGTAATTCTGACAGTAAAGGTTTATGCGGATAATAGTGATACTGCAAATCAAGTATTTGAAGAATTATTTCCAAAATTATTGTCAAAAGTAGAGTGTTTACCTGGGTTTAAAGTCTATGAGATGAATTTGCTTGAGCGATTAGAGCTTATGTATGAAATCTATAATCCAGGAATAGAGAGAAGTTTTGATAAATCACTGATTAAGAAAAGCTCTACGAAAGAAATGATTGCATCATCAAAGTATGAAAAGAAAAGACGTGATTTACTTGGATTAGAGAAATACTACGTAAGGATGTTTTTCATTAACAATATACCAGGTGAAAATACGGATACTATCCTGCATGACTTATTGTCTGTAAGCAATAACAGCATATTATCGGTTGGCTACCAGCCTTTAGATTCAATGATTGGATATAGTGGAGCCAAAAGAGCTATCAAAAATAATACTGATGTATTAGAAATTCCAGTTAGAAGAACTATTGAAGATAGAAAGCTTAAGAGAGTATCAAAGGTAGAAACTATCAGGGATGAATGTGAAAATGATAGTTTTACCAGAAGCGCTATAGAGATATTAAGGGACAGTGCATCAAAGGAAGAGCCGGTTATTCAGGCTTCATTCATCCTAGGTTTATATGCAGAGTCGATTGAGGAACTTGAAAGAGATACAAAAATGTTAAAGTTATCTGCCTCAAAGTATTCATGTCAGATTAAAACCTGTGATTATATGCAAGATAAGGCTTTCCAGTCAGTTCTGCCATTAGCGGAAACGAAAATTGATGTATCCAGAGTCTTTAATATATCTCGAATGAGCAAGATTCTTCCTGTTAACATAAACAGTACTAGGACTAACAAGCCAATGTTAGAAGGATTAAATGCAATCAACGATAATATGATATTCATTGATAGAAATAAGTATCAGATAGGCTTAATTACAGGTGGCTCTGAGCAGGTTAAGACATATGCATTAAAAAGAGACGTGGTAAATTCTTTGATGTCGTCGGATGCATCTGTAGTAATTGTGACAACAAAGGCTGAAAAATATAAACGATTCACTGAAATATTCGACTGCAAATTGTTTAGAGGTGTTTCGCCAGATTTGTTTTCTAAAGATGAAGACTATGGATTGGATACTGATGTTAAGAAAGCGAGGGCTATATTCTTAGAAGCTTTTGTTACTGCAAAGGATGGTTTCTATAATCGCAGACTCATGAAAGAAGAACTTAAGGAGTATTACGAGAAAGTAGAAACAGATGTTGGCCTGATTAATGAATTACATGACTTCAATATGGCTTTAGATTATTTAGACCTAAATCCAAAGAGATGTGAGCTATTTAGGCGAGCAATAGGTGGATATATTGTAGATTCAACTATTCCAAATTTGGATGACTCGCGAGTCAACATCATTGAAACGGCTGACTTTGCTGAATATTTGACAACAATCGATTATTTGTGGAGTCAATCAATAAAATTGAAGAAAAACTGCAAGAATGTATGCGTTTATCTCGATGGCGTGGATGAATTCTTGAAATCAGAAACTACATCAGATTATTTGATATCTATATTAGATCGTTGTAGACGCCTGAAAGTACCTGTAACAATGGTCTTAGAGGATCCTGTGAAGATTGTTACCGATGATGATGCGGTAATTGAATTGGAATATTTCCTTAAGAGAATCCAACTGCACAAAATTTTATCATTGGGACCAATAGAAAGAAAGTACTTTATTGAAAAATTAAACATACCAAAAATTCTTGTTCCATACATAACAGATAGGGAGCCAAAGGAAGGCATTATAGTAAGTCCATCATTAAATATAGCCTTCAATGATCATTTTGAAAATAATGATGATCCTTTCTTTAGCATATTTAGTTAGCCATGGAAGATATGCAAATTAACGCTCAATTGCAAAACGATAATGTAGCTTCTGAAAGCCAGAGCATTCATAAATTCGTAGATGCTTTCAATGGTATCCATCTAGATAGATATGAGCACACCTTAAAGCAGGCATATGATGCATCTGTACAACAATCAGATTCGAACTTTTCAAGAGGTTCTGCAGAAATAAGGAAATTAGCAATTCCTTTAAAAGAAGCTGTTACAGTATGCGCATCAAAAGCTGCAGCTAGTGACTATCGGCACCATTTGAATGACCAGGGCAAGGCTGCAGTAAAACTTGATAAAGCTATAAAAGAGAGAAGCCTGACAATAGAAAGCTTGACTTCAATGAGCAATAAGGAATTAAAAGGGAAGTTAAAGGATTTGGGCTTTTCTCGTAAGGACAGGAATATCATTTCTAAAAATAATGAATTCTATCAGGGAATGTTTCTATATAGGGATGAGTTAAAGACCTATGTAAAAGGAACAAAGCACGAGAAGCATATCAACTCCGCAGATTTCTTCTTTATTAACAAGAAGGAATCTGTGAAACTTCTAAAGCTTTATACCATGCATTCAAAGGATGATGCTATTAGAAATGTATCTGACTGGAACAAGAAATCTTCGAGAACTATAAAGAAGTTCTTGAAGAAAGCTGAAAAGAATGGCGTGACTGAAATAGGTAAGCATGCTATCAGGATGCAAGATAGGCTCAATAACTTTAGAAGAAGAAATAAATTAGCATCACATCTAGTTAATAGAGATTTGAGATTTGCCCTATACAAGTTCAACAGGAGAACTAGAGAAGCTGATGATAATGCAAAGCTTGGCGCAGAAAAGCTTATTAAAACAGGTCAGATAACATATATAGGTTATAGAGTTTTAATTGGCCAGCATAGGTGTGGAATTGTGGCATTACCTGTGAGAGTAGGAATGAAGGTTACCTTAAAAATGGGAAATGCTTTAGATCGATTATGTGTTAAATATAATCTTCTCTATAGAAGAAGCTTTTGCATTGCACTTAGTAAAGGAAAGACAGCACTTGTAAATAAAGCATTATCAGTTAGCACAACTGCAAAAAAGGTAGCTAAGGAGAAAGCAAAGTATACGGTGAAGTCAGCCAAGAAGATAGTTAAGGCTAAATTCCAGCATAAGCAAAGTGTTAAAGCTATCAAAGAAGCACAAAAGAAAGCTGCAGTAACTGCCAAAAAACTTGCTCAATCCAAAGCAGCTAAAAGTGCTTCAATTGCTGCCAAAAAGGTAGGAATAGGAGCCAAAATCGTAGGAAAAACAAGTTTGACAGTTGCTAATTATGGAATGACTCCAATAAGAATGTTTAGAGATGGAGTGGGAAAGTTCTTTTCTATAATCCATAAAATGAAATACATACTACTGGCCATATCCATGATAATCATAGCGGCATATATGCTTATCTCATTAATGTTTTCTATTACTCAATCTATGCAGAACTATAGTCACCTAACCTCATCAACTATATTGGGGCCAGAAGATAACTCAGTATATGACAAGGTTGTTTATTTACAGGGATTATTGGATGAGAGAAAAGCTGAAGCTAGAAAGCGAGGGGAGGGAACACCTAAAACTACTCTAGTAGCAGCTGGGCAGAGTATTGATAGATATGGTCATCCTGAGACAGATGTTGATGGAAATACTACATGGACTAAAGGATATAAAATCTATTATAAAGACAGTGCTGGAAATCTCATGGCAGATGGAACCAACAATATAAAGGATGCTATTATCCTTGCTTATGTTGGTGAAGATGGTGAATGGGAGAAAAGCGATAGCCTGGATGACATAATTGATAACTACTGGGAATACTTAAATCCAACTCTTACAGACGACAACTTGGTTGAGACAGATATATATTGCTGCGCAGATGGATGTGAAGAATATAGCTACAGCTGTAACGATAGCAGTGCATATGACTTTATGAATCGTATCTCCTCTGAAGGAGGCCATATATATAGCAATGTTGCTCCAGCTTCATCAGAAGGATGTAAAAGTAGAGTAGTTCAAAGAACTGGTATTAGACTTAATTCAAAAACTCATTTGCCAGAGCTGTACACGTATGATGAGGTTGAGCATTACTGTGATGGTCATACTGTGAATGTTTGCTATGGTCATAGAGATGTTGAAATACATCTTGATACTTATTTTATGCAGGATGCTTTTGACCACGATTATATGGCAGGAGCTATTTTTGAGAAGCTAAGCTCCTGGGGACAGGATGAAATAGACTGGTGCAATAGTCTTTATGATTCAGATTGGTATGACGCCTATGGAATAGATCCTATGGGTGGATTTGGCTTTATTGTAGAAGCTACTTATACTCCGGAAGAATTAGTAGCCATGCTGGCCAATATTGATGTGGATGAAACAAGAAGAGCTATTGTTAGCAATGCTATTTCGCTTGTAGGTAAAGTTCCTTATTACTGGGGAGGTAAGGCTACTGAATTTGGAGTTTATCCTTTTAGTACATCTGCAGGTGGTAAGGTTGGAGATACTGTTTCACCTGATGAAAAAGGAAGGGCTTTAGCAGGTGTGGACTGTTATGGCTTTGTTCAATATTGTTACAACTCTACAATATCAGGATTACTTCCTACTAGCACAACAAAAGGAATCATAGACCAGAATGGATATGGATTAAAGGCGATATCAGCCAAAGAACTTCAGGCAGGAGATATTGGTGTGTTTTATAAAAATGGTTCAGGAGGACATATAGGAATCTTCTATGGATATGATGATAATGGATCTGCGTTATGGGTTCATTGTACAGGAATGCCAAGAAACAATGTTGTTTTAAGTACCTGTGGTTTTGATCATTATTATACGATTCCATAACAGATATGAAGAAGAAAATCGAAAAGCTATTGATGTTCATTGCCATTGGACTATTTGTAAGTGTTATTTATTACAAGGTTACATATGGTGAGTTTTTATTACTAGGATATAAACCTTTTCTTATAATGTCTGACAGTATGGAGCCTTGTATAAGTACTTACCAGTTTGTCCTGGCAAAACAGGTGGATGCGAATGAAATACAGGTAGGAGACATTGCAGCTTATGAACTCTATGCAGAAAATACGGAGATTATAAAAGAAACAGTTATACATAGAGTCTATGCTATTAATGAAGATGGAACATATTTATTTAAGGGTGATAACAATCAAAACATAGATGTAAATCCAATCCAAAAAGACAGAATTAAGTACATAATTGTTATATATTGACAATATCGTACGATATAAATGAGAAAATATAATGAAATATGCCACTATTATTGTGCGGAATGGGATGATATTATAAACTCGTTCCAATTCCGTACGATATAATTTTTTTTTATAACGCGCATATATCGTACGGTGTAATTGTTCTGAAAGGATGGATATATGAATGCAAAGGAAAAGTCACTTGAAGAAACATTGAAGTTAACAGCTCCAGAGTTTAAATTAACTGAGCAGGAAAATGAACTTGTAGATTCTTTAGTTATAAACTACGGAGAAACCTATCTTTTACCCTTCTGTGAAATTAAAGATATGGAAGAGAAGACCAAGTGTTTACTAAGATATAGAATCATGAATGTTGCCAGTCAAAGACAAGGTACATTAATTGAAAATCTCAAATCTCTTAGTTCTGGCTCAAAGTGGCTTGATGAGAATTACTATAATATGATCCATGCAAACTCTGATGAGGAGAGAGTTATAATAGAAGCCTGCCAAGCTGGTGCTGAAAATGCTTTCACTTATATGTATCTTCTTATGGGGCACAAGGTAACTTCCTTTGTTTACGATATTAAGTTTGAGGGTTATCGTTATGTTGAACCTGGCGATTTATATAACGACCTTCTAATAGAGCTTTTTAGAATATGTTGCACTTATCCATTAGATAAATATGCCTTTGGTGGACTTACTTATACTTACGTTCAAAATAACCTGATGCATTTTCTCTATGAAGATATATTTAGTAAGAATGATATTCTTAGCTACAATGCAGGTACTAAAAAGCGTTTGAATACAATTAAGAAGACTCTTGATGATATCTGTGATATGGATGGGAAGACATCATTATCTACAGAAGAGATTAGAAACCTTACCTCTGCTAGAAAAGGTGAATTCGATATATACCACATGATTTCAAGTCCTCTTAGTTTCGATAGCAACGATGGTTTTCTTAACAGAACTGTTCAGGATAAAACAGCTAATATATCCATTGAAACAGTTTGTCCAGAAGAAGAAAACATATGCCAAACAGTAGCTAAAAATCTAAGATTCACCGAGGAAGAAATCGATGAACTAATAAAAGCTCTTATTAAACATGTTGATGAATGCCATGTTACTGTCACAGGTAAGGTAAGAAAGATTTCAAGACGCAGCCTTAGAACCTTCTGCCAGAAACAAGGTAAAACAGTAAATACTCGTGACGTAAAGCGCATACTCGAAGAATATGCTTTTGCTAAAACAGGGCGAAAAATTTTTTTTGCTTAATATACATTCCGTACGATATAAAAGAACTTCTATTTACAGAAGTTCTTTTTCTAAACGTACAAATGTCACATTCTTATTAGGAATATTGTTTTTGATTTCAGTGACCATCTCAATGAGTGTACTCATTGATGTAGATAGAGTTAAATTAGTGATGAATTCATCATAAGCAATGGTAATTGCATCAGCTAAGTTCTTAGTACAATGCTTGAACCAGTCTGTCACAACTTCTACTGGAGCGTTAGTTGCCAGTTCAATAAATACTGTCATATCATCCCCAATAGGGAAAAGAGACAGATTATCATTGTCTCCAAACTGAGCAAAGATTAAAGTTTCATCCTCAGTTTCCTCAACTCTAAGTGATATTAATTGGTTTGGAAGGTGCAATTTAAGCTCCTGCACCAAGAGCTGATTAAATTGCCTTTTATAGGCATGCACAGCGGATAACTTGTTCATATACTCCTCCATTGATAAACAAAACGTTACATAAAACCGCAAATTACAAAAAGTTTAAACATTTATCACACTTTATTCACCAATAGGGTTTATTATACTGCCTGTTTTTGGAAACTGAACAACGAGATTTTGGTTTTTACGTTGAAAAATCAAGAGTTGATTGATGAAACAACTACAGTTGGTAACATTTTTGGAGGGAAAAAAGTTGAATGCTGCTAACGAGAGAATTAAGGAACTGAAGAAAGAGAAAAATATTACAGACGGGATGATTGGTGAAGTGATTCAATATCACCCTAAGGTTGTGAACAGGATGCTCAATAAGAAGGCAAAGATTCCAGAAGATGTCATTGTAACTTTGAGTGAGTATCTGGAAGTATCTCCAGAATATTTAAAAGGTCATAGTGAATTTAGGACAAGAGAAGAGCAGGAGTATCATATCCTTGCTCAGAAATATAAACTTGTTATTGATATAGTAAATAGCATTAAACATTTGAATCTCGGTTTTGCACCATACTTTATATGGACAAGGAATGATTCATCTGAAATGGATAAAATCAATTATATCCTTGAGGCTGCAGATGATCCTTCCAAGTGCAAGGAGATATCAAGTACGACTAATCTTAATGATTTAGTATGTATGAAGGAATGCCAGTTATATACCTGTAGAGAGAATGAGCCAATAGCATTATTCTTTGACTATGAGAGAAATCATATGGGAAAGGGGAATATCTATTGCTTCCATGAGGTCATGCACAATGGTGAAAGGACTGGAATTATTAGTCATGAGAAGTTCCTTCATTTGATTGATAATATTAACAACAATATCGCTAATCTTATATCTCTTACATTAGGATTAATATCTACAGAGGTTTAAATTAGGGTGTCCGTATGGGCACCCTTTAAATGTTCTGTTATTCAGCTATAAATAATACGCCAAGTGTTCCAGGTCCACAGTGGGATGATACAACAGCACCGGCATTAGTCTCTAGGATTTCATCAAAATGATTCAGGTTAGTGAGATAGTCACGAACCGATTCAACAATATCCCTATCACAGCCTGAATGAGTAATGAAAACTCTCTTCTTATTAGCAGATAATAGGTCTGATTCCATATCTTTTACATAATCCATGACATATCTAATATCCTTGCCACGGTATTTCTTTTCAGGATGCATAGCGCCCTCTGATACTGCAATACGTGGATGAAGCTTCAAGGCTCCTCCAACAAGTGCTGCAAGGCCTGAGCATCTGCCACCTCTATGAAGGTATACAAGAGTATCTATCACGAAGCTAGCTCTAACCTTATCTCTAATGTCATCAAGTTCTTTTACGATATCATCAGCATTCATACCGCTGGCTGCAAGCTCAGCTGCATATAGGACTTGTAATCCAATACCTGTAGAAAGATTAGCGGAATCAATTACATGCACTCTATCTTCAATTCCAAGATCTTCTGTGGCAAGTCTAGCATTATTGAAGCTTGCAGACATAGAGGATGAGATAGTGAAGATTATATATTCATCAGTCGAATCCTTATCTAGGAATTTCTCTATATCTTCTACACTAGGTGCGGCAGTTTTAGGAGTCTCTCCATGTTTATCAGACCAAGCATAAAGCTCTGATGGGGTAATGTTTATACCATCCTTGTATTCTTCATCTCCCAGGCGGACATATAAAGGGATGATACCAATATTATATTTTTTGACCAATTCTGGTGATAAATCACATGTGCTATCAGCAAGAACCTTAATCATAACTATCCTCCAATACTTGTGCTCACGTTAATAGGTGTTTCGCTCATTTTACCACTTTAGCCTTGTGGTTTACCATTTTATTAGGAAAATTCAGAAGTGGGAAATAATATAACGATTAAGATGTTAATATTTGCCACGCTAATAGCCTTTGAGTCATGCCAAAGTGGCGAAATATCTGTGAAAAAGGGATGTTACAGTTGTGAAATTGTGGTCTATTCAAACCCATAAGAAATGCCACCAAGACTATAGAAAAGAACAATATATATTTACAAATAATTTGATTGTCTATATAATGTAGACAAGAAAAGGTGCTAACCGATTGACGGTTAGTCTATTCAGAAAAAAGCTTTAGTGATCGCTTAGTCCTGCCAGACTGATAAGCGGTCACTTTTTTGTTGCACTGTCTCGGCCAATTTTGTAGCCGAGTCCAAAAGCAGTAAATAATAATCCAGTAATAGCTACAAATTGAGTCAATGTTAACATAAAAGTCTCCCTCCATAGATATTTCTGCTCAAAGACAGATTATTCTAAATAGAGGTCTCAGTCCTCTAGTTGAAGACTAACCGCCAACCGTAATGGGTAGCACCGATGTATAGTCTAGCAAATCATATATTTATTTACAATCGAACATCATAATATTCCAGATATAACTTCCAATAGAGATTCGGCAAACTTTTTATGCCCATCAATTGAAAAATGAACTCCGTCGTAACCCATCTCTATATTCCATTTTCCAGCATCGATAACATTTATGTTATGCTCTTTTGCTAGTTTCATATAGCCTGCATTAAGTTGTAAGCTGCAGTCATGGTATAGTTCCATTTCAGAATCTGATGCGCTTATGTATGGTGGTGCAATCAAGATAAATCTAGCAAGGCAGTTTTGATTAACATAATCAAGAATGCTATCAAGCTTTTGAAGCGTAGCTTCAACATCGGGATGATTTGTAAGTAGAATATCATTGGTACCAAGAATCATAACAAAGACATCTTCTTTAGTTAGATTTTGAATGGTTGTTGTGAAATAGCCATAGCCTAACTCAGGCAACATTCGGCCATTCATTCCTTCCTCAATGACTTCATAGTTATCTTTTAGGGCTTCTTTTATATGAGTAGTCCAGCGAACTTCTGTAGGATATCTACCACCAAAGAAGTCTCTTGGATCATAGCCATATGTATTTGAATCTCCAAATAGAATTAGTTCTTTCATAGAGTTAACCTCATTTGATACCAGGTAACATTGCCGTGAACTGATTCACTTATACCTTCATTCACAAATCCAAACTTAGAATAGTAATGTATGAGCTTATCTTTACAAGTAAGGACAAGGCCTTTACGACCTTGGAATTTAGCATCCGAAATGGCTTGTTTAATAAGTTCTCCAGCAAAGCCTTGTTTTCTATATTCTGGGAGAGTATTTACGCCAAAAATCATTTGCCATGCACCTTCTTCACTATGCATATCAGCTTTAGAATACATTTCATCGGTAAGGTCAGGCTCATTAGTGCAAAAGCCATCTACAAAAGCTATAAGCTTATCTCCATCAAACATAAGCCAAAAGTGATTGGCATAGTGCGTTAGTCTATCCCTAAATTCATCTAATGTGGCTGCTTCCGCAGGTGGGAAGCATTTGGCTTCTACACTAGTAATAGCAGTTAAATCATCTATAGTTGCGGTTCTAATTGTCATTTAAAGTCCTCTCAATACACCATACAAAACCTTTGGCAGTTCTGATATCAGCCTCTTTGAAGTGATTGCCTTCGTTCCATTCAAGTGCGGAATCAATATTTCTTGAATTGAAGAGTTCAGATAGCTCTCTGATACAATCCCCTACTGTAGCCATTATGGGATTTTTGGCTTTTTCTTCTTTATCACCAAGGCTTAAGTAGATATGACGTACGGTCGTAGTGTTATTTTCAACATAATCAATAAATCCTGGGAACCATGCTGATGGAGATGCTGCGTTTATAGTTAAAAAAGCATCTGTTTGATATGCACTCCATAAAGCAAAAAGACCTGCAAGGGAATATCCACCAAGGACGGTAGGAATAATTGTTAGTTCATATGCATCTCTTATGCTTGGAAGAAGCTGTTCTAAAATAAATGAAAGAGTATCATTTGCACCTTTGCCAAAGCCAACTTTTCCAAACACAGGTGGCGCAAGCCAAGGGGATAAATCATCGTTCCAATCACTGACACTAAAAGCCACGAGGATAAATGGATAGTTTGAATGGGCGGAAATATAAGCTATTTCATTATCTAAGATGTCATAATCATGCGAATCTATCGGCTGAATGAGTAGTATTTGTGGCATCTCATCAGAATATAATATGCAGTTTGTACTTCCAATCTGAAAGGTTTCTTTTTTCATCTTCAATCCTCTATGTTAACTATAGATTGAGGATAGCTTTTGTTGGCTTATTTTTCAAGGCAATGTAGCTGTCCGATTTATAACCCTAGTAGCGAGTACACTTAGAATTAGAAGAGAATTAGAAGAGAAGCATGAAAAAGGAGGTCTTAAGTTATGGGAGATAAGACATGGGTTCACAAACCAACCGGTAAGTATTTTTTTGATGACAGATTGAATATGAAACTCTTGTATGAGGACATTGCCCATATGACAAACCAAGAGTTTGCTGCCTTTTGTAAGATGATTGAATTTAATGGAAAGTATCCTAAAAAATATTCAGTAACAGGTAACTGGGAATAGGAGGCGCTATGAATAAGATGGGTTTTACATATGTTGAGCCAGCATCATACATATCTGAAGAGATGAAGGAAATTCTATTTGAGGAAGATTATAAGAGAATTCGTGAGTTTGTATCCAAGTATCCTTGGACATTTGCTAAGACTTATGCAGAGTTTGCACCTCATGAATACTATGTAAAAGATGAGCTGGATGAACATGGTCAAGCTGAGTTTGTCTGGTTTGTAGAATATATTAGAGATAATGGCTTTGATTGTAAGTTTGCAGGCAAAGAGCATACTTACTTTGAGTTAGATGGCCACTATTATTGGACTATGGGTGAACCAATTGAGGAGACCATAATTCTTAATAGATGTGATAAAGATAACTATGTAATCCAAGGAAAGAGCATGGTTTTTAATAAATCATAGAGGGTACTTGTAGATACATTCTCATTAACAATATAATTATTGTAGACGGCACTAAGGAGGACATAAATGAAGAAGAGATTACTAATAGGCATACTTGCCTGTATTATTTCAGTAGCAGGCTATGGCTTTTACAGTACAGGGAGTGCCAATAATGAGGCTAGCAATGTAGAACCTCAAATAAAGGTTGAACAGCCAGTAGAAGCAAAAGCTATTGAAGATAAGGTAGACAAAGAAGAAGTAGAAGAAATAGAGGTTGAAGAAGTTGCACCGGCTACAGCAATTGATGAAGAGATACCTTCTTCTAATTTTTCTTTAGATCAAATAGCGGCTTATTCAGGAAGCCCATATATTACTGTAAATAATAATATTCCCTATTTCTCTGATGAAGACAAGGTTCGTACTGATGCTTTTGAGATATTTAGTAATCTTGATTCACTAGGAAGATGTGGAGTTGCTTATGCAAACATCTGTAAGGAACTTATGCCTACAGAAGAACGTGGTGAGATTGGTAGTGTAAGACCAAGTGGATGGCATACAGCAAATTATCATGAGTATGTAGACGGAAACTACCTTTACAACAGATGCCATCTGATTGGTTATCAGCTCAGTGGCGAAAATGCCAATGAGAAAAATCTCATTACTGGTACAAGATATTTGAATGTTGTAGGGATGCTTCCTTTTGAGAATGAAGTAGATGACTATGTAGATAGTACTGGAAATCATGTTTTATATAGAGTTACTCCAATATTTGAGGGTAACAACCTTGTAGCTTCAGGTGTTCTTATGGAAGCTTATTCTGTAGAAGACCAGGGCAAGGGCGTGATGTTTAATGTCTATTGCTACAATGTACAGCCCAACATTGTAATAGATTATGCAACTGGAGAAAGTGAATTGGCTGCAGGTGCTACTTCAGTACAAGAACAGCAGGTTAGTACAGATGCTACTGAGCAAAGCCAAGTCGTTGACTTTGTTTTAAATACAAATACAAAGAAGTTCCATACACCTACTTGTGGCTCTGTCAGTGATATGAAAGATAAAAACAAGCAGTACTTCCATGGAACTAGAGAAGAATTGATAAATCAAGGATATGATCCATGCGGTAGATGTAATCCTTAAAAATAATGGGGGAGTTTTATGCCATTTCAAATTATTAGAAACGATATTACAAAAGTAAAAGCAGATGCCATAGTAAATACGGCTAATCCATATGTAAATATTGGATCAGGTGTAGATTCTGCAATATATGAGGCTGCAGGAAGAGAACAGCTACTTGCTGCAAGAGATAAGATTGGCATATTAAATCCAGGTGAGGCAGCAATTACTTCGGCTTTTAATTTGGATGCAAAATATATTATTCATGTGAGCAGTCCATGGTGGGAAGGTGGCAATAAAGGAGAGGCTGAGCTCTTAAGAAGTTGCTATGATAAGACTCTTAAGCTAGCCAAAGATAATAATTGTAAGTCTATTGCTTTTCCACTTTTAGCAACGGGCTCTTATGATTTTCCTAAAAAGCTAGGATTAGAGATTGCAGTTAATGCATTTACTGATTTCCTTGAAGAAAATGAGATGGAAATAACTCTTGTTGTATTTGAAAAGTCTACCGTGTATATATCAGGTGAGCTAGGCGAGGAAGTTAGAAGCTACATAGATGATTTATATGTAGAAGGTGCCATCCAAAAAGAATATGGACGAGACAATTATTTGCATACACCAGAAATAAATCTTAAGATGCCAGATTTTCTTACTCCTATAAAAGGGGCGTTAGAAGATGCAGATGCATGTGAAATAGAAGAATCAGAAGAGCTAGAAGACATTCTTGGCGATATTTATACGGATACATTTGGAAAGCATCTACAGAAACTGATTAACAAAAAGGGACTTAAGAACTCGCAAGTTTATGTTGCCGCAAATATATCAAAGCAGTATTTTTCAAAACTACTAAAGGGCCAGGTAAAGCCTTCAAAGGAAAAGGTGTTAGCGTTAGCAGTTGGGTTACGACTAAATATGGATGAAGCTGAAGATTTCCTTAGGCTGGCTGGATATGCTTTTTCACCTATATCACAAACAGATACAGTGGTAGCATATTTCCTTAAGAAGCAAGAGTTCAGTGTTGCTATGATAGATATTGTTTTATTTGATTATGGGTTAGATACATTGTCTAAGGAGTGAATAAGTATGCAAAATGAGATAGATTATGAGAGTGATATTTCATTTTATGCATCGAATGGAGACAAAGTTTATAGATTAGACAATATATTAGTGTATACTAGAGGTAAAGAAAACTTTGGCATTTCACGAATTATTGAAGCTAATGTAGATAACGATTTTGATGTAAATAAGATTTTAGATACTATTACAGATTCTGAGATAGGAGATATCTATGATGGAGACGAACAGAGGGAATTTATTACAGGCTATTATGGACAGGAATCTTACAAAGAGTACACGAATGCAGACTTCGGAAAAACTTCGAGGTATGACAGACCAACAAAAAGAGGAAAGAGCACGTCAGATGCTTACTATACTCAAAGAAAGCAGAACAGAGCAAGAGTTTATATCAAAAATAGAAAAATTGTAGTATGGTCAACCGTGGGTTGACCATTTTTCTTTTTCAGGGATGTATCATTTAACCATCAAAACAAACAAGCCTCGCTGCAGAGAGGGTTAAATGTACAGGAGGAAAAAGATATGAGTAAAGGATTAACAGAAATCGTTTATATACTTGATAGAAGTGGATCAATGGCTGGTTTAGAGGAAGATACTATTGGTGGTTTTAATTCCATGATGGCAAAGCAGAAAGAGACAGGGGAGAAGGCTGTAGTATCTACAGTTCTTTTTGATGATGAGTGCGAGGTGATTCATGACAGAGTTCCTATTGCTAAAGTTGAGAAGATGACTGACAAGCAATACTACGTTCGTGGTTGTACAGCTCTTCTTGATGCAGTAGGTGGTGCTATTCATCATATTGGAAACATTCACAAGTATGCCAGGGAAGAGGACAGACCTGAAAAGACTATATTTGTTATTACTACCGATGGTTTGGAAAACTCTAGCAGCAACTACTCTTATGAGAAAGTACAGAAGATGGTTAAGCGTCAGCAAAAGAAATATGGTTGGGAGTTCATCTTCATCGGTGCCAATATTGATGCTTATGCTGTTGGCCAAAAGTTTGGCTTCAGAAAAGACAGGACAGTTAATTATATTGCTGATGATATGGGAACAGCTAATGTATATGATGGTGTTTCTTTAGCTATTAATACGGTTTTAGCATGTCCTGATTTCATGTCGGTATCAGAGAACCTTTCTAAGAGTGGCTGGTCGGACAATATAGAAGCAGATTACAATAGACGTAGTGGGAAGAAGAACAGGAGGTAATATCATGGCAGTTAAAGGTGCAGTATTAGGCGATATTTTGGGATCACAATATGAGTTTCACAGACCAAAGAAATTGGATTGGAAGAATGTTCCACTTATAAATACAACTACTATGGGATTTACTGATGATACAGTAATGACGTTAGCTATTAAAAAAGCTATTGCAGAGAATGCTGACTTAGTTGATACCATGGTTGAAGTTGGTAGGAAGTATCCATATTGCGGGTATGGCGGAAATTTCTATAGATGGATAAATGAAAATAATCATGAACCATATAATAGCTGGGGCAATGGTTCGGCTATGAGAGTTGCGTTTGTAGGTGAATACTTTGATGACTACGATGAAATGCAAGAGATGGCAAAAAAGACTGCTATGGTTTCACATAATCATCCTGAAGGAATAAAAGGTGCTGTTGTAACAGCCACATGTATTTGGATGGCAAAGCATGGTAAGACTAAGCAGGAAATCTTTGATTATGTGCTAGAACAGTATCCTAGGGACGAATATGAATATAGTATAGGATATAGTCTCGATGAAATCAGACCTCGATATAAATGGAATGAAAGTTGCCAGGGTTCTGTTCCTGCGGCCATGAGATGCTTCTACGAAAGCACTGATTATGAATCTTTCATTAGAAATATTTACAGTCTCAAATGTGACAGCGATACCTTTGGAGCTATAGCTGGAGGAGTTGCAGAGGAGTTCTATCATGGCTTTGGAGACGTAGAGGCAGATAGCTTGCTGGAGTCATATTTAGATGATTATCTTTTAGCTATATTGAGAAGGTAGTAGCCTATTTATAAAAAATACAAGAAAATACAAAGCATAATAAATGCTTTAAAATCAGTGTTTATAGGCATTTTATATCCTAACTCCCAATACAGACCCCCAATACACACTTATCTATACAAAAGAATATTGACGTGCTATATATGAATTATCAATTAGCTACGAGGAGGTATAGGTAATGAAGAAGAACGAGTATATGGCCATTATTATTAGGGATTATTTGAGTTCACTAGGAAAAGGAACACATACATTGACAGCTCTTGACGCGAGAAAACTTTCAGGCATGGATGATTATGCATCAAACAGTTGTTATCCGAATGTTTGTATAGCCATGGATAAAGTTGCAAAAGAGTATTACGTTGGAACAGCTCTAAATGATCATAATCAGAGTAGCACCTATGCCTATGAATATATAGTAAAGTGAGGATTCGATTATGGATTGGAATAACGATGGTCAAATAGGAATGGATGATTTGATACTGACGGATATTATTCTTAATGACGATGAAGAACAAAAGGGTGGTGGAGATAATAAGCCTAATGGAAGTTGTCTATCTAGCTTGTTATTATTTATTATTCCACCAGTAGCGCTGATTGCTGCACTATGTAATTTTATAAGTTGATTGTAGTGACTCTTTATTAGTAAACATCATTTGAAACTGCAAATCCAGTAGAATCTTAAGCATGATTTCTTTAAGATTACATGTCCCATAAATATCAGTAGTAGAATGCTAGACTATAGTTGTTAAAAGTGAAGTGGTATAGTTAAATCATAAATACATAGCAATGTTTGTGATGGAGGGGATATGTTAGCAGGGATTATTATTGTAGTTATTTTGTTATTAATCGTGGTATTCGTTTATAGCTTTAAGAATGCTAATAATGAACAAAAAACAGGTAGTACAAATACTGATGCAGATGACAATTGGTGGACTAGTGAAATGGAAGAGGATTATCGTAAGTTTCAGGAGCAACAGAATCGAGACATCAAGAATATGCCTTTAACTGATGCAAATGAAAAGCTTACACCTAGCAATGACACTCAGTTATGTTCAAAAGAAAAACTTGCTGTCTATGTAGCAGAGATTGAAAGTCTTATCGCATCAAATGAGAATGTGGAGGATTCCAATTCGAGAAAAAGTATTAAAGTTTTCGACTCAGATTATAGCAATCTGGGAGACATAGATCCTACGTTTCAAGAGCAGTTGCTCAAATTGATTGGCGATAAAGGCCTAACAAATGTTGAATTCTATAATGCAGCTTGGATTGATAGAAAACTTTTTTCCGCTATAAATGGTAACAAATACTATAAGCCTAAGAAGGAGACTGCAGTAGCTTGTTGTTTTGGATTGAAGCTTTCCTTATGGGAGGCTGAAAAGCTTCTCAAAGCAGCGGGATATGCGCTATCAGACTCTATTCTATGGGACAGAATAATTAAATATTGTTTACAGCATGACATAAATAGGATAGAGCAGGTAAACCAAATCTTGGATGAAATGGATGAGAAATGCATAGGCTGTTAGTTTTAAAAATGTCTTTTTAGAAACGACCTTTTTATAGGAATGATGGGATATATTGAAGATGGCTAGTGGATACCGACCGGCAATTGGAGCCTAGTACGTATCTTTTTAGTCCAAGTTAACGTCTGTAGAGCGCGATACTTTAAGGATGCTATGCGACACCGCGGTTAACTTGGTTTACATCTGGAGTCTACGTAGTAAACGACCCTGTCCCAATATGGTTTTTCAAGATCAACCGGTCTGATTAATTCATCGACATTCCTAGTGCATTGTGCTCTAGTATGTCCGGATATTTCTTGCATCCCGTAGGCATATTCAGATGTATTCACTCATCATATGATTATAGGCATGTTTTGTGGAGTGAATGCTTTGCTATTTCATGCCTCAAGCTAAATCTGATGCCCATGGTAAGCGAGCTTTTTGGCATGGAAAAAAGTGACACCCCATGGGGGAGTGTAGGCTTTAGCGTATACTTAACTTTTTATTTGTTGGATAACGACGGGAAGTTAGGTCCATGCATAGGGACGAGCCATGGTCATCTTCCGGTAATGGGGAAGAAGGCTCGTCTCATTAAGATGGTTCGCGAAGGGATTCACCCACCGCTACATCTTAATTATAAAAATATGATGGGAGCCTGACCTTTTTAAGCTAGCGTAAGTTCGCTGGCAAGGTCAGGTAATAAAGGATTTTTGTTGGAATAAATTATTTCAACAAGAACTAATATTAGAGATGAACCTATTTGGATCCTAATTTTGAGGACGAGGGGATCTCGTAGCAAGAATATATGTATTCTGAGGAGATTGACTCCTTGTATACATATATTAATTGATGGAAGCAGTCAAATAACTGCGGGAGGATTTCCTCCACCATCATTTTAAGAGTTGACAGTGGTGACCTGCCCATTATCATTTTGGTAACAGAGGCAAACGAGTCCCGGTCAGCTCTTTTTTTTGTAAATGTCGTTTGATAAACGACCAAATATTATTTGGAAAATCATATTATAAAAGCACGAAAGAGAAGCTCAAAGGGAATTAGACCCTAAGACGACTAATCTTTTTAGGTAAATATTCATCTGACAAGGGGATTTAATCCTAGGCACGTGAAGATTACCGCATGGACTATCTGGCCTTTCGGTGCGATTTATGAGGTCAAGACTGATACTGGTGTTAGTCTATGAAAGTTATAGTATATATGAGCAAGTGAGTTAATCGTTGATGTTGTTGCTGTTTGACTACGTTGAAGGGTGATTAGCTAGGGTAACTAGTTTTAATTCTAGTCAGGTAGGAGCGACAAGTGCCCATGATTAGCCCTCCTAGATTTTAGGCATATGACTATTTCTATATTTGATATGGTAAGAACTACTAGAATTAGAATGCTCATAACACTAATCAAAACTTCGGTTCGTACTTGCTGCCATTATTCTATATATTCATTCACGTAGGTGGGATTTGCCCCGCCCTTGGTGATTGTATAATATGTATTAGCACTTTTTGAGGAGATTGGCTTGTCACTAGTGCTAATATAACGCACTGGGCTCCACAATCAGACTTTTAGTGAAGGGCTGGTGTTAGCTGGTGCTTTATGTATGGCTGCCGGTAATTTACGCTAGCAGCCGTACATTGTTTTAAATAATGAAACTGATGTCCAAGGCAAGCGAGCAAATCTATTACTCGTGCTATCTGTGAGGTTAGACCTCGGGCGACGATTTTAGAATTGTGACACCCCTTGGAGGTAGAGTAGGTTTCATTATAGGCATACTCGGCTGGAAGGATTGAGACGATTGCTCTTTTTGTGAACAGTTGAGTATGCTTTTTTATTTGAGGGTTATATGGAACAGATAAAGATTAATAAAGCTTTATGTAGGAAAATACATATATAATTATTTTTTCAATCTATGTCGCTTCTGAGACGACCATTTAAAAGATAATATGTGATATAAATAGACAAGGCTAAAGTATAATCTATTGAAAGGCAATCGCTGCCCGGTACATAGATTATTCAAATGAAATGTTAGGTGTGGATTCCTTTATTGGATGTATGGAGTTTTAGCTTTCCACAAGACTCATTTCCCTGAACCATCTTGGGCAATTGGCGCCCTTTGATCGTAGGAGCCTAAATTGTACATAAGGGCGGAGCAAAGGCTCCGCCCATTTACTATTACCAATTGTCGTTATCTTCTGAATTGGACCAGCTAGAAAAACTGCTATCAGTGAGATGCAGGTCTCCGGTTTCAAGGTCCATAGCCATGCCGGAACCCATGCTCTGCATTAGATGGCCTTCTGTATCCATGGCCATACCAGAGCCCATATCCATTAGAAAGTCACCATCAGTAAAATCAAATATTCCCATAGAAAATCTCCTTTCAATTCAACTGAAAAATATCATATCCGTCTTCTGTGTGTTTTATCTGGTATAAGCAGTCATCTATCCAAAAGGTATTTTTGTCGGCAGCCTCTTCATTGGTAGCTATGTTTGTGCATAAGAGATTGTTCATATGATTAGTGCCACCTGCAGCTTTTGGAAGAATGTGATGCAAGTTCCAACCACAGTAGATTGTTTGTCCGTTTCTTCTAATATGGAAATTACGGTTACCATATGCCTGGCGGCACATGAGATTTCCATGAAAATCTTCAGCAAATTCGGCATTGCCATAATCCATTTCCCATATTTTTAGAGCGTAAGTTTTGTTGATTAACATCCTGAGTTCACCTCCTAACCTGACCAAAATAAAAAAGTCTGTACATACTATGCATGCACAGACTAGAAGGTCAGATTATAGACTCCACACGCATAGCTAATAGAGTGATTAATAATATAGTAATCACTGCTATTAAATATGGTGTGAAGCTGGAAAACAGGTACCTTACGCACCTAAGGTTTATCAGTACTTTTCTTAATGAGTCAACTAGAATGAATGCTCATTAATAGTTCGCGAGGTTCACTTTAAACACGATACCATTATATCTATGATACCCAATACCATTAATGTCTCGTCCCCATCAAGTCACCTAGTATTCGTTTTAGGAGAGGCTACAAGAAATGTAATACTGGAGAATATAATAATATTTACATATGAATTATATTCTCTAATCGAGGAAAAAGCAATTTACGTTTATAGGTGTGGAGATGTAAATTCGAGTGCTTTATAATAATAAAAGGACCATATTGGGAGCAATATTATGAATATAGAAAGTATACAATCTAGACTAAAAAATGTAATAAAAGCTAAAAAACAGAGAGCACAAATTACAAATGAAGAATTAAATCAGTATGAGTTTTGCCCACGTTGTGAGGCTAATATTACTTTACAGAAGGGGTATAGAAATGAGTTGCCGTATTGGATTTGTAAGGGATGTGGACAATTACTTACAAATCCCAATAATGATTGGGAGTCAGAAATAGCATGGATTTGTGATTCATGCGGGACTCTATTAAATACACAACCAGGTTTCAGAGAAGATTGTGGTACATGGTGTTGTTGTGAATGTGGATTTGAAAATAGAATCAATGAAAGCGAGATTTATGCATCAGAGGATGAGTATCAGAGTTCAGCAATTAATCCATACAAGGGATTAGGGGACGAAGAAGTTTTAAAGCTTTCTATGTATACTGATGAAGAGCTTGTGAATGGTAGAAATGATATCATTCTTGTAAAAAATATAGAAGACGGAAAATACTATATTAAAAAACTTTTAAAAACATATGAAAAGAGTGTATATGATTATTTAGTAGAACATCCAATCGATAGTATGCCTAGAATATATGAATTATATGAAAGCGATAACGCTTTAATTCTTATTGAAGAATATCTGCAAGGGAATACTATTGAAGAAATAATAAATAAAGAGCCGTTACCTGAGCGGAAAGCTATTGAGATTGTAGAGAAGCTATGTACCATCTTAGATGAGCTTCATAATCAACCCAAGCCGATTATACACAGAGATATAAAGCCATCGAATATACTTGTAGATTCAGAAGATAAAGTATATCTATTAGATATGAATGTTGCTAAATGGTATGAACAAAATAAAACAGAAGATACTAAATATATGGGAACAATGGGATATGCTGCACCTGAGCAGGTTGGATATGGATTTTCGGCTTCATCAAATAAAACAGATATATACGCTGTAGGTGTTTTACTTAATGTTTTAATCACAGGTAAATTTCCTAAAGAAGAACACGCGAAGGGCCCAATTTGGGATATTATAAAAAAATGTATAAGTCTAGAAGCTAAAGATAGATACAGTGCAGTTGAACTTAGGGAAGAACTCAATAAAATCTCGAGGAATAATTAATGGAAATCAAGTCGACAGGTGAATTAGATAATATCTTAAAAAATACAAATCCTAATCAGCTAGAAGAGTACTTAAGTAATAATAAAAAATATATGGTTGATGATAAGAAAGCCTTTTATTATTATATGAAAGATGTGTTAGATGAAAAGCAGATGAAGTTAAAGGATTTATATATTTCAGCTGGAGTTTCTGAATCCTATGGCGGAAGTATTCTTCGAATGGAAAGACATACTAAAAATAGGGATCTAATTATCAAATTATGCATAGCTGGTCATTTTACCTGGGATGAAACAAAAAGGGCATTGAAGCTATATGGGATGAATGAGTTGTATGCTAAAAATCCGCGTGATGCAGTTTTTATAGTGGCTATTAACAATCGAATTTATGATTTTTATAAAATTGACGAAATGCTGATTAGTAAAGGATTTGATAGATTATCTAATGAAGAATAACAATATAAAAGATTACGCAGAGTAATTTTCCCCACCATTTTGGTGGGGATTTTTTTGTTTGAAGATTGATAGCATATAAGAAGACAAGGGTTCGGCATGAAATATGAAAAATGAAATATATGATGGATATTAATGTTGAAAGGAGCTTTGCAATGAAAGATAAGATGAGCTTAGGATCTGTAATTTCTGACAGGAGAAAGCAGATGCTATTAACGCAGAAGGAGTTAGCAGAACAAATTGGTGTTTCAAAATCTGCAATAGCAAAATGGGAAACAGATGGAGGACTTCCAGATAGAGATAATCTAAAGAGTTTATCAGAAGCTATGGGTATATCGATAACGGATCTGTACAAGGCAATAGATGATGACGGAGCATCTGAGGTTAATCTTGATGCGAATATAACATTAGATGTGATATCAGTATTTGAGTCACATGGATACAAAATAATTAAACCAAATAAGTTGGATGTAAAGGAGAAAAAACACCATGAGTAATTTAGGGAATTATATAACTATAACAAAGGCTTGTAAGATGGTAGGAGGGCCAGAAATGTTTGTTGGTTTAGTATTTGCCACAGGATTTATTGGTGGATTTGTAGTCAAGGCTGGAATTGAAAAGGTCAAAGCAATTAAGGAGGAGTATGAAAAAGAAATATAAAAATAAGCGCAAGCTTCTTAAAGCCAGCGCTTCATAATATGTTTTTAGTATTGCTTAAGAGCAGTTTTTTTGAGCCCATAGTTTTAAAGATTTAATGGCGAGTTCCATTTTTTCTAATCCATCATTAAAAGTTTTGAAGTCGTTTTTTTCGTCTTCTGTAATTTTTCCATCAGCAGCGATGCTTATCATTCGATCTTTCTGAGCTGTAAGAGAATTGAGGGTATCAAGTAATTCTAACGTGATGATTGGTAAGTCTTTGGGACTGTTTAGTGCTAATTCATACATAGGAACAGTATTTTTTCCGATAGCGCAGTGATGTGCACAGTAATCTAAACAAAGCTCTGGCATGTTATAGACACTTGAAAGAGAAACTATATCAGATGGCGTAGGCTCTGTGTCACCTTTTTCAATATGCTCTAGTCTTTTAGTAGAAACGACATCGTTGGTAAGGTCAGCGACATCATCACGTGATAAATGCTTTTCTTTTCTTATAGATAGAAGCATTGAATGATCCATTATTTATACCTCCCAAATACTTGATGGTTATATTTTACCAAAACTTGGGAAATATTGTAATTGTATTACCAATATTGAGGGTGTTGAGCCGGCTAAGCTGATAATACAATTAAGTCATAAACAAGGAGGTGGAAACAAGATGACACCAACGGAAAGAATCAGCATCATAGAAACGCTAGAGTTAATGGACAAGCATAAAGATTTTGCAAAGAAAATTGGTTTAGTTGATAAGACAAAGGTAGCAATTAATGAAAGGAGAACAGATATGATAACAAAGGAAAACAAAAAGCAAACAGAAAATCTTGAGGACAAGAAAAAGGATTTAAACATCGTACAAATTACAATTTGCAAAGGTGCTGGTTGTAGAGCATGTGGCAATCCTACATATCCAGATTGTATGGATTCATGTCCGCTATTTGATGATTAATTTAGTACTTGTCTCCAAGAGGAGGAAATAAAGATGTTAAGTTTAATATTTTCAGTAATGATGTTAATTGTGTTTGGAAAGCTATTAGGATTAGCAATTAGAGCTTCATGGACAGTTCTAAAGGTAGTATTTACCCTGGTATTTTTACCATTAATACTCATTGGGATGTGCATAGCAGGAATGTTCTATATTGCAATACCAGTTCTTATAGTTATTGGAATTATATCGCTAATAGCTTCATCAACGACATAGGAGTCTTTGGGAGGGAAACAGATGAATACGATAGTCTTAGATTTAGAATTTACACAGATATATGATCCATCAGTAAGAAAGATTTGCAGCAATGAAATCATTCAAATAGGTGCAGTCAAACTCGATTCAGACAACAATATCATCGATAGATTTGATAGTTTTGTACGTCCTTTGTATTCAAAGATTAATAAAAAAGTGTACAGATTAACAGGGATTACAGATTCTATGGTTGAAAGAGCTGCTGTATTTGATGAGGTATTTACAGGTTTTCTAGATTGGATTGGCGATGATGACTATACAATCATTTCATGGAGTGAAGAAGATTTAAGAGTCATTATTGGTGAGTGTAATTTAAATGGATTCTTTGATTATCGTATGGAGTCAATGCTTCTCAATTGGGAAGATTTGCAGGCTGCTGTAGGTAATATACTAGGTGTCTCACAGCATTTATCACTTGAAAAAGTGTTAAAAGCGACAAACATGGAGTTCAAGGGAACTGCACATAGAGCAATTGATGATGCAGAGAATACTGCAAGAGTCTATGTCTTAACTACAAATAAAGAAGAAACAAAGAGAGTTTTGGGATCGTTGGTAGAACTATTCATGCCAAAAGAGGATTTATCGTATTCAATGGGAAGTCTGTTTGATGGTTTTGAATGTAAAACGGCATAAAGAGGAGGTGAATAGTAATGGCATTTAATCTAGCTAAGAGTGCACTAAATATACTTTCTAGTCCCGGAGATAAACTTGAGGCAAGAATAACAGATTCAGGGAATAAGGTATTAAAATTTGCATCTGGTGATGGTTCGATGAAGGCTAGTAGGACTGAATATCCAAATGGAACTATTCATGAAACAAGAACATACAGAAGATAAATAATCTAACAAAGAAAGTGAGGTATTTAAAATGAGCTTATTACATAGGACAAACGATTACAAAGGGTATGGAAAGCAGAATTATTACCATAATGAGTACATGGATGAAGGGGATAAGGTTGTTAAATACAAATGTCATGAATTCAAATCGTTTGATGGGAAAGAAAACTCGTGGCATAAAGAGAGAAACGCTGTAGAAGCATGGGATAAAAATGACAGTTCGATGCCAGATTGGTTAAGAGGAAAACTATCATAACAATTAAGAACACGGTATCTAGGGTTTACTCTATGTGAACAGTTTTCTAGATGTCTGTGGGACGACTCTACACTAAACTCTTTAGACCTCCTTTCTAAATTGATTAATAGTTCCTTAAAAAGTGTAGAGTGAACCCTAGATACCGTGTTTTTAATTGACCTGGCGCAGTATATGGAAAAGTGAATTAAATTTTTTAATGGATTATTCTGATGGATTGGATGGGGTTTATGATGAGGTAACTGATACGGCGATGTACTATTGTAGCTGTTTATAGGCACGGTGATGAAGTATTTAATGTCAATTTCAGGAGATCATCCATTGGAAGAAGATGCTGTTTATTATTATGAGAATATAGAAAGATAGAGGATATAAGGAATGAAGACATGTATTAATTGTGGAAAAACATATGATTATGAGACTGAAAAGGACAATTTCACATGTGAGAGTGTGACGTTCTCATACGACAATTTTGATAAGGATTATTGCGCAGACTGTGCGTTAGAGGCTGTAGAGGACATTGATGTAGGTGATTACCACGAAGATTGTGAGGAATGTGGTTGCAGGTTTGATTTGGCCACAGAAATTAGTAACTACATGAATTCAACTAGAGTCATAGATGGTGATTTGACAGACTTATGGTCTCAGGCGGGTAAGATAATGTGTGCAGACTGTGCTTTAACTTTTGAAAATGATCAACTCGATAATATGTAGGGAGACCAGCCATGGGAAAACTATTATATGATGTCAACCTGCAGTCCAACACTGTAGTTACGTATGATGAAAAATACTATAAAGAAAAACATAAAGACGATTTTAAAAAGCTTTTGAATTTGCTTTTAGATTTGAAGCGTACGACAGGAGCTGATATCCAACTTATAAAAAAATCATAGAAAAGGAGATAGTAAAAACATGTTTAAAATTGAAATTTGCGGTGAAGAGCAGGACGAAGTATTTGATACATATGAAGCGGCCGAAGAATATGCTTTGTATTTAAAAGGCTGCGCTAGAGAAGGCGCAGAGATATTATCTATGTCA
This sequence comes from Pseudobutyrivibrio sp. C4, assembly GCF_900111635.1. Taxonomy (NCBI): domain Bacteria; kingdom Bacillati; phylum Bacillota; class Clostridia; order Lachnospirales; family Lachnospiraceae; genus Pseudobutyrivibrio; species Pseudobutyrivibrio sp. C4. Next base: position 266,348 of record NZ_FOHF01000002.1, on the reverse strand, counting down.
AATCCAGGAGATTATCCTTATGACGAGGATAGCTTTGAGGAACCTGACTACTCAATAATTGAATATGATGATGAAGACTAATATGTGAAATCTACGTAGTTTTTATTATGTATTTGGCGGAGCATAAGCTCCGCCAATTCTGCTTTTATGCTTCTTTTTCTTCATTGTGTTTTTCTATGAGATATTTAATATCTCCGATAGATGGAACCGAATAGTTTTGAGTAATAATAATCTTAAGTAGCCAAAAAGCTAGAATTAAAATCAATATAGGAATAAGACAAGTTACCACTACCATTACGGCCAAGGCACGAATGAGTTGTGATAAATAATTTCCTGCGTTTGATATCGTTGCTTCTGCTGAATTTGCAAGCTGAGAAAGAACTCCTGTATCCTCTACATCAGTAGAAGATAATTCGTTATTCTGCGCTTCCGTTATAGTTTCCTCATATGTCTTTGAAACTAAATTTGTGATTTGCACTGTGCAAGGAACGATTAAATAAATGATAATTCCAGCAAGCAAAAGCTTAACAGCAATCTCTTTAAATTTCACGTTATTAAAAACTAAATAGAGAATCAGCAATATGCATATAGCCGGGATTACAATGTACGACACAATAAAGCCAGATATCAAAGCAAAGTACTGCTCAAAAAATAGAGCACTTAATACAATCAAAAAGTATTTTGAAAAATTGGCTAGCTGATCTGCTATTGGAGTACCTGCATCGCCTGGTATAAGGGAAATAGCAGTAGATGCTATGGCAGAACCAGCAGATAAGCCCATAACAGTGTTTATTTTTTCATCGAATGATTCTATGTTTGTTTTATTGAAAGAAAACTCTGGGTCAGTTGTTATTTTGCTAAGCTTTGTAAAAGAGAATAGTCCTATGAAAATGCATAGCATGATAAGACATACTTTTTTTATAGTTGCGTTCATTATTTGCCCCCTTATTAGTTGAATTCTATTGAATATTCGTTTATATCAACAAGCTGAAAAACAAAGTTTTTTATTATAGTTTCAGCTTGGGTATCCGCCTTTTCTAGTAAACCTTTATTTATAGCATTATTTTTGGCGTTTTCTTTAAATTCTTTCTGAGCGTTATTGAAATCCTTTGGCCTAATTGGATTCCAGAACTTATTATCAGAGTCGTACTCTTTAAAGCTGTCCTCATCCACAGTTACTGCGTGAATCTCTGCGTCAGGAATTGAAATATTTATTATCTTTTCTTTTTCATCTACAGATACTTTAACATTTGAGAAGTCTACACCTGCTTCAACAACTCCATCATAGCTATATGTAAAAGAGGTCTTTGAGGTCCAAAAGGCAATTTTCTTATTCTTTGTATATTCTTCAATCTGAGTGAAGTAGTATTCTTGGGTAATAAGAAAGCCCATATCATTTAGGCCGTCTTCAATTATAGAAAAATCGGTAGTATAGCTTGTATTTGAATCATCGTATGATTTTGGAACAAGGTTTTTAAAAGATGAATTTGAGTCAGCCGATTTTAAATGGCTAGATTTAATCAAATAGAAAGAACCAATACTAAGGATAATAATTAGAATGATTCCAAATAGATTTAATAGTTTTTTGTTTTTGTTATTCATATATACCCCCTTATAGCATTGTAGAATCTAAATCAAATTCAATGCTTTATTTATTATAGGTTAAATTGTAGTTGGTTGCACGTGTATGTTGTATAAAGTGTCTTAAGAAATAGTTACGTAATAGATAGAACGGATATATTACTTGTACCATTCCTAGCAGGGTCTTCCAGACCCAGGTCTGCCCATCTCCACAGACCAAGCGCTTCGCTACAAGGAAGGATTATAATCGGCTACGCCGATGGGGGATTTATCTTTCAGTTTTCATAAACCTTTCTACATTTTCCCTTCCCCTGCGGTTTCTTCATTTGCCGCTCCAACAAAAGTTAGGTCTTAGACCATCCCCTATCAAGGGCAAGACAAGTTCTTCGAACCCTTGCTAGTGGATGTTCTAAGGCCTTTTTTGTCTCCGGGCAAACGAATAAACCGCAAGGTATACGGAAGAAAAATATTTAAGAAAGGATTCATAGGAAAATTAAAAGCTAAATCTTAATCGGGCTCCAAATTCCCGGCTTCGGTGCCGGAAGAAAAATTGGATTTTCGAAGATTTGAGGTTGGTTGGAAAGGTAGGTGTGATTATGAAGTTTAGCGACCATTTATGGATTTCATTTTGTTCATTGTTTTTCTTTATGTGTTTGGCTTTTATGCCAATTCCTTAAGGAGTTTGGTTTGTCCAAGGAAAGATATTTATTTTAAAGGAGATTTTTTAGAAATGAGAGTTACAAAGGGATTAATTGAGAAGGTCAATGGAGAGCTTAAGGATAAGGGTTATTTTGTGGAAAAGACTAAGGTTAACAAGAACAATGAGGTTAAGACAGGTCTTGTTATTAAGAAGATAGATGAAGAGAGGATGGTTTGTCCTACAATATACATTGGAGAGATGACCTGCTTCGATGAGATTATGAAGTATGCTCTAGAGGTTATTTCAAGAGAAGTTCCTTCTATAGATATGGAGCACATTTTAGATAAAGACTATATTTTAGGTCATGTTAAGGCTCAGATGGTTTCTGCAGGAAATGTGATTTTAGAGCCAGGTGTTGTTTACAGAGATTATTTAGATATGGCTGTTGTATACAGAGTTGAAGTTGGTGAGATTGATGGTGGGCAGGGTTCTTTCCTTATTAAGGATGGAGTGCTTGAAAAGGTTGGCCTTACAGAGGAAGATTTATTCAATGTAGTAAGTCACGACATGGATTTTGATACAAAGACTCTAGCTGAGACATTAGCAAAGATGATGGGGCAGGAAGTACCTTTTGATTTAGGATTACCTGAGATTTATGTGGTTACTTCTGAGAGTATGATTCATGGTGCAGGAGTTCTTTGCTCTGAGTTTTTAGGCGAGCTTAGAGAAAAGCTTGAGGGTGATTTCTTTATTCTTCCTTCGAGCACGCATGAAATTCTCGTATTGAAGGACGAATTTGGCCCATCGGCTATTGAGCTTTTAGAGCTTGTTAAGACTGTGAATGCTACAGAAGTTGCACCTTGCGACAAGCTTACTGATTCAGTTTACAAGTATGATGCCACAGGACTTTCCAAAGTGGCATAGTCCTTTAAAATAGATAAAGCAATTAGACTGGCTTTTTTTTTGCTGGTCTTTTTGCATTAAATAGGTTTTGAAATGGCTATCTTCTTGTTTATTGTTGCTCAGCTTTTTTATTTGTATATAGTAGATTGTTTGAGAATGAGTGAAGCAGGAGAACGACCCAAATGTTTTTAGTAAGCTATTACGTATGGTATAATATAACATACCAAAGATATATAGAGGTTATTTATGAATGTAGATGAAAAAAACTGGGAAGAAACTATAAATTGCCTAAAGACTACTCATACTATTTCAATACGACAGATTTGTAAGGAATTAAAAGCATCCCGCACCTGGGTTAACAAGTTTATAATGCCTAATATTGATTCTATCTATCTTAATTCCAATATACGAGGCGGCAAATCGTCCTCTAAAGGCGGTGCTAACTGGGTACTTCTTGCTTCTATTGCTTTAGGTGAAGATTATCTCACTGATTCTATTTGGTGTAATGAGCAAGAATATCGAGATCTCATTACTTCAAACATCATTAGCTGCACAAAGCAAACGAAAAAGATCCCCTGCGAGCTTTTAGTAGAAGAACCCTTGTTATACAAGCGTATGTACGAAGAGTTAACAGAAGAACTTGAAGCTATGAAGTTAACAATTGCTAGCGATAGGAGTGTAGCTAATTATATAAAAATGAGCCAGCTTATGAAAAAGCGTGGAAATCTCCATGTTGATATGCTAAATGAGTTAGGCCTGGAAATAATGGAAGCTGAAAACATAAGTGTTACAGAGCGTGGGGTGGTTCCTAAGCTTGACTACAAGGTAAAAGATTACCCTCCTATAAATAAATGGGTTGCTCCTCACGATATAAAAGACTATGGAGATACCGAAGAATCCATATATAGGAAGTTCTTTTCAGAAGGTGATATACGCGTTGAAATAGCTTTAAAAGATTATACTGGCAAGGATATATCAAAGAAAATTTACTATATGGCCGATGATAAACCTTTAAAAGCCAAGTATGTCGAAGAATATGTTCTTGTTAGCGAAAAGAACTACCAGGCTAAATACAAAAAATCACTTTCAAAATAACCTAATTACGAATAACATAATGTCCAATAAGTTACCCTTCTGTGATATACTTAATCTAGTATGTACAGGAGGGTATTTTTATGCCAAAGGGGTCTAATCAAAAATTAAAACTAAGCTATCTCTGTAAAATTATGCAGGAAAAGACTGATGATGAGCACAGTCTTACTCTTCAGCAGATAATGCATGAGCTTGAAGAAGAGGGAATTACTGCAGAACGAAAGAGTCTTTACGACGATTTTAAATGTATGGAAGAGCATCTTGGTATCGAGGTTATCAAAGAGCAGAAAGGTAGAGAGACATATTATCACGTAGGATCTCGTCCTTTTGAACTTGCGGAGGTTAAGCTTCTTATACAGGCTATTCAGTCATCTAAGTTCATCACTAAAAATAAGTCTGCACAGCTTATTAATAAGATGAAGTCGTTTGTTAGCGAATATCAGGCTAAGCAAATCCAAAGACAGGTCTTTGTAAATGACCGTATCAAAAATATGAATGAATCTATCTATTACACAGTAGATACTTTACACTCAGCAATAGAGCAGAATAAACAGATAAAGTTCCAGTACTGCATTTGGAATACTGAAAAGAAGCTAGTTCCAAAGAAAGATGGCGAGCTTTACATGGTTAGTCCTTGGTTCCTTGCTATGGAAGATGAGAACTATTACCTTGTAGCCTATGATTCAGATGCAGGTAAGATTAAGCATTACAGAGTTGATAAGATGCTAAAGGTTGCTATCACAGATGAGGCTAGAGAAGGTAAGGATTTATTTAATCACTTTGATATGGGCGAGTACGTGGTAGAAAACTTCTCAATGTTTCATGGAGAAAAGAGAAGAGTACATATCGAATTTCCAGATGACAAAGTAAGTATCTTTATTGATAGATTTGGAAAAGACGTTACTATAAGACCTGCAGAAAATGGTAGAAGCTTTGTTGTGGTTGATGTAGCTGTTTCTCAGCAGTTTTTTGGATGGGTCTTTGGACTTGGTGCTGACGTAAAGATTACCAGTCCAGAGAATGTAGTTGCTGATTATAAGAAACAGATTGAAGAACAGTTAAAGAGTTATTGCGGAGAATAGATATATGTATCCAACTAGAAATGAGGCAATGAGACTTCTTGAAGAAGCAGAAAAGCTGAACCCAGGGCCATGGGGTGATCACAGCAGAACTGTTGCTCATTGTGCTGAATGTATTGCTGCTAAAAGTGGGCTTGATGCGGAAAAAGCATATGTAGTAGGTTTGTTACATGACATTGGGAGGAGATTTGGAAAACGTCATCTTGGGCATGTTTCTGATGGATATTCTTATATGATGTCATTAGGCTATGACGAACCAGCCAGAGTATGTCTTACACATTCATTCAATGGCAAAAGCATTGATGGTTATGTTGGCAACTTTGATACAACGGACGAAGAGACGGAATTAATAAAAACAGAATTGGCAAAGATAGAACTTGATGAATATGATAAGTTAATTCAACTTTGTGATTCCATCGGTGGAGCTGAAGGTGTTATGGATATCATAGATAGAATGTCTGATGTTAAAAGAAGATACGGTTACTATGATCCTGAAAAATGGGATACTAATTTGGCGCTAAAAGATTATTTTGAGCAGAAGATGGGTGAAGATATCTATCTTGTGGTTGATAAAGATAACTACAATCCTAGTAAATAAAGTGAATAGTAGGGGGATTTTGCTATGGAAAGAGAATTTCTAGAGGAAAGACAATTCACAAAGCTCTTAGCTGGAAAGATATATAAGATTTTCTTTGAAGGAAAAGACTGTGTCATTGCTGAAACAGAGCTTGGGGATGTTGTCATAGCTTTTAGTGAATATGAGTACTACGCTATGTCTAATGATGAGATAGAGCAAAAAATCTATGATGGAATTAAAAGTAGAGAAAAGTAAGTATGATTGATATTAAAGAAGGAGAGACTATTCAAGAATTAGTCTCTAAACACTCAATAGTTTTGCTTCAATTCAGTTCTAAGGCTTGTACTCCATGTGTAGCTATAAGGCAACGAATAGAGGCATGGTTATCTAGTCATGAACAAGTAGAAGCAAGGCATATATCCATTGATGAGTATCCTGAACTTGCAGCACAGAATGATGTCTTGTCATTTCCAACAGTTGTTGTGTATATTGATGGGCAAGTGGCTATCCGTGAATCTGGATATTTTAGTTTAGATGAAATCTTTGCAAAGTTAGAGCGGTTGATTGAACTAATGTCGTAGGATTGAGAGGTAGAATATGGGATTATTTAATCTTTTCAAACATGTAGGTATTAATGCCGAAGTAGAGGCCATGAAGTCTTTAGAAAACGCAGTGCTTCTTGATGTGCGTTCTAAGGAAGAATATTCAGGTGGACACATTCCAGGAAGTAAAAATGTGCCAGTTGAAAATATAGAAAAGGTAGTGGATGTCATTGCAGATAAAAATACTCCAGTTTTTGTATATTGTCTTCGCGGATCAAGAAGTGCATCTGCAGTAAGCGCCATGAAAAAGATGGGATATACAAATGCTAAAAGTATAGGTGGAATAGCATCTTACAAAGGAAATACAGTAATAGGAAGCAACTAATGGGGTACATTAATTGAGGTGATATGCGGAATATATGGAAATTCTTCTTGTAATAGATATGCAGCAAAAATATATGAATAGCTATGAGCCTGATCTAATGACGCGAGTTAATACGAGGATTAAAGAAGCTGTTGAATCAGATGTACCTGTTGTATACATAAGAAATGTTGGGAAGATTGAAAATATAGAGCATTATAATCTTGCGGATGAACTCAAAATAGTATCAGAGTGTAGTTTTACCAAAAGCTGGCCAAGTGCGTTTTCTTCGTATGATTTTGTTCAATTTATCCAGAATTTGAAGGTTGATACAATCAACATGGTTGGTGTGGATGGAAGATGTTGCGTGGCACGTACTGCGCTTGAAGCAATTAAGAGAGGGTATAAAGTCAGAATATATCTTGATTCTGTAGCAGCCAGGAATGACAATTTTTATCTTAAAGAACTGCCTGAAATGAGAGATGCTGGAGTTGAGATTATAGCGGACTAGTAGTTCACTGTAGAGGTTAATTTTTCTTAAAGGAGCAGGTTCTGATTGCTCCTTTTATATCGCCACCATCTTGAAAGTATCTTAGAAGAATTTCGGCGCAGGCGTGACTATCACTATCTGCCTGATGGTGGTCTAGGGCTATTCCATAATAGCAGCATAAATCATTAAGTTTATGGCTGATGTTAGGAAGTAATTGTCTTCCCATTAGGACAGTACAGACATACCTAGCATATGGCTTCCATTCAATACAGTAATCATTTAGGCATTTCTTTAAAACATTCATATCAAAAGATGCATTGTGAGCCACAAGCATTCCACTGCTCATAATAGGTTCAATTTGTTCCCATAGTTCTGGAAAGGTTGGAGCATTAGCAACTTTTTCTTCGTTAATTCCTGTAAGCTTAACATTAAAATAGTCAAAATAAGTCTCTGGATTTACTAATGAGTAGAACTCGTCGATGATTTTGTCATCCTCGATAACGCTGATTCCGATAGCACTCATACGATTGTTATATCTATTTGGAGTTTCCACATCAAAAACAATAAATCTAGACATCGATAAAACCTTTCTGTACCTTAAACTATTAATCTATTCCAAGTAGCCAAATATGGCCTTCTGGTTGAAAGTAGAGCCTCACAATACTGAGTTTATCTTGTACATTGACTTGGCATTCAAAAACAATGGTTGTGCTTATGACTAAGATGTCATCTACACTTTTATATGGGCTTTTATGTCTTATTCGTTTGTAGCCTTTTATAGTGTAGGCTTCAGGTTTTCCATCTTCATTTATTAGCTGAAATCGCAGGGGTATGATTTCACCATCGTACTTGAATTGAGCTATAACATCTACTTCTTGTATTACTTTTCCCATAAATATGTTTTTATCTTTCTGCTTTTTCTGTAACCATATCAAGTAAGGCATATGGTATTATTTCTTCTGGATTTTTGGAAGGATTAATCCAGTCTTCAATTTTATCTTTCGGTAGTATCATAGGCATCCTGTCATGAATCTTACCAAGTTCTATGGTAGGTTCTTTTGTAAGTATTACAAATACAGGATATCCTTCTTCGATGCGATATAGGCCACAGAGCCAGGTTACAGTGCAACCAGTTGGCTGGATGGCATATTTATCTCCTGTTTTTACTTTTCCATCAGGACTTTTAAAGTGCTCCCATTCATAGTAATAAGCAGCTGGAATAATACATCTATGAGATTGAAATGCATCCTTAAATGTAGGCTTTTCACCAGCAGTTTCAAGTCTGGCATTGAACAAAGATCTTTTATTATCTCTGGCCGTGAATCCCCATTGCATTGGGAATACACATTTTTCTCCTTTAGAATTAGGAGCTATTACTGGAACAATATCAGTAGGGCGGACTTCGCCATCAGTGATTAGTGGTCTTGCGTGAGTGGCCACAAACTTAGTTGTGAGACGTGAGCTTCTTGCAATATCTATGATTTCTTTCAATTCAGGTTGAGTTATATCAAGTGCATATCTGGTACACATAGCGAATCTCCTATGGATATTCCTCTGCAGGTACATGTTCTAAGTCAGAGTAATTTGCTTCAAAAGAGAGTTCTGTACTTGCGATTTCTTCATTAAATCCTTTTAGTGCATCGAATGGGCTGAATATTTTGGCACGTCTAGATAAATCCATGGCCGGATGTTTGATTGAAAAATCATCAAAAGGAGAGTGCTTTGGTTTGCCTCTTTCATACACTTTTCTGTATCTATCAGTAATCATATCATTTCATCCAATTTCATAAAATATAGGTTATTAAATTAAGCTTTATGTCCGCCGATTTGAACATTTCGTTCTCTTGTGGTAGCACCTTCTAGAAGGTTAATGCCTTTTAATATTGCATTTGCTCCATACCTAGTCCTTACCTCTAACAGTGCAGAATGAATGAGCTGCTCTTTGTTAAGCGCTTCATAGTCGGTGAATAGATCCATTTGAAAATAGCCACCGTCATTTTGGACATTACAAGCACATATGCCAAGTCGGCGGAAAAGTATTCTATGGTCAGTTTTATTTATCACATCATTCATGATAGCTTCAATTACTAGTTTAGAAGTGTTTGTAGCATTACGGAGATTTACTGTGCCATTAGAATGTGCTGGATGTAGTCTACCATACCAATCTATAGCTAGTGGCCCATCGTAGTGAGGGCAATATTCAAGACTTTTGTAGTCGTAGCTTACCCACCAGGTGAACTTTGACGATACCAGATTTTTCTTGTACATGTCACAACATAGGATATCAATCATCTCTTTTAGGACAATACATGCTTCTTCGTACTTATATGGTCTAGGCAATACTTGTCCGTTGGAAAGAGAGTGGTTATCGGATTTGTAGTTTTTAATATCATGCATTGTAACGGGCTCGATTCCCCAGGCATGATCTATTAGTATCTCTGCATCAATGCCAAAGGTTTTATAAAACCACTCCTCATCTAGTTGAGATCGTTCTGCAACATCTCCCATGGTGAACATCATATTTCGTTCCAAGCGACGGGCTTTACCATTACCTATTTGCCAGAAGTCTGTGAGGGGTTTATGTGGCCATAGTAAAGTCTTATATGAGTCTTCTGTTAGAGCAGCAATACGTACGCCATCTTTATCGGCAGGAGCTTTTTTAGCTACGATATCCATTGCAACTTTTGCAAGATATAGATTAGTTCCAATGCCAACGGTGGCAGTAATGCCAGTTTGCTTGAGTACATCTCTAATCATTGTCATAGCCATGATATGAGCGGGACTTTGGCCAGTTTTTATAGCTGCATTTTCATAAAGATGTAAGTAGGGTGTGCAGTCGATGAAACTTTCATCGATACTGTAAACATGAATGTCCTCGGGGGCTACATATTTTAGAAAAATACCGTAAATCTTGGCTGATACTTTCTCATATTCAAGCATACGTGGGACTGCAGTAATATAAAGAACCTTAGTATGGTGGAGTCGCTCGTACTTCTCTATGGCTTGTTTTGCCTCAAATAGTCTAGGTCTACTTGGAACGCCTATAGCTTTAAGGGCAGGAGAGACTGCCAAGCAGATGGTTTGGTCGGTTCTACTTCCATCAGCGACTAGAAGGTTAGCTTTAAGTGGATCAAGACCTCTGGCGACGCATTCTACAGATGCATAGAATGACTTCATATCTATAGCTATGTAGCATTGGGGGGTTAGTAAATGCTTAGACATATCCAGTTGTCTTACCTCCTTGATAAATCACGAACATACTTTCCGAATATATGTTTGCTTTTTGTAAGTAGATAATACACCCGAACACGATTTTTTGTAAACCCGAACAAATTATAAAATTTATTTAGTGTCAAGCTTTTTCCTCGGAAGAGTTTGTGCAGTTTATAGAACGGATGCAGGTAGATGCTATCAATATGGTTGGTGTTGATGGTAGATGCTGTTGCTGCCACTAATGACAATTTCTATATAAAAGAGCTTCCTGAGATGCAGGAAGCTGGAATAGTAATAGTATCCGATTAAGTGCCATTTATAGAGAGTCAGAATTATATGTTGTACCTGTGGTTTTGCAGGGATTTTGGGGCTTAGAAAACCATAAACTCAAAAACATCCTGTAGCATTTCAATAGTGCAATCGCAACATAGAATAGATGCATCCCAAAAATCTCTGAGCTCATAGCCGGTCGGCAAAGTAGGTAGTTTACTAAATTTCGTAGTATCTAACATTAAATCAAATTTTTTACCGCAAGACTCGCATTTCTCATAATAAATATCTTGTTCATATCTGTTTATTCCCTCTATGGCACATCTACCACATAGACATTTTGATAGATTACTATATATAAGGGACTCTGAAATAAATTCTAATTCAAAATCATTTCGTGCTGTATTAATAGAAAAGTCTTTTTTACAAAAATCGCATTTACTCATCTCTTCCTCAAAACAATAAGCTTGTATCTATTGGTGTTGTTGGTTTCTTTAGGTTAGAGAGTACTATAGTCTATGTACAAAATAATGCACATGCTCTTTGCTAAAATTTTCATACAAAGTAGGTTAAGTAGTTAGTTTTTCTTAATCGGAGGTATGAGTTTTATGCTTTGTTACACTGTAAAATTTGGATTAACACCAATTCCAGAAGAGTTAGAAAAGGAGGATGATCGAAAGTCTAGTAGAAATACGTCGGATAGAATCATAAAGAAAATTAATCAATGCATAAATGGGCTTGCGTTGAACGGAGAATATTATTGTTTCGCATATCGAAGTAATGATGAATTTGTTGATATAGCAATATCCTTATGGCCAGACAAAGTTGCTCTTGCTGATGTTAATAAAAGGATTCAAAACGCTCCAAATAAAACTAGGGGATATGTAATTGGCAATGTAGAGTCTGAGCAGGAAATTACGGCAAAATATTTCGTTCATATACAAGAAGAGGCTGATAATAGAGGCTATTTTGATCATGGAATAAGACGTTCTGAATATGATTTGCAGCTTGATTATTTCGATAATTCCTACTTTAAGATAAATGAATACATTGCAAAGTCAGATAAAGTTTTAAAGAAGAAGGCTATAGAAGAAGCCAAAAGTATAATGGCTGATAAGACCTTATTAGATGAGATAGAACGCATTTATTCTAATGAAAATGCGCTTAAGTTCTATGGTCATCCAGTTCATTATAAAATTCAGGCTGGAGATCAGGAGACGGCGCTTGTTATCATCGATTTAATGGTCAGAATGCTTCATACAAGACATAGAACTTTAGGCGTTAGAATGAATGTTATTAGTGACTTAAGTGATAGAGCCTTTGACGAAACGGACCTGAAGAAGGTGTTTAGGCAATCTGGTGGGGGTATTCTAGTAATTGATGCTCGTGGAGAAGGTTCTTTTGTTGGTAATTTTGCAAATAGTTATAAGAGGCTTGTGAAGTTCCTAGGAGAATTGACTGCACAGTACCATAAGAATACGTTGTTTTTCTTTTTAGAGGACATTGAAAATCCAGGTTTTTCAAGGGAATTATTAGCTAGGGTGTCAGAGGATATAGATATTATAAGCATTGCTGAGGGCTCAGGCTCCCGCGAAGAAGCAATTTCGTATTTTAAATTACTATCACAGAAAACTGAGTTTGCAGAATTAGTTGATGATTCGATAGAAGAATATCTTTCTAGTAGTAAGAAGGTTTTTAAGTGTTTTGACGTGCAAAAATCATACAACAAATGGGCTAAGGAGATATTGAAGTCTAAAGTTTATAGTTCTTACAGCACTTGTAAAATGACTAAGGTAGTTGAAAAGAAGAAGGGAACTGCCTATGAAGAACTACAGAATATGATAGGTTTACCCGAAGTGAAGAGCTTGATTGACAGTATTATAGCTGCTTATAAGGTACAGACGTACCGAGAAAAATATGGACTTGGAAAGACTAATATGGCTAGACATATGGTATTTACGGGGAATCCTGGATGTGCAAAGACTACGGTTGCAAGGTTGCTGACTGATGTTTTGACAGAAGAAGGGGTCCTTAAGTCTGGTGCATACGTCGAATGTGGACGAAGTGATTTGGTTGGACAGTATGTTGGCTGGACTGCGCCTGCTGTCGTAGATAAATTTAAGGAAGCATCTGGTGGTGTTTTATTTATTGATGAAGCTTATTCGTTAGTAGAAAAAGATGGATTATACGGTGATGAAGCTATTAATACAATTGTCCAGGAGATGGAGAACCATAGAAATAGCGTGATTGTTATATTTGCTGGCTATCCAGATAAGATGAAACAATTTCTTGATAAAAATGAGGGTTTGAGAAGCAGAATAGCATTTCATTTGGACTTCCCTGATTATAAACCACAGGAACTCCTAGATATAATGAGGCTCATGTTGAAGGAAAGAGGTCTAAAGGCTGATAAAGAGGCTGAACAGAAATGTCTAAGAATCTTTGAACAGGCATATCAAATAGAAGAGTATGGCAACGGAAGATTTGTAAGAAATCTTGTGGAACGAGCAATTCTGAAACAGGCTCAACGCTTGATGAAACGTAAGAATGCGACTCCGACTAGGGGGCAACTAGTAAAGCTATTGGCAGAGGATTTTGACGAAACCATAATAGAGAGCTTAGATAAGAAGCAAGTTGGGATTATTGGATTTGCGGTGTAATGTGCAAAATTATGTACATAGAATAGTCACAGCTAGAGTTCATAATACGTACTATATGGGGAATTGATGCATGTACAAATTATTCATAATTAGGTATAGGTAGGAGAGCAGCTATGGATACATTTACTAATTTGCTTAAAAAGGCTAGTAAATATGTTACAGAGTACCATTCTGTTAACGAGCTAGGGAAAAATGATTTTAATATCTTTAGAATCGAACGTATAGATAATAAAGAAGTCCTAATGTGCCGCTTTCTTCGAGAGTTGTTAGATCCAAAAGGAAGTCATGGGCATGGGGATACTTTTTTAAAGCTGTTTGTTGAAAATGTACTTAACTATTCGGGGATTGGTGATTCTGATTATAGTAATGCAAGTGTTGTTGCAGAATATCCTATCGATGCATTAAGAAGAATTGACCTATGCATAATAGTAGGAAGAAAATTTATTCCAATTGAGGTAAAGATATATGCAGATGATCAAGATAATCAATGTTGGGATTATTATGTGTATGCCAAAGATAAGGATGAAGACACTAGAATATTTTACTTAACAATCGATGGTCATGAGCCGAGTGAAAGTAGTAAGGGCGAACTGAGGCCTAATGAACAATTATGTTGTATATCCTTTAAAAGTGATATTTCTAATTGGTTAAAATCATGCATTGATTTAACAGAAAACTCTGATGTTAAAAGTATAATAAGACAGTATTTGGATGTGATTCAAGGTTGGTCTAAGCGAGAAGGTACTTGGAATAAAATGAGTGAGAAAGAACAAAAGGATTTAGTTAAAGAAATTTCAAAATCTTCAGATTTATTTAATGCTGCATCGACAATAGAACAAGCTATAAAATACGTAAAAATAGAGAAGATGAAAGAAGTTTTTCGGGCTATAGAAAAACATATGGAACGATATAATGATATGGGACTTACGCTTGTGGCATTATATGAGGACCAAACAAATGAATTCTATGAGAATAACCGGAGGTCTTGGCCAAGTCTTAACTACATTATTCCATTATCTAAGTGGGGGATAGATAAAAACATTTCATTCAGAATTGAAATTGAATGGAAGATATATATGGGACTTACGCCTTGGTCTGGATGCAATAATTGGGATGTTCATAAAGAAGATATTATTCAAAGAATAATTGACGACAACGATTTAAGTTTGGCAGGAGCTCACGAAAAAGAAAATGGTAACTGGTATTGGTGGAAATACTTAAACGTAGAAACCGCTGTTAATTTTAGATACACCAATAATGATGAATATTATTCTTTGTATGATGAAGAAGATTTCGCAAAGTATATTGAGGGTATATGTTCTGATATAGATAGTTATTTCGGAAAACTAAAACATATATTGGAGAGGTAGAGGTTATGTACACTACAGCAAACAAGAAAATGCTCAATATGCTTATATTAGAAATCCTAAAGCAGTATACGGATGAGAACCATGGTCTTACTCAGCAAGAAATCTTAAAACTGCTTGCGCAAAACTATGATGTTCAGTGTGACCGTCGTTCTGTAAAAGCAAATGTCTTGTCCCTTAAAGAAATGGGATATGACATATCCATGGAAAACGGATATAGGCTTGTATCAAGAGAATTTGATGATGCTGAACTAAGGATTCTTATAGATAGTGTTCTGTTTTCTAAGTCGATTTCTACTAAGCAAGCAAAAAATCTGATAGGTAAACTTAGAGGGATGTCCAGCAAATACTTTAATGCTAAGGTGACACATGTAAGTAATTTACCTGAATTGCAGCATACAGACAATAAACAGGCAGTGTATGCTCTCGATGTAATCAACGATGCTATATCTGCCAAGCGTCAAATATCTTTTATTTATAATGTTTATGGAACAGATTTTAAGCTTCATCCTAAACGAAAAGAGCCCTATATTGTAAATCCTTATCAAATGATTGCTAATAATGGAAAGTTTTATCTAGTTGCCAACGTGGATAAGCATGATAACGTGATTCACTTTAGAGTAGACATGATTACAGACGTGAAGATGCTTGATTCTAAAGCGAAGCCTATGAAAATGGTACATGGACTTGAGAATGGATTTAATCTTCCTAAGCACATGGCTGAACATACATATATGTTTAGCGGTGATTCAGCTTATGTGAAGATGTCCGTTGAGAAGTTTTTGATGTCGGATTTAGTGGACTGGTTTGGTAAAGATTTTCAGATACTAAAAGAGGAAGAAACTACCCTTGAAATAAGAGTTTATACAAATGAAAAGGCAATAAGATTTTGGGCATTGCAATATGGACCTTACGTAGAGGTGTTGGAGCCTCAATCACTAAGAAAGCAACTGAAGGATGACGTTAAGATAATGGTAAATAAGTATATGGATTAGTAATGTGCAAAATAATGTACATGATCTTTGATACTATTAGGATAGTGGAGGTAAAGTACATGGTTTTTGCAGTAGATTTTGATGGAACATTAAGCTTTGGCAAATGGCCAGAGTGTGGTCCAGCTAATGAAGGATTAATAGACTTTCTTAATAAAAGACGACAACTTGGCGATAGGATTATTCTTTGGACTTGTCGAGAGGGTGAAAATTTAGATTTAGCTGTTGAATGGTGTCAAAATAAAGGACTGGAGTTTGATGCCGTGAATGATAATTTGCCGGATGTTATTGAAAAATACGGTGGTAATAGTAGGAAAGTAAGTTGCGATTTTTATATAGACGATAGGGCGGTATCAAGTTGTGTCTATAAATTGTTGGAGGCTTAAATTATGGGAAAGAAAGCATTTGATAAACGAGTCCGTGAAGCAATGGGAAATCAAATCCCTAATTATTTAACAGGTGGAAAGTGGAAAGGAATAGCATATTCCCACATTTATCTAAAAATCGAAGATAATTTTATTGACGGCAAGGGACCCATTAAGTGTGATTTAAAAGGAAATCTTTCTGGTTCTGATATGAAGGGAAAGTACCATGTTGGAGCTAATCATGTTAATTCTTCTCAAATAATGTGTATGAATTTTTTCAAAAAATTTTTTGAAAAGACTGAATGGGAAGAGTATTTACTTACAGCACTTAGAAAGATTGGGGTTCAGATGGGGAGTGATCAAATAGTAAATGCTACCTTTGAATTTGAACCTTGTCATAAGGAAGGGACTAATTTTGATTTCTATATGGAAATGGAAGATGGTTCACATATATCATTTGAAATAAAGTTTACAGAGCCCGATTTTGGTGGACTTAACCCAGATAAAAATGATCCTACCAAATATGATAGAAAATGGGATGAAATTTATAGTTCTTTGGTTGATGAGTGTCCGTTTCTTAATTGTAGTAAAGATGAATTTTATGGCAATCCAATGAAAAAATATTATCAGATTAATAGAAATATATGTTTTGCGAGAGACGGAGATGTGGTATTGTTTCTTACCCCTAAAGCTAATGATTCAAATGGTATAAAGCGTGGAAGAGATTACATTGATTTGATATCTAAAAAGTTTCCTAATATTAGAAATATATATTGGGAAGAATTGGTAGATGAACTATTAAAAATAGTCGCAGATGAACCTATATTAATGGATTATTATTCGAAGTTTAAGGAGAAATATATTGATGTACTGAGATAGTGTTTCTCTAAAAATACAAAAAATCTTTTTCAACAAGGCCCTTTTATAACTCTTGATTGCGAAGCATTGATAATCGGGAGTTGTGAGGGGACTTTTTTAGTTATTCACACTATTCACAAAATGACATTAAAAATTGAATGCGAAAAACGGTGAATAAATAATATCGATTTTACAGGAGATATAGAAGTTTATTCACATTATCCACAGGTTAAAAAGCGCAGAAAATCAAGTGCTCCGGGGATTTTGAAACCTTTGATTTGGATGGATGATTTGCTATAATTCCATTCACAACAAAGGGAGAAAAAACTTTAGCCAAAGAGACAAATCGTGACATAGTGACTTTGTATAATTAGGCCAAGGATTTATGAAGGGTATTAATTTATGGAAGAATTGCTTAAAGAAAAATGGAATACAATCCTTGATGCTATCAGAAGCGAATTTAACATTACGCAGGTATCTTTTAATCAATGGTTGAGGCCGTTAATAGTATTCACTATTGACGGGGATAATGTCTTGTTACTATATGATGATAATGAAGGTGCTGACTTAGGTATTAAATACATTAGCAAGCGTTTCAAAAAAGCTCTTTCTGCTTTTATAAGTGAAGCAATGGATAAGGAGTATGAGGTAAGCATTATTTCTCCAGACGAGGCAAAACAGTATACGGGTAAGAGAAGAGAGCTTGTTCAGCAAAAAAATCTAGCTAGTTCTACTATGAAGAATATATCTCTTAATCCCAAGTATACATTTGAAAACTTTGTAGTTGGAAAGAATAATCGTTTTGCACAAACGGCGGCATTTGCTATAGCAGAACAGCCAGGTAGTTCATATAATCCACTTTATATATACGGTGGGCCTGGATTAGGAAAAACTCATTTGGTGCAGGCTATTGGTAATTATATTAATGAAACTAGAAATGATTTGAACATTTTGTATGTTACCTCAGAAAGCTACACAAATGAGTTAATTGATAATCTTAGAACTACACAGAATGCAACGGCTATGGCGAAGTTTAGAGAAAAATATAGATCTGTTGATGTGTTTATGATAGATGACATTCAGTTCATTGCTGATAAACATTCGACGCAAGAGGAATTCTTTCATACTTTCAATGAGTTATTTCAGTCAGGAAAACAGATTATTATTACATCGGATAAACCTCCTAAGGATCTTCAAAACCTTAATGATCGCTTTATATCACGATTTGAAATGGGGCTTATGGCAGATATCGGATTTCCAGATTATGAAACACGTAAGGCTATTATTACAAGAAAACTTGAAGAATGTGATTATGAATTAGCTCCTGAAATTCAAGAATACATAGCAGCAAACTTTAAATCTAATGTAAGAAAGATAGAAGGTGCATTAAATAAGCTGATTGCATATTCAAAGCTTCAGCGTAAGCCTGTGACTATTGAAATAGCGATAGAAGAACTTCAGAACCTGATTACCCCTGATATGCCAAGAGAAATCACACCTCAGTTAGTTTTAGAAGTAGTATCTGAGCATTTTAATGTTAGTGTGGACCAGTTGACTTCAAAGAATAGGTATCAATCAGTAGTAAGACCTAGACATATTGCTATGTATTTATGCAAGACAATGACAAGTTGCTCTTTGACAGCTATTGGAAAACTTCTAGGAGGTAAAGATCATGCCACTATTTCTAATGGCGCCAAGAAAATTGAAGAAGAGATGTTAATTGATCAAGAGCTTAAACGTCAGGTTGAGGCTATTAAGAAAAAGATAAATCCAAACTAGAAGAGGTAATTAATAATGAAATATCCATATATTAAAGAGGCAGATACAAAACTTCGCAATTTATGTGAGAATAGATTAGAAGTTAAATATGAAGAGGAACTATTAAAGACTGCTAGACAGCGGCTTGACTGGGAGCTCTCTTTGATTGAAAAGTATGAGGCTTCCTCAGCATGGTTAACTGTATATGATGCTTTAAAGGCTGTTGGAGCTGAAGAGAAAGATTATTGTTTTAGGGGAACACTAACAGCACTTGTTGTATCTTTTTTACTTGATTTTACAGCAATAGACCCTCTTACATGTCAGCCAAAACTTTATCCTGAATTTGCGCTTGATGATAAAAAGGAAAGACTCATGTCATTTGAAGCTAATGTAACCTCAGATATAAATAAGAAGCTAGTTGCATATTTTGAAGAATATTCAAGCAAAGAGAATGTATCGCGAAGATTTTTTGAAGAAGGTCTTCAGTATGGTGTATACATTGGTGATGGACAAACTAGGGATTATTATGGAAATGGTTCTGGGAATCTACCTACAGATGTTTTTTACTTTTGTTTTTTCCCAGTAGATAGAGAAAAGTTGCAAGTAACTCTAAAAAAAGGCATTGCCTTTGAACTGATTAAACCTGAGACATTTGAAGACAATGTAAAATGCTACGGTTTAACTCACAGTACTGGAGTATGGGAAGATAACGCTGAAATTCTAATTGAAAAGGGAATTGTTTCTTTGAAGGATGTTATAGCTTATCGAGAAGATGTATTTGAACTGTTATTACATTATGGTGTGGACAGAGAAATGGCTTATGTAATCGCTGATTACGTAAGAAAAGGAATAGTGAGAAAGAGGGGTTGGCAACCTGAAATGATTCAGGCAATGAATAGTGCAAATGTTCCTGTTTGGTTTACTGAATCGTGCACGAAGGTTGTATATTTGTTTCCACGCGCTCATGGAATGTCTTTTCTAGAAAAATATTGCTAGTAGAATCATAGTGAAGCTTTATTCAGCACCCTGATGTACGTTTTTTTGTATATCGAGGGTGCTATATTTATGCCTAGATTTCTATGATTTTGAAAAATATTTAAAGAATGACAATGTGTGTCATACCTAATTGGTATTATTGCTAGGTCATTGTTGTATTTAGAGGAATGAGAGGTAGTAATAATGATTCCTACGGTTTCATCTCTTTCGGCTGCTTTGGAGAGCGTTTTAAGGCAATTAGAATCTAATGATTATAATGGCTCAATTCAAGCTATAGATAATCTTATTGATATAGCCAAAGACAAAAAAGGAGAAATCCGTGTAGCCGAGCAAAAAGAGCGAGCTGAAAAGAGACTTGAGCAATTAAATATTCTGAGAAAACAAGAAGAAGAGAGGCGTATAGCCGAAGAACAGGCAAGGAAAGCTGCTCAAGAAGCACACGTTTTGGAAGTAACATCCATGGATCTTCCTTTGGATTGGACAAATATCTATGATACTGAGCCTTCTACACAGGGGGTATTTGTAGAAAGTATATCCGATGGATATATTAAGTGCCTTAATAACCTTGGTAGAGTTGATATTGAGTATATTGCATCTATTACAGGCGAAGAATATAAAACTATTATTAATCATTTGAAAGGGTCAATATATCAAGATCCTGATAAATGGGGAGAGTGTTTCTTTAAGGGTTGGATGACAGCTGATGAATATCTTTCAGGAAATATAGGTGAAAAATTAAAGATTGCAAAGCGCGCAACTGAAGAATATCACGGTTATTTTGATGCTAATGTTGAGGCATTAACAAAGGTATTGCCTGATTCTGTTTCTTCGGATCAGATTTATATTACGTTAGGTTCACCTTGGGTTCCTACGGATGTGATTTCGGAGTTTGTAATGTATTTAAATGAGGGTATTGATTATACGGAATATATACCAATATTCTCTAGAAGATTCGATGATAAAGATGCATATAGTAAATTTTGCAAGAAATATTCAAGGCGTAACTATGATTCCCCAACTGAATCATATCCATTAATTCATGATGAAATTACGGGCACATGGCAATGGTCTGGAGGAAGACCTAAAAAATGGTGTTCTCACGATTTTGTTAATAGATTTGGAACAGATAGACTTAATCCTTATGATGTTTTGATTAAGACTTTAAATATGCAGTCTATAGCGGTTTACGATAGTGTTTCTTCCACAAATAGTAAGAGTGGAAAACAGAGGGTAGTTAATCAGACAGAAACAACTATCACATTAGAAAAACAAAATTTATTGATAAAAGCATTTCAAAAATGGGTGTGGACGCAACCAACGCGTACGGAACGATTAGAAAAGATTTACAACGAACGATATGCATGTACTAAGGTAAGACATTTCGATGGTTCGTTTCTCGAGCTACCAGGATTAAATCCTAAGATTGAATTATTTCAATATCAAAAAGATGCGGTGGCTCGAATACTGTTTTCGCCTAATACGTTGTTAGCACATGATGTAGGTTCAGGAAAAACCTTCGTAATGGTAGTTGCAGGAATGGAATTGAAACGTATTGGGGTTTCAAAAAAAAATATGTATGTCGTGCCTAATAATATCTTGGGACAGTGGAAAAAGCTTTTTCTGAAAATATATCCAGATGCATTGATAAAAATTGTAGAATCTAAGGATTTGAATTCTGCCAATAGAAAAAGGACTCTTACAGATATTAGAGATAATGATTATGATGCAATTATTATTACATACTCATCCTTTGAAAAATTAAATATTTCAAATGCCTATTATATGGAGATGCTTGACGATGAAATTAAAAAGCAGGATAAGGTAATAGAACATGGCCCGACGTCTAAGCTCCAAAAAAGAGCTCTCAAGAATAAAGAGTTACGTTCTGAGTTGTTGTTCACTGCAGATGACCCAGATGAAATCTATTTCAATGATTTAGGAATAACCTCTCTATTTGTAGATGAAGCACATAACTTTAAGAATGTTCCGATTGATACAAAGATAGATAGAGTAATGGGAATAAATAAAGTTGGTTCAAAGAAGTGCCAAGACATGATGGCTAAAGTCCATGTAATCCAAAGAGAGAACAATGGTAGAGGAATAATATTTGCTACAGGCACTCCAATTACAAATTCAATTACTGATGCTTATATCATGCAAAAGTATGTACAAGAGTCTCAGCTTGAATTACTTGGTTTACAAAACTTTGATAGCTGGGTCGGTATGTTTGCAGAGAAGAATACTGGATTTGAAGTAGACGTGGATACCAGCAACTATCGAATGGCTACCAGATTTGCAAAGTTTCATAACATACCTGAGCTTACAAATATGATTGCAGCCTTTGCTGATTTTCATAGTATGGCAGGAAATGACGATTTACCAGATTTCAATGGATATAAGGATGTTCTAATTCCAAAAACTGCACCATTTAGAGCTTATCTTAGTAAGATTTCTGAAAGAGCGGAGCAAGTTAGAACAGGACAGGTCCCTAGAACAGAAGATAATATGCTTCTCATAACAACTGATGGACGAAAAGCGGCTTTAGATATGAGACTAGTAGACGAGCAGGCAAGCTTCACTACAGATTCCAAGGTATTTAAGTGTGCTGATAACGTATATCAGATCTATAAGCGAGGAAACCAGAAGAATACAACACAGCTTGTATTCTGTGATACATCGACACCTAAGGAAGGGTTCAACATCTACGATGAATTAAAGTCATTGTTGGTAAGGATGGGAATGCAGGACAGTGAGATAGCTTTTATTCATGATGCTACTTCGGAGACTAAGCGACAAGCCATATTTTCGCAAGTAAGAGCCGGAGGAATACGTGTCCTCATTGGTTCCACATTTAAGCTTGGTCTTGGTGTCAATGTTCAAAACAGAATGGAAGCTTTACATCATTTGGATGTCCCATGGAGACCGGCAGATATGGTTCAAAGAGAGGGGCGTATCTTAAGACAAGGCAATCAAAACGATTCTGTAGAAATTTATAGATATATCACAGAAGGTAGTTTTGATGCCTATTCGTGGCAGTTACTTGAGACTAAACAACGATTTATTACAGATATCCTAGGTGGGGTGATAGAGGATAGAGAGGGACAGGATGTTGATGACACTGTTCTAAATTATGCTGAGGTAAAAGCCCTGGCTGTTGGTAACCCATTGATTAAAAAGAGAATAGAAGTAAACAACGAGTTAATGAAACAAAAGCTCTTATACCACAAGTTTGTCAAAGACACTGAAAGATTTTCTAGCATAGCAACATCTTATCCAGAAGAGATTGAAAGATTAGATCGACTCAGAAGTCTTGCAATGGCTGATGAGTATTACTTTGCTGGATTTGGAAGAAAGTATACTGAGCAGGAACGACAGGATATCAGAGACTTGATACAACAGAATGTTCTCGTTGAGGAACCATTGAAAGAAAGCTCTGTAATTATGGAGTATCAAGGCTTTGACATTATTGCACCAGCTAAGGTTTCAAAGATTCATCCTGTAGTTTACGTTCAAAGAGCAGGTAAGTATAGGGTAGAAATTACAGACAATCGTGTATCTGCCTTGTTAGCAATTGATCGTTGTTTAGGTGGTTTGACAAAACGACGTATGGATCTTGAGAAATCAATAAAAGAGAAGAGGGAATTCTATGAGTATGCTTGCAGTCAGGTGGACAATGAGAACCCATATTCTTCTAAGATATACGAATTGGAGCTTAAGCTTGATGAAATTGACTCTAAATTGGGAGTAGATAAGGAAAAGTAATTATGAGTAATACAGATGTAAAAATATCAAATATTCCGGTTAAGGATGTTGGTAGTTTAGTTGAATCACTTTCGAGTGCATATTGTGCAATGATTAATAATGGGTGTTCCATGAAGCTAATGCCTTCAGTAATGCTTTGGGGCGCTCCTGGTGTAGGAAAATCTCAGGCCGTTAGACAGATTGCAAAGGAAATAGAAGCAAACACCGGCAAAAGGACAGCAGTTACTGATGTTAGATTACTTCTTTTTAATCCAATAGACTTAAGAGGTATTCCCACATCAAACGCAGATAAGACTTTGGCTGTATGGCTCAAACCTCAGATATTTCAGATGGATGAGTCTGATGATGTTATTAATCTGTTGTTCTTAGATGAAATTTCTGCAGCACCACAGTCTGTTCAGGCTGCAGCTTATCAAATTACTTTGGACAGAGTCGTTGGAGAGCATAAGCTGCCAGATAACTGTATTGTAATTGCGGCTGGAAACAGAACCACTGATAAGTCGGTAGCATTTAAAATGCCAAAGGCTCTTGCAAACAGATTACTTCACTTAGAGGTTCAAGTTAATTTTGACTCATGGAAATCTTGGGCCATTCGTGCAGGTGTTCATCCAAGTGTAGTTAGTTATTTGAGTTTTAGACAAACCGCATTAATGTGTTTTGATTCTTCATCGGAAGAACTTGCTTTTGCAACTCCTAGATCATGGGAAATGGTAAGTAACCTGCTGAATAACGTTGAAAGTGATGCATGGAAAATAAGTTCTCTTATATATGGATTGATAGGAATGTCTGCGGGAATAGAGTTCATAAGCTGGTGCAAGTGCTACGAAAAGTTACCATCTATGGAAGACGTATTTAGCGGTAGAGTTTATGAGATTCCTAAAGAACCAGATGAGCTTTACGCATTGACATCAGCTATGACAAAGTATGCCAGCGAGCATAAAGATGATGTAGAAGGTTTGAGAAATTCTATTTTATATGCAAATCTTTTCCCACCAGATTTTTCAGTAATGCTTATGAAGGATTATATGTCGATTGAAAAGAACTTTACTCAGACATTACTTAGAATACCTGAGTTTTCAAGATGGATGCAGACAAAGGGAGCACTATTGAATGGAACTTTCTAATGAACTTATTAGGAAAAATACAGCCAGGATTTTAAAAACCAGAATGAAATTGCTCCATAAAAATCCTTTTTATGGTCTGCTACTCATGTACTTGAAAATAACTCTTAGTGAGGATATAGAGACTGCAAGTACCGATGGTAAAAGAATATATTTAAATCCTGATTTTTTGAATTCGATTACTGACAATGAACTCGAATATGTTTTATCTCATGAATTGCTTCACATAGTTTTGAAGCATTTGGAAAGATTTAATAAATCAAACGAGCTAGTAGATCAGGCAGCAGATATAATTGTTAATTCAAATATTCTTAGAGCGAACAATTTTAGAGATACATCAATTTCTCTATCACAATTTGGTGGGGTGCAGATACATCAAGCACCAGATGGAACAGAGGGATGGACGCATTCTCTAGAGGAATTATATCTGATGTTGTTAACGCAACAGGAAGCTGCTGATAATCAAGATGGGGATGAAGATTCTGAGGGTTCTAGTGAAGATGAGACCGATTGTGAATCAGATGATGGTGAACAGGAAGACTTAGAAGACTCAGATGATTCGCAGCCTAATGGTAGTGGAAATAATGGTGGCTTCGAAGACGAGCAATTTGGATTTGGGAATGAACAAGAAAATTCTCAAGAAGATAGTTGTTCGGGAAATGGCTCTAAATCAAAAGGCTGGGATTCGCATGATATGGACACTGATAGTTCCGATGGTAGTGGCTCTGAAGCTGATGAGTGGGATTTTAGAATATATCAGGCTGCAAAACAAGCTAAGGAATTTGAGGAGACTGTAAAGCTTACAGGAAGTATACCAGGTTTTGTAGAACGTCATGTTGATGAATTACAGGAACCGACAATAGATTGGCGAACTGTTCTTGAGGAGTTTGTTCAAAGCGAGATTAACGATTATTCTTTTTGTCCTCCAGACAGGAGATTTGACGATAGTCCATTCTTCCTACCAGACTTTAATGAGAGAGATGATAAGGTAGAGAAAATTCTGTTTATGATTGATACGTCAGCCTCGATGTCTGATGATGAAGTTCGAAGATGTTATTCAGAAATTAAAGGGGCAATCGACCAGTTTAACGGAAAAATAGAAGGATGGCTGGGATTTTTTGATGCTGCGATTGTTCCACCTGTGCCATTTGTTGATGAAGATGAGTTTAGAGCAATTCATCCTGAAGGAGGTGGAGGAACAGCGTTTGATATCATCTTTGATTACGTTAATAAAGAAATGGAAGATGAGCCCCCTTTGAGTATCGTCATTTTGACAGATGGCGGTGCACCATTTCCAGAAGTCGAATGTACCAAAGGAATTCCTACATTATGGATTATTAATAATGAGGTAGTTGATCCACCATGGGGAAAAGTAGCAAGAATTCCAAGTACTAACAATATGGATAGTAGTAGTTTATTTTCATTTTCAATGAATTTATAGAGGTAATAGAAAATGGATGATTCATTAAAAAGAAGTGTGCCACATTCATTGGCGGCAGAAAGAGCTGTTATTGGTTCGATGATTATAGATGATGAGGCAATAAATGCATGCTCGGAAATACTAACAAAGAATGACTTTTATCAGAAGCTATATGGCATGTTATTCCAAATCATAATAGATTTACATAATTCACAGCAGGCTGTGGATGAGATAACAATAATGGCTGCTATAGGTGAGATAGATTTAGGAATTAATGTAGAAGAACTGATTAAAGAACTAATAATTGAGGTTCCTACTTCTATTAATGCAAAAGATTATGCGAGAGTTGTTAAGGACAAAGCAATACTAAGAAACATAATCAGAGTTGGGCAAACACTTGAAAAGCGCTGTTATGAGGAATGGGATAATGTCGATAGTATTCTTGCTGATTCAGAAGCCGAGATATTTGCTTTGAACCAACAGCATGGTGATACTGATGAAAGCTCTATAAAGCAGGTAGTATTGGAGGAATTAACTGCTATAGAAATGGCCTCTAAGAATAAAGGCGAGCTTACAGGTGTAGCATCTGGCTTTATTGATTTGGATAGCGTAACTCAAGGTTTCCAAAAGGGCGATTTAGTTATTGTTGCTGCAAGACCTGCCATGGGTAAAACAGCGTTTGTACTTAATATAGCAGCTCATATAGGAATTGAATTAAAGAAAAAAGTGGCTGTATTTTCACTTGAAATGCCAAAAGGTCAATTAGTTCGAAGATTGATGGCACAGGAAGGTCATGTTGATTCTAAAAAGATGAAATCAGGAAATCTGACTGAGACTGATTGGGAGTTACTTATTCAAGCTGCAACAAAGGTAGGTTGCTCAAACATTGTTCTTGATGATGCTATTGGCGGTTTGACTCCGCAAAAATTAAGACGTAAATGTAGAAAGCTGGCATCGGATGGTGATTTAGCAGTTATCATTATTGATTATTTGCAGTTGATGGATGGAGATAAACACGCTGATAACAGACAGGTCGAGGTTTCACAAATTTCTAGAAGTCTCAAGATGATAGCTAAAGAGCTCAATGTTCCTATTATCGCTTTATCTCAGCTATCTAGAAATGTAGAAGACAGAACTGATAAACGCCCTATGATGTCAGATCTTCGTGAGTCCGGCGCGATTGAACAGGACGCTGATATTATTATGTTTCTTTACAGGGATGAGTACTACAATCATGATACAGATAAGAAAAATACGACAGAGCTTATTATTGGGAAGCATAGAGGTGGTGAGCTTGCGACTATTGAGCTTGCTTGGCTTCCAGAATTTACTAAGTTTGCTAATAAGGATTATACACAGGGGATGTGAATCTAATATTTTGAGACACTTCGGTGTCTCTTTTTTTGTTGTGATGACAAATTGTGTCGTTGCTGTTTGATATATTGCTTTTATTACCTGGGAATACAAGGGTTGGTAAAGGAGTGGCTATGACTAAGGAAAAACATATCTATTATTTAGAAACTGCATTGGCAGAAGAAATAGTTAACTGCGAGGATGAAGAGAAATTGCGTTTTAAGCAACAGTTATTTGACGCTATTGGTTCTTATATATCTGTGCTAAAAAATGTTTCTACATCTTACAAGATTATAAAAAGTGCGTCTATGGCTTTTGGTGCGATGCTTTTAAACCGAATCCAGATTGCTATGGAAGAGAATGATTCTCTATTTGACGACAATGCATCTGATAAGGAAAGCGTGAATTCTAATCTTGATATAGTAAAACGCTGTTTTCAGCTATTAGGTGCTCATATTTCAGTAGTGAAAATCTTTGGTAATTGTGAGGAACTACGAGAATTAGCAGATGAGATTATGTGTCAGGCTAAGGAGAAAAACGAATTATCTAAAAAGCAAGCCTTAGAAGAAGTTAATACTTGTAGTGAGGAGGTTTTGGATTATAACTCGGATGAATGGTTAGAATCTTTCGGTTGTACTATTCAGAATATCAAAGACCTGGAGGCTTTAATTGGACCTCAAGCAGATTTTGATGAAGTTATGGGACGTATTATCAAAGTAAAATATTATTAATAATATTCGATGTTAGATTTTAGTTTCACAAATAATACCTGGGAGCCTGAGCGACTAGAGATTGATGAGTATTACAAATTAATAGAAGTTAAACATACAACACTAAATAAGATGAAAATATATGATGTACCCTATTTTGTGGTGGTTAAATACGAGCCAGACATTGTAGGGTATTGGTTTATCTTTGAACGGGATGGCTGTATGGCCCATAAGAAAAGATATGTGTTTCATGAAGGCTATTCCTGGGATTGGAAGCTAGAAAATATATTTGATGAATTTGTTAGAGATAAATCATCAATATTTATATGTCCATTTTTAGATGAAATACATGCCAAGTATTCACAGCTTCACGATGAATGGCATCTTCAGAGATATTATAAGCATCCAGTAAAGATGTTAGATCACATTTATCATTGTATGAAGCGAAACTCGGTAAAGGAACTTCTATACAAGGCGGGTATGGATGAGCTTGCAGTATATAGAGGTGAGATAGAAGACTTGAATTTGTTAGCAACATCACCTAGCAAAGTTTTTGGCGGTATCAATAATAGGATTCTAAGAGTTTTGAATAATGAGTATGGTGCAGAATTATTATCTGGTGAACCGAATAGAAGATTCATCAAGTCTTTTATTCAAAATAATAGTTGGATTATGGATTCAGGATTGAATAATTTTCAATGCGAATATTTACTACGGTTAAGACAAAAGAAGAATTACCATCAAAACTACAAATTATATATAGATACTCTTAGGAAACTGAATAATGCATGGACACGAGGGCAATATCAGATGCGCATAGAGTATGAAAATAAGCTGATTGAAAAAAGAGCTAACTACGAAAGATTTGGAAATATTGATCCGATATTTGTCCCATATCTGGAAGAAGTGGAAAGTAACATTGAGACTCTCACATACAGATATGATTCACTGAATTACTATCTCTTTTCTGAGAATGAGAACATAAATAATAGGTTGGGAAAATCGAATCTTAATCGTACCCCTGAATTAGAAGAACAGTATGAATGTTTCATATTTAAATATCCTAATTCTGCTGAGGAATTTTGTAAGGCTGCAGCCTATATGAAGAATTGCCTTACTGGATATATATATCCACATATATATCATGAATGTGATATTGTCTTTGTTTATAGAAACAGTGACAGATATCCTTATATTGCTTTTAGGATTGAAGACGATACTGTCGTTGAAGCTAGATATCGGTTTAACAGAGATCTAAACGAGAGTGATAGCGAGATGCTCAAATTATATTGCCAACGCCATAATCTAAAAGAAATTGATGAAGCTTTACCTTTTAGATAGGATTTGTCAAAAAAATTAGCGATATAATCCTTATATTGACAAGATGTGACATAGCCATTTGATATCCTTCCTTTGAGAAACAACAGTGGAAGGAAGATTTTTGGTGGAAGAAAATAAACCGAAGAATGAAGAGACTCCAGTTCTAACGCTTCAGGTGGCAAACGAGTATTTAGAAAGAGCACGTCAACTTAGTGGCACAGAAGATACTGGAGCCAGGAGAGAGTTACGAATGGAGCTTCAACACAAGTATGGTGTCACTGAGATAGAGGCGATTAATATTTTGAATGGCATGCATATTAAACAATATCTTGATAAATATAGCCGTCCAGAGAAGTATGCAATTGGAAATAAGTCTGACAAAGATAAGGCTAAGGGAAAGAAGAAAGCAAAGGAATCTGAGAACGGTGAGGTGGTTGATGTTAACGAGCGTTCTGTACAAAGCACAATGCAAGATTACATTGATAGGTTAATGATGGCGGATGATTCGTTATAAGGAGACCAGCTATATGAGATATGAACAAGAGCAGTATAGTTTAGAGTGAGACAGAAAAAGAAGATTGATATGTCCGTGGTTTGATATCATGAGGATGGAAAAAGCAGAGAAGAAAAAACATATCGTGAGATTTAAACCTTCAAAATTGTTTAAGTATATGGTTTTGCGCTCTATCATGGGGAATTCTTTTGCCACTATGAGCAAGACAGTAGATAAGATTATAGAGTGGATTAGTGTCTAGATATATTCAAGAGATTAAAAATGTAAAATATATTCTAAATGACAAGTTGTGTCATTCTTCTTTGTTATATTACAGATAAATAAAGGCAGATGAATCAATGTATTTGAATCACATTAATCCATAGGAGGTACATATTTATGGAAGATAAGAATTTGAGAATTGAAAAGCTTAAGGCTGCACAGGAGAAGATTGACAGAAAGATAAAGGAACTAGAGGAGGCTCAACTTGAAGAGGAACTAGACCTTGAAGATGAGGAAGAGAGTGAAAAGACAGAAGATGATGAAGTGATCAATATTGCTGAAAAGAAAGAGGGCTGGAAGAAAGTTGCTGCGGTAGCTGGCATAGCTGCTGTTGCAGGTACAGGAGTTTTTTTAGCGGTACGTCAACCGTGGAAGGCAGCAAAGGTTGTTTGCCATATAGTTCACATTGTTTAAGGAGAATCGAATATGTGTAAGTTCATAGGTAGAGTAATCTTTTGTGTCGCTACAGAATTAGTTGCATTAGCAATAGTTGATGTTATTAGGGATACGAAGACCTCTATAGAATAATATAGTTAACACTGGTTTTGGTCGACTTCTGAAGATGATTTGGTTGTCGACCATTTTATTTAAGAGGGTTTTAAAATGAGGTTAGTAGTGAGTAAAGTCCTGTATTGGTTACATTTCATTAAGCGCAAGCAATATAAGCAGTGTAAATGCTTTTGTTTGAATTGCAATTATTACAATGAATGTTCTATGGATGGGGTAAAAATCATATAACAAACTAAGTAAAAACACTTTCTAAAAAGACTGTGAAAAAGGACAAAAACTGTCACTTAGGTAGTAAAATTGAGATTGTATAAGTGGTAAATGGGGGAATATTGTTATGACTACAGAAGCCTTATGGCGCATGTGGTTTTGGGAGAGCGCCATAGGTTAACTATGGTGCTTTTTGCTTAATAGAAAGGATGAAGAAAATGGCAGCAGACAAAATAGAGAGAGTACTTGGATTATATTCAAAGCTAATTAATGGGGGAACTGTCTATAAGGCTGAAGCTGCAGCAAATTATGATGTGGATGAGAGAAGTATCTCAAGAGATATCAGTGACATTCGTGATTACTTAGATATCTCTGGACCAGAAGATGGCTACATTAACACGATTGTTTTTGATAGAAAAATAGGTGGATATCGTCTAGAGGAAATCTACAAACAGAAATTTACTAATCCTGAGATTTTAGCAATTTGTAAAATCTTGCTTGCTAGTAGATCTCTTACTAAAAAAGAAATGGAGCAAATGCTTGAAAAATTAGTGGACAGTTGTGTTCCTAAAGAGAATCAGGAGGTAGTTAGAAACTTAATTAGAAATGAGGAATTTCACTATATTGAACCTCATCATAAAACCGTTTTTATGGACAGGATGTGGAAGATAGGAGAAGCGATAAGTCAGCGTCATTATATAGAAATACAATACAAAGGTGTAAAAGGGAAACATGGACATACTAGAAAGATAAGGCCTGTAGCAATAATGTTTTCGGATTACTATTTCTACTTGGCCGCATTCATTGATGATGAGGAAGTAAAAAAGAATTTTTACAATCTAGGTGATGCAAATCCGACCATCTACAGAATTGATAGGATGAAGAATTTCAAGATTTTAGATGAAACATTTAGCAATCCATATTCTGAACGATTCCAAGAAGGTGAATTTCGGAAACGTGTTCAATTTATGTTTCCTGGCAAGCTAAGGAAAGTTAAGTTTGAATATAGAGGATATTCTGTTGAGGCTGTGCTTGATAGATTACCAACAGCTGAGATAAAGAGTGAACGATATGATGAATCCTTGGAAAGGACCATTTACACAATTACTGCCGAGGTATATGGAGATGGAATAGATAGATGGATTAAATCACAAGATAAAGATATTGTTTTAATATAGCTAACCGTTGAAAGGAATAGAAACTATGGGCGAGAAAAAACCGATACTTTTCAATTTGGAATTAGATCACTATCAAATTCGTGACTTAGACGATCTTAGAGATCACTTTGAAATCCAAAAGTTATATGTATATTTTACCTCCGGAACACTAGAAAGATGGCTCAAAAATCGAGGTTACTTAGATGAATTAAAAGACGTTGAATTGATAAATAAAAAGGATACTTTTGAAAATGTGCTAATTAAACTTGCTGAAATCTTTAGAACTGATTCTGAGGAAGTTTTACAAGTAATCAAGGATGAAGAATTTGTTCAAAGAGAAATAAATAACGCGAAAAAAATTCTTGAGAAACAACAGGAATGTTCTGAAATTATCGAGGGATATGTTTCTGAATATATTGAAGTAAGAGGCAAAATACTGAAACCTCGTTTTTTTAAGTCAGATATTCCTGAAATTAAAGATTTACTCCTAATCATAAAGAAGAAATATCTATCAATTTTCTCTATTGAAGTTTGTGATTTTATAATGGACGCTAAAGAATTATCGCCAATAGTAATAGCGCTAATGCTATGTGATAAAGATATTAGAAAGCTTTTTTGGGATACGGATTTATATGGAAACATAATCGACGAAGATGAAACTGAAATGACAAAACTTGTAAAAAAAAGAAAGGCTGAGGCTAGAAAAGCTGCCACTGGGCTTATTGAAACTGTTGCATCTTTATCTACCAGATCGCAGTTACCTGTGACTTATGTAAAAGCAACCTCTCTTCAATTAGGTAAAATGAACTCTATTGTTCCAGCTGGGCAAAAAGTATTAGTTATCTATTTACGGTATGGAGATAGATATGGTGATGCTGGATGTATAGATTCCGAAGATTCATACGATTCTCAACATCTAAAGTCTTTTATACCAAATGATGGGCTATGTTATTGTCCTAATGATGTAGAGTCGGAACTTGGTTATATTGAGGTCTAAACAATGGTTAATAAAAAAATAATTAACAATCTGTCTCGTTATGTAGATTCATTACACCCAATAATATATATAAATCATTTTGATTTTAATTTGGTGGATGAGTTGATAAGTGCATTGTATAAAGATGCAAAAATTGTCGAATACAATAATGCAAATGGCTTGGTAGATTTTAGCAATAAATCAAGCCTTTTGGATTGTGATTTGACTAAATTTTTGGGATTTGTAAAAGACTATGGGTATAAAGAAAAACATACTCTTATTGTGCTTAAAGATGTACATGGGGATTTAGATAATCCTAAAATAATAGCTCTACTCAAAGATATAGCTGAGCGAAATCTTTATACAGAAGGTTACAATGCAACCATTTTTATCGTGTCTAGTGTATTAAATCTACCTAAAGAGCTTGAATCATACATCACGATATTTGATATACCATTGCCATCATATGAAGAGATTGAAGAATTGATTAGAGAGTTTGTCGGAAATGAGAGAGTAGAAGAATCATTAATAGGTGAATTTGCGCGTTCCTTTAAGGGCTTAAATGAATTTCAAATTCGACAAGTACTGTATTTAGCATATCTTGATGAGGGAATATTAGATAAAGAGGATAAGCTCCTCGTATTGAGAGAAAAAGAGCAATTCATCAAGAAGTCTGGAATACTAGAACTTATACGCTCTTCTGAAAACATGACTAGTATTGGAGGTTTAAACAACCTAAAGGAATGGTTAGAGCGAAAGAATAGAATTTTCGCCAATCTTGATAAAGCAATTAAATATGGCGTTGATGTACCAAAAGGTATTTTAATTGTTGGTATGCCTGGATGTGGAAAAAGTTTAACTGCAAAAGCTACTGCATCTCTATTTCAAATTCCACTTGTTCGCCTAGATGTTGGACGACTGTTAGGAAAATATGTTGGTGAATCTGAAAAAAACATGCGTCAGGCATTATCACTTTCCGAAGCAATAAGTCCTTGCGTTCTTTGGATTGATGAAATTGAAAAGTCTTTTGCAGGAGCAGGAAATGAAGGTAGCAATGATGTTACTAAAAGATTGTTTGGGCAATTTTTAACGTGGATGCAGGAAAAGGATAATTCAGTTTTTATCGTTGCTACGGCTAACGATGTGTCGGGAATGCCTTTGGAATTTCTTAGAAAAGGAAGATTTGACGAATTGTTCTTTGTTGATTTGCCTAATGAAAAGGAACGTGAAGATATTTTTAAAATTCATTTTGATATAAGGCACAAATCTACTAGAAATATCGATCTAAAAAAATTAGCAAAACAAACCAACGGTTTCAATGGTGCAGATATCGAAAGTGTTGTTAAGGAATCTATTGAAAAAAGTTTTATTGCGGTCTTAGAAAATGGAAAAAACTCTGAGAAAGCTTTAATTACTACAGATTGTGTTTTAGAGGTTATAGAACATACGCATAGTATTACTGAAAGTTTAGGTGATAAGCTGGAAGAAACAAGAAAAGCTTTAGAAAAGATGGAATTTACAAATGCATCTAACTAGGAGGGTATATGGAAATAAAAACACTGTTAATTGATGAAGAACACACACAGTTAATGAACGATAGTGATTATAAAGAACAACTTTCTCTTTTGGTTGATTTTTTAAAAGATTATAAAGAAAAATCGCCACAACAAACAGATTTAGAATGGTTAACCGAGAAATATAACTCTCATATGGGAAATATTCTGTCTGATGAAGAAATAACTACTGCTGCTAAGAATACGATATTTTCGATAGATTCATACCGAAATGTTCGCGAAGAAATGGAGCATGAGTGTAGCAGAGGACGCACCAAGGAGGATGTTTTTGCTGATCATATTGTCGCTTCTACTAAAAATATGTCAACTGAGGAAGTATCCTCTTATATGAATATTTTAGATGAAAGTGTTAATCAAGCAAATGATTCTTTACTAGACACGATTACCAAAAAGGATGGTTCGGTTAGTCTTAATCCTAATCTAGATGGTTTTTTAGCAGAAGATTTACACGCACAATCATTTAATATGAATGCTGCTTCAAATGGAAGCAATTATAGGGCTAGGGTTGTAAAACCAAATGGTTCAGCCTATGAAAAAAACGGTGTAGACATTGAAATCTATGATTTACGTACAGGTGAAGTTGTAAAAAAATATCAAGCTAAGTATTATAATTCTGCAAAAAATACTGATAAAGCATTTAACAAAGGAAATTATGAAGGACAAAATAAATTGGCACCATCTGACCAAGCTAGTGAGATTAATAATGCAGAAGACTGTATCAGTGCACCAGATGGTACCAAAAGTGATCCCTTAAGCAAAGCTGATGCTAAGGATGCACAGCATCAAGCTCAGAATAATGGTGATATTTCAAAAGATTGGAATGATTATAAAGTTAGAGATATAGCTATTCAGGTCGGAAAAAAAGCTGCAATAGCAGGCGCCATTTCGGCCACCATTGGAACTGGTATGGATATTGCTGTTAAATATATTTGTGATGAAGAAATCAGTTTTGAAGATGAGGCAAAAGTATTTCTCGAAACAGGGGCTACAGCAGGTTCAACCGTTGCAGTAGCAGGTTCTCTATACACAGCATTAAAACTTAAAAAATTAAAAGTACCTAAAATACCATTACTGAACGAAGCTGAGTCATGTGTTGGATTAGCTATTACTGCTGTCGAAAATGTAAAGACTTTACATAAAATATCTAAATCAGAGTGTTCTTTTGAAGAAGGAATTAATGAAATAGAAAAAACAACATTGTCAGTATTAGGTGGTTTTATAGGTACAGCCAAGGGTTCTGTAAAGGGTACTGCAATTGGAAAAGTTGTTGGTGGCTTTGTTGGAACAATATGTGGCCCAGTAGGAGCTAAGGTATGCTCAGTTGTTGGAGGATTTATAGGTGGTTTTGTTGGGCAAGTAATGGGAAGCAACCTAGGTGAAGCAATCGTAAAAACAAAAAACGAATTGAAAAATCATGTTAATGCCTTACTAGAGACTGGTTCTAAAGCAGTTAGTAAGGTGACAGATAAAATTTTTGCATAAACAATCTCTATACCATTGAGTAGGTGATATGTACCCTCTTTACGGTACAACCAGTAAGGAGGGTATTTTTGCATTTACTTTTGGCGCCAATTTCTAGATTTCTTAACAGATTCTTCTTTATCGCTGGCTTTAGCATATATATTAGTAGCTGCGATAGAAGTATGCCCCATACGGTTTTGAAGAACTAGAATATCATGCTCAGCCTTATAAAATTCCATAGCAAAGCTAGAGCGAAGCTTGTGTACGCTGATATCACTACGGCGAAGCGAAGCTCTAACGTATTTCTTTAACATCTGTTGAATTTGACGCACAGAAAGTCTATCCCCATCTAAGGTGATGAAGAGAGGAGAGTTGCTGTCAAATTTCTCTCCATGGATTTCCCTAGATCTAAGATAATCCTGGATATAGGCCTTTGATTCATCTGAAAAATAAACTTTCGAAGGGGTTTTTCCGCTTCTTTTTTTACCTTTCCTTAAAGTGAGAACGAAACATTCGTTAGATTCATCATGCATAAAATTATCATAGATAACCACATCATTTATATTAAGAGCCTGTAATTCGGATATACGAAGTCCAGTGTCTAAAAACAGAAAGATGATGGCTAAATCACGTTTTTTATATTTTTCATGGAAAGCCAATTCACGCTTAGTCAGACCAGTCCCATATTGTATACAATCTAGTAGTTTTGCTTGTTCATCAAGATTCAAATAGGTAACAAAATCGCTTTGCTCAATAGAAATCCCTTCAGAGCCAGTAACTGGATTAAAATCTAGTTTTCGCTCTGTATTAATTAGGTAATTATATATTATAGAAACCGACGATCTGCGACGTGCACAGGTTCGTTCAGACAATTCCTGTTTATCCTTCATCCATGTCACAAACTTGTTGATGTCGTTCGGCGTAATCGACTTGAGGTCATCTATAGTTAGTTCTGAAGATTCTTTTTCAGGAAAATATGGCAAGAAGTTTACCGTATACTCAAAGAAATACAGTAAATCCCTGGCATAATTTAGTTTTGTTAATATAGCTTTATCATGAGATCCAAAATCAAAGTATCCATGTATGCATGAAGGTAATTTTGCCTTTATTTCTTCAAGTTTATCTATATTTGATTTAGGTTTAACATTGCCATGTTGATTCATATGGATTCTCCTGAATAACCTTTATTATGTTTTCTATAGCTATTTTAAAGTATTTATATCATATTTGCAAATATAACTTAAATTATACGCATAGATAAATATATAAACCCGAGGCCTCCCCCTTATTAAAGTCCCCTTATTAAATGAATGTCATTTGACACATAAGATATAATATTAAAAGCTGTTCTATGATTCAGTGCATCTAATATTCACTATTTATAAAAAATCTCTAAAGTAACAATAGCTTCTAGCGATACTGTTACAACAAAAGCCTGCTGAATGCAGGCTTTTGAATTCATCGATAAGTATAGAAAAGGGAAGTGGCTCACTTTCAAGCCATCGTTTATCGTAATTTTATCAGTTTTGCATGCAGGAAGATAGAAAAATAGCCCCAGGGAGAGGTAAAAACCCTGGAGCTTGGTATTAGAAAACATTTATCTTATAAACAAAAAGAAAGGTAAGTCCTGCTGGCCTCTTAATACATTCCCCTACAAGACTAAGGTCACAAGCTATGGAAAAGAACTTGTGAACAGATACCTTACTACTCAGAGGAAGGACCATTCCATTCCGATATCTGCTAACAATATGACAAAAACAAAACATCAACTGATGTTTAGAGATAAGCATTTCTTAATGTGATGTAATAATATCATCCAATGCTGTCTTTTTATCGGACAGCTTGCTTAATTGAATTGAATTTTACAACAAGTCTCTTTTTAAGTGAAATTTTATATATGATTACGTTCATCTATATGTTTTAATCTAGCTCGTATAGCACCGGATGTGCGCTCATGAATTTTTGCAATTTTAGAAATCTTCATTCCCTGTGAAATCTCAAATAATAATTTTTCTTCCTCTTCTTTAGTCCATGGTGTATACGCCTTAGGATTATTATATATAGCTTGATACATTTTGCATGAATCTATTTCCTCTTTTGACATTCCCATAACCATCTCATATAACTTTGATGATTCATCATTCAAATTATTATCTGAAGAATTTATTTTTACCGTTTTATATGTATCATCATTTAAATTCATGCTATTATTAGCGATTTTTTTACTATAAACATAATGCCCGGCTCCTAAATTCGTGGCTGATTTCCTTTGTTGTTTCTTTCGAGCATTCATTCCCTGCTCTATTTCATCTTTGCTATACAATTTATCCAATATTGCCGCTATTTCTTTATCAACAATTTTTGATTCATTATTAAGCCATTTCCCATTTGCATAATAGTATGCTTCGCCGTTATACATAAACATAAATAGCCCCTCTTTTCTATTCTATTATAAAAATCACAAAAAACTACTTCTTAATTAAGTTACAGGTAACAGACCACTTACATCCATCGTATTAATGATATCTTCATCCGATAATTTATTTTGCATATTATTATTTGAATTCCAATAACTTTCAATATCCAAATCAAAGAATTCTTTAAATGGACGTCTGACAGTCTTCATTCGTTCAATTTCTTCCTGCCTTAAGCAAGCCTCCTTATTACATGCCATTTCAAACTCTCTATATAGCGCTTCGTCATATGCATATATTTCATTATCATCAATTACATCACGCTCAAATTCGTCAGCAAACCATTCATCTTCGTCATAATCATTATCTTTGTAATTTCTTATAGCATTTTCATCCCATACTTCTGGCTCATACATATCATCATTTATATAATCTGAATCTACTACCCCAAGGTATTCTTCGTCTTCTTTAGGCATCAAATCTTCCCAAAAATTCTCTTTACACTTTTCTAATTCTATTTCGCTTGTAATTCCTGGTTTTAATCTTTTAAAAGCATTTTCCTTTGAATCATAAGATACGTAAAATCCATATAATTGGGAGTCATATTTAGTATACGATTCAGTCCGCATTTTTCTATAGTAATCGTACTTCTCTTTAATTATTTTTTGATCTTCTCCATGATAATCGTATTCGCTGCAAACCAATATATATTCATCTTCGTAATCAACTATATGTTGTTTTATTATTCCCAAATATTGCAGTAATAATATCCTAAATATCTGGTCAAAATTATATTTCTTTTCAAAATATAGATGTTGAACTATATCTTTTGTTAAATCCGTTTCCAATCTGTTATCTCTATCTGTACCTTCTTTTTCATATATATAATCAGCCACAAATTGGAAACATTCTCTCAATGAAGATTTACCATCAAGCCATAAATTTGATGCAAAATGAACTTCTTCATCATTGAAACCATAGAACTCCTTCAAACCACGTACATAATTCTGTATATCTTTTGATTTATCAATAGCAGCAACGATTATTTCTCTATTATCCATTTTCATTTCTACTCCATTTTCTGCAAGACTATCCCAAGATGGCCGAGCTTTATATTTCAATCCATCATTTATATCAAACGCTTCTTTAGGTGATACACCAAACATTTTTTTAAACTTAGTAGAAAAAGCCTGAGCTGTACCTGTTCCTGATATATCTATGGCTTCTTTATAAGTTTTACGCATATCCTTATCAGACAATAGTTTTTGATAACTAATCATCATACGTCGTTCCGATATATATTGAATTACTGTTTTGTCCATTAAAAAATTAAAAATGTTATTCCGGCTTCGTTCATCTATGACTTCATTAACAAACTCAAAAGCCATCTTACTGATTTCTTTGTCCTGTATATATGCATCTTCACGTATTAAATTTTCTATTTCTTGAACAATGGTTTCAAATTTTTGTTTTGCTTCCATACAGCATTCCCTCCCAATCAGAACTTTCATTGTACTGGTCAAAATAATATTTTTTATTGTATTTCTTCAGATTACGAATTCTATTTTTACCATCAAAATGTCTTTTGCCAAACCAAGTAGGAGCCTTATACATTGTGATACACAGCCCTTCACAGCTAAAAATGAAGCAATATCCTGCATAGTATTTTATTATTGTTCCATCATCGGCTTTTCTTTCTAAGTATTCTTTTTCTACAGTACTAAACTGATTCGCATCGATTCCTCTGTTATAAGCATTTTCCATCATACGAACAGATGCTTTTCTATTCAATCCAGTTCTTTCTGTTGTTCTTTCAATACTATGTAATGTAACCATTATGCTACCTCCTTTATTTTCTCATAATGACCACCATTTGTAATTACTTTGAAATAATAATTTGCTGAATACTTATTAGAAAAAACTCTGGCTATATCTCCCGAGCAATCTATCAATCTTACATAATATTCATTTTTATATTTGAAACATTGCAAAAGCGCCTTTGTATATCCGACTCTTCCACCCCTCCAACACGAAACTTGTTCTGCTTCACCGCAGAATAGCATCTCTTTAAAATCTTCTATACTTATTAATCTTATTTTCTCCATTGATATTTTCTCCTTTCAGTTGATACTTAGATACTACCCCCAACCACGCTTTATTACTTCCAAATGCCTGTACATAAATTTAGAACTTAAAAATTTAATAAAAAAAGAGATAGGCTTTTTTGCCTATCTCTTTCATATCTTCTTTCGTCTACCCACTGGATTCTAACTCTTTTTCAATCCAAGTCATGATTACATCGACTAAATAATCCTGCTGAATTTGGCTTAGTTCTTTGCCAGGCTGGATTTTATGCCATTTCCTAATGCACTCTCTACAGCAGGTAGCTGTAGCATGCTGAGCAATAAATACCGGGTGACCTTTTGTCGGCGTCTGCTTACCATCGTTTGGAATCACTGCAGGTGCTTCTCTTTTAGCAATGAAATCTGCAGCGTGAGCTCTTATAGTATCTAGCCCTTTCTCATGTATATAGTCTATATCTTTTTGCTTTAATTTAAAACTTGTCCTAAATTTAGAATTGCCCAGCCGTGTAAACAGCTGAGCAAACCATTCTTCTCTTGTCATATAAATTTTATTTAAAAAGGCCTCCAGCAATATCTTTGATTTCTTTCATGTCAATCTTACCGTCAGCTAAAGCTTCTTTTACCTTTTTAACATCAGCCTCATTGACCTTTACACCAGCTTTGTCTAATAGTTCTTTTGCCTGTTTAACATCTGCAGACTTAAGCTTGTCTAAAAGATCCTTGTTACCTGCTACCTTAGTAATAATATCCTTAACATCCATTTCAAAACCCCCTTTTTTAAATGATTTTATAGTTCATATTCCACATGAGTTGTTGTATCCACGAAAGGTACAATAGCATCCTTTGTGGCTGCAAGACGGAGCTCATGTTTTTGATAATTTTTAAATGCATCTTCGCTCTCAAATAATGCTTCTACAGTGACATCTCCATTTGATGAGCTGAGGCAATCTGTGCAAACTACTATACTCTCAAGTCCTGGAATATTACCATTCAATTCTTCAAGCTTTGTCTTAATGTTTGCCTTAATAGCCCCTAAATTTGGGCCAAAGCACTTGTCCTGTAACTTCCAGATAACTACTTGTTTTATCATTTAAATAATTCTCTCCAATTTCTATCTCTAATGGCTATTAGTTTATCACTTACGTGGGTTTTGTTCCACTTTGTATACCAGCCTATAAATATTACCTATAACAGATGTGGATTAAAATAATTTGGTATAGCGATGATATTATACAAAAAAATTTTACACAAACCTATGATACAATAGGTCTGTTAACTATAGAAATACGTGAGGTTAATATGGGATTATTTAATAAGGATGTTAAAAATGAAAATAAGGCATCAGATATAAGCACTACCACTGTTGAATCAAAAGTCAATAAGAGATTATATCTTGTTGATTATGAGAATGTTTCAGATGCTGGTCTGGTTGGTGTTGATCAATTATCTGGTAATGATATTGTTGTAATATTTTATGGTTCAAAGGTAAAATCTGTGGCCTATGAATCGCTTATAGCTATAACTAGCTCTTCGGCAAACATAGAGCATGTAAAAGCCGAAAAGACGGCAAAGAATTATTTGGATTTCCAACTAACAACATATCTTGGATATAAGTTGGGACAGAATTCTTATGATGCAATATTCGTTATCAGTAGAGATTCTGGATTTGATGCCGTGGTGGATTTTTGGACTGAAAAGGGATACTCAATAAAGCGTCAGGAATCCATTGTAATAAAAGAGAAAGTGGTTGAAGAAATATCTGAAGAGCAACCAAAGGCTAGACCTAGAAGAACTTACACAAGACGGGCTGGTAATTCTGGAAGAACAACCACAAGAACCGGAAGACAAAAGGTAGTAACAAAACCTCAGCCGAAGAAGCCTAGAACTACTACTCGACCTACTGTTACTGATAAGCAAAAAGCTGAAATCAGAGCTGCACTTAAAGGTGCTGAATTAAGTGCTCCAGACTATAAGAAAGTGTATGATGCATTTGCAT
Organism: Pseudobutyrivibrio sp. C4; assembly: GCF_900111635.1. Classification (NCBI taxonomy): domain Bacteria; kingdom Bacillati; phylum Bacillota; class Clostridia; order Lachnospirales; family Lachnospiraceae; genus Pseudobutyrivibrio; species Pseudobutyrivibrio sp. C4. The sequence goes on along the minus strand of NZ_FOHF01000002.1, from coordinate 223,764 downwards.
CTTGCGAGAATACATCTGCTTACAATAATAAACTTCAAAAATCACTTGGTAATGATAAGACTAGTGTAGTTTATAAGGCTACATCAAAGATCTTCGAAAATGCTAAGAAATAAAATGGGCTGCCTTATCGGCAGCCTTTTTGAATGATATATGAAAAAGTTTCTATCGCTCTTGCGATGATGTTATATTAATCTCCCATTGCGTTTGTGTAGTGGAAAGTATGTGAAAAGTAAATGAATTCTACTCTTTATGATAATTCTTTTAGATAGAATCTATTCATTGAGCTATGAACGACTTCTTTAGGCCGTTCAATTAGCTTATATCCACATTTTTCATATACATGAATCGCAGTCTTTAAATTTGTATGAGTCTCAAGATACATCCGCTTATAGCCTTTATTTATAGCAGTTTCTTCTACTAATTCTATAAGTTTATAAGATAATCCCTGGCCTTTAGCAGCGTCGGTTAGATAAAGCTTTTGTAGCTCGGCCGTATTATCCATAAAATCAAGTTCTGCAAGCCCTATTCCACCTACAATGTTGTCATTGCCATCTAGAGCAACAAAGTATGCTCGTTTGGGAGATGCTAGATAAAAGTCACTGAGATGATTTAGGTTATCGTCAAAGTATACTGTTCCAGGAATATCCAGGTTATGTCTTTTAAGATTTTTTCTGACTATTTCAGCTAGTAGCGAGTTATCATTTGGTTCGAGTAATCTGTAATGCATTTTAAAACCTCATTCCACACTTAGGACAAAAATCAAAGTCTTCCGATGTCTCATAACCACAGTTATTGCAATGTTTGAAGAAGCCTCTACCATTGCCTACTTTAGTGAGATCTTGAGGCTTGATTTGTAGGTCTTCTCCTGAAGCTATTCGCTTACCTATTTCAGGATTAAGTTCGTATATACTGCCACAGCAACTCATCTGAACATAATATCTTTTATTCCATTTAAAAGTTGGGATAAAGAAAAGAGATAGAACTGTAAAGAGCATGAAGACCTGATATCTTCCATATTTTCCGCAATTATCACATATGACGGTCTGACTAAAGTCAAAGTCTTTGCGGCCATCAGTTATTCCCATAATAAAAAACATAAATCATTCTTCCTTTAGTAAATCTTTTCTATTTCTTCTGTGATGTCATACATTGCTTTAAACGCAGCCAAATCTTCTTGGCTTTTAATAAGCATTATTTCCTCAAAGGCGCCTGTGGCAATATCCCTAAATCCAGCTACCTGCTCACCTGTGCATATGCTAGCTTTAATAACAGGTTTCTTTGTGGTTATATCATATGCTTTCTTTTCAATCTTTTTCTTGAAAAACATAGTATACCTCTAGATAATCTTTTCCATCTTTACGTGAGGGATTCCATCTTCTAGAAATGGTTCTGAAACAACCTCAAAACCCTCTCTAGCATAATAACCTTTAGCGTATTCCTGGGCTTCTAGATAAATCTTCTTTGCTTTGAACAGGTTGATTGCAAGTTCTACTCCAGCATGAAGTAGTTTACCGCCAAGGCCAGTACCATGTTGTAATGTCACTACTCTTCCAATTTGAGCGACGCCTTCATTTTCATCTTTCCAAAAGACTCTGAGGCAAGCTGCCACTCGATTATTATCATTCCAACAGAAGATATGAATTGCATCTTGATCTTTATCGTCTAGGTCTTGATACGGACAGTCTTGCTCTACGACAAAGATTTCAGCTCTAGTTTTTAGAATTTCATATAATTCAGTTGTTGTGAGTTCGTTGAAGTGTTTAACTAGTAATTTCATGCGTCTGCTCCATCTTTTAATGTAATTTTACTACGAACAATTGACACTTATGTTTATAGGTGAGGTATTTTCTGATGATTGATTATCTTTATAATTATTATAGATTTCAGCTATTTCTTCCTTTGAAAAATCTGGAAAGCAAGCGTAGAGGGTTTCTAGTTCCATTCCTGTACTCACGAAGTTTTATACTGTCATCTGGTCTTTTTTGTTCATTGTTTGCTTGCTTCTTTCCAATATAGGGATTTACTTGATATGGGTTTTCTTTTTCAAATATCAAGTTTCCATCGTAATCTAGTTCATAGTAGTTATCCATGAAGTCATATAGACATATCCTATCCTCTTTCATTTCAAAAGCTGGTTCAGGACCACGATATCTTTCCCAAATATCTCTGCCGGAATATTGCCATTTGATTTCAAGATTCTTTGAAACTCTGTAAATATTCATTTCGCCATGAATAATATAATCTTCTCCATAGATATATGGTCTTTCGGTGGTTCCGTATGGTTCTAAATCAACTTTCTTAACAATTTCCTTGGCTTCTACATCAAATAAACATACGAAATTATCAAGAAGCATGAACAGGCCTTTTTCATGAGGAAGTACACATGATTCTACACTAATATAGTGAGGGGCAATGATAAGAACTGAAGTGGATTCACCATCCTTTTCTATATTTAGCGAAAAGCAGGTGTTAAAATCATCAAATGGTACATCTATAGGAATAACCTTATCATATGGTAGATTATCCATAGAATTTGGATTATATTTGGGTTCAGTATGAACCGTTATTTCATAGTCTTTGTATTTAAATGTTCTCATTTATTTTTAGTGTTCCTACTATAGAGATTCTTTACAAATTCTCTTGCTTCCATATAAGGGATGATAGCAAGAATCTCCCCATTTTCGTCTGTAAAATAAGAGCCTTTTACTTCATCTCTTATATGATATACAAACATACTCTCTTCTCTATTTGAATTACGTTCTTTTATTATGCTGTATTTACCATCTATAGTTGTTTTTGTCTTTGCGTCACCAGTAAATTTGACTTTGTCTGGTGAAGAAATCTTCTTTGGCTTCTTTGGTTTATTCATTTTTTCCCAGTCATAAACTGGATTCTTTTCTACTAAACGCTTAAAAACCAAATAGTCATAATAGAACCAAAGGCTAATTTTTCTACTAGATCGTGTCGTTGAATTAGGACTTACTGGTTGAGCATACATTCTTTTGGGTTTACTTGGAGAAGATACGTATTTGTCTAATATTTCAGGGGTTAAATTTGACAAATGAACTAGTCCTATCGCTTTTATAGCATCAATACCTAATTCGCTTGCTAATATCTGATAGAAAAGTCTTATGTTACGTACACATTCATAAATATAGCTGAGTTTCTTATGGTTTTCGAACTCCATATACTTAGCAAAATCCGCTACCGTATCTGGCAATTCACTTGTTATATTTGTAATTGTTCTACTAATTTTAGCTTCTTCTTCTGAAAGATAAATTCCCATAAGAATACCTCACTCCCTTTAAGGGGAAATCATCAGAGTTAGTTATCTTAATTCTAGCATTTTTTTATTTGCTATGTATAAGAACAAGTATGCTTTTTCTAGAATAGCTATTGCTTTGTATAAATAACAACGATAGTCTATTTAATATAGTTGGTATGCGGGGGTGTGGATTATGAATTATTATTTAATTGATTATGAAAATGTTCATGCTGAAGGGTTTAAGGTTTTAAATGGGATGACAGCCGACGATACTGTCATTATTTTCTACTCAGATAATAGTAAGAACATTACTTTTGATATCCTTGAGCCTTTAATGTCTTCAAACACCAAGCTTAAGTGCTTTAAAGTCAATGTCGGCACAAAAAACGCGCTAGACTTTCAATTAACTTCATATCTTGGATATTTGCTTGGACAAGAAGGCGTAAATGGCAATTATTATATAGTATCTGACGACAACGGATTTGATGTTGCTTTAGAATTTTGGAAGAGACTTAATTATTCTGTAAATCGTATAACTGTTAAATCTAAAGAAATAGGTGAGCAGCCAATTGCTATAAAAGCCACCGCCAAGAAAAAAAAGAGTAAAGTTTCTTCTAAAGATATCGCCTCATTGGCGGAAATTACTGCTCTTATCGGTAATAATAATGAGCCGAATGAAGTTTTAACGATTTTCAATAAGTATAAAACTAAACAAGCTATTTGTAATGGTATGGCCAAATATTTTAAAGATAGCAAGCGCACTAGTGACGTATACAAAAAACTAAAACCCTTATTAAAATCTAAAAACAAATCTTAGTTAACCTTTTTGATTATATAAATACCACTCTAGGAAAATGTTATCTAGAGTGGTATTGTTTAGTTGTTTTCGTGATTTTTCATATTTTTGAAAAGTATTCCTATAAATATGGACAAGCTACATAATCTAATGTGTAAGTGTTATGGACTAAATCAAAAATGTAGACATAACAATATCCAAGCTGTGCATCCCATTCAGCTTCTTCGAGGGTGGCATTTTCGTCCGAATATGTAATTTGTAGTTTTACTTTAGGGCTTGATTCATCAAGCAAATCTGATGGATTAATTTTAGTTTTAGATGTTACTAGCACTTTTGAATAGCCTGATTCTAATTCTAGATCCGCTACAGGTTTATCAGGCCACCAACAATACCTAGTTCTTAAGAAGCCTCCATTATCATCAGAGGTATATAATACATATTTATAAAATGCGTCAGTATCAGCTGTGATAATATTTGAAATTTGTTTAATTAAACTGTATAAAGTCATATCATTGATTCCTTTCATTATTTTTGTTATCTGGTATACGGTATTTAAGACTAATCAATTATTTTATGTATACTTATTCACCAACTCATATAATACGCAGCATGGTAGCTTGGTAAGTGGTTCTTTATCATAGCCACCTAGCTAGAAAAAATCAGGGTTATTTTTTGCTGTAATTCTTTTAAGTTCATCTTTTAATTCTTGATCTAGCATAGATTTTAAATTCCGTTAAGTTTAGCATTCCATTCCTTTAACAAAGCTTCTATAGTATCTTCATAATTATGAGATTGTTTAAATAATTCGTAAGGGCTGTAGCGTAATTGTTGTCCATTCTCACGCAATTCAATGACGATATCCTGCCAATAGTCTCCACTACTTACTGCATATCGAATTGTATTAGGAAATTTTTCATCAAGAATCTCATTTAATAATTTATTAAACTCATTTATATTTGACATTTCTTCTACCTCCCAACAATGACCTAACATTCATGATAGATTCATAATTTAATTATTCCAAGTATATTCTGTTCCAGACTCATAAATAATAGGTCCCCTTAGGGTACTCTTCGTTTGAAACACCCATATCAGTATCAGAATATTCAGAATATTCACCATCAAAACTTTCATCAGGAAAAATAGTCATAGATGTTGACCAAGCACCTACGCCACTAGCGAATACAAAAGTATTTTTTTCAATATCGGAGAGATATTGATATGAGAAGTCATCATATCGATCAATTCTGCCACAACCAATTAATAGTATTGCAACAAATAAGGTTACTAATTTTTTTTTTACATAATTACTACCTCATTATTCATCAAATTGTTATTAAAAAACAAAAAACGCCACTCCGAGACAATTATTCAAATCCATCTCAAAGTGGTGTTCATTTAATCTTATGTGTTTAAAATTGCTCTATGAGCACTCAAATAATAGCTTTCCTTATTACAGCTCATATCTCATTTCGATTTTTTTCCATTGCTCTTTTGTTATTTTCCCACTAGCATATATATTTTTGCAATGCGTATAAACAAATGGTTCAGCAATGGAATTATACATAGCATAGTCATCTAACAAATCATATTTTTCCATTTCAGCCATATAGTTTCTCAGATAAGTTCTTAGTTTTTCACTAAGTTTATGCAAGAAATCAATTTTGATTTCATCATTAATATAGTTGAATTTAACTTTGAAACCATCAGAAAAGATTCCAGCTGAAGCACATACGATTTTTCTTTTTTCAAAATATCCAGGAGCAACCTCTTCATCTTCGACCTCAGTATTTTCAACCTTGGCGATTCTATCAGCAAATTCATTTCCGAATATCATACAATGTGCATCAAGGTGTTCAAATACTAACTTTATGCTAGGATGATTATCTACAAATTTATCAAGAGTTTCTTTGTATGCTATAACATATTTATGCTCATCAACTCCTTTTTGTTCTTTCCAACCAAAAAGACCATGTGGGTAATATCCTACTGCTGTATTATCAAAGAAAATTCTAACTGTTGTATCTTCATCAGGCATATTATTCAGTTCCTTTAATAATTCAGTAACTGCTTGAATTTCTCCGATGAAATTTGAGCCTTTAGCAACGCCTTCATTATGGCAGAATCTAACAGTATTGTTTTGAGACAGTACTACACCTGTGCCATATGCTTCTTTTTCTTTACCAGTTTTTAAGCTTGAGCCGTCTACATAGGCAAATAGTCCATCAGATAATGCTGGTATAGGTAGATTCTTTGTATAGCAGGCGAATTTGAATGTGTAATCCATCTGTCCATCATATAAATAGATATTTTTTATTGATTCATCACTTTCGTCTGTAATCTCCAATTGATTGAAATCATCAATGGTCATATTGTTAAAGGTTGCATATCCTTTTGAATATGATGCATCCTTGTTAAAAATCAGATAGATTTTTGTATCAACATCCGTAAGAAATCCCTTTTGTATTTCAACTAACTGCAAATATAGCATTCTTGTAGACATCTGGCTTGGTAAGACAAAGGAAATGTCATTACCTGAGTTATCTACGAATGTGTATGTAGTGTTTGTATCAGATTTATCTTCTCCAATATAAGGTAGAAAAGCATTAAAAACAGCACCTTTTTTCAGGTATTTTAAAACAACATTATCATCATATATTCTTTCAAATTGGATAATAATCTTTGTTCCATTTATGCGCACACTACTTTTATCTAGTTTAAACAGTGTAGGAATCACTGAACAATTCTGAGTTCTATTCTCCTTACCTGCAAAGGTTTTATTAGAAACGAAATTATCAAGCATATTTTTATCTTGATTTTTTGCTATTACAGCATTGCCATACTTTCGGATAAGATGAGAAAAGCTAGTATGTAAAGATTCTATTTTCCCATACTCGCTTCGAACAATAATGTAATCATCGAGTTTTTCAACATTTTCAGCCAATGATGCTTCGGCCACATCATAGTCTTTTTCTTCAGAATCAATTATTACAAAGTCACAGTCAGGGATTAGTTTTTTAAAAATATCTAACTCTTCTTTTGATGTAGCTAATCCTCCGTAGACATAGTCTTTGGATCCATTAACTTTTGTGCTATATGGATACACGCTAATTATTTGATTACTGTATTTTTTATTATTCTTTACGTTAGTTTCTACAATTGCCCATTCTGTTTTTGTAGTTGCCTTCCAAACAAAGTAGTTCATTATTGTTCCTCCGAGCTGTAGATATTTTAATCAGAGATTATTGACATTTTCTTTAGTATAACATTATCAATAGTCACTTGTCCTATACAAAACAGGATATTCTGCTCTTCTAAGCGCCAGGAACCGATGAACATCCATAGAAATCATGTCTTTGAACACTATCCCCCTTTCTTCCTTATATTTTGCAAGAATATCCTCAATATATGTTTTTAATTCTTCATTGTTTACTTTTTCATCCCCCCAAATAATAAAGATTCTCAAAATCTTCCTTAAACTCATCCTTTATTTTTATAATCGCAACTTCGACTCCGATGTAACTCATTTCTTTCCTCTCTTTTAACCTTAATAAATTAAACTACCAATAATCGATGATCATGGCATCTAATACATCTTCGTAAACCTAACACCATCTCCATCAACAGTGCCCACAAAAAAGATGCTAAAGTGCACACCTCTGTTGCTGGCCACGCGAAGATTAGCTACGAAGTTGCCTTCCTTACTCATATTAATATACGCCTCTTCCGTACTCAGTGCCAATTTCTGTGCATCTATGTGTCGTACGGTGTTGCCGTCTAGTGTAGATGTTGGTTCTGGTGGAAACAATTCTCCCCAGACTTCTTCATCGGCAAACTTAGGAAGATAATCTTCTCTCAGAGTAGCATAGGATTCTGAGCTATCAAAAGATATCCCCATTAGGGCATCTTCAATCATTTGATGATGAACTTTTGCCATATTAGCTTCGTGCCCAAACCAAAGACCTAAAATAAATGCCGACAGAGTTATCCATATAAAAATAATATTAATCACTTTCAGTATCTTATTCATTTTCGCCATTCACCATTTCCATTACTTTATTAACAAGCTCATCCATTTCCTGTTTTTCTTTTTCTCTGGCAATTTCTTGCTGCTTACGCTCTTCCATCCTGTCGGCATAACGCTTCTCATCTAACATATTTAAAAACTGCTGAGAATTATACTGCGCATTATATGCATCTATCTGCTTCAAACAAAACTTTACCGATAAAGGCATTGCGACACATAAAATGTATGTTAAAAATACTGTCTTAATCTGGCTTTTCTCAAATTTCTTCATAACTAAGCGACATTCCTTTTCATCAACTCACCTAAACATTCTGAATCAATCACCTTTGAAGCTAGTCCAAACTCAATAGCCTCCTCAGCACTAAAATAGCTGTCAGACATTGTCACCTTTGAGACCTGCTCAACCGTATTTCCAGTTCTCTCTGCAATGATAGAAACAAGTCTTTCATTAACCTGCTCAAGCTGCCTCAATTCCTGCTCAATTTCAAATGGCTTCATTCCGCCCATTTCTCTTTTACCCCAGCTACAATCGTGGATCATCACTTTGCTGCTTGGAAGCATTAAGCGCTTATCCTCATCACAAGCCAACAAGATGATACTTCCCATGCTGGCTGCAATTCCTGTTACAACTGCTGTAACCGGACTTTTCATGAGGCGAATCGTGTCATACACTGCAAGGCCTGATCCAACTTGTCCGCCTGGAGAATTTATGAACAATGTAATTGGCTGAGTATCATCCTCTGCTTCCATATAAAGAAGCTGCTTGATCAAATCATTGCAGGATGCATCATTTACCTCACCCACGAGAAATATTTTTCTGTTCTTTAAGAACATGTCATCAATTGGTACTGGTTGTGGTCCTCTAACTGAATCTAAAATAATATTTGGCATTTTTGTTTCCTCTCTTTATCTTTGATATATGCATTTTATCAGGGTATAAAAAAGGACTTCGTAATATTTACGAAGTCCCATGTGACTAATTTGTTTCCATTGCTTGCTGTACTATAGTCGTCCCCCTATTTTCAATATATTTCACATCTTTCTCTGCGGTTATTAAAGTTCCATTTTCCTCAAAGAACTTAATTGCCTTATCAATTTCATCTTTATTATTCTTATAATTATACTCACCACCAAAAGCATTTTTAAAGGCGTGTGGAATATCATGAAGGTCATTTCCTCGTACGTAGGTGTATTTCAGTGAGTATCCAGTTTCAGGCTTGCCGCTAAAATATATATAGAAATAGCCATCCGTTCCATCTCCGGCAAATAAATCATATTTCAATTCGCTAGGTTTTTCTTCATATCTCTTTTTATTTCTTCCCCAATTTTTGATAACACGTTCTACTGAATCTAGCCCCAAATCAATGATTCCTTGATCCATGAAAACATCAAATGCCGTTTTAACCTCTCGTAGATTCGAAGATCTTCCTCTTCTATAGTCTGATAAATCCAGGCTATAACGATCAAATCTTTCCATAAAGTATCTCATGCCATAATAAGCATGTTGTACTATTCCACTTATTCCAGAAGCTTTATAGTGCTTTACTATTATTCCTTGTGTTTTTACGCGTTCAGCTTCACCCTCTTCATTCCAAAAATCCCATTTGAAGTCCCGCTCATAATCATATAGAAAAACTACTGTTCCCCAGTCACTCATTCTTTCACCTCCGTATATTTTTCTTCATCCCAATCATCTTCTTCATCCCAATAATCGTCTTCGTCAGAGCATTCATCATCGAATGAGCAAACAGGGTATTCATCCCATTCCTCATCAGGGTCATTTCCCCAATATCGATCACATGGAACCTCAAAAAGCTTATCTTCGTATTCCTTTACTCGCTGAGGCTGGTCTAGAAGATTTATAAAATCATTTCCTGAAATCCAAAATTCTTCTGTATCACCAACACCAATCATTGTAATTGAATGATTACAAACGACTTTAGAACTTGAGTTATATAGAACCGAAAGTCCAATACATTGAATTCGTTTTATTAATTCGCTGTCCCTTACTTTCTCATTTAATACAACAAATATATCCCCAGCATATAGCGTCTCAAAGTCATAATAAACATCAAACTTTTTATCTTTAATAGCCTGAATAAATTCTTTGCTATCTACATCTGCTTCCCCATTAATAGGATCAACTGCAACTTGGGCCGCCAAGACACAGCTTTTTCCGCCATATGCATTCTTCTCAAATTCATCATACGCCGGATTTGCATGATGCCATGGTTCCAAATTATCCATTGGTTCCAAATCATAATCACTAAAAAGTTTATCAATAGCTTTCATAGTATCTTTCCTTTCTATATTTCAGCTAACATGAACAAATCGTTACATATTAATTTACCGTGCTCAGATAAATACTCTGGAGCAAAATTTACAAATTCCTGCACTCGGATCTGGTCGTAATCGCCGAGGTGAATCAAGGTTGCCTTTAATGTTTTTAATTGATTTGCATCACTTGGCAATGAAAAACCAACAGCATAATCTTTGGTCATCGGATTCTTGTAAACTGTAAGATTACGATTTTCAAAGACGCTTGCAATCGGCTTCATTTGCTTGGCTGTTGTTATTACAGCATCTAATGTGTCGCAAATGATGTACGATGTGTTCAGTGTTGTATCCCATTCGATGGATATCATCACGTTGTTATCATCTAGCTGACTTGATTGAAGATTTGTCACTTCAGCATCTGCTGGTATATATTCTTGGTTTTTCAATTGCCCCATCACCACATCAGCTAGACCATTTAGTGTTTTATCAATTGTTTCCTGGTTTGCAAATTCTTCATCAAAAAGAACTGTTTTAATCTGAAATGTTCTTTGTCCTGTTCTTGCAACATTCATTTCCCTAGGTTTAATATTTTCCATATGTAGGTACCTCACTATATTTTATTCATTTAGTCTTTCGACTAGTTCTTCGTAACTATAAGCTTTAGCAAGCTTCGCATATGTTTCATCCATATGATTCATATGCCATGAGCTATAGTAGTCACAGTTTTCCATTAACAACTCGTTGATTCCCCAACCAGCTGTTTCAGCGTTGATTTCCATTAAAACTTCAATCTTATTTTCTAAAGTGTCGTTCTTAAATGTATTTGTCATAATATTTTTCCCTTTCTTAATAGAAAAATAAGTTATCATTAAGCATTTACACATTATACATGGATACAAAAACGTCCTTCGTAAAATTTACGAAGGACGTTTTTACATTTTTCTTCAAACTTTCTTCTTCTAAAATCTATTATTTCAAAGTTTTCAAACATAATTGTTCTTCCCTTTTTCAAATCAAATATCACTAAGACCTATAAGGCTTGTATCGGCATAGCAATTAAGTGCATCAAACCATTTAACCTTGTCCCACTGTCCTTCTGGTCTGCGCAGTACATTTCCTTCCATCAACTCATAGTTCCTACGTAGGCGCTTTAAGGCTTCGTATGGGGTTGCGCCCTTGGCATAGCATTTATCACTTGGAGGGGTCCCGAAATACCACGGAAATTTATAACCGTTCTCATCCTCACAAAGCACAATTACCATATTAATAAACGAGCCCTTACATTTCTTTTTAATAGTTTCATCCGCATGATGCTCAAAAGATAAGTTATGCATATCCATATGATATATAGACATACATCTGTACTCATCATTGTATTTTTCAAAATATAATTGCAATTTTCTTGAATATACAGGCCCACCAACTTCATCCAGCTTTCTTTCAATAAAGCTATTGATAAACTCTATTTCATACTCTGGTTCCTGATATACCTCAAATTCCTTCGAAAACTGGTCCATATCTGCCACAAGGTTTTCGTTGTTTTCTAGATTTGAAAAAATCACACATTCTTCAGGTAAAATCTCATAGCCCTTTGCCTTACCCTTGATTCTATATAAGTGCGCCAAAGGGCGCTGTTCTATTTCATCACGCGTCATTGAACTACGTGCACTGTGTTCTACAACCATTGGTGCATATATTTTCTTTTTATCCATATTTTTCGACCTCCAAAACCAATTTTATCAGCAAACTGTTTTTTTTTCATAAATTTTACTAAGTCCTTCGATGTCCTTGCAAGACTCTTCTGCAATCATTTGCCTGATAATGATCGCTATAAATGCCCACAGGCAATAATCATAATCCCTCACTGTACAGTTTTTATATACTTCATAGTCTTTGGATGCCATATTCATGGTATTCTTGTATAAATCTTCATCTCTGCTACAAAGAGTCAACACTTTCATTCCAAAGGAGCGAAAGAAGTAAACGTATCGGAAGTAATCATCCTTATCATTTGGTGAGACTGAAAGCGTCGATAAATCACCCACAACTATTTTAATAACCTTTAATTGCTCATCAGAAGTTAACCTTTCATTCATTGTTTTAACCTTTAAATTGGTCTTCCGAAATGTATGGCTAAATGGCTCGCAAATTTCAGTGCCTACTTTGATATACTTACTATAATCTGGTAGCAAGATTTCCAGAACTTCTTCAATAGTTTTTATTGCCATAGCTAACTGCTTTGAATTTATGTAGCAACAAAAGGTAAAGGTAATTACATATTCATAATCCCAATTCGGGTCTACTACAAAAAGAAATCTTCCAGATAGGAATTTCAAATAATAGTAAATCAACTCGAAGCCCACATCATCAATCTGCTCCGCTTTAACCGCCTCTTCGAGGTCTATGTATAGCTCCGTGCGTACATTAGGGCGCCCCTGGTTTATGGCGCCAATTATTGCCTTATTTCTTAGCCAGCTATACTTTTTAATAACCACTTCGTTATCGTAATTGGTTAGTAACGAATCAAATATGTATTTAGCAGTCATTCTTTGTTCCATTTTAAACTTCCTTTCTATGCGCCCATTTCTATCTCAGATTCCTCCTCTGGACTAAAGCCATAAGAAGGAATCTTCTTAATAAGTCTGCCCAGCTTACCTGACTCTAGAAGATACTCTGATTCTCTATCCATACAAAGAATGGTCTCCGGAGTCTTGTTAACTCGGGTTCCAATAAATTTAGCCGACTCCAAATCATTGCTTCCAAGATAAACAATGTGGTCACAGTTATTGATAATTGTCTGTGCCTGAGTGTGTGAATACAACGACTCCAACTGTGCAAAAGACTGAATGCACATGGTAAGCCAAATATCTCGGCTTCTGACTACCGAAATAATCTTGTCAAAATCAGGAATAACTGCTGATGAGGCAAAATCATCCATGATTATTCTTACAGGAACTTTAAGCTGTCCGTCAGGATTTGCATCTGCCTCTGATATAAGTGTCTGAAGCGCTTGTGTATAAAACAGATTTACAATATGATCCATACTGTGGTCACAATCAGAGATATTTAAAAACAATACTGTTTTCTCTCTGCCAAGAGAGGCTATGTCTACCACCTCATCACATAATGTAAGGATACCATCATCCTCTTCGTCGATTTTGTCCCACAAATCCTCATCGACATAATCCCATTCGTCGTCATCCTTATCATTTCCAAAATTTATTTTGTATTCATATCTTCTTTCATATCTATATTTAAAAAATTCTTCATACTCAGCGTATTCAAATGGCGCAAGTGCCATCGATACAAATGCCAGTATACTTGCCCTTGTTTTGTCTGCTGTTTTCTCCCCGCATATTTGTGCATGACGCTTGGCCACTAAAGAATTCTGGTGAGACCTTATAAATCCATTAACGTATTCACTATAATCACCACCGCCTACATAAAAGGCATAAAACTTTGCAACCTCAGACATATTGTGCTGTGTTTCAGGCAGCTTCATAAGTACAAATGCAATAAAAAATTCCAAATATCTTCTGGCACTACGAGGCCAAAAAGCTTCAACACTTGCAGAGTCAGGAATAAGTGCAGCGGCCACCTTGGCTATGTCCTGTTCTCGGTAGCTTCCATCTTTATTTTTTCTGATGTAAGACAATGGATTATACTTACAGCTGTTTTCAGGATTTACAAAATCAAGTACCTTTACCTTATAACCTTTTTCCGTGAGCTCATTCCTAAACATCTTTTCCAAGCGTCTCTTCGTATCTACTACAATAAGACTGGAATCCTGTAGTGATTTAAGCTGAGGATATACAATTGAGCCAGTTTTGGAAGAGCCAGAGCTTCCAACTATCAAATCATTGTTATTGAGATGGGTCTGCCAGGTATCATTGCTTACACTAAATTCTTCCCCTAAATACCTTTTATTATATCTATCACTTCTATTCATTGTTTTCCCCTTTCGTTTTGTTGATGTTGTAAGCCTTCTTCACAAGGCTGATAAGTAATTCTTTATCCCAGTCTTCATTTTCTTTATATAAGACTTCGCCTAAGGCATTTTCACATCTGTACTGTTGACTGGAGCAGATAATAACTGGGATATTGTAGCCACGCGCTTTAACAGTGTCCACAAGTTCCAACCCACACTGTTCCTCTAGACCAAGATCTTCTCTTGGATACCACATATCTGTGATAATCACCCCATATTTATCATCTGATTTTACACTTGCTTCAATAGCTTTTAGACCATCTTCAAGGTTCTTTTCACTATCAATTTCTATGAATCCTGCATTCTTTAAAACTCTACTGATTGAAGCAAGTTTTAAAGCAGTATCTTCTATAATTAGTATCTTCATTTTCATCCCCCTTTCATATTTAGTTATCCTTCTTCAGTATTTCACTTAAACAATCTGAATCGATTATTCTAGAAGCCAGGCCAAACTCTATTGATTCTTCAGCATTAAAGTAACTATCTGACATCGTTACTTTGGAAACTTCCTCAATAGTCTTTCCTGTACGCTCAGCAATAATTGAAATAAGTCTTTCATTTGTCTTTTTAAGATCATTAAGTTCCTGTTCAATTTCAAATGGTTTCATTCCACCCATTTCACGCTTGCTCCAGCTACAATCATGGATCATTACTTTACTACTAGGTAACATTAATCTGTTGTCCTTATCACATGCTAGTAAAATGATGCTTCCCATGCTTGCTGCAATACCTGTTACAACAGTGCGAACTGGACTTTTAAGCAAACGGATTGTGTCATATACACCAAGACCAGCGCCAACACTACCGCCTGGAGAATTAATAAAAAGTGTAATAGGCTTTTTATTATCTTCTGCTTCCATAAATAAAAGTTGCTTGATGAGTTCATCACAAGACTGATCATTAACTTCGCCTACGAGGAAAACCTTTCGATCTCTCAAAAACACATCATCAATTGGTGCTAACTGAATGCCTCTTACTGATTCTGAAATAATGTTTGCCATAGTATTTCGCCTTTCTGTTATTAGTATTAATCTTTCTAAAAAAAATTTGACTGCGCAAGCAGTCAAAAAAAATTAATATAGATTTTTTTATCTATTCAAAAAATAGATTGACAGCGCAAGCTGTCCTATATTTTTAATTACGTTTTTTATTTTTTCGTGAGCCCTTTGTAATTGCTCGATTGCACGATATTAGTATAGAACATAATCCCCTTTTAAAATTCAGTTTTGTGATATATACTTTTCTTAGAAGGAATTGAAATATGAAAAAACAAAAATTTACCGAAAAGCAAATATTAGAATTTCTAGATGAATATTTTCATTTTGAAGGTTTTAGAGAGCATCAATTAGACATTATTAAAGCAATACTAGATGGCAAGGATACTCTATCTGTTCTTGGGACAGGCTTTGGAAAGTCACTATGTTACCAATTGCCTGCCCTTGTTATGGCTGAAAATGGATATTCCACTATTATTATCGAGCCTATCATCTCCTTAATGACTAACCAGTGTGATCGAATAAATAAATATCTAAGTAATGCAAAAATCCAAGCAAAGGCAATAGCTTTACATAGCCAGTCAGACGGGGAAGCAATTATGACTTTTAAAGAACATCCAGAAAATTATAAAATCATATTTATTTCTCCAGAAGGATTTACTAGCCCATTGGCAAAAGACCTTTTTGTAGATAGAGAGGTTTCTTTCATTGTTATAGATGAAGCTCACTGTGTTTCTTTATGGGGACATGATTTTAGACCTACTTACAGTATGATTAGGACAACAATAGATACCTATTGTAAAGTTGCACCTATTATAGCTGCTTTTACTGCTACTGCTACTGTCCATGTTATTAAAGATATAATTAAGCTTCTTGGGTTAAACATTTCTATTGATAATAAAGACAATAACTTATTTGTTGGGAAAATGATTAGAGATAATTTAAATCTCTTATCCCATAGATGCAGTGAGACAAAGAAGCCAGAGTATATTTATAAATATGTTTTAGAGCATAAAGAAGAGCTTGGCATTATATACTGCAATACTAAGAAAAATGTTAGAGATTTATACGATTGTTTGTCTTCAAAAGGGATTATCTGTGGTAAATACTATGGTATTTCAAAAGATGAAGCTGAAGAAAAAGACTCGTTAAGTCAACGTAAGGAGAACGCTACCACATTAAGCAAGTTCTTCCATGATGAAAGCAAACTATCATGTATTATTGCAACTTCTGCCTTTGGAATGGGTATAGATAAGCCAAATGGTAGGGATGTAACATATGTAATTCACTATAGTCTTCCACGTTCTATAGAAAACTACTATCAAGAAGTAGGCCGTGCCGGAAGACATGGTGATTCTGTGGCAAATTGTATTCTGCTTTATAGCGAAACAGATTTATTCTTGCTTAAAGCCTGGATAAACGCCAATCCTGAATATACAGCTGATTCCACAGAGTATTTACTTGCCATGGACCGCGTAAATATGATGATAGAATATACTCATCTTAAAACAGTTCAGGAAAGAAACCAGTTTATAGATGATTATTTTAGAAACTACGAGCCTACTATAAAACAAGTAGACCCTACAGCATATATATATCTTAATAGATCCGTTTATGGCTGGTTTTTAATAAAGAGCAAAAATCTTAGAAATGAGACCATGCCAGACTTTTTTGATGTAATGGTCTTGGATGCATTAAGTTCGTTCGTTTTAAGTGGTAAGTATAACATTACATATTTGGATATTCTTAGACTTCTATCTGGAAGGGACTATTTTGATTCAAAATCACCTTTGAAAAAAGAGGTAATAGAGACAATAGATAGTTTGATTAACAGGGAAATAGTTTTTCCTTTTGAAGATGATAAGGAATCTCACTTTTTGCTTAAAGAAGATACTTTTGAAAAAGTGATGATAAAAAATGGAGTTTCGCTTAAGTTTAATCAAAATGCTTCATCATTTTACTTTAATCAGGCAAGTCGATTCTTCAAAATGGCAACTCCTCTACTGGCGTTACCTAATAAGGAACAGCAAAAACAGCTGGATCTTTTGCCTATGCCGCAGACTAAAGAGGGATTAATGATTAAATACTACCTTCTTTCCAAGATACACTATTGTAGATCTATGTATCTAAATGGTAAGAAAATCAATTGGAGTATTAATCTAAATGATATGATGTATGATTTAAAAATCTCATTTCCTGCTTCTAAAAAGGGAAAACTAGCAAAAGAAAAAAGGCTTATGAGATATATCGAAGACTATCTCAAAGCCCTTGTTGATTGTAAATATATAAAAACTTATAAATTCGATATTACTAAACGTGCATCTTCAAAAACAATTTTTTTACAGGATGCTTCTGGCAAAAAATATAATCGAGTTAATGTGATTTATTTTAATACACGAAATGTTTAAGAACTCTTTTGGGAAAGGCTATAGCTCAATTGGTTCTTTATAGCCACAATCACATTCCCAGTATTCTATGAAAGAACTATTTTTTTGATGCAACTTTTTACCACATTCTGGGCATTCACGTTCAAGCAAATCGCTAGAATGCTCAGTTTTGGTTCTTTCAGTTAATGTAAAACTATCGCTTAGTGGATGCATTTTGCCAGTTTGATAATAATAATTTTCTGCATCCATCTTTGTACTTCCATTAAGCATAGCTTCCTTGGGAAGTATTTGCTTATCTCTTATCATTTTTACCAATTCTGTGTAAAAGATAAATCCAGGGAAATCATAAGTCCAGTTTATATTTCTTATTTTTTCAATAAGAATGTCTTTTATATCTTCAGGTATTTCTTCGTCCTTTTGGTATAATAGTTTGCTCTGCTTCATTAAATCTTCGCCATCCGGTTTAAAGCGAACTAATACTGTATAATCGTATTTTGATGCACCACTCTCTTTATTAGGTTTATATTCACCTTCATCATTCCAATCTGCAGTCTCCAATAGTAATAAATTCCCATATGATTTGGTAGATTTGACTGATATATGTTTACCTTGACATTCTAAATCAAAACTATCCCATTGCCCTAGCATAAATACCGATGTATCTGGTTTTTTCATATAGATATTCTTTTTTTCATAATAGCGATATAAAGCATATTCAGCTAGCTTTCCCTGAAATGCATTTATAAATATTTCACCCATGGCTCGTACATTCGAACCACCTGATCGATAGGCTCTATGCGCACCTTTTTTCCCATAAGACATATCATATGCAAACTCAAAAGATTCAAATTTGTCAACATTAGAAATAGTTCCATAAGGAACAAAATCTCTGGGATGATTAACATAATAACTATTTGTTTCAGGTGTAAAAGCCAACAAATTATCATTTATAGCCATTTATATGTCCTCCTATAGGCTAAAAGTACTCTATTTTTGTTTTGTACACTCAAGATAGATTCTAATTCCCATGAATGAAAATCTCCTTTTGTTTAGAAATCCTATCTTTAATTAATATCTTCTAATATTGGTAATAAACTAAAGGAAAATTTAGTATATAACCCCTAAATTATCAATTAATGGCGTAATTATATAATTACATACATTTCTAAAAGCCAGAAATCGTTGCCTACAAAACTTTTTCGGCTAATAGATTGTATATGTTTCATCTTTAAATTTAAAATATTTTGATTGTGCTAACTCTTTTGGTATAACCATACGCGCAAGTCCTCGGATCGCCAAAAACGATGAAAGCTTTCCTTCTGATATACTTGAATAGCCCTCAGATTTTAAAATATGAGCTATTAATTGCGAATATGAATCGATTCCCAGTGCACTATCAATTATTATATTTTTTTGATATCTTCTGTCTTTATAATCAGGTGCGACCAATGTATATGTAGGTATATATTTTCTTATAATACTTTCAAGCAAGAAATAATTCCATTCATATTCTATTTCAGGGAAGTCACTGTAATCTACTATATTAATTAATGGCAGATATTTATTATCTTGCATCATTTTATCAAGACTTGTTTTTATAGACTGAATTACATCCGCAGATAAGTTAAATAGGTCATTTTTTACATAAATGTCATTTGATGTACGTATATAATCTTCTTCTATGCAAAAAAAGGTCATTGATGCAGAAACTGGGGTCCACATCATTTCCTCAATTAATGCTTGATAACGATCATAGGAAATAAAGTCCGGATAACCTAATAAATATAATGATAATTCTTTCATAGTGTATTTGCAGTTTTCTATTAAGCCTTTTTTTACAAGATTTGGACGTCTATAATCCAAAGATTCTTTAAAAAGCTTTGCAACATAATAGAAAAGCGGAACGGCATTATCAATATTATTGCGTTCTAGCATTAATGGCATATTTGTTTTTATGACAGAATAAAGCTTTTTATCTGATACGATTCCATTTCGCTCTAATAATACTTTTAAATTGTTTTCTAATTCTTTTTTTTCGTACTCATCAATAATAATCAAATCTGTTGAGCTATACATATGATAGTCCCAACGAAACAGGTTTGGTTCCTGTTCAAAGATTAATTCTATCATTATGTCAGAGAATCCTGGAAAAGCTTTTTTTATTTCGTCTTTTGAAACAGGTCTTTTTTGCTCTAATATGAAATTATTTATTCGTTCAGCGTTACTAATGACTTGGCCGTCAACCCTACGGCGGATCAAATAATCTCTGTGATATTCGTATTCGTAAGGGTAATATAACATTAAAACGCCATGTAGAAAATAATAGTTGTCAATATTACTCGTAAGACTAAGAAGACCTTCGTTTTTGGCATATAGTTCAGAGTAATATACATTATCTACTTCATAATCATCAATTTCTTCTTTTATTTTGTTTAAAACGGTTAAGTCAATTTGCACATTTTCCTTGGTAATGATTTTGCCTCTATCACGAATAATGAAGTTATCTGCCAATCTGGCTGTCAGTGCTCTATTTCCTGCTGGAAGCTCTTCGCCGTATTTTTCCTTAACGATTTTCCTCAGATTATCCAAGTCTTCGCAAATAGCATTGTTATCTTGGGTTGTTTTTAATCCATTTGGGAAATACTCATTAAGAACTAATCTACATAATTGAGTATAAGAAACGGATTTTGGCGCAACGTATGAGCCATATACTTTGAAATTATATTCTTCAAATAAACTAAGCAATTCGTCTTGTCCCATGAAAAAAAAGCCTTCTTGCTTAAAACTTTCATCAAGTTCTTCATAACAATCATCAATGTCTATCCCATCTCCAATAAAACCTATGACTAATTGTAATATTTTGCTTGAAGTTGATTCTTTTTCTTTACTTTCGACTATGCAATCTGCAAAGCTTAAATATTCATACTTTCCGTCCTGCTTAAGGATATGTTGTGCCACTAAGCGGTTATCTTCATCTGAAAAATAATCTGACAAATCATTCAGCTTAAAATAACCATCTTTTTCAATTATTGGTTGCACTATGTATTCAACTGTTCTAAAGTATTTTCGGATGAATTTAGCCTCTATCTGGCGCACTCTTTCCCTACTTAACTTGATTTCGTCACCTATTTCTTGAAGCGTATCATGCTTGGCTCTTCTTAACACGACATTATAGTTTCTGCTTGCATTTATTTTTTCTTCATTAAAATATTCTTCAATAGCATTTTTTTTGAAAGATGTATTGTCTTCATTGTAATTTCCATTTAAATAATTGCTAAGTATGTCGTAAATTTCTTTCTTCGCAACGCTGCCGGCTCTTCGAAGATCATCAACAGAATTTTCCTGTAAAAATAATGCCAATTCAAGTATGCTAGTAAGATTGTTTGTTGCAAGAGTATTGTAAGTACGATTGGATAAATCATACAATCTGTTGATGTGAATATTTTGTAAATCGCCATTTTCTATTCCCTCAATGATTCTTTGTGGAATACTAGTAGGTGGCAATTCCTTTTCTTTAGCAATACTGACATTGCCTTTTAGCAGTTCAGATATAAACATATTAATTTCATCAATAGTTTTCTTACCTGCACCGCGTGTAGCTTCAAATTTACCATTATCATAATAAGTTATTAAATCTGCAACAGTTGTTATTCTATTCCTTAAAAGAACATTTTTTGCGCGGACACTTAGATCAAGACAATCAAATATATTAACTTCTTCGTAATTTATGTCATTTTGCTCTGTGGGTTGTTCTAAACTATTGATTTCACTCTGCGTCTCTAAAGTGTCACTGTTTTCATTTGTATCTGATTTATCATTTTTGATATTGCTTGTTTCTAAAATTGGAGCAGTTAAACAAAATGGACAAACATCAAAGTTAATCTCGTCGTATTCATTGCCACAGTTTTTACAGATCATATTGTACCCTCTTATCTATGAATGATTCTTTATATATGCGGAAACTTTATTGTATATAAAATCATATCCTAAAACGTCTATAATATATGTTCCAGCAAGAAGATTTACATACTTTGCAACAGCTCTAATCAAATCACGATCAATACTTCTCCCCTCTTTGCTAGCATCATAAATGGCTGACACAGTACCCTTCAAAGTGATTGGATTATTAAAAACATTTCTACCACATACAGACTCTATAAAATCCTGATATTTACAGACAAAGTCCGTTAATTCGTATGGATTATCGCGCTTATAATCTACTGTCACTCTTCCAATCCACCATAATCTAGCTATGCCATTTCTGAATAGTGAACGTTGGCTAGAATAATTAAAAAAGAAACGATTAAGCATATCAGTCGAATCTATTGGATTCCAGCGATATTTCATATAATCTAATTGGGAGCCTAATGTCATCGCTACCCATAGTCTTTCATCAGATGCCTGCGAATCGGATAGAGCTTTCATGTGATTGTAAACACGTTTAACATTCTCAGCATCTGTCAGGGACTCTTTCCCTTCTTCATTTTCACCAGTCTCTAAGATAAAATCTTCGATTTCAATGTTTGATTCTTTTAAGTAATTGGTGTTCTGTAAAAATTGCTCTAAGGAAATATTTTCTTTAATTACCTTTTTATAGAGCTCATTTTTATTATTTTTCAAAAAGGCTAGACCATCTTCTGTAATATACTTAATTTTCATCTATGTCCTCCGAAATTGCTATATTAATTAAACCATCAGTAATAGGCGCATCTATTAATAATTGTGCCATTTCAAGGGGGTTTATATTTTCCATATTATCTTCATTTAAAGCAACATTCATTTTTGCGCATGCTTTTGAAAGATTAATAAACCATCTTTTATCTTCGTATTCGTATAATTGGTCCTTTACTGACTTCAATTCGTTAAACACATATTGAAGTGCAGGTATAATAACAATTGAATGCATGGTGCTTTGAATATCAAGCATAGAGCTCATGTTTTTATATACATTGAATGCTTTTACCGGAAGTGATATTACAATCTTTTCGCCCATTAAATCTACTTGCATAACAGAAATATTTTCATCATAGTTTGGGATAATTGAAAAAATTGAAGATGTACTTGATAAATCATCTTTAATTTTATTTACAATAAAGTTTACTTGATTACCTACTCCCATTATGCAACCTTGTTCTATATCAAAGCGAAATCCCCTATAGTCTGCTGAAAAGTCGTCATTGCAATAGCTAGGAATATTTTTATTGGCTATCAAAAAACTACATATTTCTACCTTTCCATTGATATCTTTATCTCTTAATGTATATGATAGCTCTAATTCATTCGTTGAAATTGCATTTCTATAACATGTTTGAGGACATTCTATATGGTAGACAATCACTACATCACCACTTCTTAAATAATCTACTAACAATTTATTTTGAAGAGTAGCTGACATCTTAAAACAAATATCATAGCCGACCCTCTCCGCGTCTACATTTGTCTCAAATAGACTATTTTCATAAAAATCAGTGCCCTCCATTAATACAGGATGAGTATAATATTTATTACGCAGTTGCATAAATCTTTACCTCCAATGAGCAAATCTCATAATAATCCAATTCTATTTTCATCCTTAATTCAGAATCTTTAGTCAACGGTACGCCTTTAATAATATGACCACTTACGGTACATTCATTACCTCCAATTAATTGGGCACTTTTTATCGGAGCTTCATATATACTGGTTTCAGCAGACAAGTATACTTCAATTTCACCATTCGTTGCGTTGATTGAAGGTATTAACTTAAACATATAAATACCTTTTTCTTTATCAACGCGTACAGGTACAAATTTTTCTAATGTAACTGCTTTACGAGTTGGCATTTTTTCAGTACCAGGGCCTTCAATATGTACATTATCCTCTTTGCGCCCAGTATGTTGATCTGTGTGGCCACCATTATGTGGATATCCTAAATCATTGCCTCCGCGCTCAACATTGACATCATCTAGATTCGAATCGTCAGTATTGAAATCGTCGCCTTCTTTATTAGCAGGAAGACTCTTCTTTTTTACTACTTTTCTATTAATATCTTGTATTTGGTCACTGATAACCTCATCTTTTGATAAATCTGCATCATCAATGT
Source organism: Pseudobutyrivibrio sp. C4 (assembly GCF_900111635.1). Lineage (NCBI taxonomy): Bacteria > Bacillati > Bacillota > Clostridia > Lachnospirales > Lachnospiraceae > Pseudobutyrivibrio > Pseudobutyrivibrio sp. C4. Next base: position 199,947 of record NZ_FOHF01000002.1, on the reverse strand, counting down.
CCTCATCAGGAATAAAGGATCCGATTCCTACAGCGTCCATTTCTTCTTCGGAACCTGTCGTTAATAGTTCTTCGAGGTGTTCTTTTATATTATTATATAGAGCCTTAATCAGGCTTGCCTCCTGGGTTGGGTTAGCAGCTCTTTCTGGTTCCCACTTATCATGACGCGGGTTTTCTATCAATCTCAATCTTTCATTTATCTTATCGCCTTCTATAAACAAGACACCAGCAAATGGAACTTGAGATGTTATCGCTTTGTCAAAAATTTTCATGCCTGTTTGACGTATCATTGAAACTTTTTTTGGCATGTCCTGTTCACCAATAAGTAATCCTAACTTAATCGTTCCCAATCCATTAAAATTCTCTTCAAACCAGCAAGTTTCTTCAGAGGTTAGTACCATATAATACTTGCTGGTTGTACTTTTTAGCTCATCTTGATATTCGTCAATTAAAGAACTTAATGTACTCTTTGTAATTAATTTATTACCTATTTTTACTTCTATTTGATCTTTCCATATTGCACCTAAAAAACCATCTAGAATAGAAACAATAAGTTTATTTTCCCAGTCATGAGTGTCAAACTTATAGCCACAAATATATATATCTGTACCATATGTATTACCAGTACGAGGCCGAAAATCAGGATCTAAATGCAATTGTTCATTATGAACAGGTGTGTTTTTTTCCTCTCCAAAATAACCGACACCTTGTGTAGTTTGATTGTTTTCATTTGTAAATGTAACTAATCTTGATACACCCTGGTATGCTTCTTCTCCGTCTGAATTATAAGTACTATAAAAAACAGTAGATAATTCAGAACACGCGAATGGTGCATACTTTCCTATACCGTATGAACCTCCTGCCGTTCCTTTTTTGTCTGAAGCGCCTGATGATTTTGTCAAATTAGTCCAATCGGAATTTCTTTGTTCATTTGTACCAAGTAATCCAGTTGTATGAAAATCACTAATTCGTAATATAGAACATTTTTCATTACTAATCACACGTGTAGCATGCTGAAAAAAATCTTTTGTAGCACTACCTTTTTGAATAGTCCAAAACTCTTTACATCTATCAAAAGTATCTATCAAATATTCTGAGCCTGGCAGAGCACTAGTTGGAATACTAAACAAGCTGAATTCGATATTAACCTTTTTACTTGTATCATGAGCATCTAATGAGTTTTGACATATTTCTCTAGCTAGTGATTCTAATGGGGTACCACTAAAAGTTGCCACTCCCGAATCATTAATTCCTTTTATTTCTCCATCATCATTGATTGGAAATCTCCATTGTACCATTATCAATTCCTCCAAGCTTATAGGCTAAATGTGTCGTCAGAATTCTCTTGTAAATCAAACCTTGTTTTAGCCATTTTTAATTCTTTATCTATTGCATCAAATATCTTTTTGACATCTTTAGAATTATATTCATATACTCTTGTGTTAGAACAATTACCAAGTAGTCTAATCATTGATATTATTTTATTTGTTCTAGCTTCTGCCAACCTAATAAACTTTTCTTTTTTAGTTTCATTAGCCATTATTCATACCTCCTGAATCGAAAACGGATGTTATATTTTTTATATATTATCATTATTTTTCAAATATTTCAAATATACGGATAACTTTCAGGTATATTTATTATAAAAAAAAGATTTGCGCCATATTTTATATATGTTGCGCAAATCTTTTTAGACATTTATATTTCTTCCCAATAATTCATTATAAGATACATCTAATATGCATTAGTCTTTGCTATTTGTAAATATAAATCTTCAAATCATATACATGTATATATCTTTAGGTCTTTTAGCTATAAAAAGTCTTCTATATCTAAGAAATCTCCTGATTGTATGTAATAATTATCAGCGTCTATCCTAGTACGTTTAGTAATATAATCGTTCCTTTTGATTATAAAGCCTTGCTTTATATATTCTTTCACAATATAAGCAGGTAAAAATCCTACAATATTAGGTTTCCATATAGTCTTTTCAGCTTTTAATTTATAGTCTTTTTGAGAGTTATTATTTATTCCTTTAAAAATATCCTTTGCAGCTGGAGCTATTCTAACGAACATAAAATAATCATATACCCCCTGATTATCTTTATCTTTGTTAGGAATATATGTAGCATTACTGTCCCAGTCCTTTACTTCTAACAAAAATAGGTTACCTTGCTGTTTTGTAGATTTAATAGTTATATAGTCATCATCTATCATTAAATCGTTTGAATCCCATTTGCCTTTCTTTGATTGGCTGAGATCGGGAATGGAAACAGTAATGTCCTCGTTTTGAGCAAAATAATTGTATATAGCATATTCAGCTAGCTTTCCTTGGAAAGTGTCTTGGAATATACTCTCTGGACCTCTTTTTTTTGTTCCACCACTTCTTTTTTCTCGGTGTTCTCCAAGTCCTCCAAAAGTCATCCCCCACGCAAAATCAAAGCAATCATCTATATCTTTAGTGCTAACACTAGAATTGACAACAAAGTCTTTTGTACTCGTAAAAAAATAATGCTTAACTTTATCGCCTTCACATGATAATCTCGAAAACTTCAATTATCATCACCCCCAAGAAATTGATATATTTAAATTTTACAAGAAAAAAGGCTAGATAACAACTTACGTTGTATCTAGCTTTTCATCATCTTCATCGTCACATATATCAACAACATGCCAACCAGGACTTTTGTGAGATATTCTACTGGAAACAGTTTCAGGAGTGGTACCAACCATCTTAGCTAAAATACCTCTACTTTCGGCAACCGCAATAGGTAATTCGTAAATATCATTAGTAACTTTCATATATAGCCTCATATGAAATTCCTTTCTGTTGTATACACACTAAGCCTGATTGCTGATAACTTGGTCGATATTATTTTTGGCAATAATAATATCCTTCTCTCCAATAGCTTCCGCTATGCTTTCTGCTATCCTTCTGATTACTGGAACGCATACAGAATTCCCTGCTTGCTTATAAAGTTTTGCATCGCTTTGATTTGTAGGTAAAATATAATCATCTGGAAAACCTTGAGTATTAAAACATTCTCGTGGCGTCATTTTTCTTATGCCATCTTTAACTTTAACAATACATACATTATGTCCACCCTCGCCTTGATTTGCAGTTAATGTTGGAACAACTCCACTCTTATTTTTTCTTACATATTTACGTCTCCATTGGTAAACAGAAGGATTATTTATATCTTCGTCTTGTGTAGCAAGAACTAATTGTTCATAAATATCGCCTTTATATTTTCCAGGAGTATAGTAGTATTTCTCATCTTTAGGGTTATCAAAATCAATAATATCCCTAACTGTTGTATTTAAGGTGATTGGTAATGGCCAATGAAAACGTGCATAATCCTCGGTATCCCTGAATGCAACAATATATATTCTTTCACGATTTTGAGCCATATTACCATAATTCATTGCATTTAATACCTGAAATGTATAATGGTACCCTAAAATATCTAGTTGCTCACATATTACCCTAAAAGTATTGCCATTGTCATGACTAACAAGATTTTTAACATTTTCAAAAAAAGCCACCCTTGGTCTATGAGCTTCAATGATTCTTATTAATTCAAAAAATAATTCGCCTCTACCTTTTACATCATCAAAACCCTGGCGATATCCTGCAATTGAAAAAGCTTGGCATGGAAATCCTCCGACGATTATATCCGTATCCGGGATCTCTTCGCTTTTAACGTCATGGATATCTCTAATGTCAACTTTTAAGTTTGGAAAATTCATTTCTAAAGTTTGTGCTGGATATTTATCAAATTCATTTGCATAAATTGTTTCAAAGACTCCAGTTTGAGAAAAACCTAAATCTATTCCACCAACTCCTGCAAAAAAAGATGCTATAGTAATCATAAAATATCGTCCTCCCTTTTATTATTTTAATTATAGTAAAAATCGCGGCGCGCCGCAATCCTTCAAAAACAATTTCCGCATTTATGTCTTTGTTCTTCTATTCTTATTCATCTATTTCTTCTGAAAAACTGTCCATTCCATAGAATTTTTCATAAGTTCCAAGTTCTGCAAAATCAATTGAATACTTTTGGCTACTATGCTTTGTGAACACTACTGAATCGACACCAAACCTCTCCAACATTTCATATGTAATTAAAGTTCCTTCTGGCACCTCAAACACATCTCGTAACAGCCATTTTCCTAATACTTTATTAGGATTACTCATTATAGATTTTCCAACAAGTTGTCTTTGTTCTTCTTTCAGTCTATCTTCCTCTGACATTTTTGCCATCGCCTCATCTGACACTTTAGGAAAGGCTGCTTGGCAAACTTTTGCTGAAATAACAGTCCCATCAGGTAATTTTAAATCAAATGGTGTGTCTCGTGGTGGAAAGAAATCTGGATGAGCTTGTCTTACTTCAGATAAATAAGGTATATATATCTCATTACAATCACGCGCTCTACCATTAGCATTCCATTGGTTTAAACCACTACGCTCTGGAACATATCTTTCCCCCTTTTTTATCGCAAATAGTGGTAAGCATATCTGGGGCTCTATAAGAGTATCACTATTACTATTTTCTATTACATTAATAATATTATTTACATTTGTTTGTGAATCTTCATTATCACTGGATTCTGTACTCACATTAATAGAATAAGTATTTATCGTTTCATCTGCAGCTATAGATAAATGCTCATCTTTATTATTTGAATTAACTATGTCACTTAGATGCATAAGTAATTCAAAGGGGTCATCAATGATTGGAACTTCTATTCGATCAAGTTCTTCCAAATCATCGAAAATCATGTATAAAGTATTTTTAGAGCGACTGAAATGATAAGTGTGAACTCCATCAGAAAAATAGGTATTATTATTATTTCCTCTCTCATCAATTAAACTAATATTCTCTCTGTCTATGTAATCAAAAGAACATTCTAGTATCTGCATTGCCCCTGGAATTCTTTTAACAACATGATAAATCATGGTATCGATGCCATGCATATTCATAGTAACTCGAATTCTTTCATTTCGATACTCTGCTATTTTGTCTATTAACTCTATGCCATTTAACTCAGCATAAGTATTTCTTAGACGACCAAATTCTGCAACTTTTTGATCATCTCTACCCATCCATGTTTTTAATCCCACTCCGACTCTATCTTTTTTGGCATCTGCAGAACAATCATATCGAGCCAAATTATCAGCTTCCAAATATTTACAAAATGAGTTTTCATGTGCTCTATAAGATAGATATGGGCAATCACTTTCAGAAAACAAATTTGATAATTGACCTATTATCTTAAGTATTCGTTTATATTGATCTTTATTTTTTTGTGGTTGGATTTCGTAAAACATATTATTATCCTCCAGATAATTTCTTGCTAAAGTAATATAAATGCCACTGTTTCATAAAATATGAATGAACTAGATTTTCTAAATATTACTCATTTATACTTCTTAGCGGTCATTCAAAAAAATCTTAACAGGATTAGCTTCTCCACGTTTAAATAATTTTTCTACGGATACACCTATGTATTTTTTTCTTATTATATTATCAGCAATTCTTCCACTGAACCCAATTCTATCTTTTTCAAAATTACTGTCATAAGGTATAGTCTCTCTGTTAAGTTTTTGTGCAGGTAGCCACTCGTCTACTTGATAAACTTCTTTTACAATTCCTTTTGCGACCGCAAGCACATACTCAGCACTTCGCACACTTTCAAGCTTTCTTTTCCAACATCCACGAGTACAATCATATAATTCTAAGGCTGTTAACGAATCCTTGTACGATTGATTTATTTTTATTATAGCTACATTGTCTGTTATATCTTCCCTCTTAAGGTATTCCATTTGTATCCCTCGCTGAACTGTTAATTATACTTAAAGTGACTCCCAATCATATAGTTTTTGAGCAATAGCAACAAGCTGCTCAGTTCTTGCATCTATCTTATCAATAGTCCAAGTATCTTCATTAACAATATCTTTATTTAAATATAATCCGTTCTTATAGCCAACTGTTTTATTGTCTTTTGATTTTCTATCTTTCTTTTCTTCAAAACTCTTGTTAGATAAATTCGAATTAAAACCAGTTATTGTTAAATTTCCTAGCTTATGTACATATTCTTCACGATAGTGTTTAGCCAACTCGACATCACCATTAGCTATCATATCTACCCACGCCTTAGGAATATTTTCGCCCTCCGGAAATACGTGTTCTATAGTCCAAATATATTTATTTTTAGAATCTCTCTCCCATAGTTTTGTGTATGTTTCTTTTGTTTGATGTTGTTCTTCTATATCACATAATATAAATCTTGCAGCATCAGCATTTTCATCATAGATATCCCCAGATAATTTTTCGATAAACATACTATCTGGAGCAGAAATATCTCTTAGCTTCCCTTTTATTGTTGCTTTTACACTTTCTGCTGCTAACTCTCTTATATCTGAAACACATTCTATGAAAAATGCTATTAGCTTTCTCGTACCCGGAACATCTGTTACATTTCTCCTTACAAAGAACACTATCAGAGCTTGTACGATCCAATTAACATCTTCATCCGATAAGTCCAATTCACTTTGATTTGACAATATATAAAGCAACAAAATATATGATGGTGCTCCAGAGATTCGTTCTAGTTTAACAAGTGAATCAGAATATATTTTGCTTTTATCATTATTTACAATAACAGCATACTTCTCTGCTTTACTTAGCAAATCATTTAACAGCCATTGACAGTCAAGTGAAATCATCTTTTCATATATATCAATCAGGGTAGTTTTTGTTGCCAAATAACCTAATGGATATTTTTTACCATTATTTTCAGCTTTTGCATTAAGCTCTTCCCTAAATGCATTGTAATATTGGCGGAAGAATCTTTCTTGCATAGCATAGTCTTCGCTACCAATTAAGTTAAGAATAGCACCCCATTTTTCATAGCTACTATCTGCTTCAGCTTCATTCTCAGCTTTTGCTATTAACGTATTTTTTATTAAATCTAATGCAGATAATGGCACACCTCTGTGGTTAAGAGATTCAAATAGCATATATGCATCTTTATTGCTATCTACCTGGATTCCAACAAGTACTGCTTTTTCAAATTTCTTTTTTATATCCATTAAGGCAGCTATTTCATTTGTCGCTTCATTTTCCGCAATTCTTCTACTAACCTCTTCATCTAATAGTTCACAAAAATGTTTATACGCCTTCCCAATTCTTCTATAGCCGAAATTATCTGGTTTTGTAGAAACAGTTGAAATAATATTTGCAGAATAAAGTATATAAGCAAAATCCTTATCATTGTAGTTTTGCTTCTGTAGGTTTAAGCGAGGAACATATTCATTGTTTTCTCTTTTTATAGCAATCTCTTTTCGCAAATTAAACAAATCATTAACTTGTTCTTCATCCATTTCTTTTTTGTAAGTAGCAAGTTTTTCATAAATAGCTGTCAGTAAAAGAGTGACTGTTGTAAATCTTTGTTGTCCATCTATTAAATCCAGGCAATTTCCACTCAACGAACTAGTACTAACGCAAATAAACGAGCCTAAAAAATATCCAGGCTCATTTTCCATTACATCATTAAATAATGCATCCCAGTCGCCTTTGCCCCATGTATATTGTCGCTGATATTTCGGAATGCTATAAATATTTTCACTGTTAACATCAAAAATTCTTGATATTCTTTTGTCTCGTACGTCATTTATCATGATTACTTCCCCTTCAAATTTATATATTCTTCTGCTTTATACATAATATCATTAAATAGCTTATGTTGTTACATGGAGTATTGAATCCGGTCTATAAACTAACATTGGTTTCTACAACTATAACACTCTTAGAATCTATTCTTCTAAATAAGGGCATTCTACCTCATCGGATAAAATCCCTGGACTTTTATCATCAGGTGATATAAACATATCGCAGTTTGCTTTTTCCGCACCTATTGTAAATTTAGTATCTTTAAGTGCATGAATACATTTCTTACATTGTTTTGCAGATGGTCTAACTCCTGTCCATTTTTCATTTGCCTTTAGATCTTGCTTTTCTTTTATTTGCTCATGCACATTTCTCGTATCTCAAATCCTCTTTATATGTATTAGATAATTAACAAATACTTTACAACAATTCTAACGCCATCTTTTCGATAAAATTATTCTAGCGCTATTCTACATCCATAAATTGGACATTTTAATTTTGATTTTTCTAGATACCTCGTTCACACTTTGGCCCTGAAAATTCAGAGAAAATTTCACCACGCGAACAAATGGGCAAATAATCGGATAAATATACTTTACAGGAGCCCTAAAAGCTACCGTCATTTATACATTCATTATAATAAGGGCAGGTAATGCAACACCTTCCACATGACCTCTTGGCTATCCTTTTCTTCCGCTGTAACCAGAATATAATTCTACTCATAGATTTCTCCCTTTAGAGCACTTTTTCAAAAACCATAGTAGCTTGTATCTTATCACCACCCATAAAGCCCTTTGTACCAGAAGATGTAGTAGAGATTGTATGAAGTCTATATCCTTTTGCTGCTTGCTCATTAATAGTCTTCTGCAAGTTAGTAAGACTAGATACTCCTGATCCTGTGCCAATAAATTTCTCAGTAAGTACTACCTGTACAACTACATACATGTCTCCTGCCTGTCCTGCTGCTCTAAGCGCTCCTGCATCAAATCCAAATCCTACCATTTTTAAAATCCTCCTTTAGAATAGTATTTAATATATTATTAGACTAACTTGCTCTCATTTCATAAAGCTCATTTGCTGCAATTAAAGCATAATCATCAATTATTCCATGATTGCTTCCAACTGATATTGCTTTTGAAAAGAATTCTTCTGCTGTCTCTAAATTAAGTTCACCATGAAACCCATACTTATACATCTGCCCTATTCTGCAAAGACTCATAGGATTAAGTGTATTTGCATGTTTAATTCCTAGATGAAAGAATATAAAAGACATATCATAATCTCTTTCAACATAATCGCCTTTAAAATATAATTCTCCAATGCTATCAAATCCCATATTATCGCCGAAAGCTGTGGCTTTAAGATAGCATTTGAGTGCTTCATAAACGAAGTGTTCAGCCTCATGGTTTCTTAGAATCTCGTCTCCTTTATATACCCAAGCATAAGCCTCACCTTCATCAATTAACTTATCAATATAAGCCTGGCGTAATAGTTTTATTAGCTCTGGATCATTATCATCATCTAGATTTACTAAGAGATGATTAAGCATATTTCTAACAGCTGTGATATCTCCTTCTCCGGCTTTTTCAAAGGCTTCACTAAATTCTTCATAATCATTAAAAATTTTCATGTGATTACCTCCTGCGAATTATTTCAGAATACGCATTTCACGTTTTTCTAATTATAAGTATACTCAAATAGCCAACTATAAAATGGACACCTCGGAAGCCACAAATTTACTGGTTTTTACACAAAAATAAACAAAAAGGCACTGCACCATAATGATTCAGTACCTTTGTAATAGTCTTCAGTGTATGTATTCTTTATAATACTCATAGATTAATTCGTTGAGCTAATATGTTTTTTTATTAATCCCTGCAAACCAATTTTGCTTTATAGTTTAATATTGTAAATGTTTAAATAAATGTTCGCTACAACTTAATAGCTTAAAACGCATAGCTCAATGTGATGGTCCTTAAATAACTTATAGTGTAATTGTCGATTATTACTATACCCTGCTATATAATATCGTTAAAACATTCTTCTTACATTTAGAGGTATATTATGAATAGAACAGATGCATTTAAAGAAATTAATTCTACGCAAGATTACTACGTTAATGAATTAATACAATTAATAAATAGTCCTGAGTATGAAACAATGAAGCGTATTAATTTTACTTCTGCAACAGGTACAGGAAAGACAAAAATGATGGCAAAACTGATAAATAAGCTACCTCATTTTTATTTTATAATTACTACTCTTTCAAAAGGACAATTACACATTCAAATTCGTTCAAGCATTCAACATGATTGTGCTAATAATAACTTCTACGTATATGGTAGTGCAGATTATAGGATTAATAGTAAATTAGATGCGCAAGATATCATTGATAATATACCTACTAATATGCCTTGCATCTGGCTTAGAGATGAAGGACATATTAAGACAAATCGCTTTGATGAAGTCTTAGCTAATGTTTGCTACAAAATAATAAATATATCCGCTACAAATATCTATAGCGATATTAAATGTAATTTTGCGCAAACAATGATGCTACGTTCTGTCAATCAAACAGTTGGACGACCAGAAGACGCTATTGCTAAGTTAATAGAAGTAAAACAAGCTCATGAAAACATTCCTAATTATAATCCATGTGCTATTTTTCGCTGTGTAGGAAATGATGCCTACCTATATGAACATATTGTTTTTTTATGTGAGAAAAACAATTTAAAATGGATTGATATAACTAATGATGACTATGTAATGGCTGAGCTTTGTGAAGACAATAATGAATATGATGTAATTATAAATAAATTTAAGATTGTAGAGGGAATAGATATAAGAAGAGCCCATGTATTATACATGGATAATCAACCAGAAAACAATGCGACAACGATACAGGTAATAGGCAGATGTCGAAGAAATGCTCTTTTATATCGTAATGATATAGATATATTTTTACCTGAAAATAAAAAATTGCTAGAGGAAACTCGTGAGTGCTTTGTCTTTTACAATGTGAAAAGCATGAATATTGATAGCGATGAAAATGGTGAATTATATTATGCATTTTGCGACCATATTTCATGTGAAGATTTAAAACCAAATTCAACTATACAAGTAACAAATGGGCAACTTCCAAATGGCCTATATATAATTGAATTAGAGAATAAAACTGGAACTTATACTATTAAAGTAGATCCAAATACAGGATTTAATACTGTTAGCCCCTTAACAGATTTTTATGCTGAGAAAAAGGAGTGTTCTAATAATTACTACTACACGATGTGGGGTGAAAAGATAAAACTTGCTAATATTTACAAGCTACCTTTGTATGATACAGAAAATACATTTAATTATGAAAAAGACGAATATGAGTTAATTAAATGTGAGCCTTATTACAAACTTATTTCTGCCATTACGCTTAATAATTGTCATACAGAGGAGTTTACTTTATCAAAAAAGGCAATTGATCTTAATCCTTTATTAGAAAGTTTTTTATCTAACAAATCTGTGTATACACATGATTATATTGATGAGAGAATTGCTAATCTAAATAATGTATGCTTTCTTGATGAGGTAAGTGATCGCAAATTCAAGATTCCTGGTAAAATCAGCGCTTCGAAGACTGTTAATGAATATATCTCTATAAATAAAGAACAAAAGGGATATAAAAAGTTTTGTGCTTTATTGGAAAATATACTGAATACGTCAATCAATTTATCAGATGAGGGAGTTTTTCCAACTAATGATACGTTGGATACACATGCCTTATATTTAATTTGTTACTATTTAATTGAGTATAAAGAACGAAGAAAAACCTATGAAACTCTTTGGGATAGTGAGCATCGATTCAACAAAGTATTGGATAATATTAAATCATTAACCAATTCTAATTACCATAGTGCAATTAACTGGAATGTTGTAGTATACATTTCAATGAATCCAGATAATAAGGATTTTTTACTAAAAAATAATTATCAAGTTCCTGTTTTAACGTGCGAGCGTGATTATGATAAAGAATATTCTATTGATGAAAGTACCATCTCTGATTATTTTGGCGCCTTAGAAATGCGTTTAACACCTACAGAAAACAATTTAGATAAGATTATTTTTTACCCTAGTAAAGAGCTTATAGTTAATACAATAACCTCAAGACTCCAATTAACTGAAGAAAACTTACGGAATAACTGTATAGATAAATTTATTATATCTTACAACGCTTTATTTGAACGTATTAACTCAGACGAGATGTTTATGCTTCGTAATAAACATATACATGCACTAGATAGAATTAATAAGAGTGATTTAGCACTAAATTATAAAGAATATACAAAGACTATAAACGACAAAGAATCTTCTACTATAGGCGTAGACTTAATGCGACCAAGCAAAACAGCAAACAATGAAGTGATTTGGACCGAAGCAAAAACTGTAACTGCTAAAATTAGTAATCATAATAAATTTAACTCCTATATTAGCAATAAATACAAGAACGAATTAGCGTATGGCAGACAACATTGTTTTAAAGGTAAAAATAGTTTTAATCTTGATAAACGTTGTAATTCTGCACTAGGTTACTGCGTCGAGTACTATTCAAAATATCTTGTGTATGGAGAATCATATTTAAATGGATTTATCCAGAAGGCACTTGATGAAGCTTATCCTGCGAAGATTAACGATACTATTATTGTTAGAGCATGTATGCTCAAATATCGCCAGATGATGATTAACTGTTTCGGAACAGGGGTCTCAAAGGTAATAAAGACAATATCGATTTCTCAACTAATTCAAGATAAATATAAGTATTTTGTCGAATTAGTTATTGAACTAGGTACAAAAACAGCCAATTATGTAAAAAAGACGCTCTACGATGACAGACCTACACTAAATAATATCGACCCAAACCTTACAATACAACATATATCAGGCTTAGCAGATTACATTACAGAGGATATTATATTAGATGTAAAAGTAACAAATAATATTGACGAAAAATACCTTCGTCAAATACTTGCTTATCATTATCTATCGACTAAGAGAACAGACTTATATATAAATAAAGTTATAGTCTATGATGCCGTTAGTGATAAAGCTGTTGTTATTGACATTGACGAAACAAATCGAAGGATGTCTTGTTAATATCACCTTAAATAGAACAATCTAAAAAAAGTTAAAGCGTCTAGCATTAGAGTTCTAGACGCTTTAACAACTTATTATGAGTAAACAAAAAACACACAAAACTATTTTGTAATTATTTTAAGATATTAAGAACTTCAGCTCGATAGTCTTCTTTGCCTATTGTATATGAGTAATGCTTAATCTTTTTAATAGTATATTCATCTCCTAAATGTTCGATTAATAAATTGTAGGTCGCTGTTCCTAGGGCTACTAAAACTGGTTTATCGCCCAATAAAGCTATTTCTTCTTTGAAGTCACTTATATTGTCCTTTACGATACTAGGGTTCCTTTTTAGATATGATACTACCTTACTAGAATCAACTTCCTCATAATGTTTGATAACATCTGTTATATAGCTACCCCAGTATTTAGTTCCTTGTAAAGCATATCTGAGTTTGTAATCATTCTGTCTAGAATAACTACTATGAAAGTTAAACCAAGCAGATTGACCATTTGAGATATCACCATGAGTACTTGAAGCATTTAATCCTACAAATACATAACCTGTATTTATTGTTTCAAGGAGATTCTTATCTTCAAATATAGATAAATCAGCAGTATTCTTCTTAGGCATAGATTCAGAATAGTCGGTATTCCATATAGCCCAACTAGCTACTTTACCATAATTTTCTTTAAGCTTTTCATAATTGTTTTTATTTATCATCTACTAGACTCCTTATTCAAATAAAAAGTATTCTGGAAAATCATTCCTAAAAACATTGTTTAAAGCTATGGCAAATTCACGCATATAGATGAATTGATATGTAAAAGGTATTTCAAGATAATCTTCTTCATCATCATAGATGCTAGGATAAATTCTTTTAATATATTCCTTTAAGCCATACTCCTCATCATCTTCATCTGATGTGCCGTAATTATATGTATCCACTAATACTCTTCTAGCCATTAAATAATCACAATTGCATAGAGCATCCCATTTTGCAGATACGTCATGACACATAACGTTTTCCGTATATGTCAGTATTATGTCATGTAATTTATTGGCTGTTTGACTTTTTATATCCATAGACGCTCTATCTATTTGCATATGAAGTTGGATCAAGGCATTAAATATAGTATCTCTATCCCAACACACATGGCTTGTGCCATCACCAAGTTGCACAGTTTTATTAAAATACCCGTAGGCGAGTTTTTCTGCAAAGCAGAGCATTTGATTATAGATTGTTTTTACTAATTCACGATCTGTATTATTGGTATTTTCAACATTCATGGTATGCGACTCCTTTTTCTCTAGCAATTCAGTTACACTAGTTAATCCAGCATATTCTGATATAGCCTCTACTAATGCTATATCTACTGGAGAAGGGCCACCCTTTGAATACCATTTTCGTATTGTCTCTTCTGATGAATTTAAAGCATCTGCCAAATCTCCATAGCAGTCTGAGGAATTGTATTTAACACCAGCTGATCTTTTATCTTTAATAAGTTTTTTGACTATTTCTTGAAATTTATCTTTTGAAAAATAATAAGTAACACCATTGATTTGATATTCTTTTGGCATGTGTGAACCCTCCGTATGTATTCGCTATAGCTTTTATAGTTGTATTTTAGCAAATCAAATGTATATTAAAAGACCTACCATAGTTTACCAATCTCAACCATAAAAAAGGACAGCATGGTTTCTATCCTCAGTAAATAATTATGAATAATGTTTCAAATAAAAAAGCACTGAACCAAAGTGATTCAGTGCTTACTATTTAGCGTGCGTGAGAAGATTCGAACTCCCGACACCTTGGTCCGTAGCCAAGTGCTCTATCCAGCTGAGCTACACACACATAGTAATATATTTAAGTGCCCAGAGTCGGAATCGAACCAACGACACGAGGATTTTCAGTCCTCTGCTCTACCAACTGAGCTATCTGGGCACAGAGTTGCGGGAGGTGGATTTGAACCACCGACCTCCGGGTTATGAGCCCGGCGAGCTTCCAGACTGCTCCATCCCGCGATAATAATAAAGTAGCGAGAGGGGGATTCGAACCCTCGACACCGCGGGTATGAACCGCGTGCTCTAGCCAACTGAGCTATCTCGCCAAATTAAAAATGGGTGGTGGTGGATTCGAACCACCGAAGCAATTAGCAGCAGATTTACAGTCTGTCCCCTTTGGCCACTCGGGAAACCACCCATATAGAAAAATGCGCGACCAGGGGTTCGAACCCTGGACACCCTGATTAAGAGTCAGGTGCTCTGCCAACTGAGCTAGTCGCGCAAGTTACAAAATAAAATATTTAGTTGTAAAGGGTGGGTAGAGGGGTTCGAACCCTCGACCTTCGGAACCACAATCCGACGCGCTAACCAGCTGTGCCACACCCACCATATTAAAAACATGTGCCAGAAGGGATTCGAACCCCCGACCCACGGCTTAGAAGGCCGTTGCTCTATCCAGCTGAGCTACTGACACATAATCAGCTGTAATTGGATTAAAAAAGCGGGTGATGGGAATCGAACCCACGTATTCAGCTTGGAAGGCTGATGTTCTACCATTGAACCACACCCGCACATATTCATTAAATCGGGGTGACAGGATTCGAACCTGCGACCCCCTGGTCCCAAACCAGGTGCTCTAGCCAAACTGAGCCACACCCCGTTAGTTAAAAGTTAATGCCGTAGACCGGAATCGAACCGGTACGATGTCGCCACCACGGGATTTTAAGTCCCGCGCGTCTGCCAGTTCCGCCACTACGGCATGTTATCAATAAAGATAACAAAGTGGGACCTACAGGGCTCGAACCTGTGACCCCCTGCTTGTAAGGCAGATGCTCTCCCAGCTGAGCTAAGATCCCACAATATCAGTAATATATCAGAAGTTCTTTCCGGGGTGACAGGATTCGAACCTGCGACCCCCTGGTCCCAAACCAGGTGCTCTAGCCAAACTGAGCCACACCCCGAAATAATTCGTTCTGCGTTTGTTGCATATCTCTCTCGCGAACAATAGAGAGTATATATGAGAATCAAGGCTTTGTCAACAACTTTTTCAAAATTAAATTGTTAGATTTTATCACGAAATATCAGATATTCCGACAACTTTTATCTGTGGCATAAGCCATCGATATTTGCCTCCATCAAAGGCTAATCCAGAATAATTTACCTCCAGGCACTGGCATACCTGGAGGCTGTAAAAGGAGTCTAATAACTTCCCCAAGAAACCCGGTTAGAAACTCAGGGAAAGGAAATAAGCTAAATATTAAATTAAACTGCTGCTAAAGCTTTACCAAGCTCCTGGCATGCAGCTTCTGCTGCTCCGTCTGGAGCGTCCTGGCAAATAACGCCTTCGCCGTTTACTACTGTTGCGCCTGCTGATGTCATGCGATCAACCCAGTCGCGCATCCACTGACCATCTCCCCAGCCATATGAGCCGAAAAGACCGATTGTCTTACCTGAAACAAAGCCCTCTAAATCTGTAACAAATGGCTCCATCTCGCCTTCCTCAAGAACCTCAGCGCCCATAGCTGGACATCCAAGTGCAAATGCCTTTGCATTCTTGAGCTCATCTATAGAAGCATCACCAACGTATACTACGTTAGCCTCGCCGCCTGCTGCTGTAACACCAGCACCTACAGCGTTTGCCATACTCTCTGTATTACCAGACTGTGACCAAAATACAACATTAACCTTACTCATGACTTTAATCTCCTTTAAAATAAGATATTTTGACGTTAAACTGCCAAGGATACGACAGGCTTTGCATACGTATTTACGATATCTTTTAATGAATATCCTTTAAATACCATGCGAACCATATCATCTTTTACAATGTCAAATTTTTCAAATAACTTCTGTGCCTCAGTCGCATTTTTGTAAACCTTCCAATACCCCGACAGCACAAATCCGTCTCCTCCGTTTTGAATGAAGCCTACTACATCACAAAGCGGATATCCGAGGAACACTCCCATCTCATGAGGGAAATTATCCCTTTTATGAACATAAGAATCATATCGATTCTGGAAATTTCGAAGTGAATACCCAAAGGCATCTGTACGATATCCATAAGAGGAAAGAAATTCCTTTACCTCTGGCTTTGCAAGGTAGCTTATGAGCTTATCCCTATTAAAAACCAAAAAGATAACTCGATGTCTATCGTACACGAGGCGATACCCCAACAAGCCTGAATGCCTAAGAACAAATCTAACCTTATCTTCCTGATCTTTCGGAACTATAAGAAGATTTGAAGTTTTAAGGCCAGCTAATGTGGGAGCACACTGCAATACAACTTGCAACTCTACACATCGCCTGTCCATGGCACATATCATTTCAAATACTTCTTCGCACATAATGTTAGCTTCCTGTTCATATTTTAGTTAGCCGTTGCTAACTGTGGTTATCTTATACTAATAGAAGTTCGAAGTCAATACTTTTTTCACATTTTTTTCTTATTGATAAATTGTTTCGTTACAGCCTAAAAATTCAATAAAAAAGCTTCCTGTTCCTCAATCAAAGAACAGGAAGCCAACAACATTCTATATATTATTCTAAGATGTGATTTAAGCCTTGTGCCATAATGGTAACCACATGCTCGTCTGCCAAACTATAATAAATTTGCTTGCCTTCGCGACGGCTCTTTACAAGCTTATTTGTACGAAGAATCTGCAGCTGATGTGATACAGCTGATTGTGTCATACCAAGAGCTTCTGAAATGTCGCATACGCAAAGCTCTGCCTCGAATAAAGCAATCAGGATTCGTACCCTGGTACTATCACCAAAAACCTTGAAAAGCTCTGCCAAATCGTATAAGACATCCTCATCAGGCAAATCGTTAAGTACATTTGCTACCAATTCTTTATGTACACACTGCTCTTCACAGCATTCTGCATGTTTAACCATTGTCAAACCTCCTAAATGTTCTTCACACGTAATGCGCGGATTGCGTTGAGAACTGCAATAACCATAACTCCAACGTCTGCAAAAATAGCATACCACATATTTGCAATACCAATCGCACCAAGTATCAAACATAATACCTTAATTCCGATGGCAAAGTAAATATTTTCATATACTATACGCATGCACTTTTTTGCAATACCGATGGCTTTTGAAATCTTCATAGGGTCGTCATCCATAAGAACAACATCTGCGGCTTCAATAGCTGCATCGCTACCTAGAGCTCCCATGGCAATACCGATATCAGCTCTTGAAAGAACTGGAGCATCATTTATACCATCGCCAACGAAAATCAACTGTTCATTCTCTGATTTGGATGCTAATAACTCCTCTACCTTCTGGACCTTATCTCCAGGTAAAAGCTCTGAGCAAACACTATCAAGTCCTAAATCCTTTGCAACGATATCTGCTACGCTCTTGCTATCGCCAGTAAGCATAACTGTCTGTCTCACACCAACTCGCTTCATATTTTCGATAGCAGCCTTTGATGTGGCCTTTATCTGATCAGATATAAGGATGTAGCCTTTATACTGACCATCAATTGCGATATAGATAACTGTACCTGGCTCATTTGCCTGGTTGAAAGCTGTACCAACAGAAGCCATAAGCTTCTCATTTCCTGCATTTACAGTCTTTCCAAGAACTGTAGCTCTGATTCCATGTCCAGAGATTTCCTCCACATCAGTAACATCGTTTGTATCGATAGGCTTGCTGTAAGCCTCCTTCAAGCTACGTGAAATAGGATGATTTGAGTATACCTCAGCCATAGCAGCATACATCAAAAGCTTATCCTCAGAAATATCCTTTGGAACAATCTTTGTAACCTTGAAGACACCCTCAGTAAGTGTACCTGTTTTGTCCATAACAGCGATTTTAGCCTTTGAAAGCATATCAAGGTAGTTTGAACCTTTTACAAGGACACCTTCCTTGCTGGCACCACCAATTCCTGCAAAGAATGTAAGCGGAATACTGATAACAAGTGCACATGGGCAACTGATAACAAGGAATGTAAGGGCTCTATAAATCCACTGGCCCCAGTTAGGATTAACACCGATAATAAGTGAAATCACTGGTGGAAGTACTGCAAGTGCTACCGCTGAATAACAAACAGCTGGTGTGTACACTCTGGCAAATCTTGAAATAAAATTCTCTGGCTTTGATTTCTTTGAAGATGCATTCTCCACCAAGTCGAGAATCTTTGATGCTGTAGATTCGCCGAATTCCTTTGTAGTGCGGATAGTGAGAACACCTGACATATTGATACATCCGGAAATAACCTCGTCCCCAGGCTTTGCGCTTCTAGGAACGCTTTCACCTGTAAGGGCTGCAGTATCAAGAGTAGCTGTACCGTCAATAACCACACCATCGATAGGAATCTTTTCACCAGGCTGAACAACGATTTCGCTTCCAATTTCCACTTCGTCAGGATCAACCTGTGTAAGCTGACCATCCACCATTATGTTTGCAAAATCAGGCCTAATGTCCATAAGCTGGGAAATGTTACGTCTGCTCTTTCCTACAGCGTATGATTGGAATAATTCGCCAACCTGGTAGAATAGCATAACCGCTACGCCTTCTGTATATTCCCCAAGTGCCATTGCACCAATAGTGGCAACAGCCATAAGGAAATTCTCATCAAAGACCTGCTTGTTCTTGATTCCCTTAAATGCCTTCTTTAAAATGTCATATCCAATAGTAAAATATGGAATCAAAAACAGCACAAAACGAATCCAACTGCCCTCTTCCAAAGGAAGCAACAACAGGATTGCCATCATCAAAGCCGCTGCAATTATTCTGATTAGTACCTTCTTCTGCTTTTTGTTCATATCAAACTCCTATAAAAAAATCTCGCAATCGTCCTCTACCTTCTTGCAGTTCTTAAGAACTTCTTCCATAACAGCCTTAACATCTGCTCCATCTTCGAACTCAACGTTCATCTTGAGTGCCATAAAATTAACTGTAGCATCAGCAACACCTGCTGTCTCCTTAGCAGCCTGCTCCATCTTGTTTGCACAGTTTGCACAATCTACATCGATTTTGTAAGTTTTCTTCATGATATTTTCCTCCGTCCCCCATTGGGTCTTCTTTAAATTTGAATATATGAATGATTGTTCATATGTTTGATTAAAATATAAACCTGCCGGCATAAAATGTCAACAGGTTTATTGATAATTATTTTAAATTAGAATATACCTCATCAGCTATAAGCTCATATCCCTTAGCATTAAAGTGAATTCCGTCAGTATAAAGCTCATCCTGGCCCTCAGTAAGCTGATACAAATCAATCACTTCCACGCCAGTCTCAGCCGCAACCTTTTCAACGATTCCACCCAATTCATCAGATACAACTGCAGGCTGAATATCATACTCTGCCACATCACTTCCATCCAATGAATAGCAATATGGACTACGCATCAAGTACACTGTAGGCTTAGTATCAAGCTGCTGATATGACTCCACAAGCTCCTTCAGCCCTGCCTCATAGTCTGATGCATTCCAGTTATAAGTCTTTGTATCATTTGTTCCAAGCATAAGCACCACAATATCAGGCTTAGACTTCAGAGACTGCTGATACTCCTCCGACTCCACATAAGGCAAATCCCCAGTTGCAGATGCCGTAGCATTACGCAATCCAAAATTAGAAACCAAATGATCTGTTCCCATCTTTATCTGCAGCTGTGCTGGATACGCATCCGTATCCCTGGTCTTCAGCACTCCACTTCCATAGGTAAGACTATCGCCCACGCAGGAAATCTTAATTCGCTCATCCTTGCCCCCAAAGAATCCCGAATTAAACAGCACAAAAAACACCAGTACAACCGCCGCCAGTAATATAACCATTTTCCTCTGTAAGAATCCTTTTATTATTTCCATACCTAAGATATTAGCACTCTTGGCCGCGATATTCAAAACAAAAGCTCGCGGCCAATGGGAGGTCGCGAGCTTTTAGTTATAATAACATTAAGAGAATATAATGAAGAAAATAAAATCTTATGTATTACTTTGTTGCGCTTTTCTTGTTGTTGAGGATTTCGAAGACTACGGCTCCGAGAAGTACTACGCCCTTAACAACCTTCTGCCAGTTGGCATCGATACCCATGAGGGACATACCAAGGTTGATTACACCGATGAGGGTAGCACCAACAATCATTCCGAATACTGTACCTGATCCACCGTATGCAGATACACCACCTACTACGCAGGCTGAGATGGCATCCATCTCGTAGTTTGTACCAGCTGTAGAGTTTGCAGCCTGGAAACGAGCCATTGTAAGGAATGCAGAAATAACTGTAAGTACAGCCATGTTCAAGTATGCGATAAACATGATTCTCTTTGTATCGATACCTGAAAGTCTTGTTGCCTCTGAGTTACCACCGATTGTGTAGAAGTAACGTCCGATATCTGTCTTTGATGTAATGAAGCTGTAGATAAGTACTATTACTGCTACCCAGATGAGTGAGTATGGTACACCACCTGCAAGTGAGAACTTGTATGCAAAGAGCATGATTACAAAGTCGATAAGTACGCACTTAACGATTACTGCTACAAGGCTGTCTGCAACATAGCCCTTCTTAAGCTTGTTTGCACGTGATCTGAAAAGAAGAACTACTACGATGATTGAAGCGATAAGTCCAATTACAATACTTGTCATGTTGTACTGAACACCACCGATTCTTGGACCACCGAAAAGGTCATTCATCTTGCCTGAGAATAATGCACAAAATTCTGGTGGAAGTGGGCTGATGTTTGATGAACCGTTAAGTAATGCAACGCCCCATCCACGAAGCGCAAGGAAACCTGCAAGTGTAGCAATCCATGGTGGAATATTGATGTAAGCAATTACATATCCAAGTAAGCATCCATAGATGATTCCGATGAGGAGCATTACAAGGATTCCAACTGGAGTTGAAGCACCCATGTTTACCATTACTTTTGCTCCGATGATACCTACTAAACAAACAAATGAACCGCAGGAAAGGTCGATATTACCACCTGTTAACATACACATCAACATACCTGTTGCAAGAACATATACATATGCGTTCTGTGTAATCAATGCGTTGAACTGGCTTGGCATAAGCATTGTGCCGTGAGTTGTAAAGTTAAAGAAGAGAACAACCAGGACCAGAACAATGAGCATTGTGTTTTCTTTTAATATTTTAAAAATCTTGTCTTTCACTTTTTCGCTCCTCCCTTCCTACTTTTTCTCTCTCTTAGACATAACATCAAAGATAACCGCTGCAAGAAGTACTAAACCTTTAACAACCTTCTGATAGTTTGCATCAACACCCATAATCAACATACCCTGGTTGATAACACCCATCAAAAGAGCACCAATGATTGCGCCGAATACTGAACCTGTTCCACCGTATGCAGATGCACCACCGATGAAGCAAGCACCGATTGCATCCATTTCATAGAACTGACCGTATGTAGGCTGTGCAGAAGCTGCACGAGCTACTGTAAGGATACCAGCAAAAGCTGCTAAGAATCCCATGTTTGTATAAGCGAAGAAGTAAACCTTCTTTGTGTTGATACCTGAAAGCTGTGTAGCTTTTTCGTTACCACCTACTGCATATAAGTAACGTCCGATTGTTGTCTTTGTTGTGATGTAGTTGTAAACAAGGACGATAAGGATAATCCATAATAATGATGTAGGAATTCCTTTGTAACCAGCAAGCTTATATGCTAAGAATAAAATTACAAGTGAAAGAATAACAAGCTTTGCGTAGAAGCTAGCTGCGCTTGTTGTAACGTAGCCTTTTCTAGAAGCCGATACTCTGTTTTTAATTGAGATTAATACATAAACTGCAACTGCAATAAGGCCTGCAAGTAAACATGTAATGTTGAGGCTTTCTCCATGGAAGAAATCAGGGATGTAGCAATCAGCACCACCACCAAATACATTAAGGAATGTTGTATTTGAAATAGAAACTGCATAACCATTTAATACTACATTTGATAAACCTCTGAATGCGTACATACCAGCAAGTGTTGCAATGAATGGTGGTACGTTTATGTATGCTACCCAGAACGCCTGCCATGCACCAACTAAAACACCCACAAAGAGCATTACAAGAACTGCAAACCATACGTTCATTCCCTTACTCATCATTACTGCTCCAATACCACCTACGAAGCAGACAACTGAACCAACAGAAAGATCGATGTTACCACCAGTTAAGATACAAAGTAACATACCAGTTGCTAACACAAATACGTATGCGTTCTGTGAAAGCAAGTTGTTTACGTTCTGAGACAGAAGAATTGTTCCGCCTGTTCCAACGTAGAAGATTCCGATAATAATCACCAGGGCGATAACCATGGTGTATTTTTTTAATGTGTCTTTAATATTAACTGAGACCATGTTTTCTCTCCCTTCTATGACTTCAAGATGCAAGACATAATGCTTTCCTGTGAAGCTTCTGCCCCTGCCATTTCGCCAACCATTTTACCTTCGTTCATAACGTATATACGGTCTGACATACCAAGTACTTCTGGAAGCTCTGATGAAATCATTATTACTGATTTTCCTGCTGCAACCAAATCATTGATGATGCAGTAGATTTCGTACTTAGCACCAACGTCAATACCACGTGTAGGCTCATCAAGAATAAGTACATCTGGATCTGCAAACATCCACTTAGCAAGAAGAACCTTCTGCTGGTTACCACCCGAAAGGTTTCCAACGTTCTGCTCAACTGTAGGACATTTTGTCTTGAGCTTATCTCTGTACTCCTCTGCTACCTGATATTCTTTATCCTGATCGATAACGCGCTTAGAACAAAGTGATGAAAGGTTTGCAAGAGTTGTGTTAATCTTGATTGGATTTGTAAGTACAAGTCCGTTGCCCTTTCTATCTTCTGTTACGTATGCAATCTTGTGCTTGATTGCATCTTTGATATTCTTTAAATGAACTTCTTCACCGTTTAAGAAAAGCTGACCTGAAATGTTAGTTCCATAAGCCTTTCCGAAGATACTCATTGCAAGCTCTGTACGTCCAGCACCCATAAGACCTGCGATACCAACTACTTCGCCTTTACGTATATTCATTGATACTCCATCAACAACCTTACGCTCCGAAAACTGTGGATGGTAAACTGTCCAATCCTTAACCTCCATAGCGATGTCACCGATTTCTACACCGTGGCGCTTAGGGAAACGGTCTGTCATTTCACGACCAACCATGCCTTTAATGATTCTATCTTCTGAAATATCATCTACACTCTTATCAAGAGTTTCGATTGTGGAACCATCACGGATAACAGTAATCTTATCTGCTACATAAGAAACTTCGTTTAGCTTATGAGAAATGATGATAGATGTCATTCCTTCCTGCTTGAATTTAAGAAGTAAATCAAGAAGTGCTCTCGAATCTGTTTCATTAAGTGATGATGTTGGCTCATCAAGGATGAGGAGCTTAGCATTCTTTGCTAATGCCTTTGCAATTTCAACAAGCTGCTGTTTACCAACACCTATATCTTTGATTAAAGTACGGCTGCTTTCTGATAAACCAACCATCTTTAAATATTTGTCTGCTTCTGCGTATGTTTTGTCCCAATCAATAGCTGCCTTGCTTCCCTGTTCATTTCCAAGGAACATGTTCTCACCTATAGACATATAAGGGATTAACGCCAATTCCTGATGAATGATAACGATTCCTTTTTCCTCAGAATCCTTGATTTTCTGGAACTGACAAACTTCACCATTGTATACGATGTCTCCAGTGTAAGATCCAAATGGATAAATACCACTTAAAACGTTCATAAGAGTAGATTTACCAGCTCCATTCTCTCCTACAAGAGCATGAATTTCGCCTTCCTCTACCTTTAAGTTTACGTTATCAAGGGCTTTTACTCCTGGGAACTCTTTGGTGATTGATTTCATCTCAAGTATTGTTTTTCCCACTTAAGTCTCCCTCCTTAAAATAACTTTTATTTTCTTAAAAACATTCTCTTCTCTAAAATAGGGCAGGTTTCCCTGCCCTAAAAAGCATTTCTTTTTTAATTACTGTAACTGGTCCTCAGTATAATATCCTGAGTCGATAAGTAACTCTTTGTAGTTGTCCTTATCAGCGAATACTGGCTCGCAAAGGTATGAAGGAATAACTCCTGTACCATTGTCATATGTCTCAGTATCGTTAACATCAACTGTCTCACCGCTGAGGATCTGACCTACCATCTTAACAACCTGTGAAGCAAGTGTACGTGTATCCTTGAATACTGACATAGACTGCTTTCCAGCGATCATGTTCTTTGTGTTCTCAATATCGCAATCCTGACCTGTGATGATTGGATATTCACCCTTGTAGTTTGCTGCAAGTGCGTTCTCAACACCAAGTGCTGTAGAATCGTTAGAGCAGAGGCAAACATCAAGGTCTTCGTTAGCGTAGTTAGAAGAAAGAATTGTCTCCATACGTGACTGAGCTGTTTCTGTAGCCCATGCTGGAGTAGCAACTTCTGCGAAATCTACCTGACCAGATTTAACAACAAGTGTACCAGCCTCGATGTATGGCTTAAGAAGATCCATAGCACCATCATAGAAGAAACCAGCATTGTTATCACCTGGGTCACCAGCTGTGATTTCCATTGTGAATGTCTCTGATGTGTTCTCAAGATCAAGCTGATCAATGATGTACTGACCCTGAACCTGACCTACCTTGTAGTTATCGAATGTTGCATAGTATGAAACTGCATCTGAGTTCATAATCAAACGGTCATATGCGATAACTGGGATGTTGTTCTCAGCTGCCATATCCATAGCTTCACCAAGTGATGAACCTTCGATAGCTGCAACTACAAGAACGTTACATCCTGAGTTGATCATGTTTTCAATCTGTGAAACCTGAGTCTGAACATCGTTTGAAGCGTACTGAAGGTCTACTTCGTAGCCAGCTGCTTCAAGCTCTGACTGCATGTTAGCACCATCCTGATTCCATCTCTGGAGATCCTTTGTAGGCATTGCAACACCAACCTTTGTTCCTGTTGCTGCTGTAGAACCACCATCATCTGTTGTCTCTGTAGCTGTATCCCCACCAGCTGCACCTGTGTCTGTTGTCTCTGTGCTAGTTCCGCAACCTACAAACATTGAAGCTGCAAGAGCACCTGTCAAAAGTACACTTAATAACTTTCTCTTCATTCTTTGAAAACCTCCCTTTCATTTAGGTTTGTTTGTTACTATAGATACGATATCATGAAGATGTCTGAAAATGGTTGTCACTTTCTTCACATTTTTGTCTAACTTTATTCACACAATGAAAAATGACTAGCACATTTTTGTGCTAGTCATTTTTTGTCATGCAAAAATTTGCTATTCATTTTCACCGGATTTCTCAGAAACATTCATATAAACGTCCTCTTTAGAATGGAATCCGCTATCTATAATCACTTCATCGATATTGTCTCTGGTCACTGCCACTGGCTCCGTAGCCACATAAGGGATGTCGTACTGCCCGTCACTTATTGTGGAATCCACATCAATATCCTCTCCACTGGCAAGCTGCACAGAAAGTTGCGCTGCCTGTTCTGCCAATTTACTTACAGGCTTGAACACCGTCATCAGCTGTGTTCCCTCAACAATGTGCTGACACGCAGGTAAATCTGCATCCTGTCCAACCACCGGCTTTTCACCTGCCAGCTGGCATACAGCCAAAGCTCTGATTACAGATGTAGCCACATCATCATTGCCACACATTATGGCATCCGCCTGCTTGATAGTGTCCAAATTGTCATAAACATAGGCGCCACCTAACTCAGCCTTCCAGCCCTCGCAATAGTATGTGTCCAGAATTTCGATATTGTTCTCATTCATGACTGAATAGAATCCGTCGTTTACCATAGGCACATTGCCATCAGTAAGTGGCCCGCAAATCATTACCACGCTTTTTGCACCAGAATCTGCCAAGGATTCTCCAAGCATTTGGCCTACCATGTTGTTGTCGAATGATATGTAAAGGTCTGTGTCTGCATTTGGGATAATTCTATCGTAAGAAACCACAGCAATATCTTTTTCTTTAGCGGTTTTGATTACGTCTGTTAGGGCTTCACCATCTACTGGAATTATTACTAGACAATCCACGCCCTTATCTATCAGATATGTAATCTGCTCGATTTGTTTATCCACATCACCGTTTGCATTTTGAACATTAACCGTCGCCCCTAAAGATGATGCTGTATCCACAAACACATCTCTATCCTTCTCCCAGCGCTCGATTACAAATGAATCAAAACATAAACCAATTTCAATACCATCTTCTTTATTAGAAGAAGTATTTGCGCTATCTGCAGAACTACTAGCGCATCCTGAAAGCATCGCAAGGGATAGTGTCATCACCACTATCTTTTTCAAATATCCTTTCATTATTATTCACCCCAATAATTATTAGTTACATTTTGCGTAGTCCGTAGGTGTCTTTCCAGTATACTTTTTGAAGTTACGTGAAAAGTAGTTTGGATCCGGATATCCTACCTCCGCTGATATCTCCTTCATTGACTTGCTAGTTGTCTTAAGCAGCTTTTTTGCTGCCTCGATACGTAGCTTTGTAAGATAGTCGATGAAGTTCTCACCTGTCTCCTCTTTAAAAACCTTTGAAAAATAATATGAACTTATATTAACCATTCGAGATATATCATCTAAAGTTAATTCCTTCATATAGTTTTCATCTATGTATTGCCTTGCTTTATTGACAACACTCATTGACTGTTCCTCCTGCTTGTTTGCCACCCAAACAGCAGCAGCCTTCATCTTCTCAATAAACCAATGCTTTACTTCGTTTAATCCCCCAAGATTTAAGAGTTCTGACAAATAGTTTGCCCTGCTTTTAAACTCGTATACACGAGCTGTCTTTTCATAAGATAGATGCTCAGCCCAAAGAACGAACTCCAGGCATTTCAATCGAACACTGTCATTATCATTTGCGTAGTTTTCTTCCATCCACTCAAAGAATGCCTGTGATAATGCCACCGTCTCATTTACATTTCCAAGGGATATTTCATTAAACAAACGCTTTTCCAAATCCATTGGATAGCTTTCCTCGTACTGACATGCAACAGGCATATCATCCACGTGAGCTACGTGGCTTGTGGTTGCTATCAACACTGAGTTTGCTTCCTCGTATGATTCTGCCATTCTATCCAGCGGCTTTACAGAGCCAAATCCAATTCGAAAATCCATATCGAATCTATCTGAAAGCTTCCTGCAAAGGGCTCTAGCACTTTCCACCACATTATTTCTTTCATTATATGGTAAGGTATTGCTATCTGTTGGAATAAGGATTGGTATTTTATTAGACATTACCGCTCCCATAATTCCCTTTATATAATCCTCTGTTATGGTATGAATCTCTCGATATGATTTCTGAGCCTGAATAGAAACTGCTACAGCGCTGGTCATGTAGTTTCCAACCATCTCTCTACCAAATACCATGCAGGCCATGTATCCATATTCCGAATCAATTCCAAGCAGAGTTTTGTAGTTGTCAATATCCTCTTTGAAATATTCCTTGAAAAGCAAATCCTGAATCAAACCATTTTCGATGATAGGCACTACCGTTTCCAGCTTTTCTCTAACTCGAAGGTCATTGCTTCGCTTTGCTCTTTCACCATCGATTTGCCCCATGGCTTTGTTTAGAATGGTGATGATTCCATCTCTACTAACCGGTTTGTTTAGGTAGTCCAAAACCCCCAGGGAAATAGCTTCCTTAGCATAATCGAATTTGTCGTACGCAGTCATTACTATAAATACGATATGACTGTTGGTCTTTCGAATTTCTCGCATAGCTTCGATGCCGTTGATGCCAGGCATCTGAATATCCATAAAGGCTATATCCGGCTGATATTCCTCCGCCAGCTCAATAACCTGTCTGCCAGTTTTGGCTGTACGGATATCGCACTTGCTTCCAAATTCCTTTTCTATTATGAATTTCAATGAATCGATGACTATTCCCTCGTCATCCGCCAACATTATTTTGTACATTACATTTGTTCCTTCTCATAATCCTTCTTTGGAAGATAAAGAATTGTCTCCGTTCCCATCTTTTCTCCCTCAGATATAATATCTAATACATCTTCGCTTTCGTAGAAGATGTTAAGACGCTCAATACAGTTGTTTAATCCAACTCCATTGGATGTTGATTTAGCAGGATTGCTCTTGTATGTGCCATCCAAAACCTGCTCAATTTTTTCCTGTGTCATACCAATACCATTGTCTTTAATGCTGACACATATATAGTCCCCCAGCTCATACACAGAAAGCTTGATTTTCTTGGTCCAATCTATGTTTCTAAGGCCATAGTTGATACTATTTTCAACAATAGGCTGAAGTATCATACTAGGTATCTTTACCCCAAGAAGTGACTCATCAATCTCCTTGGTGAACTGGATTTCCCCTGCAAATCTAACATTTATGATGTAAATGTAGATGTCTACAAGCTCAATTTCCTCACGCAAAGACACAACATCCTTGTTCTTTTTGATATTGTATCTAAAGAAATCTGCCACCCTTTGAATGTAATTGCTGGTCCTGTCTGCCCCCTCCATCATGGCAAGCTGGGCGCCAGCATTCAAAGTGTTAAACAAAAAATGAGGATTAATCTGCGCCTGCAAGTATCGAAGCTCTGCATCCTTAATATGGTTTTCCATTATCAGCTCGTTTTCCTTGAGACGGCGCTCCACTTCCATAGATTCACGAAGCTTTTCGATATAGTTCTTTATTGAAACAACCATTTTGTTGAATGCTTTTGTTACTACGCCAACCTCATCATTGCTTTTAACAGGCAGAAGCTCTACATTGAAGTCTCCCTGTGACACGCTGTTGGCTGTGGCAGCCAGCTTTATAAGTGGGTCTGCAATAGTTGATGCGATAAGTACTACGAAAAACAAATTGGCAATACCTATAATTACAAGTGTTAAAATATTCAGCTCTTCAAGTGTTTGAAGGGCGGTCATCATAGCTCCATAGGATTTAGAGTTGTTGATGAACTGCTGATTGTTGAGGTTTGTAATGCTGGTATCTATGTAGCCATATGTTCTGGCAGCCTCCTCATAGATACTTTTATACTTTTCTACATTACCACCACGTTTACTTTCAACTGCCTGGTTTGTAAGCTCCAGGTAGTTTTCCGACATGTTTTTAATATTTCTTTCAAGGACTCTGTTTTCATTATCATCCTTGTTATCATCCAGATTATCTACCAAATCAGAATACTCTTCTTCGTAAATATAATACTGTTCCAAAGCATCACTGGTTTTGGTATTTAGATAGCCTGCTGTGGCATTCTGCAAACGATCCAGACTCTCACTCAAATCGTTCAGCGTATTATTGCTGGCGTAGATAACATCCAAGGAGTTAAGCATCTGGGCAGTTCCCAAGTACAGCATCATGTTTACAAGGAACAGCAGTACCGTAGGAATACAAAATGACATAATCATCTTTTGTCTGAGGGAGATAGATTTTCGCTTAATCCTACTCATTTTCTACCTCCTCCATCGCTTCATCGATGTTGGTGGCATCGATTACATTTGCGTCAACACTTATGTAATCAGATACATATCCTGCATCCCTATATTCGATATATGCTTCCGCTGCAGATACACCAATGCTCTGTGCATCCACATATACTGTGCTAAGAATTACCCCCTGTTTAATTCCAGTAAGAATGGTAGGTGAAACATTACTTCCTAAAAGCATTATCTGACCAACTTTGTTATAGTCAATCATGGCCTGATAAAAGCTTTCTGTAGATTCCTGATCAAGACAGATTACAACTGGCGCCAAATCATTTTCCTTAAAGAGATTTTGGATATACTCCTCATTTGCAAAAGCATCCTTGCTTTCAACTGTACGTACTTCAAAATCCAGGTTTCCATTTGGCAATTCACGACCGTCCAATGCCGACTGCATATTATTAACAAAAGCACTTGCCTCTGTAGGATTGACTGTATTACCAGCTAAAACCATTACCTTCTTTTGCTTCGCGAGATTCTCAATTAAAGACTCTCCGTATAAGCTGGCGATAGTATAGCTATTAGCTCCAATATAGCTAACGCGATTTGCCATATCAATATCTGACTCCAATGTGAATACAGGAATATCTGCATGCTTTGCCTTTGCCACCATTTCGGCTGTCTCTGGTGAATCGTCTCCCTCTAGTAAAATAGCATCGCAATTGGATTCGATGGCCATCTCCATATACTCTGCTTTGGAATATGATTTGTCGATACTGGTAGAAAGCATATCCACATACACGCCCTGTTCAGCGCCATATTCCTTGGCAGATTTATATACATCCTGCCAAAAGTCCGATGAATCATTTGAAGAAATCATAATTACATAAGAATCGTACTGCTCATACTCCGCCTCAACCAGCAATTTCTTGGCTTCATCCATGCGTTGCTGATAGATTCCTATACTGATAACCGTAGCTATAAACATAAAAGCAACAGCACAACCTGCTGCAATAGCAAGTGCACTGTTGCTCTTTAATCTTCTTTTGCCCCCGAATATTTTCATATCATTAAACCCACCTAAAATACTTAGGTCAATTATAGCAGATTAGGTGGCAAAATCAACGTGCTGAACACTTCCGGCATGTCCGTCTGACTCATGTAAAAAGATACCTGTCTCACGCATAGCAGCCATTGCTTTGTGTTCATCATCATGCTGTACAAAATCCGTTCCTACACGGCCAAGATATATAGCTCCCACATCAGACTGCTTTAATGTATAAAGCTCCATATCTCCTTTTTCATTCATGGTCCAGACTCTAAGCTTCTCGAAGATGCTGTCATTTTCATCAATCCAGCCGTTGCAATCCTCATCAAAGATTTCAAGCTCTTTAAAGCCATCTCCTGTTGTTACTCCAAATAGCTCCTTCCCATCATTGATTTCGCCGTCTTCATTTCTATCAAGGGCCAGGAAACCTGAGCCAGCTTCCAACTGATGAAGATTATCCTTTTCCCCGTCTCCATCCAAGTCAAAATAGAAAGGCTGATCTGCTACCTTTGTTGGACGGTCATTGAGATTAACCACCAATGGATCAATATATCTTACAAAGTTTTCCTCCACAGATTGGAATTCTTCCTTAAATGATTCCGACATTGCAAAACCATAATTGAAATTCAGATGTCTCCCATCTGCAGTAACTGCTGTACCTACAGCCGAGTAAGCCAGCTCTTGGCTTTCACTGTATTCGTAGTTGATTGTGGTTGTTTGATAATATCCCTCATTGCTTTTAAAGATTTCCTGCAGAATGTTTTTAAACTCAGAATTATCGCCAAATATCTTGCTCATCAATATTGCTCTGAGCAAATAATGCATCGTCTGCATTCTGGTTTGCATATTTGCAACCACTGACTCTACAGGAGCTTTTTCTCCTGCTTCCTGCACCTCCCCGTTCTGGTTTAATTCATAGTTCAGAGATGAAAGGAATCCTTCTCCATCATCTGCCATCACCACATTGCCCAGCTTGATTGCCGGCCGAATAGTGTCCTCATACTCCACTTTCGTTGATGCAGTGAAAGTACTTTTTGCGGCCATTTTGACCTCGGAATTTTGAATTACCATGCTCTTTCCTCCTATAAATGAAACATAATTTATAAAGGGAAAGTCCGTTTTCCTTATCACAGTTTCTAGTAAATAGAAAAACCAGGAAGGCGTGCCTTCCTGGTCCTGTGATTATTATCGTCCGTGTAATTATATATCGGCTGTAAATTCCTTTTCCTTAACAGATGAAGCCCCTTTTCTGAGAAGAATTATTGAAACGTAAGTAACAACAAGGGAACCCAGCATCCACAAGAAGAATCCGATAATTGTATCGCCACCGTATGGCAAGAAATCTGAGCCATAGGTGCCAATCAAGTTAAATATCATATGGATAATAATTGTAACAAATATATTGTTGTATAAGTGCATTACATAGCCCATTCCAAGTCCAAGGACAAATGCATAGCAGCCTTGGATTGCATTCATATGGAAGGCACCAAAGAGGATTGCCTGTACAATGATTGCAAGGTAATATGGCATAACCTTTTTAGCTGCGCTAAATGTAACACCTCTGAAAATAAGTTCCTCGCATATTGGTGCAAGAATAACTGCATATATGCCCATAATAAGTGTAAGGCTGTCATCCAGTCCTGCAGTCTCCATAAGCTCTTCGTATTCCTCAAGCCATGATGGAAATGCACTAGCTAATGCAGCTGTAAGGTAGTTGCTAACGTATTGCATGCCTAAGCAAAAGAGCAACACGCCTGCTATTGTAGCTGGAACATTCTTTGATACCTCTGATAGCTTAGTCTGCTTATCATCACTAAATATCTTCTTCTGAACGAATGTAAAAATGATGATTCCAGCAACAGCATATATGATATAAAGAACATTTGCTCCATCCGATAGCATTGCATCTACAAGCGCATTAACAAGATCTTCGTAGGTACTGCCATTAAATGTAGCAAGTACATAAGTAACGATTGCTTGAATTACGAATAAGCTGGCTCCAACCTGCAAAACAAATGCAAGAATACATGGAATAAATATCCAAGGTATATATTTTCTTTTGTCATTCATAGTCTGTAAACTTTCCTTCTAGGCACTTATTTCAAATCAAGCTTATCCAAGTGCCAAATATCATCTACATACTCCTGGATTGTTCTATCTGATGAGAACTTGCCAACATGAGCTACGTTTTCAAGTGCCATCTTTGCCCATTTATATTTATCCTTGTAAGCCTCCTGAATCTTTTCATGAGTCTCACAATAAGATGCGAAATCCTTTAATACAAAGTATGTATCAGCCTTTGCTGTACACTGTGTATTTAAAAGAGAATTGTAAAGTGGGCGGAACAATTCCGGATTATCAATACTGTAATTGCCATTTACAAGCTGCTGCAATACCTTTTGAATGTGATGATTTCCATTCATAACATCTACCGGATTGTAGTCGTTATTCTTTTCGTGAGCAATTACCTCATCTGAGCTCATACCGAAGATGTAAATATTCTCTCCGCCAAGCTCCTGGTACATCTCTACATTTGCGCCATCCATTGTACCGATTGTAACGGCACCATTAAGCATGAACTTCATGTTTCCAGTACCAGATGCCTCCTTTGAAGCTGTAGAAATCTGTTCTGAAACATCTGCTGCTGCAAATATCCATTCAGCATTTGATACACGATAATCTTCAATAAAGACAACCTTGATTTTGTCGTCGATTGATTTATCGTTGTTGATTACCGCTGCTACATTGTTTATCAGCTTGATGATAAGCTTTGCATTTTCATAACCTGCAGAAGCCTTAGCACCAAAGATAAATGTAGTTGGATAGAAGTCCATCTCTGGATTTTCCTTAATCTGATTGTAGAGATACATTACATGAAGAATATTTAAAAGCTGACGCTTGTATTCATGTAATCTCTTAACCTGAACATCGAAAATTGAATTAGGATCAACCTCGATTCCATTATGCTCTAATATATACTTAGCCAGACGCTTTTTGTTATCGAGCTTGATATCCATAAACTCATCAAGAGATTTCTTGTCATCAACAAAGCTCTCTAACTTCTTCATCTGAGATAAGTCTGTAATCCAACCACGGCCAATCTTTTTGATTACCCAATCTGAAAGCTTGTAATTACCATGCATCAAGAAACGACGCTGAGTAATACCATTGGTCTTGTTGTTGAATTTCTCAGGATACATTTCGTAGAAATCATGAAGAGATACGTTCTTCAAAATCTCTGTATGAAGAGCTGCAACACCGTTAACACTGTAGCTTGCGGCGATTGCCATGTGTGCCATCTTGACCTGGTCGTCTGCAAGGATTGCCATACGATGTACTCGCTCCTCGTCACCAGGGAACTTGGCTCTGATTTCATCACAGAATCTGCGGTTGATTTCCTCAACGATCATAAAGACACGTGGAAGCAATCTCTTGAAGATATCCTGTGGCCATTTTTCAAGAGCCTCTGACATGATGGTGTGGTTTGTGTAGGCAACACAGTGTGTTGTAATCTCCCACGCCTCATCCCAGCCTAAGCCATGTACATCCATAAGGATACGCATAAGCTCAGCAACTGTCAGAGTTGGGTGAGTATCATTCATCTGGAATACAACCTTTTCAGGAAGCTTCTTGATATCCTTGTGATAACGCAAATACTTTGCAAGAGCTCTCTGAATAGATGCAGATACAAAGAAGTACTGCTGCTTTAATCGAAGCTCTTTACCCTGAATATGATTGTCGTTTGGATAAAGAACCTCAGTAAGGTTTCTTGCAAGGTTCATATCCTCAACCGCTCTGCTGTAGTCACCCTTTTCAAATGAGTCAAGTCTGAACACTTCCTTTGGTTTGGCATCCCAAATCATAAGAGTGTTAACCATACCATTATCAAAACCAGTGACAGGTAAATCATAAGGTGTAGCTATTACAGCATTATATCCCTCATGAATATACTTTGTTGTGCCATCTGGCTGACTGTCATAGCGAACCCATCCGCCAAATCTAACTTCAAATTCATACTCGGTACGCTGAAGCTCAAATGGGTATCTAGTCTGAAGCCAATTATCTGGAACTTCCTGCTGATAGCCATCCTCGATTTTCTGCTTGAACATACCATAGTGATATCTGATACCGCAGCCATAAGCTGGATACTGTAAAGTCGCAAGAGAGTCAAGGAAGCACGCAGCAAGTCGACCAAGACCACCATTTCCAAGTGCTGGATCTGGCTCCTGGTCCTCTACTTCGTTTATATCAACCCCTAATTCATCCAGGGCATCCATAACCTCTGTATATCCACGCATATTAATCATGTTGTTTCCAAGAAGTCGACCAATCAGAAACTCCATAGACATGTAATATACGCACTTTGGATCCTGCTGCACAAATGATTTTTGAGTAGTGAGCCAGTTATCAATTACCACGTCGTTGACAACTTCGGCGCAAGCTCTATAAATCTCCTCCTTAGTTGCCATCTCAAAGTCCTTACGGAACATAGTCTTGACGCGGCCTACTATCTCCTGCTCAATCTCTCTTGTGCTTGGCATCTGTCTCTTCATATCTCAAAACCCCTCCTAATGGCTCGCTCGTCACGGTTACAAGCATTAGTGTTTCTTCACTCGACAACACGTCTCCTTCAGAAACCTAATAGCTTGTTACCTACGAGCTATCTTTAGTATACGAATTACTTACGTGTTACGGCTAAGGTTACTTTCTCACCGTTGATGTTCCACTCTTTAACGAGGGAGCCGTCTGAACCCTCTGCGATTTCATCAGCGAGAACCTCACCTGCAATAAGCTCTTTGTTCTTAGCGAAGATTTCGTTAGCCTTTGGTGTTCCGGCATACGCTACTGTGATGCGGTCCATAACTTCGAAATCAGCTTCCTTACGCATTGTCTGAATTTTTGAAACGATTTCACGAACAAAGCCTTCCTCAAGAAGCTCTTCTGTAAGGTTTGTATCAAGAACTACTGTTACGTAGTTGTCTCCATCTGCTACGAAGCCTTCTGTCTGCGCCATAGAGATAAGTAAGTCTTCCTCTGCAAGCTCGATAGATGCATCAACCTCAGGCAATTTAATAACCCCATTTGCCTTAAGCTCTGCATATGCTGCGTTTCCATCAAGTGATGAAAGTGCCTTCTGGATGCCACCCAAGAACTTACCATACTTAGGTCCTACTGTACGAAGCTGTGGCTTGAATGAGTATGATGTGAATGCTGAAACATCCTCTGTGAATGTAGCTTTCTTGACATTAAGCTCATCCTCGATGATGCTAACGTACATTTCATCAAGCTCATGCTCAGCCTTGATGTACATCTGACCGATTGGCTGACGGTTCTTGATGTTGGCTGTATTTCTACATGCACGACCGTGAACTACAATCTTTAAGAGCTCATCCATATCCTCCTCAAGCTTCTTGTCAATGAATGATTCATTAACAGTTGGGAAGTCGCAAAGGTGGATTGACTCTGGTGCAGTCTTGTCTACTGAGCGAACCATATTCTGATAGATTTCTTCTGTC
This sequence comes from Pseudobutyrivibrio sp. C4, assembly GCF_900111635.1. Taxonomy (NCBI): domain Bacteria; kingdom Bacillati; phylum Bacillota; class Clostridia; order Lachnospirales; family Lachnospiraceae; genus Pseudobutyrivibrio; species Pseudobutyrivibrio sp. C4. Next base: position 163,190 of record NZ_FOHF01000002.1, on the reverse strand, counting down.
ATGAAAGGAATCATAGGTGCTGCTGCAAGTGAGATATCCTTTAAGCATGTGTAAAGTGTCATGTAAGCATTGATCTTGTCCTGCTCCATGCCCTTTGCCCAGAATCTATCACGGCAACGACGAACATACCAGTTAGATAAGTCATCTACGAACTCGTCAAGAGCTCTAGCTGCCTCTGGAATCTTGTATGAACCAAGGTTGTCATCAACAGCCTTGATTGCTGAGTTGAGACGAGAAAGAATCCACTTATCCATAACTGCAAGCTTGTTGAAATCAAGCTCGTACTTTGTAGGATCAAACTCATCAATGTTTGCATATAAGATATAGAAAGCGTATGTATTCCAAAGTGTTCCAAGGAACTTTCTCTGACCTTCCATAACCGCATTCTCACCAAATCTCTTTGGAATCCATGGTGCTGAAGATGTGTAGAAATACCATCTGATTGCATCTGCTCCCATTTTCTCAAGTGCGTCAAATGGATCAACAGCATTGCCCTTAGACTTAGACATCTTCTGTCCGTTTTCATCCTGAACGTGACCAAGTACGATAACGTTCTCGTATGGTGCCTTATTGAAGAGGAGTGTTGATTCTGCCATAAGTGAGTAGAACCATCCACGGGTCTGGTCAACAGCCTCAGAAATGAACTTAGCTGGGAACTGCTGCTCAAATACCTCTTTGTTCTCAAATGGATAATGGTGCTGAGCAAATGGCATAGCACCTGAATCGAACCAGCAGTCGATAACTTCTGGTACACGCTTCATTGTGCCCTTACACTCAGGACATGTGCATGTAACCTCATCAATGTATGGACGGTGAAGCTCGATTGTCTCTGCGTCAGCACGTCCTGAAAGCTCTGCTAATTCCTTGCGGCTACCGATTGAAATCTGCTTGCCACAGTCTGGACACTCCCAGATGTTGAGTGGAGTTCCCCAGTAACGGTTACGAGAGATACCCCAGTCCTGAACGTTCTCAAGCCAATCGCCGAAACGTCCCTTACCGATTGATTCTGGAATCCAGTTTACAGTGTTATTATTCTTAATCAGGTCATCCTTAACTTCTGTCATCTTGATGAACCATGACTCTCTAGCATAGTAGATAAGTGGAGTGTCGCATCTCCAGCAGTGTGGATACTCATGCTCAAACTTTGGTGCTTCGAAAAGCTTGCCTTCAGCATCAAGATCCTTAAGTACGTTAGGATCTGCATCCTTAACGAACTGACCAGCATATGGTGTCTCAGCTGTAAGCTCACCCTTACCATCTACGAACTGAACGAATGGAAGGTCGTATTTACGTCCAACCTTTGCATCGTCCTCACCAAATGCAGGAGCGATATGTACGATACCAGTACCATCTGACATAGTAACGTATGTATCACATGTAACGAAGTGTGCCTTTTTATGCTGCTTTGTAGCTGCAACGCCAGCGCACTCAAAAAGTGGCTCGTACTCTTTGTACTCAAGGTCTGTACCCTTATATGTCTCAAGTACTTCGTATGCCTTTTCGCCTTCTTCAGCAAGCTTGCCTAATACTTTGTCTGCAAGTGCTTCAGCAAGAATATATGTATATCCATCAGCTGCCTTTACGCGGATGTATGTCTCATCTGGGTTAACGCAAAGTGCAAGGTTTGATGGAAGTGTCCAAGGTGTTGTTGTCCAAGCAAGGAAGTAAGCATCCTCACCTACGATTTTGAAACGAACGATTGCTGAACGTTCCTTAACTGTCTTGTATCCCTGTGCAACTTCCTGTGCAGAAAGTGGAGTACCACAACGTGGGCAATATGGAACGATTTTAAAGCCCTTGTAAAGGAGCTTCTTGTCCCAGATAGTCTTGAGAGCCCACCACTCTGACTCGATGAAATTGTCGTCATATGTGATATAAGGATTGTCCATATCTGCCCAGAAACCTACTGTGCCAGAGAAATCCTCCCACATTCCTTTATATTTCCATACAGATTCCTTACATTTCTTAATGAAAGGCTCCATACCGTATTCTTCGATCTGTTCTTTTCCATTGAGGCCAAGAAGCTTTTCAACTTCAAGCTCAACTGGAAGACCATGTGTATCCCAACCAGCCTTACGAGGAACGAACTTGCCCTTCATAGTCTGATATCTAGGAATCATGTCCTTGATTGCACGAGTCTCAACATGCCCAATGTGAGGCTTACCGTTTGCTGTTGGAGGGCCATCATAGAATGTGTATGTCTCTCCTTCTTTTCTTGAATCCATTGATTTCTGGAAGATATCATTTTCCTTCCAGAACTTTTCTACCTGCTTCTCCCTTTCAACGAAGTTCAGGCTTGCGTCTACCTTGTTGTACATATAAAAGTAATTCCTTTCTAGAGGATATCCTTTCTCGTCAGATATCCCTTCTCTTATTTAAATATGCCAAAAAGTGCTAAAAGCACCTCTAACCAAAATTATAATGTATCATCCTCATCTAATGAATGAAGCTCGTCCTCTAATATCTGATTGTCATCTAGATAATTGTCCAAGTAGTCCTCATCGTACTCTTCGTAATACTGAAGAATGTCTTCGCTTGCGTCATAAATGTTTGCAATATTTGCAATAATAACTACGTAGCAAACACAGCAAAGAACAATGCTTATAATTGATGTGACGATACCTGCAATAGCGAGGCCTTGGTTACCCTTTTGTCCTTTTGCCTGTGATAAATAAATGCAACCAAGAACTATTGAAACCAAAGCTAATAAAATATTAAAGAATGATAAGAATAACAGCAAAGCAATGATGCCTAACACCAGTGATGCTATAGCTAAGCCATTATCTGCCTTTTTAGGAGGCTGCTGATAATAGTATGCTTGCTGATTATATCCGTAGTTTGGATTGTTGTATTGATTATTAAATTGATTATTGTACTGATTGTTATATTGGTTGTTTGTATTCTGCTGTGATGACTGTTCATTTTCATCTTCAAACATGTAATCGTTACCCATAATATCTCCTAAATTATATAATTAACCTAATCTTAATTATGATAACTGTTTATGCCCTATTTTACAAGCAAAACCAAAAAAACCACCCTTTTTGCAAGGGTGGTAAAAAATCAATTAATTTTATTAGAAATCTGTAAGATTTGCAGCACGTCTCTCAAGGAATGCACCCATGCCCTCTGCCTTGTCGTGTGTAGAGCATGTAATACCGAAGAGGTTAGCCTCCATCTCAACTGCATTCTTGATGTCCATGTCGTAACCATTGTTGATTGCAGCCTTTGCAATAGAAACAGCATAGCTTCCCTTTGAAGCAATCTTCTTAGCCATTTCCTTAGCTGTGTTCATAAGCTCTTCCTTAGCAACAACCTTGTTTACAAGACCAATTCTGTATGCCTCGTTTGCATCGATTGAATCGCAAGTGAAGATAAGCTCCTTAGCGCGTCCCATACCAACAAGACGAGCAAGTCTCTGTGTGCCACCGAAACCTGGGATAATTCCAAGGCCTGTCTCTGGCTGACCAAATGTAGCATTGTCAGCAGCGATACGAATATCGCAAGCCATAGAGATTTCGCAACCACCGCCAAGTGCAAAGCCGTTAACAGCAGCGATTGTAACCTGTCTCATATTCATAAGCTTAAAGAATGGAACTGAAGCCTTCATACCAAATGCACGCGCCTCAGCTGCTGTGAAGTTAACCATCTCAGAGATGTCTGCTCCAGCAACAAATGACTTGTATGGGTTATCCTTCTTATCAGGACCGCCTGTAAGGATAAGAACCTTTACATCGTCTCTTGCTTCGATTTCTGTTAATGCAACATCAAGCTCATCAAGAGTCTCGCTGTTAAGTGCATTAAGTGCTGCTGGACGAGAGATAGTAAGTACCGCAATCTCATCAGCAACTTCAAGCTTTAAATTGTTAAATTCGCTCATAGTAATCCTCCTCTTTGTAGGGCATTCCCCTTCGATTTTTCATGATTACTATATTAGAGCATTGTTAAAGTTTTGTCAATCATTTTTGTTTCCTATTTTTAATTATTTCTTTCATCTTCTTTTTGTTCTCGTACATAGCAGAATCTGCCCTATCAAAAACGTCGGAAACAAATCTGTCTTCCTTGCTAAATTTCGCCCAGCCAACAGCCATTGTCACGCTATTAGCCTTATCGTTTCTTTTATTGGCCCTATCAATTTTGCCAAGTCTGTTTTCAATCATTTCATAGTCTTTGCCCTGGGCTATGGCGACAAATTCATCACCACCGATTCTATATACAGGGCTTCTTGCAAAGGCGTCGCACAAAATCATACAGCCTTCTTTTATATAATCATCACCTGCCTGATGTCCCTGATTGTCGTTTACTTGTTTCAAGCCATTTAAATCGCAAACAATAATGGCAAATTTTACCCCAACTCCTGCCTGTATCTGTGTATTTAAATGCTCCTCCTCATCAGCGTATGCTCTTTTGTTTTTAACACCTGTAAGCTGGTCTTTTGTAGCTCTTTCCTCTGCTTCAATAAGCGAAGTTGCATATTCTCTTTCTTGAACCACTTGCTTTTCGATGTTCATAACACCTACAAGAAGCCGTGCTTCATTATCCTCTTGTATAAGGGTTGCTCTCAAACACCAATGAACAACCTGGTTTTCAACCATCACTCTATACTTGTATACAAAGATTCCATCCTCTTCTATTCTTTTAAGAACAGTTTTTTTATCAAAGACCTTTAAAAAGTCCTTAATGTCATCTGGATGGAAAGTGTGCCAAACATTTCGTGCAGTCTCCTCAAAGAAATCTTCACCCTTCATCGCCAGATTAAGCCTTCCATATTCTTCTGAGGAATTATAGCTGACATAATTATTAGTGACAGGATCAACAGAGTAGATGTTTATAAACTCACCAGACAACGCCATGATACGGGAATAAGCTTTTCTCTCTTCTTTTATCTTCTCAATCGCCTCGCGCTGTTTCACCTGGTCATCAACATTATTGATACCTATCAGAATATAATTATCGTCTTCTCTGACCTTTACTGCCTTCAAGTTGACATATATAGGTTCACCGTTCACTATACGTCTATAGGTTATTGAAAATGTACCCTTATTCTTTAGACTCTTTATAATTTTATCCTTTGTGAAGGATTTATTCATCATATCTAAATCTTCAGAATAGATTCTGCTAAAAAAGTTATTCAAAGATTTATTAAAGAAATCCGTTCCTTTATTCTCAACAGATACATCTCTATTGAGGCCATCCGGATTGTATTCCACAAACTCATCAGTATCCATATTTACATAGAAAAGATTAATATAATCCTCTGATAAAGCTCGCGCTATATAGTTGTATGTAAGAGTGTCTGCCTGATTTATCTTTTCTCCAACTTGAAGAATTACAACAGCCACTGCGGCAACTTTCGTGACAGGATTTACAGCTACCCTTTGTAACAGCAATTGAATCGTCTTTTTATGCCTTGTTCTATCATCAAAGATTACCCTTTTCCCATCTTTAGCACATTTACGTATCGCATTTACGGTATATTCTCCAGCACTTTCTTTTGCATTTTCTTTGACTTTGTATATAAAATCTCTTCCTTCAATTCCGGAATTTGAATATAAGAAATTTCTAAAGGCCTGGTTTTCTCTGATAATTTTTATAACATCATCATAGGATTCAACAATCGCAACTGGAAACGTGTCAAAATAATTGTCCAAATCCCCATTCTTTCTTGCAAAAGAAATATCGTAAAGGTTTATCTTTCCAATTGACGCATAATAATCGGTTTCCTTTGGATTCTCAAAACCAATTGCCGTTCCTTTTTCATAACGTTCCAGAACTTGGCTAACTGAAATAGGCTTGCAGTAATAGAATCCCTGCATACGGCTACATCCAATTTCATTTAAAAAGTCAACCTGTTCTGCTGACTCAACGCCCTCTACTGCAGTCTCCATACCTAGTGACATAGCCATTCTGACAAATTCAGTCAAAATAATTCTAGCGCTTTCACTATTAGCAATTTGTCTTACGAAGAATATGTTTATTTTTAAAAGATCAAAATGCATCAACTGAAGCACAGCTGGCGCAGCATCTCCACTGCCATAATCATCAAGCCAAATCTGGAATCCCAGCTCCTGCAGCTGCTCTAACTGAGAAAGAATAAAATTATCCCCTGGATTAATAGCATCTTCAGAGACAGAAATAGCTATCATATGCTTTGATATTTTAGATTTTTCCACTCTTGTTGCTATTTCATCTACAACATCACAAGTATAAAAGTCCACTTGTGAAAGATTAACTGATGTAGGAACAACAAAAAGACCTCGCTTTAGCTGCTCTTCCATTTTTTCCAGTGTTCGTTCCAGCACAAATAAGTCCAGCAAATGGACTTTATTTACTGCCTCCATAGTAGGAACAAAATCGATTGGATTGAGCATACCAAAGACAGGGTCTTCCCATCTAACAAGCGCTTCCTCACCGCAGACTCGACCATTAGATGTACGAATTATTGGTTGATAGTACACCTCAATCCAGCCCTCAGAAAGCGCTCTGTCGATATTGTCGACAATGTATTTATTTTTGTTAAACTCTTCCCCGAATACTCCCATTAAACGTTTAGTCTCCTTTGGATTTCGCCAACCACTTCACGTCCTTTGAATATTATTGCGCCTACAAAGAGAATAACGCTCACCAGCAAGCATATAATCCATACTAGAGGACAATCTCTTTCAGCAAAATAAAATACAATGTAAGGTAAAATTCCAACCACTAAATTAGTTAGAAGATATACCATTGAATTTCCATTTTTATCAAGCATCGCCAAAACAAAATTTGCAATCAGAGTACCCATGATTACAATAGGCGCTACCCATTCAGCTATAACCCATAACTGGCCTATATAGTATGATGTAATTCCCAACATACCTAAGACAATAAACACAAACAGCGTCATTATTCTTGATGAACTAATACCTTTTTTGAATAATCGCATGATGCCAAATTCAAAAACAATAAGCCACATAGCAACTATCAAGCTCCAATGTATATGAGCAAGTGCTGGCCAAAGCTTTACACCAAAGAGAAAATCTACCCCTAAGCTTGCAATTACAATTGTCCAAATAATGAACAGCTGGACCTTGTAAAAAAATGATTGTAGCTGGAGTGTCGTCTGCTTTGGAAAATAAGGAGCCTCTGCTTCTCCATTTAACTTACTTTGGCATAGTGGACATTTTTTAAGGTTGCCACCTACCTCTATTTTACAATAAGGACAGTTCTTCATTATCGAATCACCTCCGTAGCATAAACTCTAATGTTGATTCCCTCGTCAGTCAGTCCGCGTACCAGGTTCTTAACAACTCTGGTGTTGGAATAAGGTGATGATATTCCAAGTGACAAATCCCCATTGTAGCTAGACATTGTAGAGAAAAGATTTCCTGAGCTACAGAATGCACTGTAGTTCTGAACCTGCTCTGCCACTTCCTTTGGTGGTTTCTGAACTCCCAAATTAGAAAGAACCATTGAAACCTTTTTATCTGTAATCTTTGAGCCATAGCGAACAACCCACTGCTTTATAAAAAGTGGAACTGCTCGAACTGGAGCTACATACTCCATGGTCTCAAAGTTATCCATCTGTTTTTTAATGTTTTCCTCAGTAAGATTTGCCTTAAGCTTCTCATCGAATTCCTTAACCAAATCTTCAAATGAAATCTCCTCATCAAAAACATGGGAAACATTAACATTGTTGAAGAAGTTTCTGGATGTCTGACTTGGATAGTAATTTCTAAGATTTACAGGCATTGACACATTTATAGGTGTCTTGCGCTTTCTAGGAGGCATGTCCTCCATGATTGCCAGCATGAATCTAGCGCCAATGTAGCTTGTAAGAGATACTCCAAGTTCCTTTGCCTTTGGCAGCAGCTGCTCTGTAGGCATGTGAACCTCGAAAAACTGAAGCTGATCGTATGGAAGCTTTAATCCACTTGGATGATATGCGTACTTAAGGGATGAACCTTTAAGTCCCATGCTTCCAAAGAACTGCTTGTAACTATCCTGATTCAAGTCATCCTCTGACGCTCCAGAGTGGATAGTTGTCTCCTCGTATCTTCCTGGATATTTTAGCTTTAAATAATCCAAAACTATGATATTTAAAAACTCTAGTGCACCTGTTCCATCAGAAATTGCATGGAACAAATCTAGATTAATTCTCTTGCCGTAATAAGTAACTCTGTAATGAAGCATTGGTCTGCCAGGAACATAAAGAATCGGACAAACTCTTCCGTGTTCTTCTGTAACAACTGGCTGAATATCTGTGTCCTCCATATAGTGCCAGAAAATGCCTCGGCGAATTCTCACCTGGAACTGTGGTCTTATTTGAATTGCAGAAAGCACTGCTTCCTGAAGTAAATCTGGATCAATGTCCTCCCATAATGTACAGCTGACCCTGAGAGTTCGTGTATCTCTCTTAGCTGCAGTCGCCAAAAAAACCTTTGCGACATTGTCAACCTTATACCAATTATCTCTACTCATTCTCTCTTGTCCTTACTCATATATTACATTCGTGACGAACCGTGACAGACGTTTCATAGCTCGCCCAGCCATTGGCAGGGGCATCTGCTGATACACATGCCATCCATCTTTTTCGGTGTCCAGCGTCACCTGTGCGCCAGCCTTATGAATCTTTTTTGACAGCTGTGCGCTATCCTCATAAAGGATTTCATTTTTACCAACCATAATAAGGGTTGGTGGAAAATCCTTGAAATCTCCATATAACGGACTGTATTTTGCATCGGCTTTGTCTGCCTTCGCACCTATGTAAGCATCTCTCACTCCCTCCACATAATCCTTTGTAAGGATTGGATCCTTATCTTTGCAGGATTCGTAAGATGAAGATGTGGCTGTCATATCCGTCCATGGGCTAAATAACAATAAAGCTTTAGGCCCAATTCGACCTTCTTCTATAAGCTTTTGTGTCATACACAATACAAGATTTCCTCCTGCTGAATCTCCTGCAAGAAGAATCTGTTTTGCTCCATAGCCCTGCTGCACAAGATGATTCCATACAACCATTCCATCATCCAAAGCAGCTGGATATTTGTTTTCAGGGGCGAGTCTATACTCGAACGAGACTACAGAAAAGCCTGTGGATATAGCTAATTTTGCTGCAAGAATCCTTGCATAACCAAGACCGCCGCAAGTATATCCACCGCCATGAGCATATAAAATTATGTAGTTTGGATTATGGGCCAAATCTGGTTTAACCCATTCACAAGAAACGCCCTCTGCAATGAAGCTTTCTACAGTAAACCCATCGTTTGGAGTGGCAAGCTTACTTGCCAATTCCATGGAAGATCTTTGCTTTTTAAGGTCCTCCTGGGTAAGCGATTTACCGCCAATAGAGTTGACTGCTTTGATTGCTTTCATCAAAGGATCGTTCAAATTGATTTTTAGTATAGCCATGTTTCCCCTCTAATTATAACTATATTTTATTATAATTATTCTTTTTTCATTTTTCTACAGTGCACATAAAAACTACACTTATTTCTCACACTTCTGCATAATTCACAGTTTGTTCACATATTAGTCACAATTTGGCACCAAATAAAATATAGCAAATGATACACTTAAATAGAAATGAAAAAGATTCAGTCTTTTTTAGGGGAGGCGCCATATGGATATAGCCGAAATTTCTATGAGCCTAAGTCAAAATCAGTTAATGTCAGCAGTGGGGACTGCTATGCTCGGTAAGACATTAGATCTTGTAGAAGGACAGGGTCAGGCGCTAGCACAGAGTATGAGTATGAATACTCCTTCACTAGAGAGCTTGGTCTATCCCACTTCCGGCACCATGATAGATGTGCGCGTATGAGTTAATTTAATGTATTTGGTGTTTTTATTAAAGCTGGTACGATGGTACCAGCTATTTGTTTGTAGCGTATTTAGTTACATGCATTAACATATTTCTATTATTTCACACCATCGGTCAGCAATTCACAAATACTATTTTTATTTTGCATTCTTTATTCACATATTTTCCATTGTTCCTTCAGAAATTGATTGTATTATAATTACATCGCAAGACAGAAGCGATGAACCATTTTTTTCATAACATTATTCTCCCTTTTTAAAAAAGACGCCCCGCCGGCGTCTTTTTTACTGCTTAAAAACATGATTTTCTTTCTATTACTTTTGGCTCCAATAATATGTGAGCCTCTTTTTTTGAAATGCTTCCGTCAATGAGCCCAAGCAAGGTCTGGGCTGCTTTCTTTCCTAACTCCTCCTGCGGATGAGCAATTGTGGTGATGCCTTTGCTGTGTGCAAGCAGAGAGTTGTCAAACCCTGTCACCGAAATATCATGAGGAACATTTCTGCCTATATTGGTCAATCCCTTTATTACATCTGCTGCGATTTCATCGTTGTAGCAAACTACTCCATGACAAGGAATTCCATTTTCAAAAATCCTGAGAAGCCCTTCCATAGGCTTTGTAGATTTATCCTTTGTGTGATACCACACAACTAAATCAGGATCATAAGCAACGCCTGCAGAAGCCAATGCTTTTACATACCCCTTGTGTCGAAGAATCCCCTGAGTATCATCTGCCTTGAAAATACCTGCGATCTGTCGATGTCCTAAACCAAGCAAATGCTCTGTGATAAGCTTGCCGCCTTCCACATCGTCAAGCATTACATAAGGCCTGTCCATCATAGCCTCATAGCATCCCTGAATAAATACATAAGGGATTCCCATTGCATCCATTTGCTCGTACAAGACCTGATGCTGGCAGCTGATAGCACTTTGGCTAGGTTCAATAATCATGCCGTCAATGTTTTTAGACAAAAGCTCTTCCATACACCAAGCCTCACCCTTACGGGAATTGTTGGTGGTTTTAAGAAGGATACTATATCCATTTTCATCCAGGACCTGATTGATACCCTGAATAACTCTCGGGAAAATATAATCCGACATGTAAGTCGAAACCACAGCAATATTTTTGCTGTGGCCTCTTTTTGTTTTGGGACGTGCAACAAAGGTTCCGCTTCCATGACGTGCATAAAGATAGCCTTCAGAAATAAGCTGTCCTATGGCTTTTCGTACCGTTTGTCTACTAACACCATACTTTGCGGCCAGCTCATTTTCCGAAGCTATTTTCTCATCCACCCCATATTTGCCGGAATTGATTGCCTTTTTTATGTCTTTAATTATTAGTTCATACTTAGTATTAACCATATTTATAAGTTTTTGATTCGCTCAATAGCTCTAACTGTATTTTCAGCTGAACCAAAAGCAGTAAGTCTAAAGTAGCCCTCACCTGATGGTCCAAAGCCAGCACCTGGTGTTCCAACGATTTGAACATTCTCAAGAAGATAATCAAAGAAATCCCATGATGTCATGTTGTCAGGTGTCTTTAACCAAATATAAGGAGCATTAACTCCACCATATACCTGATATCCAGCATCCTTAAGACCAGTGTAGATTGTCTTGGCATTGTTCATGTAGAAGCCAACCTGCTGCTTAATCTGAGCCTGACCTTCTGCAGAGTAAACTGCCTCTCCTGCTCTCTGGATGATGTAAGGTGCCCCGTTGAACTTTGTACCGTGACGGCGAGCCCACATACCGTGAAGTGATACACCGTCATAAACAAGATCCTTTGGCACTACTGTGTATCCCAAACGAACGCCAGTAAAGCCAGCATTCTTTGAGAATGAATGAATCTCGATAGCGCAAGTCTTTGCACCTGTACATTCATAAATAGAATGAGGAACATCTTCCTCTGAAATATATGCTTCGTATGCTGCATCAAAAATGATGAGGCACTTATTTTTGTTTGCATAATCAACCCAAAGCTGAAGCTGGCTCTTTGTAAGAGTAGTTCCTGTAGGGTTGTTTGGAAGACATAGATAGATTACATCTGGTGTCTCCTTTGGAAATTCTGGAACGAAATTGTTCTCAGCTGTTGTTGGCATGTAGATAAGATCTGACCACTTACCAAGAGTAGCATCATATGTGCCACATCGTCCTGCCATAACATTTGAATCTACGTAAACTGGATAGACCGGATCACAAACAGCGATTTTAACATCTGCTGCAAATAATTCCTGAATATCTGCAGAATCTGATTTTGCTCCATCCGAAACAAAAACTTCATCTGCTGAAATATCGCAGCCTCTGCTTTGATAATCATTCTTTGCAATGGCCTCACGCAAGAATGAATATCCTAAATCTGGAGCATAACCATGGAAGGTTTTAGCGTCTCCCATTTCATCAACTGCACTGTGAAGTGCGTTAATCATAGCTGGTGCAATTGGTTGTGTTACATCGCCAATACCAAGTCTGATAATATCTGCATTTGGATTAGCTTCTTGATATGCAGCTACTTTTTTCGCGATTGTAGAGAATAGATAGCTGCCTGGGAGTTTTTGGAAATTTGTGTTTACTTTAAACATGTGTACCTTCCTTTGTTGCCTTATTACCTAGTTACAATTCTTTTCACTATTCTTTCGTAGGATAAATCTCCGCCGAATAAATCCAGGCATGAGCCTACAGTGAAATCCATATTATTATCAGATAGATAGCTAATGAGTTCTATATCTCCGTAATCTGATACTCCACCTGCATATGTAATTGGAACACGCTTGTAACCTGATAAAAAACCAACTAAATCCCTATCAATACCGCTCTGTCTTCCCTCCACATCTGCTGCATGAATCAAAAACTCATCGCAATAGTATGCAAGTCTATCAAGGAAATTGTATGTGATAATCTCCTTGGAAACCTTCTGCCATCTGTCTGTAACAATGACATATTTATCATCTATTCTGGTACAAGATAAATCCAGAACCAAATGCTCTCTTCCAACGACCTCTGATATGCGCTTCAAAGCATCGTAATCGACTCTTCCATCGTTAAAAACAAAAGAAGTAACAATAACATGGCTGGCACCAGCAGATATAAAATCTCTAGCGTTTTTATCATCTACTCCGCCACCATACTGCATTCCACCAGGATATGCTCTAAGAGCTTCCATAGCTTCTTCCTTTGAAGCCTCATACTCTGGTGTGCCTTTCATATTCAGATTGATAATGTGTCCACCTCTAAGATCATCTGACTTGTAAAGGTTCGCAAAATAAGCTGCACCTTTGTCCGCTACAAAATTCTCCTTCGGCTGACCATCTGCTTTCCCCAAATCTGAAATAGTTGAACCAACAATTTGCTTTACCTTACCGTTGTGAATGTCAATGCATGGTCTGAATTTCATCTCATTTTCCCCCAAGTGTCAATATAAGTGTGTCAAAGCCTTCAAAATTAATCAAAATTATAATCTGAGCCCGAAACATTTTCAATGACAGTTTCGTAAAATTTCGTAGCAATTTTAAGCAAATATTCGGTATCTTTCACACCTGCTGTCTCATATGGAGAATGCATAGCAAGCTGAGCTAATCCGATATCAACACCATTGATTGAAACATGAGCGTTTGAAATGTTACCAAGTGTAGAACCACCAGCTACATCCGAACGGTTTACAAATGTCTGATATGGAACCTTTGCCTTGTTGCACATTTCTGTGAAAATTCCAAATGCCAAACCATCTGTCATGTATTTCTGATTTGCATTGAACTTGATTACAACGCCTTCATTCATATAAACCTTGTTTGTTGGGTCGCTCTTTTCTGCATAGTTTGGATGTAGCGCATGAGCATTGTCTGCAGAAACCATAAATGAATTTGCAATTGCTGTGAGAAGGCTTGAGTTATTGCCACCCATAGCTTCGTTAATGCGAACCAAAGTATCATATAAGAATGTAGAATCAGCACCCTGCTTTGTACCACTTCCTACTTCTTCATTATCAAATGTTACGTGAATCTGAGCTGCTGTGTTTGAATTCTTAGCTCCAAGAAGTCCCATCATTGAGCTGTATGAGCACTGAAGGTCATCAAGTCTTCTGATAGAAATAAATTCTTCGTCTGCACCCCAAACTTTACCTGGCTCTCTGTTGTAGAGGAATAAATCAGAACCTACGATTTCCTCTTCCTTAACTGAAAGCTCTGCTGCAACAAGCTTCTTAAGATTAAAGTTTTCATCCATAGATACAAGTGGAAGTAAATCCTTCTGTGGATTGTATTTGTAACCATCGTTTGCTTCTCTGTTCATGTGGATTGCAAGTGAAGGAAGCATGCAAAGATCTCTGTCGAAATCTATAAGCTTTGTCTCGATACCATTTTTGCTTCTGACAATTACACGACCAGCGATTGAAAGTGGTCTGTCAAACCAAGGAGCCATAAGCATTCCGCCGTACTTTTCTGTGTTAAGCTTTACATAGTGGCCCTCTTTCATTTCTGGCTGTTCTTTGATTCTGAATGTTGGTGAATCGCTGTGTGAAGCCATAATCATGAAGCTCTTAAGTGAATCCTTAGGCATTCTGAATGCAAGAATTGATGAACCGTTTCTTGTAACGAAATAGTTCTTACCAAGCTCGATTTTCCACTCTTTAGCTTCGTTTAACTCTACGAAACCAGCATCTAAAAATCTCTGTCTCTCGTTTGCCACAACGTGAAACTGAGATGGGCTCTCCTCTATAAATTCAAATAGTCCTCTTACTGTCTTGTTCATTTTTTCTTTCCTTCTTTCTTTTTTATAGAGTAACCAAAGGTACCCTTTGGTTTTGTAAGGCCAAAATAAGTGCCATGGCAATATGCCAATGGCTCTGATTCTTCCAATTGAAACTTTCCTGTTTCATTCATATACTTCTCATCTGCATGCACAGCAAGAACATCTGCAACGAACATAGTATGGCTACCATATTCATGTGCTTCTCTCACCCTGCACTCGATGTTGACTGGCGATTCAACTAGCATAGGAACATTGACTTCATCAGCCATTTCCTTGTGAAGGCCGCAAGCTTCGAACTTATCTACATCCCTACCGCTTTTAACACCACAGAAATCTGTAGCGAAAGCAAGCTCCTCTGTAGTCAAGTTGATTACAAATTCACCTGTCTCTTTTATCATATTGTATGAGTATCTGCTAGGCCTAACTGAAATGTATGCCATAGGCGGATTGGTACATACTGTTCCTGTCCATGCAACAGTAAACACATTATCATTTCCTTCCTTATCTCGGCATGTAATCATTACAGCTGGAAGTGGATAAATCATATTACCTGCTTTCCACTTTTGTTTTCCCATTTTATATCTCCTTAGACTTTTCTTCCATCATCTCAGAGAAAGTACCCATATATACATTTCCCTGACCGAGTAAGAATCCTAAATCATCCATAAAAGCTTTTGTCTTTGGATTCTCGTGGAAGCCTTTACGCTTTAATTCTTCCAAGAAATCAGTACCTATCTTAGAATCGATGATTAGTTCATCATCCTCTTCCACATCACCAAAGCTTCTATTTTTAACATATTCGCCTCTGAACTTTTTATATTCAGCTGCTCGTACCCCATCGTACTTCATCTGATCCTGTTCGATGATTCTGATGCAGTTAAGCATGTCTTCAGCATCTGCAAGAGCGTTATGCTCCACATGACCGCCAAGGCCACAGATTGTTTTCATATCTGCAAGGGAAAGATTTGCATCTAAGCCTCCAGTAACATCCAAGCTGACTTCTTTTTGAATATTGTCAAAAGTGCTAATAAACTTTGCAACGCTTCGCTTAAGTGGCTTTTCCAGATTTCTAGATTCATAGTCTCTTTGAAAGCTGTTTTTATCTCCGCCCCAAACGCAGATTTTTCCAACCTGAAACTTACGAATGCGAGTGATAAGCTCAGTCATAACATCCTCGTAAGCTGGAGCGTCCTCTAAATCTTCATTGGTAAGACCAGTGAGCTCAGTAATAAGCGGCGGTAATTTATGGCCAGGTCTTAGCTGAACTGTTGAGTAGAATCTATCAAGCTCCTCATGGGCTGGGTTTGTAATAATTACGCCCACAGAAATAACATCCTCGATGGAACTCTTTTTATATCTCGCGCTAAGATATTCCGCATCAAGGAATGCCTGATTCTTGCCTTTGTATCCTGCAGGAGCAGTCTGACTAGGCCCTTTTACTTTGTTTTTTGTACTTGTATTATTTGTAGCCAAATTTATCTCCAAACTTTGTAAATTAATGTGAATTCATTGTACCAAAAAAATCTCTACTATACAAAAGCCATAAATAATAAATCACACGCAATTTGTTTTTGCAGAAATACACTCAAAAATGTTTTTATTTTAATACATTGTGAATTTTTTGTCACTCCTATGGTATATTATTAGAGGCTAGATTGTTAGACGCAACTAACTGTCCAAATTATGGCTAATATAACCCCACTAGCCGGCGTTTGTAAGGCTTCCACCTAGCTTGCAAACAGAACTATAAATTTTTATATTTTTATAAACAGAAAGGGAAACAAATCAATGGCAAATCATGATTTCGCACAATGGAATGGTTTCGTCGGTCGCGTTTGGAAAGATAACGTTGACGTACGTGACTTCATCCAGAACAACTACACTCCTTATGATGGAGATGAGTCTTTCTTAGCAGGTCCTACAGATGCTACTAACACACTTTGGGGTAAGCTTCAGGAACTTCAGGCAGCTGAGCGTGCTAAGGGCGGCGTTTTAGACATGGAAACAGAAATTGTTTCATCTCTTACTTCTTATGGCCCAGGTTACATCTCAGAAGATACAAAGGATCTTGAACAAATCGTTGGTCTTCAGACAGACAAGCCTCTTAAGAGAGCTTTCATGCCATACGGTGGTATTAAAATGGCTGAGCAGTCTTGCAGAATGTACGGTTATGAGCCAAGCGAGAAGCTTCACGAAATCTTTACTGTTTATCACAAAACACACAATCAGGGAGTTTTCGATATCTACACACCAGAGATTATGGAAGCTCGTCACAATAAAATTCTTACAGGTCTTCCTGATACATACGGCCGTGGTCGTATCGTAGGCGATTACAGAAGAGTTGCTCTTTACGGTATCGATTACCTTATCGAAAAGAAGCAGATTGACTTCGCTAACACAAATCGTCAGGGTATGAGACGTTATGACTTCCAGCTTCGCGAGGAAATCACAGACCAGATTAACGCTCTTAAGGGCATGAAGGAAATGGCTGCTTCTTACGGCTTTGATATTTCTAAGCCAGCTGCAAACGCTAAGGAAGCTGCTCAGTGGTTATACTTCGGTTACCTTGCAGCTATCAAGACTCAGAACGGTGCTGCTATGTCAGTAGGACGTGTTTCTACATTCCTTGATATCTACATGACACGTGACCTTGCAAACGGTGTTATCACAGAGTCTGAGGCACAGGAAATCATCGATCACTTCACAATGAAGTGCCGTATGGTTAAGTTCGCTCGTATCGAGTCTTACAACCAGTTATTCTCAGGTGACCCAGTATGGGCTACACTTGAAGTTGGTGGTATTGGTCTTGATGGACGTCACCAGGTTACAAAGACTTGCTACAGATTCCTTCACACACTTGAAAACATGGGTCCTTCACCAGAGCCAAACCTTACAGTTATGTACTCTAGCCGTCTTCCAGAAAGCTTCAAGAAGTACGCTGCAAAGATTTCTGTAAACACATCTTCTATCCAGTACGAGAACGATGATGTTATGAGAGTTACATGGGGCGATGATTACTCAATCTGCTGCTGTGTATCTGCTACAGAAACAGGTAAGGAGCTTCAGTTCTTCGGTGCTCGTGCAAACCTTGCTAAGTGTCTTCTTTACGCTATCAACGGTGGTGTTGATGAGAAGTCACATGATCAGGTTGGTCCTGAGTACACACCTATCACATCTGAGTACCTTGATTACGATGAGGTTATGCACAAGTTTGATCAGATGATGGATTGGTTAGCTCACATGTATGTTGGAGCCCTCAACATGATTCACTACATGCATGATAAGTATTACTATGAAGTTTGCCAGATGGCACTTATTGATACACACGTACGTCGTTCATTTGCTACAGGTATCGCTGGATTCTCACACTGTGTAGATTCACTTTCAGCTATCAAGTATGCAAAGGTTAAGGCTATCCGTGATGAGGACGGAATCACAAAGGATTTCGAAATCGAGGGAGACTTCCCACGTTATGGTAACGATGATGACAGAGCTGATGAGATTGCTGTATGGCTTCTTAGAACATTCATGACAAAGCTTCGTCATATCCACACATACAGAGATTCAGAGCCTACAACATCTATCCTTACAATTACATCAAACGTTGTATACGGTAAGGCAACAGGTGCTCTTCCAGACGGAAGACCAGCAGGCGAGCCACTTTCACCAGGTGCTAACCCAGCATACGGTGCAGAGAAGAACGGTCTTGTTGCTTCACTTAACTCAGTAGCTAAGCTTCCATATGAAGAAGCACTTGACGGAATCTCTAATACACAGACAATCAACCCAGGTGCCCTTGGACACTCAGAGGAAGAGCGTGTTAACAACCTTGTTAACGTACTTGACGGATACTTTGATCAGGGTGCTCATCACCTCAACGTTAACGTATTCGGTAAAGAAAAGCTTATCGATGCTATGGAGCATCCAGAGAAGCCAGAGTACGCTAACTTCACAATCCGTGTATCTGGATACGCTGTTAAGTTCATCGACCTTACAAAGGAACAGCAGATGGACGTTATTGCACGTACTTGCCACGAGGCATTATAATGCGTGAAATACTTGGTTATATAAATAAATTTGAGAGCTTCGGGGCCGTTGATGGCCCTGGAGTTCGTTATATAATATTCTTAAATGGATGCAAGATGCGCTGCGCTTTTTGCCACAACCCAGAGACATGGGCTGAGCATCAGGGTGAGCAGTATACTGCCGATCAGGTCCTTGAGAAAGCTCTTCGCTACAAGCCTTACTGGAAGAAAGATGGCGGAATCACTGTCAGCGGTGGCGAGCCACTTCTTCAGATTGATTTTGTGTTGGATTTATTTAAGAAAGCCAAAGCTAAAGGTATCACCACTTGCCTTGATACTGCCGGCCAGCCATTCACTCATGAAGAGCCATTTTACAGCAAATGGAAGGAATTAATGAGCGTTACCGACACTGTTATGCTTGATATCAAAAACATCGATCCAGAGGAGCATAAGAAGCTCACAGGTGTGCCTAATGACAATATCCTTCAGATGGCAAAAGAAATCTCTGATATGGGTGTAAAAATTTGGATTAGACATGTGCTTGTTCCTGGTGGAAGTGATAATGATGAACTGCTCCATCGTACACGTGAATTCATTGATACACTAAAAACTGTAGAGCGTGTGGAAGTTCTTCCATACCACAGTCTGGGAGTTCCAAAGTATGCTGAGCTAGGCATACCATATCGCCTTGAAGGCGTAGAATCACCAACCCCAGAAAGAATAAAAAATGCAAAAGAAATCCTAGGTGCAAATTAGCACCTAGGATTTTTTAACATATCGTATATACGGTAGGACTTGTAATTTTAATGGTCATTGTTTTTCCTTCGTAGCTTCTAATGATATTAATAGCATTATCATCCTCTACAATAGAAGTATCTCCTAACTGTAGTATTGGATTCTTTTTTAAAACTATTAAGCTCTTTACCTTCTCTAAGAAGTCCAAATCCCACTCTTCTTTGTTCCAATTAAAACAGCGTCTGCAATCAGGGTCATGATTCCCCTCCATAGCCTGTTCTGTTCCATAGTACAAACAAGGCGTGCCCGGCATAAACATTGTCATTGCTATTGCTGTTTCCAGCTTCTTTTTATCTTTGCCTATAGCAGTAAAGAAGCGCTCTGTATCATGAGAATCAAGCAAATTCAGCATCATATAGTTTACCTGCTTCATGTTACGCATCAAAATTCCATTTAGATGCTGGACAGTTTTTGCCTCATCGCATATTCCTTTTGCAAAATAATCAAGACATATCTTCGTATATGCATAATTCATAATGCTATCCTGCTGGTCACCTTGCAAAGCTGGGTATGCATCATGCCAGTTTTCTCCGATGATTACGGCATCACTCTTTTTCGCTTTTACAGCCTTTCTGAACATTCTCCAGAAATCATGTGACACTTCATCAGCCACATCAAGGCGCCATCCATCAATGTCTGCAACATCTATCCAATAGGTAGCAATATCCAGCAAATATTTTTGCACATCAGGATTCGCTGTGTTAAGTTTTGGCATGGACTTTGAATATGCAAAGCATTCGTAATTACGATTTTCTACGTCTGCCTTATCTCCATCAATAATGAACCAATCGTGATACTTTGATTTACGTCCATTTTTTACTACATCCTGAAACTGCTCCATCTTTGTGCTGCAATGATTAAAAACTGCATCCAGCACAAGTCTAATACCTCTGGCATGAGCTTCCTTTACCAGTTCAAGCAAATCTTCGGTTGAGCCAAACTGTGGATCTATAGTTTTATAGTCAATAATATCGTACTTGTGATTTGATTCCGATAAAAATATAGGCGTTAAATATATTCCTGAAATGCCCAAATCCTTAAGATAATCAAGGCGCTTAATAATGCCTCGCAAATCTCCTCCAGCATGGCTTTTAGGGGTAGGTTTATCTCCCCATCTCATGTCGATATAGGACATATCCTTGTTTTCATCCCCAACGCAGAATCTATCAACAAAAATCTGATAGAAAACAGAACCTGGCATCCATTCTACAAGTGGCATTACATCATTTTCATTGATATAAGGCAACTGGAAGAAATTATAATAACAATCGTCGTAATTATAGCTTTCAGTAAGACCATCTTCGCTGTAATAATATACTTTGTTATTCTTCTCCAGCTGGAAAATATAAACAAATCGAACGTCGTTTATTTTCAGCTGGATTTCATAATAAGCGAATAGCTCATCTTTATATTTAAGCGGAACATCCACAGTGTATCTCTCTTCTTTATAATCGTATTTCACACCATAGATTAAGCTTACCTTAAGTCCACTTTCTGCATCTTCTCTGGCAGTTCTAAGTCTAAGAACTATTTCATCCGTCGATAATGGAAAACAATATCTTGATTCTGGTATGTGTAATAATGCGTGTCTGTTCATAAAACTCCCTTATACGTAATACAATATCAATAAACTCCTTCTAATAGTTTATCGATAAATGGCGATTTATCAACTGGTTATGCTGTTAACTAAACTTTTATTTTTCAATAAAAAATAGTCAGGAGATAATCTCCTGACTATTGGTATTTTTGTATTAAATTTGTGATAAAACATTTGCACAATCTTCGCAAATCAAATCGCCGTGCTCTAATAGAAATGCCCCATCAAAGCTTTCTGTAAACATCTGATTTGCAAACTCTGCTATTACTAAAATCACAGCTGAAATCTGTCTGCGTGTAAGCTCAAAATTCAGCTTGATGTAGTAGTCATCTCCGTAACGGTACAAAGTACTCTTCATTCCGTCGTACTTTGGAAGATGCTTGCAAAGTAAAATTGCTGAATCTAAATCATCAAGTATTGCCCAAAGTGGAGTGTCCAGATACTGATCTGTCACCTCATCACTTTCGTCTGTAATAGCCTTTGCAGGCTGTACTGGAACATCAGATGTACTAGCTGAAATTGCAGCACTCTGAGGTGTTTTCGTAGTTGAAAGCGTCTCCTGTAAACCTGTGAGATGCTTTTTTAATTCTTCAATTGCTGTAGCCAGTCCTGTGCTTGAATCTGGAGATATAAGTAATGCAACATCACCCTGTGGCATCACTGTCATTTGAACGCTGTACGCCTTTGCATGAGTCTCAATTCCGAGGGTCTCACAGGCTTCAGCAAGAATATCCCTAATAAAGCTCTGGGTCTTTTCCTGGTCACTGACGAAATCACCAAGCTCCATGCCGTTCTGTTCCATTTCTTCTTTTGTGATGACACATCTAATCTTGTCCTCACCTATCTTCTTGAACTTCATCAGCTCCCCTCCTTTCAAATTGTGGACGTAAATAAAGTTTAGCAAATGAATTTGAAAGTGTCACGGAAAAATCTGAGTATATTGTGAGAAATTTCCGTGAACAATGTAACCATTCAATTATTATGTGTAGCAAAACCTTATTTCACTATGCCTATTATATCGTTGATATCCTCAATACCCTTCCTCTCCATATATTCCTTCATTCCGTTAAGTATATCCAGTGTTGCTGTAGGATTGTAGAAATTAGCTGTACCAATTGAAACGGCAGTTGCCCCCGCAAGCATCATTTCAATTGCATCTTCCCATGTTGAAATTCCACCCATTCCTATAATTGGAATTGAAACTGTAGAAGCACACTCATAGACCATACGAACAGCTATAGGATGAACAGCAGGACCTGACATACCACCGGTTTTGTTTGCCAGTACAAAGCTTTGACGTTCAACATCGATTTTCATCCCTGTAAGAGTATTAATAAGGGAAATGGCATCCGCTCCCCCAGCTTCCGCAGCTTTTGCCATAACCTTGATGTCTGTAACGTTTGGAGAAAGCTTCATGACGATTGGCTGCTTTGCATGAGATTTCACAAGTCTTGTGATTTCTTCTACTGCCTTAGGATCCTGACCAAAAGCGATTCCGCCCTCTTTAACGTTAGGACAAGAGATGTTGATTTCTAGCATATCAACTCGCTTTTCATCTGCCAATCTATCTACCACTTCAATATATTCTTCGGCTGAATGACCGCAAACATTAACCACTACCTTTGTATCTTTGTACTGTTCAAGGAATTTTAAATCTCTTTCACAGAACACCTCAACCCCTGGATTCTGCAGGCCGATGGCGTTAAGCATGCCCGATTTTACCTCGGCAATTCTTGGTGTTGGATTACCTGGCCAAGGCACATTTGCAACGCCTTTTGTAACAACAGCACCAAGCTTATTTAAGTCTACAAATTCTGAATACTCCATGCCTGAACCAAAGGTTCCTGAAGCTTCCATAATAGGATTCTGAAATTCTACTCCTGCGATAGTAACCTTTGTATTCATTACAATTCCACCTCCGTAGATAAGAAAACTGGACCGTCTTTGCAGACTCTTTTATTTTTAACGTGGCTGTGATCATCTACTTCTTTAGACTGGCATACGCATCCCAAGCATGCACCAACACCACATGCCATTCTCTCTTCCATTGAAACATAGCATTTGATGCCTTTTTCAAGGGCATACTGTGCAACGCCTCTAAGCATAGGCTTTGGACCACAAGCATAGATAACATCTGCAGTCAAATCATTTTCCTTCATAGCATCCACAACAGTACCATGCACTCCAACTGAGCCATCATCTGTAGCGATAATTACATCAGCTGCTGCATCAATAAATTCATCAGCAAGGAATAAATCATCGTTGCGATATCCCATTACTGCTGTAACAGAGCCCTTCAACTGCTTTGCAAGCTCTAGCATTGGAGGCACACCAATTCCACCACCAACTACAATAGCCTTTTCTCCCTCAAGTGGAAAACCATTTCCAAGAGGACCAAGGATTTCTACAGTGTCGCCAGCTTGAAGCTCAGAAAACTCTGTTGTTCCTTCGCCTACAACTCGAAATACCACTCGAAGAGTATTTTTTAACTCATTGATTTCGCAGATGCTGATAGGACGAGGTAACAGCTTGCTTTTATCATTTGAGAAAATGTTTATAAACTGACCTGGGACGGCATATTCTGCAACCTTTGTAGACAGAACTATACTGTACACTCCCTCAGCTAAGTTCTTATTCTCTACAATCTTAGCTTTCTCTTTAATTTTCATCTTTTATTAAACTCCTAACTTAATTTACCACTAGCACATTGCTTTTCTTCATTTACCAGTGGTAATCTTTCGGCTCTTTACCACTAGCTTTTCTATTTTCGGCTTTGCTAGTGGTAATCTCTCTACTCTTTTACCACTAGCTTTTCCATTTTTAGCTTTGCTAGTGGTAATCTCTGTACTCTTTTACCACTAGCTTTTCCATTTTCAGCTTTGCTAGTGGTAATCTCTCTATTTTTTACCACTAGCTTTCTCTATTTTCAGCTTTGCTAGTGGTAATCTCTCTATTTCTTACCACTAGCTTTCTCTATTTCCTGCTTTGCTAGTGGTAAACACGTCTAACGTGTATTTATTTGCCAAGTGCTCCGCGGATATCAGCGAGCATATCCTCTACAGCTGCTCTACTTGCTCCTGCAAAGTTCTCTTCGCCATACTTCGCATATTTCTCCTGCTGGTATGCTGCGATGATGCCACGGCTTGAGTTTACAATAGCGCCAAGGCCATCCTCATTGAAGAAGTTTACAAGGTCAGCACCCTTACCGCCCTGTGCTCCATAACCTGGCACAAGGATATATGTGTGAGGCATAAGCTTGCGGAGCTTTGCGCCCATCTCTGGATAAGTTGCACCAACTACCGCACCTACATTAGAGTAGTTGCCCTCGCGAGTGTCTGCACCCCACTCTTCGATTTTCTCAGCCATGTGCTCGTAAAGTGGTCTGCCGTCGATAAGTCTATCCTGGAATTCTCCTGATGATGGATTTGAAGTCTTGCAGAGTACAAAGATTCCCTTGTCCTCTTCCTTGCAAACATCAACGAAAGGCTTTACGCCATCTGTTCCAAGATATGGGTTTACTGTAGCCATGTCTGCATCAAAGCCCTGATATTTGTACTCGCCCACCTGAACTGAACCAAGGTGTCCAAGAGCGTATGCTGTAGATGTTGAGCCAATGTCACCACGCTTGATATCTGCAATAACGATAAGACCAAGTTCCTTCGCATAATCAACTGTCTTTTTGTAGGCAATCATACCTGGGATGCCATAGCTTTCATACATGGCAATCTGTGGCTTTACTGCTGGAATCAAGTCTGCAGTAGCATCCATAATCTGTCTGTTGTAGTCGAACATAGCCTCGCCTACTGCCTCAAGTGTCTGGCCGCATTCGCCTATCCACTTATCAACAAGTGACTTTGGCATAAGCTTCATAGTAGGATCGAGTCCTACAACTATTGGTGCGTTCTTCTCCTGAATCTGGTTAATTAGCTTCTGAATCATATACAACATTACCTCCAAATATAGTTTTTACAACTTTTCCCTGTACCTTACGATTCTCATAAGGCATATTCTTTGACTTGCCAACAAAGTCGGCAGCATGAATTTCATATTCGATAGTTGGATCAAAGATTGTGATGTCTGCTGCTTTACCAACAGATATATCACCCAAATCCTGTCTGCCAAGGATCCTAGCTGGATTGCTACTCATATATGCAGCCATTGTAAGCGGTGTAATAAGACCTGATAATACAAGCTCTGTATAAGCAAGACTTGCCGATGTTTCAAGTCCAACTATTCCAAATGGTGATGCAAAGCCCTTGGCCTTTTCTTCTGCAGTGTGTGGAGCGTGGTCTGTAGATATTACCTCAAATACGCCCTCCGCAAGGCCACGTCTAAGCGCCTCTCTATCTTCAGCTGTACGAACTGGTGGATTCATTTTATAGTTACCGTCGCCTGGGACGATATCGTCTTCTGTAAGTGTAAAATGATGAGGACAAACTTCGCCAGATACCTTGATTCCTCTAGCCTTTGCCTCTTTAAGAATGTCATAGCTTTCCTTTGTAGAGCAATGACAAAGATGAAGTGTAACCCCTGTCTCTTCTGCAAGCATAATGTCACGGGCTTCAATGATGTTTTCTACTGCGTTGCTGATTCCCTTTTCTCCCATAGAATCAGATTTTGTTCCCATGTTCATAACGCCGCCCTGAACAAGATTAATATCCTCACAGTGAGCGAGAACTGGAACATTTTTCTTCGCTACGATTTTCATAGCTTCTCGGTACAAACCGGAATCCATTACCGATTTGCCATCCTCAGAAATAGCTGGGATGCCGGCATTTATCATGCCTTCTAAATCAGAAAGCTCCTTGCCTTCCATTCCCTTTGTAACCGAGCCAACCTGAAGCACTCTGCATAGGCCAACTGACTTGCCCTTATCATGGACATAGTTTACAAGCTCTGGATTATCAACCACCGGCTTTGTATTTGGCATGGCAAGAACAGTAGTAACACCGCCTCTTGCAGCAGCCTTTGAACCGGTCTCAATGTCTTCCTTGGCAGTCTGCCCTGGATCTCTGAAATGAACGTGCATATCGATAAGCCCCGGGAACACATAGCAGCCCTTGGCATCGATTACCGTATCAGAAAAAACGGGAACAATTTCAGCCTCAATAGCTGAAATACTGTTCCCGTCTATCTTAATATCTAATATTTCGTCTGTGTTTGTAGGTGGATTCAAAACCCTTCCGTTTTTTATTATAAGGCTCATATTGTACCTTCCTTCCTAAACTGTAGGTAGTATACCATATGTAGCCTTTTGAGGAAACAAAAAATTCACCCATTAATGCACTATTATGATTTATTTTTTCTTAGTTAAAATTCTGGCTATTCCTCCCTGAGATATCACAAAAGCTCCACCACCGGCAAATGCTATCATCACTACTATTAGTACTATAACAAGTGCAGTATTTCCGCTTTCTGTTTCAGTAGCTGCTGCTGGTGTTTCTGCATCCTGAATGCTCTGAGAATCTGTGTTGCTATCAGCTTCCTCTGTAGTTGCAGTTGAAGCTGTAGTATTAGAATCATCTGAGGTTGTATCCTTTGTTGATTCCTTAGTAGCATTTGATGCAGTCTTTGTAACTGTAGTCTTCTCATTAGAAGTTTCAGACTCAGTGTCTGCTGTAGCTGTATTGTCTGTAGTCGTTGTAGCATCTGTAGCAGCTGTTTCATCTGTGCTTGTAGAAGCACTTACACTTGTTGATGAGCTTGATGTACTTGTGCTTGTTGATGAAGTTGCGCTACTTGTTGTACTTGTGCTTGCCTGACTTGAGCTTGATGATGAACTTGTCTGGCCTGTGCTTGTAGAGCTCTCATTATTAGAAGTGTTATTCTCTTCCTTATTGTCATCTGTGGACTCTGTTGTCTTTCCAAGCTCTTCATCTGATGGACGACTAGTTGTTACTACAGTCTCCGCGTCCTCAATCTGCTGATGAATTCCATTATCGTTAATAATTAGCTTTAATGTGTAACCTGTAGCACCTACTACATACACATTATTACTTGCTATAGTTAACCCCTCATCTTCTGCTTCATCCTCTTGAGTATCAGCATCCTCATCTTCTGCTTCTTCCTCTTGAGCATCAGCATCCTTATCTACTTCTTCATCAAATTCTTCATCACTACTCTCTTCTGGCAACTCTTCTTCAATATCTTCGTTGTCTTCATCTACCTCTGTTGGTTCTTCCTCTTCTACATCTTCTTCATCTTCAGACAACTCTTCGCTCTCCCCGCGCATATTCCAGTATTCCTCTGGAATATCTACATAGTGCCAACCTTTTCCAATGTGAGTCATCTTGGTTCCTGGCCAATCTCCTAAAGGTAAGCCTGCACTATTTCCATCAGCCTGTTTCAGCCATGCATACATGTATACATCACTGTCCCAGTCTGCGCTAAGCTGATAGTACACACGAACCATACCATCAGCAACTTCTGTCTCTTCCTCTACATCTTTATATGTAACATCATCATCGTCATCATCTTCTTCTGTGGTCTTTCCAACTAGCTCCATAACCTCTTCTTTAGAAGAAAATGCATCAGTGCTTCTAGATACAAAGTAAAGCTTTGTCTTGTCTGTCATTACATTGTCAGCTAGCTGTGTTCCATTTCCATTATTGAAGATTAAGTGTAAATCAGTATTCTCAATAGCTTCTGTTAATACATTTGCTGCGTACCAATTATCTCCAATAAATGTCATCTGGGTACCTGGCCACGTTCCAATGCAATTGTTGTAATTTCCGCCCCAAGCATATACGTATACATTATCCCACTGATTTTCATCGTAGAAATATACTAGGGTGTATCCGTCCTTTTCTTCAACCTCTTCTGCCTCTCGCTCTGATGCTGCCTTTGCAGCCGCCTCAGCCTCTTTCTTAGAGCTGTAAGCATTGCTGCCCCAGAAGTAAACATTTTTAATACTTGTAACCTTTAAATCACCAGTCTGACCACCATTTCCCATGTCATTGAAAATGATATTGAAGTCATCACCTGGTGCAGCGTTGATGGTCATCTTCCACCAATCATCGCCATCATAGGTTGCCTCTTTGCCTGGCCAATCCCCAAGGCTTACAGCACCCCATGTATAAACTCCAACTGTCTCCCAGCCTTTTGTGTTGTAGAAGTAAACAGTGGTCTTATCCGGATAAATTCCAGTAGCATCCATAGCTTCATCCTTTGAGCTATAAAGACCTACTGTAAGATTTCCATTACTGCTACCACCATCTAAAGCGATATATGTCTTTGTCTTATCGGAAATCTTTATATCTACAGTCTGTGCGCCAGAGCCGTTATTAAATATGATAGAGAAATCATCGTCGCTCATAAGCTTGACATCAGCTCTCCACCAATAGTCTCCCTCATTTTTAGCTGTAGCTCCTGGCCATCCTCCAAAAATCTGTGTACCACCATCCAGCCAAGCATAGGCTTTAACTGTTGACCATTCCTCAGTGTTATAGAAATACACTGATGTGGTTACAACGCCAATTGCCTTTTCTGCCTCAGCCTTTGTCATGTAGCAAGTGCTGTTTTCTCCAGTCAAATACTTTCCTGAAGTACTTGTAATCGAGAACTTATCTGATTTGCTTGTTCCATCTGTAAATACTACTTCGAATTCTTCTGATGGAATGGTAACTTTCCACCAACCATCACCAGTGCTATCACAATCATAAGTATTACCATCAACAATGGCGCTAACAGTAGACCACTGTTTTGAGTTAAAGAAGAACAGCGTGGAATACTCCCCATCAGTTGCTTCATCAAGAACAACAACTGACTTAGCTGCTATTTTTCCAGAAATCACGCCATCCTGAACTGTAAAGATACCATCTTCACCTTCTACAGAATTGACGTAAGTGCCATCTGCAAGATTTGTCTCTGACTCTAAATCAAATGCTTCATCAGAGCCATTGATTATAACTGCTCCCTTTGTACCTCTCTCAACCATAAGAACAGAATTATTTCCGTTTGGATTTCTAAGGTATTCATCCTCACCTGTCATGGCAGTTCTAAACTTATTCACTGCAACAACCTGAGGATCTTTATATAAATCTGAACCTGCTGCACCTAACACATTATCTCCCCATGGATTTTCAGCAGAGCTATTATTTGGTCTACTGAAAAACAGTGGTGTTCCAGCTTCTCTTGAAGCAATTATAGCCCAACCAAGGATTACCTCTGTGTCATCAACTGTGTTGTATGACTTGTCATTTATGTAGTTGTCGTGCGATTCAACCCAGGTAACAAGCTTGTCGGAATCAGCTGTATAGGTTGTTCCTGTAGTTGTATCATCGCTAATGCCATAGCTTTCAAGCTTGCTTGCAGAAAGCGAACCTGATGAAACAGCACTTCTGATTTTCGCACCGTAATTGCTTGCTGTAGTTCCACCAAGCATATCCTGATATGCTGCAAGTCTGTCTGTATCGCCCTGAAGAACTTCTCCATATACAAACAAATCATCATAATCTACATTATCTAAATCATCTATATATGATTTCATATTTGGATAGAAATCATTTCTATCTTCCTGACCCGCATAAGCTGCTGGAACTCCATCATCTGGAAGTGCAATATGCTTTGCAGTATCAATTCTGAATCCATCAGCACCGCAATCAATACAATCTGCTAAGAACTGATAGAAATATGCCTGGAAAGCATCACTTTCTGTATCAACATCTGGCAAGCCTCCCATTGGGTCATAAACAACCGACACTCTATCACTGTAATCAATGTTTCTTGATACATCCGAGCCATTGATGTGATAAAGATTAGTCACATCATCGTAGCTTGCGTCTACAGCATCAAGGAAATCCTGGCTGATTTCTGAGAATAATGGTGTAGTATGATTAGGATCAATATCTACAATAACAGCGATTCCATATTCATCTGCTGTTTCGCACATAGCCTTAAACTCATCTCTTGTGCCAAGCTGATAGTTTCCAATAACCCAGTCAGTTGGCTGATAATGGTAATACCATTTACCCGTATCACTATACAAAGTAAGACCTGGCTCTGTAGACAGGCAATCGTTAATAGGCGATGTCTGCACAGCTGTATATCCTGCAGCTGCAATATCTGCCATATTCTCCTTGATAGTATTAAAATTCCAACAAAATGCGTGAAGAATAGCTCCGTCGTGAACCGACTCTCTGCTGACCTTTGATGCGGCCTGAACTGTGTTTAGGCCATTTTCTGATAGCATTGCTAGATTTGCACCAGGTAATCCTAGTAACATAGCAAAAGCAATGCAGACTGTGACAATTCGTTTTGTCACCTTCCCCATTCTTTTCATGAATAGAACCTCCCTTTCCATTACATGCTTTGAATCCTTAGTCGGCCTAATAACTAAAGCTCCAAAATTGAAACATTATTAAGTTGTTGCGCAATTGGTTGCGCATCTTGATTATTGGGGATTTTTTCCATCCCCAATAACAAGAATATAAGACAATTTAATTGTTTAGTCAATAATGAAAATAGAGTTTTTTGATATTAATAAGAATTTGTAAAATATGTCAGATTATAGCTTGGTAGTTACAAAAATATCATAGATAGCTTTTACTGCTGCTTCAAAATCAGCATTTTCTACACCAATTATGATATTAAGCTCTGAAGAACCCTGATCAATCATGCGAACATTTACATGAGCATGGCTAAGTGCAGCAAAGATTCTACCAGCAGTACCACGAGTGTTTTTCATACCACGACCTACAACTGCGATAAGTGCAAGGTCTGATTCGATTTCGATAGAATCTGGTGAGCAGTTTCTGTGAATAGCTGAAACTACAGCCTGTTCCTTGTTAATGAACTCATCCTCATGAACAACAACAGTCATCGTATCAATACCTGATGGCATGTGCTCGATACAGATTCCATTATCCTCAAATGCCTGAAGTGCCTTTCTACAGAAACCTACCTCAGAGTTCATAAGAGACTTTGTAATAAGGACTGTACAGAAGCCCTTCTTTCCAGCAATACCTGTAATAACGTATTCATTGCGCTGGCCTGTGCTTTCAACAATCCATGTACCTTCATCATCTGGCTTGTTAGTATTCTTGATGTTGATTGGAATACCAGCTGAACGAACAGGGAAAATTGCATCTTCGTGAAGAACTGAAGCGCCCATATATGAAAGCTCGCGAAGCTCTCTGTATGTGATTGTCTGCATAGCAACAGGATTCTTTACAATACGTGGATCACAAATCAAGAAGCCTGATACATCTGTCCAGTTCTCGTATACATCTACCTTTGCTGCGCCAGCTACGATTGAACCTGTAACATCGGAACCACCACGTGAGAATGTCTTTACCTTGCCATCCTTGCCACATCCATAGAATCCTGGAATAACAGCATGTGGATGCTCCTCAAGTGCCTTTGACATTGTCTTTTCTGTTTTATATGCGTTGAGCTGTCCTTCTTCGTTAAAGAAAATCACATCCTTTGCATCGATGAAATCATAGCCCAAATACTCTGCCATGATCTTACCGTTAAGGAACTCTCCACGGCTTGCTAAATAATCTAATGAAAGGTCCTCTTTAATATCGGCGGCAATCTTCTTAAAATCTTCATCAAGAGAAAAGCCTTTTAAATCAAGACCTGTAATAATCTCATCGTATCTAGCCTTTATAGCTGCAAGATTCTCAGTAACATCCTTGCCTGCCTTTGCTGCCTCGTATGTGGCAATAAGCATGTCTGTAACCTTTGTGTCCTTGCTGTTTCTCTTGCCTGGTGCAGATGGAACTACGAATACTCTGTTTTCGTCTGCACGGATGATGTCCCCAACTTTCTTAAACTGACCTGCATCAGCTAGTGAACTTCCGCCAAATTTAACTACCTTTTTCATTATTATTTCCTCTTCCTAAATTTTATATAGCTTATATAATACTAGAACACTTTAACGATTTAAAGTGGTAACTTGCATAAAAGTTATGAAAGTAAAACCCTATCATTGTCTAATTCTTCCCCAGCGCCGGTTTTAAACTTCTCTAACAAATCTGCAACCGTAAGCTTGGCTCTCTCTTCTCCTTCTGTATCAAACACAATGTGACCAGCATTCATCATAAGTGTACGATTGCCAACTTCCAATGCCTGATGCATATTGTGTGTAACCATAAGGCAAGTAATGCCCTGCTCTTTAACAATTGATTTTGTAAGGTCCAAAACCTTTTCTGCTGTGGCTGGGTCAAGAGCCGCTGTATGCTCATCTAAAAGTAAAAGCTTTGGAGTAACAAATGTAGCCATTAAAAGTGTAAGAGCTTGTCTTTGTCCACCTGAAAGCAAACCAACCGGCTGTTTCATTCTATCCTCTAGTCCCATTCCAAGCAAGGATAATTGTTCTCTAAATCGAGATTTATCCTTTGCACTGATTCGTGAAAAGAGTTTTCCAGAAGAATGAGATGCGCGAAGATATGCTAAAGCCATATTTTCTTCTATGGTCATATTAGGGGCTGTGCCTTTTAATGGGTCCTGGAAAAGATGTCCAATGACTCTGCTTCGCATATATTCTTTTTTGAAGGTGATATCCTCATCATCCAAATAGATATTGCCTTCATCAACAATAAATGTGCCTGCAATTGCATTAAACATTGTAGATTTTCCAGCTCCGTTTGAACCAACGATTGTGGCAAAATCTCCATTCTTTAACTCTAAAGAAAGATTTGTTAGCGCAGCTTTTTCATTAACTGTACCAGGGTTGAAGGTTTTAGAAATATTATCGATTTTCAGCATTTACTATACCTCCCCCTTTGCACTTCCTCTATAGTTGGCAAACTCTCTCTTTTTAAGGGCAACCTTTTTCTTTACATAAGGAGTCGCAATTGCAATAGCAACGATAAGTGCCGATACAAGCTTTAAAGCCTCTGCTGGTACAGAAAGTCTAAGAGCTATTGCAACTATAAAACGATAAAGCACCGATCCAAGAATTGTTCCTAAAATCCTGCGCAGCATGCTTCCCTTATTTCCAATCAAGGTTTGACCAATGATTAAGGAAGCAAGGGCTATTGTAACCATTCCTGTTCCTATATTAATATCTGCTGACTTTTGATACTGGGCAATCAATGCTCCAGAAAGTCCTGTAAGTGAGTTTGCTAAGCAAAGTCCTACTGTGATGGTGAATGTAGGATTGATAGATGATGATCTGACCATATCTGCATTGTCACCTGTAGCACGAATAGACATACCTAAAGTGGTGCCAAGAAACCACCATAAAATAGAAGATATCACCGCCACAATAAGAGCTACCAAAATAACCTTGTACCAATCTCCAATGAATGTGCCGCCGAGAGTATCCTTTCCTATAGAAAATAAAGTGTCACATCCAAAGAGGTTTGCTATAGAAGAAAATCCCATAACAGCAATGTTTATTGTATATAACCCGGTATTAACAATGATACCTGCAAGAATTGATTCTACACCAAGCTTTGTCTGCAAAAAGGCTGTAACAAATCCAGCCATTGCACCTGCCACCATGGCAGCAATTAGCGCAAGAAATGGGTGGCCAGCTAAAGTAACCATAGCACCAACGGCGCAACCTAATGTAAAACAGCCATCTGTTGTTAAATCTGCAATATTAAGTATTGTAAAAGAAATAAAAAGTGCCAAAGCAACTAGGGCGTATATACACCCTAGCTCTAAAGCACTTTGAAAAATCGACACTGTAAAAATACTAGACATTAATCAAATTCCTCCGCTGTCTGCACTTCAACTAATCCATCGCACATATCGCGAAGCTTATCATAATCTAGATTGAGAGCCGCTGCTGTTTCAGTGTTAACAGTAGCTGTTCCATTATCAAGAGTCTTAACAGGAAGTGTTGCTGGGTCTTTGCCTTCTACAAGGATTTCTGCAACCATGTTTGCAGTCTCCTTGCCAAGTGTCGCATAGTTTACACCATAGCCAAGGTAAGCACCATTAAGAGCGAATGAATCAGCACCACAGTAATGTGGGATTCCAGCTTCAATAAACTTCTCATAGATTCCAAGCTCTGCTGTCATGATAGTGTTGTCAGTTGGAGTGAATACTGCTTCTACCCCTTCTGCAACAAGTGCATCTGCAGCAAGCATAACCTCATCATTTGTGTTTCCTGTCTTCTCAACATATTCAATACCAGCAGCCTCAAGGTACTTCTTTGCATCCTTGATTGGTCCTGCTGATGAATCCTGCCCCTTGTCGTAAAGTAAGCCTACTTTTTCTAAGTCTCTATTCTGCTCAAGCATTAAATCGAGAACTGCCTCTGTATTTAACGCATCTGATGTTCCTGTAACATTTGAACCAGGTGCATCATTGCTCTCTACAAGGCCTGCTGCCTCTGGATCTGATACAGCTGCAAATACAACAGGAATCTGATTGTCCTCTGTTGCTGCCTGGCAAATCATTGCTGTAGGTGTTGCAATCGGAACAAGCACATCCACTTCATCATTGATAAGCTCAGTAACAATCTGGTTGATTGTTGTTGAATCCGCATTGCCATTATAATAGTAATCTTCGTACTCAAATGTGCATCCGTTTTCCTTTGCAAGCAAATCAAGCTGTGACTCAATATTGGCTACAATCTGATTTAAAGAAGCATCGTCTACATACTGAACAATACCAACCTTATAAACCTGCCCCTCAGCTGATGTTGTAGCCTCTTCAGTAGTTGTTGACTCGTTATTATCTGAAGATGCGCCACAACCAACTAACATTGCAGTTGCCATAGCCATACTTAAAACCATCGATAAGACTTTCTTTTTCATATATCTCTTCTCCTTTACCCAAAACTTATCATGTGATTCATTCTATCATATTGCTTTAGTAAGTTAAAGTGTAAAATTAAATCAACAATATAAAAAGACCGATGGATAATTCCATCGGCCCATGCATTTCGGATTTATTTTGTAGTAACGCTGACAACCTTTAAAGTGTTACGTGCAACGAATACTGTTTTAACTCCTTTTTGAAGTAAGTCCTCTGCTCTTCTGTACAAATCTTCAGGACTTGTGCAAGTAATAATTTCACCAATAGCCATTTTTTCATGCCTCCCCATCTATAAATTTATCGTCTATACAGCGAACTTCTATATAATAGTCTCACAACTCAGTTTTGTCTATAGGCATTTTGTGAACAATTAGTGAACTTTTTAGCCTAAAACGTTTAAGTTTCAAGGTTTACCGGTTGCACTTTAGCGCTTTAATACTTTAATACATCAATTTGCATCCACTTTAAAGTGAATATATAATGTAAAAACTGTTGTTATTAAAGGAGACAAAATATTATGAATCAGGAATTTAAACCTTACGTTCCTGCTGACAAGGTAACTCCAGAGATGACTCTTACATCTATTATTATGGGTCTTCTTCTTGCTGTAATCTTCGGTGCAGCGAACGCTTACTTGGGACTTAGAGTTGGTATGACAGTTTCAGCTTCTATCCCAGCAGCTGTTATTTCTATGGCAGTTATCCGTGTTATCTTAAAGAAGGATTCAATCCTTGAAAGTAACATGGTTCAGACTATTGGTTCAGCCGGTGAGTCACTTGCTGCAGGTGCAATCTTTACAATGCCTGCACTTTTCCTTTGGGCAAAGGAAGGCGTTATGGAAACACCTTCACTTGTTACAATTACTGTAATCGCTTTATTTGGTGGTTTACTTGGAGTATTCTTCATGGTTCCACTTCGTAGTGCACTTATCGTTCAGGAGCACGGTGTTCTCCCTTATCCAGAAGGAACTGCTTGTGCAGAGGTTCTTCTTGCTGGTGAAGAAGGTGGCTCTTCAGCTAAATCAGTTTTCATCGGTATGGGAATTGGTGCTGTAGTAAAGCTTCTTGTAGATGGTTTCTATGCTATCCAGGGTGTAGTTACACTCAAGCTTGACGCTTTAAAGACAGAGCTTTCTGCAGAAGTTTATCCAGCACTTGTTTCAGTTGGTTATATCTGCGGTGCTCGTATTTCAGCTTACATGTTCGCCGGTGGTGTAATCGGATGGTTCGTTCTTATCCCAGCTATCGTTACATTTGGTGGCGACATCGTTATGTATCCAGCTAGCGTTTCTGTTGCAGAGCTTTATGCTACAGGCGGTGCTTCAGCTATCTGGGCAAGCTACATTAAGTATATTGGTGCAGGTGCCGTTGCTTCTGCTGGTATTATCAGCCTTATCAAGACACTTCCACTTATCGTTAAGACATTTATGGATTCAATCAAGAGCATTAAGAATGCTGGTGCTACAACAAACGAAAGAACAGCTCTTGATATGGATATCAGATTTGTACTTGGTGCTATCGTAGTACTTATCATTGCTATCTGGCTTGTACCTGCTGTACCAGTTTCATTGCTTGGTGCTATCATTATCGTAGTATTCGGTTTCTTCTTCAGTGCCGTTTCTTCACGTATGGTTGGTCTTGTAGGTAGCTCAAACAACCCTGTTTCAGGTATGACAATTGCTACTATCCTTATTGCTACAATCTGCTTAAAGGTTGCTGGTGATACAGGTGCTCACGGTATGCAGGGTGCTATCGCAATCGGTTCTATCATTTGTATCGCAGCTTGTATGGCTGGTGATACATCACAGGATCTTAAGACAGGTTACATCCTTGGTGCTACACCTAAGAAGCAGCAGTACGGTGAAATCATGGGTACTATCGCAGCTGCTCTTGCAATCGGTGGTGTTATGATTCTTCTTAACTCTGCTTACGGTTTTGGTACAGACGCTCTTGCAGCTCCACAGGCTACAATGATGAAGATGATTATCGAAGGTGTTATGAATGGAAACCTTCCATGGGCACTTATCTTTATTGGTGCATTTATCTCAATCGCTGTTGAGATTCTTGGTATCGGTGCACTTCCAGTTGCTATCGGTCTTTACCTTCCACTTGAGCTTTCATCTACAATCATGCTCGGTGGTCTTGTAAGACTTTTCACAGACAAGAAGCGCGCAGCAAAGAACGAAAACGGAAAGGGTATCCTCTTCTGCTCAGGTCTTATTGCTGGTGAAGGTATCGTCGGTGTATTACTTGCAATATTCGCTGTAACAGGCCTTCTTGATAAGATGAACCTTTCATCTATTATTCCATCAGGAAACGTTCAGGCCTTCATCCTTTTAGCTCTTGTAGTTGCTGCAGTTTGGTATGCTGCTAAGGGAAAGAAAAATGAAAAATAATAAATCAGACAACTTTTTAGATTATGTATTCGAAATTAAAGATGGACTTACCTGGACTACAGATGAATCTGGTGAAGTTATAGTTGATATGGAAAACACAGGCATTACAAATCGTATTGCTCAGAAGTTTTTCCATAAGCCAGCTATCTCCCACATACATCTTGAAGGAATGGGTAGCTACATTTTCACTTGTATTGATGGCAATAGATCTGTTTACGAAATTGGACAGCTTGTCAAAGAAAAGTACGGTGAAGAAGCTGAGCCACTTTATGAGCGCCTTAGCGTATACATGAACAATCTAAAAAATGTAGGATATATTACACTTAAAGCATAAAGAAATCCCGAATCCAAACGGATTCGGGATTTTTTTTATTCTATTGAGAGCTCAAGGAATTTTTAGACTAACTAAAATTAGTTTTATAAAATAGTAATTATTACTATTTTTATATTGACTTTTCACATCTACATGATATTATATAGATAATCATTATTGATTTTGCCAATGTAGTTTTAAAAGGCAGGTGCATTTTATGAATTATAGTAGACAAAGAGAATCCATAAAAGAATATTTAATGTCTACCAAGGAGCACCCTACAGCAGATGTTATTTATCAGCATGTTAGGGAGGAAAATCCAAAAATCAGTCTTGGAACGGTTTATAGAAATCTCACTCTTCTCGTGGATTTAGGAGAAGTACGAAAGATTTCAACTGGCGATGGAATCGACCACTTTGATGCTGATACCTCAGCTCACAGTCATTACTTTTGTAGATGCTGTCACAGGCTGATGGATGTAGATGTTACTCCTAGTGTAGATCAAATTCTTGCAGCATCTAGCGCCGGAATTGGCACAGTCGAGCAGGCCTCACTTTTATTCACAGGCATTTGCAAGGATTGTGTAATTAATAATGAAACAAATAACAATGGTTAATGTGAAAGGAGTCTAATTATGGCAAAGTATGTTTGTTCTGTATGCGGTTATGTTTATGAAGGCGAGAATCCACCAGAGGAGTGCCCTATCTGCCATGCAAAGAGCGATAAGTTTAAGAAGGTTGAAGGAGAGCTTACACTCGCTGCTGAGCACGAATTCGGTGTATACGCTTCTACAGTTAAGAATAATCCTGAGATTTCTGATGAAGATAAGAAATATATTTTCGAGCAGCTCAAGTCTAACTTCGAGGGCGAGTGCTCAGAGGTTGGTATGTACCTTTGCATGGCTCGTGTAGCTCATAGAGAAGGTTATCCTGAAATTGGTTTATATTGGGAAAAAGCTGCTTTTGAAGAAGCTGAGCATGCAGCTAAGTTTGCAGAATTACTTGGTTCTGACTTAGAAATTAATATGACAGATTCTACAAAGAAGAATCTTGCTTGGCGTGTAGATTGTGAATACGGCGCTACATCTGGTAAGTTCGATCTTGCAAAATGTGCAAAGAAGAACAACCTTGATGCAATCCATGACACAGTACACGAGATGGCTCGCGACGAAGCTCGTCACGGTAAGGCACTCGAAGGTCTCCTCAAGCGCTACTTCGGATAATGGCTAGCCGTTAATGTAGCGGCGTCGTCTTTATTATCATAGAGTAAATTAAAAACAGCCTGTAGACATCAAGCTCTACTATTTCTCAAGCGAGGCATTCCCGCCGAGCGGAGAAATCAGTAGGCTTGTAGTCGTAACAGGCTGTTTTTTCGTTACACTATTATGAATAAAGACGACGTACGTTGCTTTCTACGATGTTGTCAGCTTTGATTTCGAAATCACCGTTGAGGAAAGATTCGAGCTGTCCCTTAGTGTTGATTGTCTTGCCATTTACTAAGATGATGAATGGCTTCTGGCCATCAGCGTTAAGAGTCATTCTGTAATCAACTCTGTCCAAGGCGTACTCAATGCTCATTTCGTATGAATCGAAATAGCATCTAGCATTTCCTAATGTATGATCTGATGTAATCCAGTACTCCTCAACCACATTAATCTCTGGCTCAAGCTGAGTCATCTTTATAAATTTTTCATTACTCTCTTCACGAAGTAATTTGTACTCTTTATTAAGTGTTGTAAGTTCCATATTTCACCTCACAATAAAACCTAGTCAAAATATATCATTACTAAACCTAGAGCACTTTATCATGATTATTGTTATATGTCAACAATTTTTTCACATAATTTTTGTGAATATAACCTATTTTCTAAAAAAGGTTATAAAATGCAACAAAAATGTCGAAAAACATAGTAAAATGGAGCTACTCACTAGATTATTGTATACATAATTATGAGAAGGAGATTAATGTATTATGGAAAAAAAGTCTAGGGCTGGATTCAGCCTAAATGCACTATTGCTCACAATGGTGCTTCCCCTTATTGTTGCTTTATTAATCAGTAATCTTGTAAGCGGATACCGCCAGTCAGAAATCATGCTTCAAGACGAAAAGGTCTATTTTGACACCTTATATTCAATAAGCAACCTTCTTACAAATGCGGATCGTGATTTTTACCAGGCACAGTTAGCTGGAACTCAATACAACGCTTATGAACGCTACGTAGATAACGCTACTGCGCAGCGCTACCTTGATGAGGTAGAGGAAAACAATGCGGAAGTTTTAGAGCGTGTAAATGAGGCTGTAGAGCTTGCCAAGACAAATGACTATCTGTGGAATCAGGTAACATCTGAAAACGGCAACACAATGTCTACTCTCTACGATGATTTCAACACTAACTATGCTCTATGGGAAAAGGACTATGACTTTGTTACAGGCCAGGGCGATTTCATTACTTGGATTAATCACTTTTCAGCAGCCCGCAATGCTCTATCTGAAATGAGCGATATTGTTGAGCTTTGGGCTGAGCAGGAAAGAGAATATAACCATACAAATGCTACTATCGCAATCCTTATAACACTTGGTGTATTTGTCGTGATTTCACTCATACTTTTACTCTTCTCAATTTTCATAATCATGACTATTAATAAAAACCTTAAGAACATTAGAGCTTCTGTTGATATAATCTCTGGCGGTGATTTTGTCACAAAGATACGTCCAAACTCATTTATTCGTGATTTCAACGCCATCGGCAACTCACTTGAGTCAATGCGTCACGATTTGAGAAATGCTCTTGTAAGAGTTATTGACCACGCTCAGGATGTTAATTCAAAGGCAGAAATTGCAAAGGACAACCTTTCCGCTTCTCAGCAGACAACAAACAACATCAATTCTGCTGTTTATGATATTGCAGAAAGTGCTACCGCTATGGCACAGGATGTTAGCAATGCTTCTGCTATCACAATAGAAATCGGTGAAGCTGTTGATAAGGTTCTTGAATCAGCAAATAACAACCTTGAAAACGGCCAGATGGTATATGACAAGTCTTCTAAGTTGAAAGAGATGCTTGAGCAGATAAAGATTCAGGATCAAAATACAGATACAGTTGCTAGCGAGGTTTCAGATTCTGTTGGTGAGACCGCAAACGTTGTATCCCAGATTTCTGCTGCTGCAGAGGGTATCATCAACATTTCAAGCCAGACAAACCTTCTAGCCCTTAATGCTTCTATCGAAGCAGCACGTGCAGGAGAAGCCGGCCGTGGATTTGCAGTTGTTGCAGATAACATCAAGAACCTGGCAGAGGAAACAAATACACTTGCAGGTGAAATTACAGGCATGTTATCAACAATTACACACTATTCTGAGAACAATAAACAGCTTGCTGAAGAAATAAAAGCAGCAACCACTACTGAGGCCGCTGCTCTCGAAGAAATGAGCGTATCATTTGATGAAATGCTTAACCTGCTTCAGGAAACCGAAGCTGGCAATAATCAGATTGTTGAGCTTGTAAAGAATGTGGATGACGGTAAGAATAATATTCTTCAGTCTGTAGATTCTCTATCTTCTATTTCACAGGAGAATGCAGCATCTACCGAAGAAACCAGTGCATCACTATCACAGCTTGATGAATCAATGACAGCTGTTGTAGAACAAGCAAATGAGCTCCAGGCAATTGCTGAAGCTCTTACTGAAAACGTACGATTCTTCCAGGTGGAATTACCAGCAGAAGAAATCAAAGTTACAACTATTCAGAGAAATGATCGACCTGTCTCCAAAGGCGAGGGAGCGGCAGTGTAAGCAAGGTTGCCTTGATTACATTGTCAGCAATCATACAAGTCCAAACATAAACCAGTCCCTGGTTGAAGAAATGAATTCCGAGGTATGTGGCAAGTATTCTTACAAGCCACATACCACCGAATTCTATTACAAATGGATACTTGGTTTTGCCAAGTCCATAATAAATACCTTCTGAGATTACATACATTCCGTAGAAAGGTTCGCTGAATGCGACCATCTTGAGAACTGTAGTGCCCAGCGCAATAACGCTGGCATCTGTAGTGAAAAATCCCATCAATGTTTCTGCAAAAATGAATAGCAAAACACCGCTGAGCGTCATAACTGCAAGGGTACAAACTATACTGCTGACGCACACAGCATGATACTTTTCGTGGTTCTGCTCGCCATAGGCAATTCCAACCATAGTATTCGCTGCGGATTTGAAGCCATATCCACCTATATAGAACAGCTCCTCTGCACCAACTGCAATACTGTGTGCCGCAAAGATGATCGTACCCATGTGTGATACTAATCCTGCAAAAACAACATAGCCTGATGTTGATGCAACATTTATTAGCAAAATTGGAAGAGATAGCTTCCACATCTTCTGAGTAGTCTCTTTGTCTTCCTCGAAAAGATTTCCCTTAAATGACAACAACGGATTCTTGAAGAACACGATTAATGTGAGTATTCCACCTAAGGCTGCTGATATACAGGTAGCATAGGCAGCTCCATCTACTCCAAGTCCTAACATGTATATGAATATATAATCCAACACAAGGTTTACAGCATTAATAGAAATGCTGATAAC
The DNA here is from genome assembly GCF_900111635.1 of Pseudobutyrivibrio sp. C4. Lineage (NCBI taxonomy): Bacteria > Bacillati > Bacillota > Clostridia > Lachnospirales > Lachnospiraceae > Pseudobutyrivibrio > Pseudobutyrivibrio sp. C4. Next base: position 121,225 of record NZ_FOHF01000002.1, on the reverse strand, counting down.
CATTGGTGTCTTTGTGTCTTTTGTGGCTCTGATTGCAGATGCCAAAATGTACTGTACCGACTTTAAAATTACTGGTACTGATATCCAGAAAAAGTATCGTGTAGCTGCAGGCCTAATTGCCTCTTCTGCCCCCATCCAAGTGGCAACAAATGGAGATAGCGCAAGGCAGATAACCTCTAGCACAGCACCTACTCCCAGAGCAAATACTAAGCTTCGCTTAGCCACAAGCTTTATCTTGTGCTCTTCGCCTGCTCCAATCGCTTGTGCAATAAGTGTCATTACAGCAACACCAAAAGCATATGGCATACTGCCTACTAACCATGTGATTGTGGTAGAGGTAGACACAGCTGCTGTAGCATTGGCACCGAGACGGCCTACCATGGCAGTATCAACATATTGCATAAGTACAGATAGAATCTGCTCTAGCATAGTTGGTAAAGCTACCACCACTACCGACCAAAATATACTTTCTTTTTTATTCTTTATTACTTCCTTCATCTTTTCCTAAACCATTAGCCCATACCATGGACTGTATTGCTCGTGCAACGCGGATAGCATCTATGGCATCCATTGCACGTTTATAATCTTCATCCTGTTTCTTTACCTTTGCAGAGAATTCCTTCTGCTTTTGCTCGAATTCCTCTGCCTTTCGCTGCTTTTGCCTAGCAGCTTTCTTTTGGAATGCAGCATAATCTGCATTACTAGCTGTTGAGCGTTTGCTTGTCTTACCAAGGACTTTGCTGTGAACAAGAGCCTTGCCATCATTGTCCACCTGAAGGTACTTGTACGCCTCTACGATTTTGTTGTAGGCAGTGGTATCCGCACTTCCAGTGGCATCAGGATGGAATCTCTTAACCAAATCCTTATATGCATTTTTTATCTGAACCTCTGTAGCGTTTGGAGCCAATCCAAGCTGCTGTAACGCCTCTTGTCTAGTTCGAAACATATTCTCATCCTTTCATGCCAAGCACTTCACCTATAAAATACAACGAACCAAATGCAACAACCTTTTCATCCTGCAACAGAGCCTGATTTAAGGCATCCTGATAGGAATCACAGGATTTTGCATCTATACCAAGCTCTCCTATTGCATCAGCCAATTCCTTGGCCTGTAAAGCCCTATCCGACTCAACCGTAACTGTATAAATCCTTTGGGCAATAGGAGCCATGATTTTTGCCATAGACAAATAATCCTTGTCTGCCATTACTGCCATTATAAATGATATTTTTTCCTTTGGAAATTCTGTACGCAAGCTTTCATATAAAGCCTGCACTCCAGATGGGTTATGAGCTCCATCCACCATTATAAAAGGATGCTCAGATATGATTTGCATCCTTCCAGGCCAAACTGCTTTTGCAAGTCCTGAATCAATGTTCTGATTATTAATAGCCAAGCCCAGGCTTTTTACAGTCTCTATTGCTACCGCAGCGTTTTTTCTCTGATAATTTCCAAATAGTCCTAGCTTTTTATCCTTCGAAACTTCACCTGCCAAAGTGTACTGGCAGCCAAGTTCCTTACACTTGTTTATTATAACCTCACTGGCTTCATTAGGCATCTCACCGATAACAACAGGCACACCTATTTTAATGATACCCGCCTTCTCACCTGCAATTTCTCCAAGTGTATTTCCCAGGTACTGAGTATGTTCCAAACCGATAGAGGTGATTGCACAAACCTCTGGCTTTACACTCAATCCATTGGTTGAATCCTTTGCTCCTCCAAGACCAGTTTCAAGCACCACATATTTAACATTTTGCTCCTTGAAATAGAGCATTGCCATAGCTAACCAGTAGTCAAACATAGTTGGTTCTAGATTCAACTCCAGTGATAACAGGCGTTCACCCAGTCTTGTAACATCTTCTCTAGAAATCTGCTTTCCATCAATCTGAATACGCTCTGTGTACTCAATAAGATGAGGTGATGTGAAAAGACCTACCTTAAAATGATCCTTAGATGCAAAAGAAGCAGCCTGTAAGATACTACTCACAAAAGCTGCTACTGAACCTTTACCGTTGGTTCCAGCAATGTGAATGATATGTAAATCCTTTTCAGGATAGTCCAGAGCTTTCATTAGCTCCTTTGTTACATCTCTTCCACATGCTTTGCCAAATCGGCGTTTATTATCAATTGTAAAAACTATTTCTTCGTATGTCATTGCAATTAAATGACCATTATCAAGCCTCCGTCATTGGCATACATGCTGCTGACGCCGCGTGTATCAACAATGAAGATTTCCTTGAACTTAGCCATAGACTCCATTTTTTCCTTTAATGATAAAGCACGCTCTAAACAGTTGCAATGAGATATTGCAAGAATCTTTTCCTCGCAGTTTTCTGTAACGTCTACAAGACACTGGCCCATTTTATCCAAGGCCTTTACCATGCCTCTGGCCTGACCAAGCTGCTGAATGCTGCCCTCGTCAGTAGAACCCATAACAGGCTTGATATTTAATGTGCCGGCAATAGCTGCCTTAAGATTAGAAAGACGACCTGCCTTTCTAAGAGTTTCAAGTGTCTCAAGAACGAAGAATGTATGCTGCCCTGCAATGTATTCTTCAACTGTTTTTACTACCTCTTCAAAGGACATTCCTTTGTTTTCACACTCGGCGATTTTAAGACCGATAAGTGTTTCACCAATGGATGCTGACTTTGAATCAAACACATATATCTGCTTTGACTCATCGTCCTCTTCGTATAAATCCTTTGCTAAGCATGCACTATTATATGAACCAGATAATTGTGCTGAAAGTGTAACAATGTAGATTCGCTCTGCGTCGCACTCCATCTCTACCATATAGGCATTTGGTGAAGGGCAGGCTGATTTAGGAGATGTGCTGCATTCTGCAACAGCTTTTAAGAATGATGCCTGATCAAAACTCTCGTCATCTATGATTTGCTGATCTCCTACCTCCAGAGTGAGAGGGACGTTAACAAAATGTCCATCCTCCTGCATTTCTTTTGTTAACTCTCCACAACTATCAATAATAACTCTATACATGGTATACAATTCCTCCGTGGTACTTATTATAGCACCCCTATTGTTCCACGTAAATAGTTTTTATTAATTCAACATGTAGTTTTTAAAACCACATGTGTATTATCTCCATTTTATTGTTATTACATTTGAGTTTTCGTCCAATAAATAATAAACGGACTGTAGCTCTTGTATATAGTCGGAAATGTGTTTTTCATCAAAGAAATAAGTCAATACTCTGGTGTATAAATCAGAATTGCTAAACTTTAATGATATCTCGTCATCTCCAGCATTATATGACTCTGCCAATCGTGCACCGATAGCATCAACCCCAAACCAGTCGTAATAAAGACCTTTTTTCACGAAATAATTATCAGCATTAGATAAGCATTCTGGCACTTCAAATGATGATGTTATAACGTGATTTTGGCTGATTTCCTCAGTTGTCATGGCAAGATAAGCATAGTTTATCCTTTTTGATGTGTCATTGTTGTCATCAAGGTATTTGCTATTTCCCCATGTAACGTCCATATAGTAGTAGGCATCGTCCAAATAAACCAAATTCCATGCATGGCTTTCATTGTTGGCTGTTCCTGTAACTATAGTACTCTTGATGCCAAGCTGATCCAGCAGATACCAAGCTGCATCTGCATATCCCTGACAAACAGTAGACTGATAAATAAATACGCTTAAGATATTCTGATTTTCCTGACTATTTGCGTCATAATCTACCTTTTCTATTAAGGTTTCAAAAACATACAGCGCCTTGTCAAAATCGCTAGCTTCTGGATTAATTCCATACAGCCAATCAGCCACAACAGAATCTATCTTCACCTGGTAAACATCCCTCTGCTCCTGATTCATGGTGTACTTAGGCTCAAATTCCAGTCCTAAGATATTGCTACCAGATGCATAAGTGTTGTACTGATAGCCACTTATCCAAAACAGATTACCGTAGTCTGCCATCACTCCCTCATAGGCCTTGGCTAGCACGTCTTTATCCTTTGTGGAAAGAGTGACCTTGTCCTTGTAGTTTATGATGCAATCATATATCTGATCGTAGGTTTCCTGTTCCTCTTCTGACATTGTCTGATATACATATCTGTCATAGGATACAGACTCCACAATGACTGGCTCTCCAATCATTGCTTCCATTGATTCCCCATGATACCAATCAACTAAATCTGAAACACTTCTAACGCTAGTAAGCCCCTCTAAATCAAAGTCCTCTTTGGTAAAGCTGAGAAATAAACAAACTGCAATAAACAGACCTGTCATTATCAACAACGCAGCTATTAAATTAACAATAGTGTGTATAAACCTTTTCAAACTTTCTCCTTAAAAAAACAAGGCAGCGTAATTTCTTACACTGCCTCTCCCCTTAATCTTTTTTGTATTGCCTTAAAGCTTGTTTTTCATAACATAACCAAAGGTATCCGAAAAATAGATTAATGATTAAAAAATTGATTAACGTACAACTGTTACGTTAACAGCCTGTGGTCCCTTTGCCCCATCAGTTACTTCATACTCAACTGTAGCACCTTCTTCGAGAGTCTTGAATCCCTCTGAGTTGATGCCGCTGAAGTGAACGAATACATCGTTTCCAGCTTCGTCTGAGATAAATCCGTAGCCCTTTGAATTGTTGAACCACTTAACTGTACCTTTGCTCATGCTAAAGTACCTCCAATATATTACTTGCCGAGCTTTACTCGACTAAACTTAGTTTAACAGAACACTTATTCAAAGTAAAGAAAATGTCCGAATATTTTGAACAAATTTTTATTTTCGTTACTTAATGCCTGTTAACACCAATTAATACGGGAGTTACATAACAGTAAGTTCTTAATTAGCAGCTGCTTTTTCAGGTATCATTCCTGTTGTCCTAACCAGGATTCTAGGACCACCCTTTTTCTCTATATAATCCTCAGTGATGATTACCTGACCAATATTATCGTCCTTTGGAATCTCATACATGATATCCAGCATGAATTCCTCTATGATAGAGCGAAGACCTCTTGCTCCAAGCTTTTTATCAAGAGCCTTTCTTGCAATGGCATGGAGGGCCTCATCTTCGAAGTCAAGCTTAACCTCATCAAGCTCAAGAAGCTTCTGGTACTGCTTGATAATTGCATTCTTTGGCTCCTTAAGGATACGAACAAGCATATCCTCATCGAGCATCTCTGTAGCAAATACGATTGGAAGACGTCCGATAAATTCTGGAATCATACCGAACTCTCTTAAATCCTCCACTGTAACCTTTTGAAGGATATTTTTGTCATCGTCGTATTTATCCTTAAGATCTGCCATGAATCCCATTGATGAATGCTTGTTAAGACGGGCCTTGATAATTTCATCCATAGCTGGGAAAGCGCCACCGCAAATAAATAGAATGTTGCGTGTGTTGATTGTAGTGGTAGGCACCATAGCATTCTTGCTTGAAGCTCCGATAGGTACTTCAACATCTGCACCTTCAAGAAGCTTGAGCATTCCCTGCTGTACAGACTCGCCACTTACATCACGCTGATTTGTATTTTTCTTTTTTGCAAGCTTATCAATCTCATCGATGAAAATGATTCCCTGCTGACAACGCTCAACATCGTTTCCGGCTGCTGCAAGAAGCTTGCTAACTACTGATTCAATATCATCGCCAATATAGCCTGCTTCTGTAAGAGATGTGGCATCTGTGATAGCAAGAGGTACATCCAAAAGACGTGCTAATGTACGAACAAGATACGTCTTTCCTGAACCTGTAGGTCCAAGCATAAGCATATTTGACTTCTCGATTTCGATATCATCCATTGTGCCTGTAGCAACACGCTTGTAATGGTTATAAACAGCAACAGACATAACCTTTTTAGCATAATCCTGACCGACCACATACTCATCAAGCATAGCCTTGATTTTGTGAGGTGGAATGATATTGTTGATGTCGATTGCTGGTGCAGGTCTATCTTCTGCCTTTTGGCTTGTAGCGCCGTGTGCGTTCTTGACCTTTGGTCCTTCACCGAAGAGGCTTCCAAGGTTCAAAAAGCTGATGTTAGGAATCTTGTTCATATCAACATTGCTCTTTGAATTGTCTCCTCCGCCGAAACCAAATCCACCCATAGAATCGAATGTGTGCTGCATACAATCGCGGCATACGCTCATTCCAGGTGCCATTTTAATTAATGGGCCTGCGATATTGTCTGGTCTGTGGCAGATATAGCAAAACTCGGTAGGCTTATCCTCGTGGTCTGCCTTATCCTTATTTATTTCCTGACCTGTAACTTCCTCTATAACCTCGTCTGAGATATCTGTAGTAGATTTCTCATCTGGGTCAAATTCTCTAAAATCTTTATCTGACATTGCTAACTCCTATTCTAAACCCTGCATAAAACTAAATACTTCGTTGTAATACTCAAGGATAATGTCATCTGTTGCATTAAATATTTCATGTTTGCTACCTTCGAATCTTTTAAGCTGACAGTTCTGTGCCCGCTTTGCAAATTCGTTTTGAGCCTCTGGCATTACCAAGGTATCCATCGCTGCTTGCATTATTATAACAGGAATTTTTACTAGGCTTGCGTTTTTTAGAATTTTTTTAGAAACATTAAATGCTTCTCTGGACCAGCCAAAGGTACATCCGTTTGTACGATAATGCTTCTCTCTTTCTCTCTCCTCGTATTGGAATGTATATCTCGCCTTTGATAAAGCTGAACATCTAGGATATTTGAAAGTGTGATCATAATCATGATACCCCGGCAAATATCTCTTTTTTAAGAATGGTATATACGATAGCAGAGCTAACATCTTAACAATTACCTTGCTGGTATCACCAGTAGAAAGCTCTATCATAGGTGAGGAAAGAATAGCTCTTTTAAACACATCTGGGTATTGCTCTAAGTACAATGCTCCAATTCCACCACCCATGGAATGGGCAAATAGAATCAAACGCTCCGTAACACTTTCCGGCCTAACTATCTTTTCAATGAATTCATTAAAATCTGAAATGTAATCCTGAAAACTATTTACGTGAATTTTGTAATAACCTTCCACTTCTCTATCAGAAAGGCCATGTCCTCTGTGATCCAAAATAAACACAGAGTATCCCATCTGATAGAAGTAATATAGCATCTCAGAATACTTGGTTGTGAATTCGCAGTAGCCATGTGAAATAACGATGGATGCCTTTTCATCTGGGCGCACCATCATTGCATAGTGCAGTTGCATACCATCTTTATTCTCAAAATACCCTTCTTTTGTTTTATCCTTTAGAAAAGGAAGGACTTTGCCCTTCATAGTGTTGGCAAAATCCTGTTCCTTAATAAATATATCTTCAAATTTCATTTTAGTCCCAATTGTAGCTGTTTACTATTTCTAATGCCTTATCTGGATAGTTTGTGATGATTCCATCCAATCCCATTTCACATGCCATGTGCATATACTGCTTAGAATTTACAGTCCATGTGTTGATTTTCAATCCAAGCTCATGGCATCTCTGTACGTAATTAGGATACTGTACATTATAAAGAGCAGGGTGCAATGCCTCCACACCATGTTCCTTGCCGTACTCTGGCATATTAAGTGTACCATCCATATAGAGGAATCCTGTCCTTGCAGTAGGATCAAGCTCCTTTATTTTCATAACACTATAGTGATTGAAGGATGAATAGATTACTCTGTCTTCCATGCCAAATTCCTTGGTCATGGCAAGAATATCTGCCTCTATCCCCTCATAAAAAACAATTCCGGTTTTAAGCTCAATATTGATTATTAGATTAGTTGGCTTAATAAGCTCGAACACCTCTCTCATGGTAGGAATCGGTGCTTCCTTACACTCTGGATGAGTTGCATTGTAATTGAATTTTCTAAGCTCCTCCAAAGTGAAGTCCTTAACATCTCCCTTACCATTAGATGTTCTGTCTATTTTTTCATCATGAATGACAACAAGCTGGCCATCCTTTGTTTTGTGTATATCAAGCTCTATTCCATCTGCCCCCATTCTAACTGCCTCTTTAAAGGCAGGAATAGTGTTTTCAGGGAAATAGCCACTGGCTCCCCTGTGAGCAAATACTAATGGTTTATTCATTGGTTTATTACCTCTTTTCCTTGCTTTTGTAACATCAATCCATATCTTCAAAAGCTTCCAAGCCGCGTTTAGCCTCCACATTTCCATCTCCATGTTTTACAAACATCATTGTAATAAATGCCATTATCGCAAATACGGTAGCATATGGGAAAAGTGTGATATATCCCACATGTAAGAGCAGCCATCCTGCAACAATTGGAGTGACGATTTGGGCTGCCATTGAGAATGTGTAGTAGTATCCTGTGAATTTTCCGATATCTGAACCCTTACACATTTCTACAACCATTGGAAGTGAATTTACATTGATAAACGCCCAACCTATACCTACACATGCAAAAAGAACATAAAGCAATGGCGAAAAGCTTGGGTGAATCAGTGTAAACATGAAACCTGCAAAAAAACTTCCTCCCAGAATTACGATTCCAAGAAGAATTGTTTTCTTTCTGCCTATTTTAGATGCCACAATACCTGATGGTATAAAGAAAACAATAGCACCTGCTGTAGCTACAAGAAGACATAACGAAGCATCTCCAAGCGCCATATCCCACATCCTGACGGCATATGTTGTAAACCATGTCTCCATGCCATTGTATGCGATGAACCATAACGCTACTGAAATAAGTAAAAATACTAATGAACGCTTTACTTCCTTTGGAAGCACTTCATTTCCAGATTCATCCTCTATTGTAAACACTTCCTCTGGATGAAGAAGCTCATAGTTTTCTACCTGTTTGTTAAGTGCCACCTCATCTACAGTAATCATTACAATGCAAAGAGACACAAGCATGATTCCTGCTACTACTGCAAAAACCAACATGTAATTTACGTGCTCCAAATTCTTTATCTTTGAAGCAGGATATAGCACTGCTGCAACCCCAAGATAAATGATTCCTCCTATGGCTCCCATCAGATTAATGATGGCATTGGCCCTTGAACGGAATGGCTTGATAGTACAATCTGCCATAAGAGCAACAGCTGGGCTACGATATGTGCCCATTGCCACAAGAAGTGCACCAAGTATTCCAATAAATAGAATCTCTTTTTCGATTGTTGGATTAGCAAAGTAGCTGTTATCAACAATTGGAAGCAGCATCATAAGAATAACTGCTGCGATAGTTCCAAAAAGAATGAATGGCTTACGCTTGCCCATCTTGCTTTTGCACTTATCTGATATAGCACCAAACATTGGTAGTAAGAAAAGTGCAAGCACATTATCCATAGCCATAATCACCCCTGATATGGTCTCATTAAGATGAAATGTGCTAGTGAGTACAAGCGGAATCAGTGCGTTGTACATCTGCCAAAATGCGCAAATCGAAAGAAATGCAAACCCCATTTGCACCGTCTTCTTAACATCTAATTTCATTATTTAATCCCCCCTATACGACGCTGGTTACGATAACAAGCCTACTATTTCTCCGCTCTATATATCAGCATCTGCTGCTCATGCTGCTCGACTACATCATCGATAGCCTTTATGCGCCCCTTTATTGCATATTCAATCTGCTTGATTTCCTGTGCAAGCGGATTGAGTTCTTTGTAGATTGCTTCCATATGCTGCTTCATATTTTCTGTTTCGTACCCCTCTGGAAACTCCAATACTACTAGATGGCGAACAACCTTTGTATCCTCTTCAACCTTTGTAAGGAAGCTGATAGATTTAATATCATCGTGATTCTGTCCATATTCCTCAAGCTTGCTACGAATAGCAACAACCTCTTCTGTCTCCTTTGGAACACCAAGAAGGATTCTCTTTCCTGCTGGAATCTTCTGCTCCTGAACAGCGCCTGCTCCATTTTCCTTGATTCCGAAATCGTTTTTGTAGCCCGGTGTGTTTGTGATAGTGTCCAAATAAGGAATTGGAAGTGTACATGGAACTTCGTTAAATGGATTAACAGCAATTCCTGAATATACATTTCCACGCTTAAGCATTCCGTATACATCCTGGAATGAAAGGATTTGAGTATGTACTCTTTGTCCATCCTTTGCAAGATTCTTCCATCTGCGAAGTGATGCCCAGTCTGTAAAAAGTGGAAGTACTAAGCTATCTTTATCCTCTGGTGTGCCAGTAAGCTTAATCTGAGACTTAAGCATATAGAATCCGATTTTTGTATCCTTGCTGATTTTTGCAACACCATTTTCATTGAGCTCAGGCTCAATATCCATTTTGATTGGTGTAATGAAATGACCATGGCTGAGCCAGTAAGCAAGTGTTGCATGGAAGCCATTATCCTTGCCAAACTTAACCATACCATTAATAATTCCTGCTAATGCTGGATTTTCGATAGAAACCCTTGGGTCCACCTTTTCCTGTGGCTTAAGATTTGTGATGACAGCATACTTACGAACTGCCACCTCGTCTGGAAGATTGAGCTGTAGAGAAACTGATGTGTTCTCTGCCTCATCTACGATTGAAGTCTTTTCTTCAACAAGAGCTTCAACAGCCTGAATTTCGCATTCTGCAACCTGTGCATTGGCCTGATATAAATATACCTGGTCACCCTTGTGGAGCTGGCCGTAAAGCTGTCCTGAAATAATGCTTCCATTTCCGTCAAGCATTGATGTGACACCCTCAACCAATACGAAGAATCTATTGCTAGTATCTACCTTGTCAGTCACGTCAGTATCTTCGATATTGAGGTTTTCAGCTGCCTTTGTGTTAACCTCTTGTTCTTTTTTCTTTTTGTCAAATAAACCCATAACAAATTCTCCTGATTTAATAATTCGATTATTCTATTATAATCGAAACCAGCATAAAAAAAAACCTCTCACACACCTGTGTGAGAAGTCTTTCTTTGTTAGTTAAACTGGCTTATAAAGCCTCACCGAATGTGTTTGAAGTAACCAATCCATAGTACTTTACATACCAGTCAATTGCTTCCTCAATTTCAGCTTTACAATCGGCTTCTTTTTCATATCCATAGTAATTAAACTTTTTGTCAAACTTTGTTTCGTATTGTACTGTTGTGGTTGTTGTACCAAGAATCTTTTCGTAACCACATTCACCCTTTTCATTTATGCTAACATTGTTGATTTCAACATATGTATAGAATGTAAATGAATCAGTATCTAATGAATCTGAATCAGATAGCATCACTGAGCACTCGAAGACAGCAATTACTTCATTTCCTTCAGAGTAATCTGCCTCCTGGAGAAGGTATGAGCCTAAGTACTTAATACTCTGCATTTCCTCCATTGAACTGAGACGAGAAACATCAGTAATCTTCTTTTCGCAATCTTCGATTACAGAACCCATGCTCTCCTCAGTAATCTCTGTAGAATCCTTAAGAAGATGACCAAGGCCCTCTACCTTGTAATCCTTTGTAACAGCAGTAGGAACCATTCCATATTTCTCTGCACACATTTCAGCAAGCTCATCCTCGCTGTATGATGGTGCGTATGTTACGGTAATGATATCTCCCTCTGATAAGTAGTAGCTCTGGCTTGATGAATATGAGAAGTCGTTATAAACTGCATCTTCCTTAACTACCTTGATAGATGCCTTACCATCACCTTCAATACCTGTATAAGAAATTTCGATTCCATCGAATGGATCGAACTCTTTAAGTTCTTCAAGCTTTTCTACTGTGTATGTTGCGTCCTCGTACTCAACCTTTACGCCATATTTCTTTTCGATTGAATCAGCCTTAACCTTCCAAGAGACTGTTACCTCATCTCCGTTTGAAAGCTTTTTCTCTGGATCAACATCATAGCTGATTTTATTTCCAATAGCCTCTTCCATATAGTCTGCTGGACCATAGTGCGAAGTGAATGACTTCTTCACCTTTGATTTATCATCAAATCTAGATTTGCTATATAAATCTTCCCAGAATGTCTCATCAATTGTAACTGTTGCTTTACCCATAGAATCATATCCTGTGAATTCTACAGTCATGTAATCATTTACATTGATTGTCTTTGAGCGATGCAAAACAAACACTGCTGCTACCGCTGCTGCAACCACTAGAACTGCAATGATAATCCAAACAAAAATTGGTGGCTTTTTACTTCCGCCTTCATTATTTGCCTTGGCCGCTTTCTTGGCAGCCTTAGCTGCTCTCTTTTCAGCCTTCTTTGCTTCCTTGGCAGCCTTTTTTGCAGCTTTCACATCCACCTGCTGAGGCACAGGCTGTGGCTGTGGCATAGGCTGTGGCTGTGGTGCTGGAGTTGGTTGTGGTTGTACTGGTGGAACTGGCTGTTCTACTGGAGCCTGTTCTACTGGAGCCTGTTGTACTGGTGGAATTGGCTGTGGTGCTGGCTGCTCAGCTGCTGGCGCTGGTGCACCGCAACCTGTACAGAACTTTGCACCAGGCATAATTTCTTTACCGCATTTTACACAAAACATTTAGATTAATCCTCCCTCTAAATCTGTTCGCAATTAGTATATTATGATTTTGCCAAATATTAAGTATAAAATCAATACTTATTTTTCAATTTTTTATATTTTTACAATTTGAACTAATTTTTATTGGTTTATCTAGATATTATTGGTTAAGATTATTGCTAATATTCTTTTAAATCGGTAAAATAAATGTGATAAAAATATATTTCACACTTTTTATTAATAGGGAGGTAATCTATGAGCAAAAAGAATGGTTTTATTTCTGAATTTAAAGAATTTATTCTTCGTGGAAATGTAATGGACATGGCTGTCGGCGTTATCGTAGGTGGTGCTTTCACAGCTATCGTAACTTCCCTTAACGAAGATATCCTCACTCCAATCCTTGGAATCTTTGGAGGAACAGATTTTTCTGAGTTAAAGGTTACCCTTGGAACTGGAGAGACCGCACCAGTTCTTACATATGGTAATTTCATTACCGCAATTATCAATTTCCTTATTACAGCACTTGTTATTTTCTTAATTATCAAGGGTATCAACAGAGGGACAGAAAGAGCCGCTGCTCTTTTAAAGAAAAATAAAGAAGAGGCTGAAGCAGCAGAGCCAACCGAGAAGGATTGCCCATACTGCTACAGCAAGATTCATATCAAGGCAACTCGTTGCCCACATTGTACAGCTCAGCTTTAATATTGATCAAAAAATGCAGTGGGAATTATTCTTCCCACTGCATTCCTTTTTCATACATTCTATCCAACAGCTCATTAAGAGGCATAGGTTTTCCGAAGTAGAAGCCTTGAGCCCTTTCACAACCAACTTCCTTAAGGAAATCATAATGTTCCTTAGTCTCAACGCCTTCACATAGAGGAGATGCTCCCAACTGATTTGCGGTCTTTATAATATAACTCATTAAGGTTTTAGTCTTTGGATTTTTATCTGCGCTTCGCAGGAATACCATATCAAGCTTAAGTACATCGAATTGATAATCCGCCAATGTGGTCAGTGAAGAATAGCCACTGCCAAAATCGTCAATCCATATCTCGTAGCCTGCCTCGCGAATTCTGCCTGTCTCTTCTTTGATTAGTCCAGTATTATCTGTAAAAGCACTTTCTGTGATTTCCACATCTATCATGTTTCTTGGAACTTCGTATATTTCACAGAAATCTGAAAGAAGCTTATATACATTACAAATCTCAAAATCCAGCCTTGAAATATTTACTGATATTGGAACCAAAGATTCTCCCTCATCAGCAAGCTTTCTATAATCCTGACAAACTTTTTTTACTACGAATTCATCTACAAGATGAATTAAATGAAAATGCTCCAATGTTTCAATAAAGTATCCTGGAGGAAGCATTCCATTTTCAGGATCCACCCATCTTACAAGAGCTTCATATCCACATATCTTTCCTGTGCTGACTCTTATAATTGGCTGATAGAATACCTTTATATAATCCTTTGCAATGGCCTCATCAATATGGTCAACAACAAACTGCTGACGGCGCAGGCCATCACGAATAATATCATCATAAACACAATAGTTTATATCATGTCGACTTTTTATACTATTGCAGGCAAGTCTTGCATGGTCGCATGCTAATCCAACTTCTGCACGGCGGTCTTCCATGAAATATATACCTGCTTTTATTTTTACTTTTTTATTTACATCATCTGTGAGAAGCATCTTGCGATATACTTCTTCTACGCATTCGATAACTTCTTCCTTTGGTGCTGTACAGTATACTACAAAGTGATCATCGGAAAATCTTGCAACAGTTCCGCCATAAAAAACATCACTTATCGTTCTACCAAAATCGCACAAAAGCTCGTCGCCCATTTTGAAACCATGGCGCTCATTGTACAGTTTAAAATTAGGAATATCAAAATGGACAAAGGATGCCAGCTGCCGACGTGATTCTGGAGCAGATAACAGCAACTGAACCTTATTATAGAAATAAGCCATGTTTAATAGTCCTGTCAGTTCATCGGTCTCTCGATTTGATGACAGAACCTCAGCCTCAGCATATGAATTACTTGTGGTGTTCAAGTATTCATTTTGATCAACGTCAACTATGAATACAGAATAGTAGCTCTTTCCATCACCACTGTGAAGAAGATGCCCAAAGTCTTCTATATAACGTAAGTCACCCTGTTTGGTAATTATTCTATATCGCACATAATCATGTCTTTTTTCCGCATAGATGGTCTGGGCCTCGATTTGATTCTCGATTTTATACAAATCATCCGGGTGAACCATGCCTTTAAAATTGCCACCAACCAATTCCATAAAATCATCAAAGCTATCACAACCAAATAGTCTTACTACGTTTGGCTCAGCAAATACTATATTTTCATCAACGCCTGCTTCATATACAAAAAATCCGCCAGGAAGCCCCTTTGGAATTTTTCCAGTCGTTATGGTGTCGTAGTATTCTTCTCTCATTCTTACCCCCAAAGTATGCAAAATAAAGATAGTTTACCAATTTACCTACATATTCTTTTTTGATTCTACTATACAATTGTGTCTAAAGAATGGAGATTTCCGACTATTATGTTCTTTATGTGAATTAATATACACCCCCTTGTTTCTTTCAAAACATAGAGTATAATGTGTAAGAACTTTTAAGTTATATTGAGGTATACCAATGAAATATTTAAAACAATTCTTAATCATTCTTGCAGTTTCACTTCTTGGAGAGATTTGCAAAGCAGTTCTCCCACTTCCTATACCTGCAAGCATTTATGGCATGGTCTTTATGTTTATTTTTCTTCTCACAGGAATTCTCAAGCTTGACCAGGTTAAAGAATCTGGAAAATTCCTGATTGAAATTATGCCTGTAATGTTTATCCCAGCAGGAGTTGGTCTTATGTCATCTTGGAATGTACTTAAGCCTGTTCTCGTACCAGTTTCAGTAATTACTGTTATCACAATCTTTACAGTAATGGCTGCTACAGGATTAGTTTCACAGGGAATTATTCGTATGGGAAAGAAGGAGGAAGCATAATGACAGAATTTATGGCAACCAGTGCATACGCTGGAGTAACAATCAGCCTTGTTTCCTATGGTTTAGGTGCATGGTTAAAGAAGAAATTTGGATTTGGATTCTTTAATCCTCTTCTGATATCCATCATATTTACAATCATTTTCTTATGTACATGTGGCATCAACTACGAAACATACAATGAAGGAGCCAAGTATTTAAGCTGGCTTTTAACGCCTTCAACAGTATGCCTTGCTATTCCACTTTATGAGGAATTTGAGCTTCTCAAGAAGAATGCCAAGGCCGTAATTCTTGGTATAACAGCCGGTGTTCTTACTAGCCTTGCCACCGTATTTGTTTTAGCAAAGCTTATGGGACTTTCCCATGAAAACTACGTTACACTTCTTCCAAAGTCAATCACCACAGCTATCGGCATGGGTGTTTCAGAAGAGCTTGGCGGATACGTAACAATTACCGTTGCAGTAATTGTTATCACCGGAGTAATCGGAAATATTCTTGGTGAATTCATTTGCAAGATTTTCAGAATCCACGAGCCAATCTCTAAGGGATTAGCCCTCGGCACTGCAGCCCACGCAATCGGTACTGCAAAAGCTATGGAAATCGGTGAAATCGAAGGCGCTATGAGTTCTCTTTCAATCGCCGTTGCCGGCATCCTTACAGTTGTGTTTGCCACTGTATTTGCTGGATTAATTTAATACTTGAATCAAAAAAGCTTCCAAACTTTTCAAGTTCGGAAGCTGATTTTATACTATATTTAGTTCCTATATCCTATCGATTTTTGCCAAGGAGCCTTGATTTATTATTTTTTCTTCAGCACAGCAAGAGCGGCGTAATGACGCACTTCAAATTTTTCCGGTGCCTTCTCCATAAGCAATTCTTTATGCTCATTTTCCCATGCAAGCAATTCCTCATCAGAAAGTGAAGCACCTACACCACGACAAGCCTTCATCCTGCCGTGCCAGCTTTCTCTTGTAAAAGGAACCATAACATCGTATTCTTCATGATCTTCTAATTCAAAATAACGATAGGTCACATCCGGTATCCATATCGGATGTCTTGTCTCACCAGCTCCTGTCCATTCAGGATTATACTTCAATGCCAATTCTTCACTTGCACCTGCGATTGCATCCTCATAAGGCAACCAAGCCATGTATAAAATGAGAAGCCTGCCATTGGGCTTGAGCAACTTCGCCAAATAAGGTATTACTCTCTCATGGTCAAAATACCAGAAGCACTGACAGGCTGTAATAACATCAAAGCTTTCAACCGGAAAATTTAGGTTCTCTGTAGCTTCTGCTTGAAATCTAATATTCATACCAGCAGCTTTAGCCAACTGTTCAGCCTGCTCAATCTGTTCCGGTGAAATATCTCTGTACATCGCATAGTCTTTTGATGTTTTACCCCAATCAAAAGCTTTTCCGCCGTCTATCCTTTCGTCAATAATTTCCATTGTCTTTTTCTCCAAGAATCATTCTTTCTTCTCCTTTTTTATTCCCAGAACACACCACCTTATGAAAGGTATGCGGCTCATGATTTCATACAGAAAGTAGGAGCCTGCGAATGCTGCTATTGCAACCAACAGGTATACGATGACAGGGGCAAGGAACGGACATAACGTATGCAGATACCATCCACTGACCGCTATCATCAGATAATGGAATACGTAGAGGCCCCATGATTTTCGGCACATCCACTTTGAGAAAGCATTCGTGAAATTCCCCCATTTTTTCATGAAGGCAAGTATACCCAGAGTTCCAAACCATGCGTATACATTGCACATGATTGTATCCAGAACCACATGATCCGGATAAGACTGACCTATATATAAAATCACGAAAGCTATGCAGGATGCGAGGGCAAGGACGCTCAATAACAGCCAGTTTTTGCCAAGTCGATCCATCACGACCTCATGGGACAGTACAAAGTAGCCGATCAAAAAACCCAGTCCGTAGATACCGAATCTGTACACCACTATTATCGGTGTGTTAAGTATCTGCGCCGCTCCGAATACGGGTATGACAAGAAGTATAAGTATCAAAAGATTGGCTTTGTCGCAGACATTATAGAATCTGTCTTTTTCAATCCTTCTGATCAGTACCAGCATCAGGCTAAAGAGCCAAAGCATCTGTATGTACCACAGAGGGCCTGAGCCGCTGACTGCCATTATCAGGAAAAGGATTGGCCCCGGTACATTGCCCATGGAATCAAATGCACCGGAAATCAGCATATTGTAGTAACCAAGAACCCAGCCGAAAACCAGAAGACCGATTGTTGATGGCACAAGATATTTTCTCGTCCTTACTCTGATGAATTCCTTTTCTGTTCGTTTAGTTAGTTCATAGCGGGCTGACATGCCGGATACCACAAACAGAAGTAACATGAACCACGGATATACAATGTACTGATATGTATCCTGGGGCTGATGTTCACTGAAAGGTCCGATGATTCCATGCTGTACTACACCGTTGAATATGTAAATTACATGATAGATAACAACTAGCACTACTGTTATCCAACGAATATTATCCAAATACACCTTCCTCATATTTCTACCCCCTTTGCCAAATATATTACTTCTTTTGGATTACCGTATTTATTCCTATTGGTTTAAATCCGACGCTGAGAGCCGTTTTCTGTGAACCTGTATTCGTTTCCGCATGGGCCCATACAGGTCTTCTGCCCTGGAGTATGATTTCCTCACACATCTTGTATGCCAGATAGGAGGCCAGACCATGGTGTCTGTATGTTTCAGCAGTCTCAACACCAATATCCACTTCCTCCGGACTGACCGCACTTGAAAACGCCACCGCAGCAAAGCTGCCATCTTCCTTACTTCTTGCCATAAATCCAAATCCATTCCGCAAAAACACATCTCTGTCTTTCCATGAAAAAGATGGCGTGATCCTTCCCTGAATGACACCTATATTGTCTGCAGTTATGCGTTCAATAACAAAGCAGGCATCAAGTTTCGGTTGCTTTTCAAGGATTCCGCTATGAGTGTATTCAATCCTTTTATCAACTCGTAGCATGTCTATGCCTGAATAATAGTCGGAAACAAACTTCGAATCTGTAATTAGTAAAAATCTTCGCTCCGTATCAGACACCAAAAAACTTCGATATACTTCTTCAAGAACATCTGCGCACACATCCCCGGAGATATACGCAAAGCCGCAATAATGCCAAAACAGTACACAGCCTTTGCCATCAACATAAACATCTCCATCCTGAGTCCCGGTCGCAATTGATAAAGGATAAACCCGGTTAGCCGTACATTCGTTAGCACATTTAATATATTCTTTGTATCTGATTCTATCAACTTTATTCAACGAAATACACCTCTATATAATCTCGCTCATTTATTAACCTTCTCTATAAGTTGGGTGATGAACTCTCTGCGTTCCGCCTCATTCATTGGTTCATACATTTTATCGAAAAAGATTAGCGCTTTATAGATATTATCTCCGCAAACCTTTTCAGCAAGTATTGACCACTTCTTAGCTTTAGCCTCTACTAAAGCATTTTCTCCTCTTTCATAATTACCCCCGTATCACTACAATTTCAATTTGCCATTGCCTTTTAATATCTCTAAAAGATTTTTATACTTTTCTATATCTTGATCTTCAAGAATAGTCGTTATTCTTGCTCCTGAATCTTTAGATGATGATCCACAAAGATAAATCTTCATATTATCCGTTCCATAATCAAGAATAATGTATCTGTCATGAAATACTCCTCCAGATTCATACAATTCAATTTTTAGTTCCGAATACTGCTTTCTAAAATCTGTGTATTCAGTAGCTGATAGGCCCTTCATTAAATTATCACTATATATTTTAATTTCTACTCCATCTCTTGCGTGTGTTAGCAGTTGTAGCGTTTTTGTACTAATATAATTATCAACAACATAAATAGAACTACTCGCCTGTAAATATATTTCTGCGTATGCTACATCCGAATCAAAAATTTGACCATTAAAAAATAAGTATCCACGACACGCATTTGCTTCACTAAAATTCTCAAAGATTTCTGCTAGTTCAGATTTACGAACAACATCTGATAATTTCCCCATAACTGATGCCATATTATCTTCAACTTGATTTAGGCTTTTCTTTATTTCTGCTATACTTTGAGTCGTATTTGTCACTTGCATAGATAACTGTAGCATCTGTCTGTTAGATGGAAGCATTTCATTAGAAACAATGTAATCTTTCATCTTTTTAAACGTTCTTACCAACGCTCTACTTTGCTTAATCGCGAGTTCCCCTCTTAATACCGTCATAAGCATATATATGCCTTGTTCAGTAAATGCATGTGGATTATATTTAATATTTTTACCTCTTCCATTTTCTTCATCTTTCAAGGTGAAATTTTTGCACCTTGAAAGTTCTTCCACTTCCTCGTCAGTCAGTTCAAACATAAAGTCTTCGCCCAAAAATTTTTTAATATTGTTCTTCACTTGTCTATTGAGGTTTTTTGTTTCATAGCCATATATTTCAGCCAAATCAAAATCAAGCATAACCTTTTGATTTCTGACAATATATGTGCGTTCACGAATTGTTTCTTCTGAAATTATAAAAATATTATTCGATAAATCTGGGAGCAAATCTTCCTTCTTTTTTCCAGCCATATTCTTTTTAAAATCTTGAGGTCGAAATTTTCGACCTCAAGTTCCTTTCTTTATTTCTATATATCTTCCAACTCCTCAAGTTGCTTCAGTGCTTTTACATAAGCCTTCAATCTTTTCTTTTGATCCTTCTTAAGGCTATTCCTATCAATAAAAAGCTCCTCATCCTGTTTTCTAGCCACATAATCAACCGTAGGCTCTATATAGTTTTCATCTATATCCTTTCCAGTAAGAAGCTGTTCTGGTGTTACATCAAGGGCTTTACAGATATCCATTATCTTATCAGCGGATGGAGTATGCCCTTTTCTCTTCCAATCACTGATTGTGCTAGGTGCTATCCCCGCAGCTTTGCCAAATGCATTCTGACTTAACCCACGCTCTTTTATAAGAAAAAATATTCTTTCAGTTATTGTCATAATATCCATCCGCCTTTCCGAATTATCTGATTCCGTTAATGCGAATATATTATCATTAAAACAAAACGTATTCAATATCAAACAAATCTTTTTCTTTACGTTTCTCTAACATAAGCTTGATACACCTTTTCATGTCCTGCATTAGGAATATCTCCTCTAAATAAAGCATTTTGCCTCTGCAGAAAATATTTTAGTAAGGAATGGCCTATATAGATAAAGTCACTGTAGTTAAATGGAGTAATATGCTAAATTTAAATCTATCGAAGCTCACACCTACCGAAGTAAATGAGTTAATGAGAATTGTTAAGAAGTCCTGCAAGCATCCGATATTCAAGAACCCGCCTAAATGGGCGAGGCAAAAGGCACTGATATAACTTCAAAATTAAGCACCTTCACATGGAAGGTGCTTAATTCTTATCAGCATTATTAGACATATTGATTTCGATTATCCAAATTATCTAATTACCAAGATAATACCTACTATAATTGCAATAATAAAAAGAAGAAAACTAATGAGGCCCCACGGTGTTCTTTCCATAATCGGTTCTTCACTACCTTGTTTTTTCGTTTGACGCCACAACATACATTCCTAAATTCTACCTTTACAAGATTCAAATAATTTCTCCATAATTCGTAAAGCATGAACTACTCCTTTAATATATTTCAATTCTTAGCAAAACTTTCTCTAAGATTTATCTAGACGGGGATATTCATATACTATTACTATCTTCTTTTGTATGTTCCGCCTAAATCTTTATATTGCAATTTTTCAAGATTAGTCGCTATCGATTTATCTCTTTTCGCCAATTTAACTTTAACTGTATCTTCACCCTTAAATGTACAAATAAGTTTCCAATGATCACTTATCTCATAACTATATGTTCCATCGTCATTCTGCTTATAGTCGTCATACGTATAACTAGTATTAGCGTCTTCATAAAAGACAATATATGAATCGTATACCTCTACTGAAGGATAATCTACATCACTATGTAATCGATATGTTCCAGTGGAGGCAACATCACCCGTACCACACGCAACCAAGAAACAAATAACCATCATCATAATAATCAATAGTTTAATCTTTTTCATCATTTTTATACCCCTCCTACTTCAACTGTGAACCAAATGTCCAATGTTAGTTGGCTTCCCCCAAAAAATAATCCTCTATACCGTCTGCTATCCCTACCACTATTTTATTCTGATATTCTTTTGTCGATAACAAAGAATCTTCATTTGGATTGGTCATATAACCAACTTCCACAATCGTTACTGGAACTCTCGACCAATTAATACCACTCATAGTATCTGTTTCCCATACATACTCTTTATTACATCCAGTAGAATTTACAAGCCCGTTTAAAACACAATCCGACAAGACTCTGCTTCTCTCATATAAATCACCGTTATATGGATTGTTTGGACTCATACAAATCGTCATTGCACCATTAACCGAAGAATCCCCCGAGCCATTAGCATGAATTCGAAGAAAAACATCTGCATTTGCTTCATTCGCTATTTGGGCTCTTTCAGAATTACTTATGCTCACATCATTTTCATCACGACATAAAATAATTTGATAACCCCTTTTTTCCAATTCAGCTTTTAACTGTATAGATACTATTAAGTTAAACTCGTATTCTTTTAACCCACTTACAACACCTACAGTACCGCTTGATACTTTAGCTTTAGTTTCTTTAGCACCTGGACCTATCGGTTCTTGAGAACTATCTGCTTTCATCTGGTGTCCAGGGTCTATCACAATCACTCTAGGCACTTTACTAGTCACATCATCTATCACTTCTTCGACTTCATTATTTATGTCATATAATTCCTGTTCTTGGTTAGAGTGCACCGATTCTAATGCTGAGTCAGTTGAGTTTTCAATTGTCTGTTCTTGCACTCCATTGGTTGCATCTACAGAAGTTCTATCCAAAGTCCTTTTTGTACAACCACATAACAAAAGGCTCCATATAATTAAGAATACAAAAATATTTTTTTCACGCTTTAGTCTCATGAATGTTAACCCGTGAACTCGTTCTAATACCTATCCTTCAAAAAATCTATATTATCTATTTCAACTTGAGATAATTCAGCATAGATTCCATTCATATCGTCAGAAAGTGGCGAATACCATGATTTAGAGTTAAAGAAACCACTCAAATCTTCTGAAGTAAAAATATAACCATGTCTAGCATATATTTCATTTACAACCATATTCTCGTATGTTCTATCACCAGGCTTACCAACTCCATTATTCTCTAAGTATATTAACCACTCATTCCAATTAGAATCATCCATTCTTATTGAAGTTGCCCATTCACATATATATTCAGTATCATATCCACTTGACTCTACACTTGACTCAGTGTCCTTTTTAAATTTACAGTAATCTTGACCTCCTTTAGAATCATTCCAAACTATATAATCGCCATCCTTAACAAGTGTGCCTTCACCGTCTGAATATGTATCATACTCCCGTACAGATCCATCATCAGAGTATTCTTCACTTGCATATCGCCCATTTTCATAGCACAATCCATTCAATTCTGGACTATAATAAGCCATAAAGCTCCAATGTGAATTATCCCAGGCACTGCTTCCCCAATTAATATCAATTAGATAATAGCCATCACCACTATATGAACTCTCCATATATGCTCTTTGACTATACTCATCATGAAATGTTCCAATAAAAAAATCCTGTTTTTCAGCAATATACGGTTTACCATTTTCATCAGCTAAAATATTATGCCACGATTTTCCAGAAATCCACTCATCATATTGTCCTTCGAAGTATTTTGCTTCCTCTTCAGTAGAACTAAACTCTGGCGGATCAGAAATACTACATATCAGTGTTACAAAAGCATCATATTGCTCACTCTTTAATTCATTTGCTTCTACTACACCATTATTAGCTTCGCCATTTTCTGAATCAGTACTTTCACCAGTTTCTTCAACTGAATCTGTCACATCATCAGCAGTTTCTGTTGTTCCTGTAGGTACCAAAATAATAACTATAAGAAAAAGAGCAACGAGCGCACCGATTGCGATTAACGCTATTTTCAAACCCTTATATTTTGGTTTTTCGACAACGTTTATATGCTTACTTCTCCTATTTTCCTTTGGAGTATCATCTTTTCCACTTTGTTCAATTGCGTCAGTTTTTACTTCTTCTCTTTTACTTCCACAGTTAGGACAAAATATTCCTTCATACTCGAAACCACATTTAGAACATTTCATTTACACTCACCTCCGTTCGTTAATGGTATTGATTTGGTGCACCACAAAATGTACAAAAATTAACATCTTTTGGTATTTTACGACCACACGAAGTACAAAATACTGTTTGCTCAGTTGCAAGCTCATCAAATTGATGCTCTATTTCTTCAGAAATTGTTACTTCGTTAAATACACCATCATTATTTCCTAATAACACATCAGCCATAACATCTACAATTATCAATGCATCCTCTGGCATCTTCATTTTCACTTGTGACTCAGACGATAACGCAAAAATAATATTTTTTCCATTCAATGAAATACCTGTTATTTCATTTAGATCAACTGTTTTTCTTCCAATATCAATTAGATAATTACAGTTGTAAAAAGTAGCCTCTGTAAGAACATACCCATTAATTTTTTCTGCAGATTCCTTATTGTCATATATTGCAAGAGGAAAATACGTAGTTCCTTCTTGGCTAATCTTTTCCATGCTTTTAGCTTTTTCCGCTAACTGTAGAAATTCAGGCTCACCATAAACATAAAGATTATTAACCTTATTCTTAAGCAAAGCTGCTACCATTTTTCTTCCAATCTCATATTGTTTTGTCTTTTCATGGTTTTCCAAATAAGAATGTCTAGCTTTTAGGTCATTTATTCTTGATAAAATATTTTCATTCTTAAAATTACATCCTATCAAAAGATTTAAAGTTTCCTGTAATTGTCCAGATTCAAAAACGCCATAGCCAATATTCTCTTTATATACTTTTGTATATACTTTCTTTTCTTTACGATATAAGTCGGCATCTGGCATATTGTTAAATGAAATACCATCTACTGTCAGTGATGAAACTCTCAAACCATTCCATACAGAAACATACTCTTTCACCCCTGCACAATTTTCTTGTGAAAAATAATCTTGTAAATCCCACTCTGCCGAAGACTTCCAGATATGATACTTTTCACATGTATTAAATATAATCTCAAATACTTCAGTAAGATTCTCTTCATTTTGACCAATCAATACATCAGGTTGAGAAGCATCTCCTTTGTTTTTAAGATTTAACTCCAATTCTTTTGAAATAAGTAGTTTTAGAAAATCAATCTGTAATCTTTGTAACGTACTATATCCATTTTTTTTGTATTCATCATCATCTGTGAATGTACAGTATAAATCCTTGGTCAAAAAATCCATTTCTTGTCCAAACTTAATACAATCATTTATTCTATTCTCATCCACTCCTCCACTGAAAAAGCCTAAAGCAGTATTTAATGCCCCTGAATCAAGCCAAGCCACATATGTTTGCGGTTGAATCATTTTTGCTATTTTTTTTGCCTCTTCAAAAGGGATATTTAATTCGCCACAATCATTTAATAACTGAAATATAACTTCCGGGTTAAATGGATCTTTTTTCAGTACTTCAAATAATAGGTTATACTTTTGTTCCTTATCTGAAACACGTTGCAAATTTCCTAAAATAGCTTTAGCTTCTTTTCTATTCTCTCCTAATACTAAATCAGATGAAATACCAGTTTCTTTGTCCAAAATAGTGTAATAAACACAACTTAAAACATATAATGAATTGTTTAATTCATTAATAACAAGATTTTTATTAGAACTATTATTTATAGCCTCTACTCTTCTTTGCACGTCAGCTTTATCAGCGGAGTCAGTGAAAGAATCACCTATTCCACGCATAGCTCCCGTCGCCATATTTAAAGCACCGGCTGTAACTGCACCTTTTATTGCGCCTTTTAAACCAAATCCTCCACCTTGCCACTGCGACCTACTATTACGTTCATATGCTCTTTGCTGTGCCAATTTTTTCGCATAATTATCAACATCATCTATTTGATTCATTATTGCATCAACAGCATCTGTCCTTTCAAAAATCAAATAATTGGAAGCCTGGTCTTTAATAGCTGCACCGCTATAACTAAATACTTTATGCTCCACAAGTTTTTCTATTATATATTCAATCTCTGTATCAATAGCTTTTTGGGCAGCATTAATTGAATTAGAGATAAAACTATCAAAACTTTTACAAGAATTAACACCCTTGGCATATTCTGAAACCAAGTACTGGCGACGCATATCAAGATTGTTTTTTTCTTCGCAGAAAAAAAGCACTTCTTGCCCAAACACTATATCTTGTTTTCCAAGTTTAAAACCCAAGCCTTGTTGAATCTCTGTATGCTGTGATTTTTCTTGTTTTTTCTCATTATCATCTGAAGATACAGCTTTCACTTCTTGATTTTCTTCACTAGTATTTGAATCCTCAACAAAGAATTCAGATGGGCATCCACAATTAGGACACGCAGAAACTCTTGATGAAACATTTTTTCCACAATCAGGACATACCATCAGTGCCATTTGAATACCTCCAATTTTATACAAACATATATAATTCTTGTTTCAAAAATCAGACTTTTTGAAACTCCGAGTATAGAATGTGACTAAGGAGAATAAGTGCGGCTTATTCTCCTTTTTTATTTGTTTCTTATTGTCTACCTGATGAAACAATATTTCAGCATTATTTCACATTTCAACTTCCTTGCATCTTCTATAGAACGTTGAATGAGACATACCTGCTATTTCCGCAGCTTTTCGACTATTTATTATTCCATTTTTCCAAGCAGTATAAGCTTCTTCAAAGTTAGGCGTTACTCCTAACCTTGGACGACCAAACATAACACCTCTAGCCATAGCAGCTTCGATGCCTTCACTTTGGCGTTGTCGTATAAAATCACGTTCAGTTTCAGCAACATATGCCAATAATTGAAGCACCAAATCTACAATTAATTTTCCCGTAAGTCCATCCTGCTCTGAAGCTGTATTAAGTAATGGCATATCTAGTATTTCAATGTTAGTTTGCTTTTCTTTTGTAATTACACGCCATTGTTCAAGTATTTCATCGTAATTTCTACCTAGCCTATCAATACTTTTTACAACTAACAAATCTTCATTTTTCAGCTTCTTAAGCAATCTTTGATATTCTGGTCTGTCAAAGTCCTTTCCAGATTGCCTATCAACGTAAATATTTCGAGATAGAATTCCTCTATTCTCCATCGCATCAAATTGTCTAGCTGGATTTTGATCCTTACTAGAAATCCTTATGTAACCATATTCAGCCATGTAATCGCCTCCTTTATCGCTTTTTTCAAACTTTAAAGCAGGCAATAAGAAACATATATTTTATGTACTTAAAATAAGTACATTTTAATCATATCAGCAATTTGTGAACTTAAAATGTACTTATAAAATAATTGAGGGATAAATATATGACTAAAGAAAAAGATAAACATCTAGGTTTGCGCATAGATACAGAAACACATGATAAATTGAAAGAACTTGCTGAGTACGAAGGCAGATCAATAAACGGAGAAGTCCTTTATCTCATCCGCCAAGCTATAAAGAAATATGAGAATGACAACAAATAAAAAACAAAGCACAAGAAACTTTAAATAGTCTCTTGTGCTTATTTTTATATCATCTGAAAGTACTTCAACGCCTCTTCAATAACTTTCCACTTCTCTTCTGGGCAGCCCGGCTGCCTGCTATTCAAAGCCTTAGCTTTATTGTAATTTTCGCGTTCTATAATTCCATGTTTTTGTTTTACTTGAGCGATATTCAAGTAAGTAACATGTAATCTATACTTTTCCTGCACCCATTCTTGAATCTGCTTATAAGTAGCCTTCGTTTCAGCACTTGTAAGATCAAGCTATTCCATATCGACCTTTACGTTGATAAGAAGTTTGGCTTAATGAAGTTTGGACAATAAACATACAGTCTCCACATGATAAGTTCCAGGGAACATATCTACACATGCAAGACGTGTTACTTTGTAGCCGCGGGCCAAGAATACCTCAAGGTCACGGGCAAGGCTTGTAGGCTTGCAAGAGATGTAGACTAGTGAATCTACACCATAGTCTATGATTTTATCGAGAGCCTTTGGATGGATACCATCACGAGGTGGATCCAGGATGATGTAGTCAGGCTTTTCTGTGATGTCATCAAGAACCTTCAGTACATCACCTGCTATGAAATCACAGTTTTCAAGGCCATTGAGCTTGGCGTTTTCCTTTGCTGCCTCAACTGCCTCTGCAATGATTTCTACACCAGTTACATGCTTTGCTGCAGGTGCGATAACCTGAGCAATGGTGCCTGTACCTGAATAAAGATCATAAACCTCTGCTCCATCAGCGCCTGTAGATATAAAATCACGAGCTGTGCTGTAAAGCACCTCTGCTCCCAGTGAATTTGTCTGGAAGAATGAAAATGGTGTGATGGTAAATGAAAGTCCAAGTAACTCCTCCTTGAACCAGCTCTGGCCATAAAGGATTTCCGTGCCTTCATCTGCAACTACATCTGCTTCTCTATCATTCTTTGTGTGAAGGATTCCAGCGATTTTGCCGTCCCACTCAGTGCAACTTACAAGAGCGTCCTTCCAGCCTGCTAAAAGGGCAATCTCGTAGAGAGATGATATCTGTGTGCTAGTAACTAAGTCTATGAGAATTTCGCCTGTTTTGGCTGCCTTACGGACAAGCAAATGGCGAAGATATCCCTCATGAGTATTCTTGCGATAATATGGCTGTCCTGCCTTTGTAAAATAATCCAAAGTCATTGTAAGGACGCGACGCATATCTGCATCGATAATCTGACATCCATCTACTGTGACAACATCGTAAAAGCTGCCCTTTTTGTGCATACCAAGAGTAAGTGGGCCATCCTTTACCTCGTCTCCAAATGAGAACTCCATTTTGTTGCGGTATTCAAACTGCTTTGGGCTGGATTTGATGCCTTCGTATGTGGATGTCCAAACATCCTCGCCAATAACTGGTGCCATCAAATCGTGAATCATACCCTCTTTAATTGAAAGCTGATTTTCATATGAAAGTGACTGATAGGTACAGCCGCCACACTTGCCAAAGTGAACACATGCTGGTGTGTCCATTTCAAGTGGTGATGGTGCATCCACTGAAAGAAGATTTCCCTGTGCCTTTTCCTTTGAAGATTTCTTTACACGAACTGACACAGTCTGACCAGGCAACACGCCCTTTACTCTGAGCTTGTCACCTTCCGCAGTCTCCATTATTCCTTTGTTTGGAAAAGATACTTTTACAACCTTTCCCTGTACTATTTCTCCACGTTTCATACTTTCTTTAATTTTGCAAAGGATGCAAACATTTTCTTGATGCCTACGCCATCGAAGTCGACTGTAACCTCGTAGTCACGGCCTTCATCAATGATATCCTTTACTGTACCTTCCTTAAATTTGATATGGCTTACTCTATCGCCAATGCCATAATCCAATGTTGTCTTTTCGATTTTAGTGCCATTTTTATTGGCAACAGCTGTGGTAGAGCTTCCTACCGTATATACGTTAGAACTGTATGTATTTCTAACTGATTCGTTTCTAGAACCATAGCTTGTAGCTATAGTAGGGCCCTTGCCTGTAGGACGCTGATATACTGAGTACTCACCGATTGGAGTGCTAGAGTAGTCATCCATTGGCTTTGGCTCCCACAGATTGCCCTTAACAAGTTCATCAGGAATTTCCTTAACGAATCTGGAAATCTTATGGAACTGGGTCTCACCACGAATCATACGCATGCGAGCGCTTGTCATTGTAAGATGCTCCTTAGCACGTGTGATACCTACGTATGCCAAACGACGCTCTTCCTCAAGCTCAGAATCAGCTCCACCACCGTCAAATATAGCTGCCTGCCCTGGGAATAAACCATCCTCCATGCCAGCCATATATACGTATGGGAACTCCAATCCCTTTGCTCCATGAAGAGTCATAAGTACAACGTAGTTGTCACTCTCCTCGTAGCTATCTATATCTGCAACAAGAGCAACATCCTCCAAGAATCCAGAAAGTGAAGGCTCCTCGCCATCATCCCTGGCATCCTTTTCGTAGGCAACCGCCTTTGTAAGTAACTCGTCGATATTTTCAATACGAGCCTTTGCCTCGTCTGTGCCCTCTGCCTTAAGCTCTGCAACATAGTCTGTCTGATCAAGGATTTCCTCAACTAATGCTGATACTGATTCCTCAACAGCGATTCTTTTAAGCTTTTCAATAAGGTCTGTGAAGCCCTTTATTTTGCTGGCAGCCTTTCCAATAGATGGAATATCGTTTGCATGTAAAAGTGCTTCGTAGAAATTCAAACCATGCTCCCTAGCATAATCTGAAACCTTTGTGATAGTGGTAGCTCCAATTCCTCGTTTTGGAATATTGATAATACGCTGAACTGCAATATCGTCATTACCATTATCTACTGTCTTTAAGTAGGCAAGAACATCCTTGATTTCCTTACGGCTGTAGAAGTTTACACCACCAACGATTTTGTATGGGATGCCCTCGTAAATCATTTTTTCTTCTATAAGACGTGACTGGGCATTGGTACGATAAAGCACGGCACAATCACGATAATCAGCCTCACCTCTGCGTACAACTGAGCCAATATTGCTAGCGATGTAGCTGGCTTCCTCGTATGCACTGTCAAACTGCTGGAACTGGATTTTGTCTCCATCCTCAGCCTCTGTCCAAAGAGCCTTTTCCTTTCGGCCTTCATTGTTAGCAATGACGGCATTGGCAGCGTTTAGAATATTTCCAGTGCTTCGATAGTTTTGCTCAAGCTTGATAACATGAGCATTTGGGAAGTGCTGCTCAAAGTTCAAAATATTGTAAATATCTGCGCCACGGAACTTGTAGATAGACTGGTCGTCATCACCAACTACACAAAGATTCTGCTGGCCGCCAATAAGAAGACGGACCAACTCGAACTGAGCTGCATTGGTATCCTGATACTCGTCCACCATGATGTATTTGAATTTGTCATTATAATATGCACGAACATCCCCATCCAAACGGAGAAGCTCTACAGTCTTCATGATAAGATCGTCGAAATCGAATGCATTGTTTTGACGAAGACGAGCCTGATACTCACGATAAACTGTGGCCTGACGGGACATATTGAAATCTCCCATGGCACGGTTAGTGAATTCCTCTGGACTGATGAGCTTGTTTTTAGCATCGGAAATGACATTTAAAAATGTGCGTTCCTTAAACTGCTTTGTATCAATCTGAAGATACTTGCAAACTTCCTTCATCAAAGTCTTGCAATCGTCTGTATCGTAAATTGTGAAATTGCTAGTGTATCCCTGCCCAAGATTCTCACAGAAACGGCGGAGGATACGAACACAGCTAGCATGGAAAGTGGCCACCCACACACCGTCTGAACCGAAGCCAACGATATTATCAATACGCTCCCTCATCTCCCTGGCAGCTTTATTTGTAAATGTGATAGCCATGATGTTGTATGGCATCACACCCTGCTCTATTAAATAAGCAACGCGGTGTGTAAGCACTCTTGTCTTGCCTGAACCAGCGCCAGCCAAAATAAGAACGGGACCATTGATAGTCTCAACGCCCTCACGCTGCTTGTCGTTTAACATACTTAAATCCATAACATAAAATATCCTTTATTGCATGATATATTTCGAAAATTTGTTCTGATTTATTCTATCACATCAGAACTATTCTAGCTATAAAATCCCAAAGATTACATTGGATTTTCTTGAGAACTTTCTTCCTTTGTCTGTGGCTTGTCCTCTCTTTGAGCCAAGTACTGCTCTATCATCATCTTCTTGACAAACACATCGAAAGCAAGCTCACAAATGAAAGTGAACTCCTGTAATTCTGCGCGAGATTCTTCGTCCTGATCAGCAAAGGCTTGTTTACTGATGTTGTATTTGCGGATAATATCCTTTGTAACATCAGATGCAACCTTGCTTTCGTAGCCTACCATAGCTGAATAAATATCGTAGAAACCAAGCCCTTCCTTTGAGCCAAAATAGCGAGTGTTGATAGGGTCAAGGATATTCTTAATCTCTTTCATAGATAGAAAGTTTTTAAGATAATAAATGAAAATCAGATTCAGCATGTGATCCCTTGAATACTTCTTTTTCTCAGGGGAAGGCAAAATCTGATTCTTGGTATAGTTGTTAATCATGGTTTTAGTCATAGCTTTGTCTTCTGTTGCCTCGCGAACAGTACCAAGCTCCTGATCCAGGAAAGTAAGCACCTGATCCATGTATAAATCTATATTAGGTATATCCTCTGGATGAACATAATCGATTTCTGCCAGCTGATGTAATATTTCGTTAAGTCTTTTTCTAGAATTGTCCATTTCCAATACTCCTATATTTTTCATCACATAGTTTCAAAAACTACATAATATAATACCATAATTGCAACACAAAAAAAATGAGCTAGGAATAAATCCTAGCTCATCTAATAAATAACTCTACTGACCAATTCTTTTAAGTACTAAATCATATCCGTCATTACCATAATTAAGCGCACGATTAACACGGCTGATAGTTGCAGAACTAGCACCCGTTTCGTCAGCGATATCCTGATATGTTCTTTCCTCTCTGAGCATCTTAGCAACTTCGAAGCGCTGCTTCATTGCTACCATCTCATTTACAGTACATAAATCTTCAAAAAATTCGTATGCTTCTTCAACTGTCTCTAGGCTAAGTATAGCACGAAGAAGCTCATCCATTTCTGCTGTTTCAAGTTTTTTATTCATTTTTATAACTACTCCTGTAAAATCCCCGCCTATAAAACTAAAATTATTACACTATTACTGTAGCACACTAAAGTCTTAAAGTAAAGGGTTACATAAAAAATATTATTTTCGCAAAAAATCGGCCCCCATTACCTGAGAGCCGAAGTATATTCTACGATATTTTTTTGTACTTGTAAAGGATTTTGTTTGCCACGGAAAGACATTCTTGAGAAAATTTCCGTCTACAGAATAACAACACCCTTGTCACTAGCATATTTTACGTCCTCTTCAGGCCAGAATGAACACTGTACCTCGCCGATGTGACACTTGCGTAAGAAGAACATACAGATACGGCTCTGGCCGATACCACCACCGATTGTATATGGAAGCTTCTTCTCTAAAATTGCCTTCTGGAATGGAAGACTTGCTCTGTCTGTGCAACCAGACTTTTCAAGCTGACTCTTAAGACTATCTTCATCTACTCTGATACCCATTGATGAAAGCTCAAGTGAAATGTCATCAACTGGATAGTAAACGATGATATCTCCGTTAAGCTGCCAATCATCGTAATCAGGAGCACGACCGTCGTGCTTCTCCCCAGACTTAAGTAAATCGCCAATCTTCATAAGGAAGATTGCACCGTATTCCTTGGCTGCTTCGTACTCACGCTGGCTAGGAGTAAGATTTGGCCATCTATCCTCTAGCTCCTGAGTAGTGATAAAATGAATCTCCTCAGGCAAGATGCACTGAACATAATCATAAGAATTAGCAATGTATTTCTCAGTCACACGAAGAGCTGCATATACGCTCTTAACATATTTCTTAAGAGTCTCTTCAGTACGAGCAGATTTCTCTATGATGCACTCCCAATCCCACTGGTCTACATAAATAGAGTGAATGTTGTCAGTATCTTCATCCCTGCGGATAGCATTCATATCAGTGTAAAGGCCTTCACCGACATTAAAGCCGTATCTACCAAGTGCCATTCTCTTCCATTTAGCAAGTGAATGAACAACTTCAACTTCTTTGTCTCCCTGCTCCTTTACGCCGAAAGCAACTGGGCGCTCCACGCCATTAAGATTATCGTTAAGTCCTGACTCAGGCTCAACAAAAAGTGGAGCCGTTACACGATGTAAATTAAGCTCTGCTGTAAGCTGTGCCTGGAAAAAATCCTTCACTTTCTTAATAGCTATCTGTGTCTCTTTGAGGTCCAACGCTGACGCATAACCCTCAGGAATGTAAATCTTGCTCATATTCTCCTCCTAGTCTAGTGAAAATTAAAGGTCACAATTACCTACGGTACGTGGGAATGGAATAACGTCGCGGATGTTACCCATGCCTGTGAGATACATTACGCAGCGCTCGAAGCCGAGTCCGAATCCGGCGTGGCGAGAGCTACCGTATTTACGAAGGTCAAGGTAGAACTGGTAATCTTCTTCCTTGAGGCCACATTCCTGCATTCTCTTAAGGAGTACATCATAGTCGTCCTCACGCTGAGAACCACCGATGATTTCTCCGATACCTGGAACGAGGCAATCCATAGCTGCAACTGTCTTGCCATCTTCGTTGAGCTTCATATAGAAAGCCTTGATTTCCTTTGGATAATCTGTAACGAATACTGGCTTGCCAAAAATCTTTTCTGTGAGGTATCTCTCGTGCTCTGTCTGTAAGTCACAGCCCCAAGATACCTTGTAATCGAATTCATCGTTGTGCTTCTCAAGCTCTGCAACTGCATCTGTGTATGTGATGCGGCCGAAATCAGAATTAGCAACATGATGAAGTCTATCAAGAAGTCCCTTGTCGATGAAGTTGTTGAAGAACTCCATCTCCTCTGGAGCATGCTCAAGAACGTAGTTGATAACGTACTTTAACATATCCTCTGCAAGAATCATGTCATCCTCAAGATCTGCAAATGAAATCTCTGGCTCAATCATCCAGAACTCTGCTGCATGACGAGTTGTGTTTGAGTTCTCTGCACGGAATGTAGGTCCAAATGTGTATATGTTCTTGAATGCCTGAGCATATGTCTCACCATTTAACTGACCTGAAACTGTAAGGTTTGTAGCGTGGCCAAAGAAATCCTGTGAGAAATCCACCTTGCCATCCTCTGTCTTAGGGATGTTGTTAAGGTCCATTGTTGTAACCTGGAACATCTCACCAGCGCCCTCGCAGTCAGAACCTGTGATAAGTGGTGTGTGTACATATACGAAATCACGCTCCTGGAAGAACTTGTGAATAGCATATGCGCAAAGAGAACGAACTCTGAATACAGCCTGGAATGTGTTTGTACGTGGACGAAGATGTGTCTGTGTACGAAGGTATTCCATTGTGTGTCTCTTTGGCTGAATTGGATAATCTGGTGTAGACTTTCCTTCGATATCAACCTTTGTTGCCTGAATCTCAAATGGCTGCTTTGCCTCTGGTGTAACAACTACAGTACCTGTTACGTATACTGCTGCACCAACATTTAAATGACAAACCTCATCAAAGTTGTCGATTTTGTCCTGATTAAATACAACCTGTACTGGGTTGAAGAATGTACCATCAGCAAGTACTAAGAAACCGAATGTCTTTGAGTCACGCATGTTGCGTACCCATCCAGCTACTGTTACTTCCTTGCCATCGTAGTCTTTAAAATTTCTTGAAAGTGTTCTTACGTCTGTTGTTTTAACGCTCATATTCTTTCTCCTTAAAACTTAATACTTTTTGGCATTAAATAAGCCCCATCAAACTTGCGCTTGATGAGGCTGTCTAATTCTTACTTATTGAAACAATCTTCAAATCTCATCAACACAATAAAATTAAATCCCCTGATTATTATTCACGGAATTATTATTGTTATTATTATTGTTGTTGATTACAAATGAACGTGACATAATTGTTCCCCTTTATTGTGTTAAAGTATAGTTATTTGACAATTCAATGTCAACCCCTATATGGCAAAAGGTACTTCAAATCAAAAACGTCAAGTCTTGCTATCTAATTTTTTGAAACATATAATAGAGTCGTTACATTAAAGACAGGAGTTAGAGTTAAATGAATAAAAAAGAAGTAAATGAAATAAAGCGCCGTTTTAAGAAGGACGCATGTAACTTCGATAAAATGGTTGGTTGCTATGTAGATGCAAACAAAGAAATTGTTCTTACCTTCAAGGAGACATTCCTTAATCTTGAGGATGAGGAGTTTCATAAGTACCTTGAAATTGCCAACAAAGCAATGTCTGGTACAATCGGAAACAATCTTTTAGAGCTTCCATTTGATCCAGAATCAGAAATCGAAGGAAGCGGTCACGATTTACTTATGAGACTTCGTGAATCACGTCTTCAGGATGAGAAGCTTCTCATTGAATACTACAATCGCATCATTGAATCATACGATTTTGTTGGAAACTTCTTAATCCTTTTATATCACGACACATACGATATTCCTGTAAAGACATCAGACGATTTAAAGCTTGATGAATCAGAGGAAGTTTATGACTATATCATCTGCGCTATCTGTCCTGTTCAGCTTTCTAAGCCAGGCCTTGGATATCGTGAGCAGGAAAACCGCATCGGTGCAAGAGACCGTGACTGGGTTGTTGGTCCTGTTGATACAGCATTTACATTCCCTTGCTTTACAGAGCGTACTACTGACTTACATGCATGCTTAGCATACACAAAGAACACAAAGGAGCCTCATGTAGAGTTCTGGGAAAACTGCATCGGCTGCGGCACCAAAAAGACTTCTACTCAGAAGAAAAACGCATTCGACAATATGCTTAACCAGGTTCTCGGAGAGGAAACAGAAGATACAATCGAGACAAAGCTTGATATTCAGCAGAATCTTTCTGATTTCATCACTGTTGAAACAGAACGTCTCGGCCCTGAAGAACCAATCATTCTTGAGGCACAGGACGTTGCAAACATCCTTACAGATTCTGGTCTTTCAGATATGAAGGTTGAAAAGGTTCAGGCTAATTTCGAGAACTATTTTGAGGAGGCTCTTCCACTTGCAGAAGAAATCCTTGATGAAAAAGCTCTTAAGAATAACGAGCTTCGTGTAGAAAAAAATGTTCTTAAGGAAAGAGTTGTAGATCTTACAAAGCAGCTTAAAGAAGTTAGCGGCGTAACAGCAGATGGTAAAGAAGCTGATATCGTTGTTAAGGTTTCAGAAACAAAGGCTGCTGATGTTACAACAGCCTATGTAGATGGCAAAAAATGTCTTTGCGTACCTATTGATCCTGAAGACCTTTTAATGCTCAATGGCGAACAGCTTTAATTAAGCATTAGATTTTCTAAAAAAAGTTTTTCGAATCCAGGGTTGTCATTTAAAATGACCACCTTGGATTTTTCTTTTATCTCGTTAAGAATATCTTCATCCCCGTTAAGGATATATTCTATTCCACCAAGCAATGCAGTATTTCCCACAGATTCATATTTGGATGCCAATTCCCTTGGAATCAATCCAATATCTGCAGCCGACCATACACTCGCAGATGCACCAAGGCCTCCTGCCACATATAAATGGTCGATATCCTCCATGGTCAAACCAGACTCCTGCACTAAAAGCTGAATAGCTGAATGAACTGCTGATTTTGCAAGCAGTACTTGCTGAATATCCTCTCCAGTAATTGACACACCATCAGCCACAGGATATCCGCTTTCGCAGTACTCATCCAAAAGTAATCCACCATCATCTATTATCTTATTTCTGTGGAGTTCGTGCACAAGGTCGATAATACCGCTACCGCAGATTCCTATAGGCTGCTCTCCGCCTATGGTTGTGTATGTGCATTTACCTTTATTGATGCTCAGATGATTGATGGCACCACGAACAGATGCCACACCACAGCTAAGTGATGCGCCTTCAAGAGCAGGGCCTGCCGATGCAGATGAACACCAATAGTTTTCTCCATCAAATAATACAAGCTCAGCATTTGTTCCCAAATCTACAAGGAGGAATTTATCCTGTGCTTTATTATTCTTCTTTGCTTGCATTGCCAAATAAAACAATCCTGAAACAATATCTCCACCAACGAAGGCACTTATCGACGGCATAAAGAAAATATTGCGACCTTTTTCCACAAAACTAACACTATCAAGTGTGTATGGAATAAATGGATACTGGGCCAGACCATCAACAGTGTATCCCAGCAGCAAATGTGTCATGACAGTATTTCCGCAGAAAACAACCTTGTGCATAAGGAAATCTTCGCCAAGGATTTTGTTTCCTAAATCAGTTAAATCCTTGCGAATGCAATTCTTTAAATCCTCTCCATGACCTTCCATGGCCGCCTTTACTCTGCTCATAACATCAGCACCAAATTTAGCCTGAGAATTAGTACAGTTACGCTGACGCAGAATCTTACCTGTGGATAAATCAATGATAGCTGTAGCAAGAGTAGTTGTGCCTACATCCACTGCAATACCAATATTGTTCTTATCAATAGCTTCATCTTCTGCAACTTCGTCTGCAAGAACTGATGTAATTTCACCTGCCAATGATGCTGGGACCTGAATTTTGCAGTCCTTTGTGATAACGCACTTACAGCCAACTCTCCAGCCGGCTCTCATATCCGAAAAATCTAGAGCCTTTTCATCTGCAGAGGTCATCTGTGGTGCGCCATAAAGAAATTGAATGTTACAACTCAGACATTTGCCTATTCCACCGCATGGGCGATAAAAGCTCAGTCCAAGCTGCTCCATTGCGTCTACGAACTTGATAGGTTCGTCTGACATCAAGATATGCTCTTTTTGTGGAGTTTCTCCATCAATGATAATCTTAATTTCCATGTGTTCTATCGTATTCCTCTAATGAATGTAAGTTCATAGTAAACTCACCATCATTATCCACCATAATTGTCATATAAGTGTGTTCACGACTATTTTGTCTTGGGAATGCAATACTGCCAGGATTTGCTATAATCAAATCCTCGTAATGGTCGATTGTTGGTACATGGGTATGGCCATAAAGGACAACATCA
This sequence comes from Pseudobutyrivibrio sp. C4, assembly GCF_900111635.1. NCBI lineage: Bacteria > Bacillati > Bacillota > Clostridia > Lachnospirales > Lachnospiraceae > Pseudobutyrivibrio > Pseudobutyrivibrio sp. C4. The sequence continues at coordinate 83,038 of NZ_FOHF01000002.1, read as the reverse complement.
CAGCCCTTATTTCTGGCAGCTTCGGCTATTCTTTCGTAACCATAATTTACACCGTAATAATGTCCATGAGTAAGCATAATTACATGCTTTCCTACCTCAAGAACAACTTCGTTTGGGAGATTTGTCCCCCAATCACAATTTCCACAGACACATTCTGCTGGAGCTTCCGACATCATCCAAAGATTGTCCTCAACCCCCTGTCCATCACCCAGGTGATAAATTCTGTCTGGATTTTCTATATGAATGGCATCACGAAGATTTTCCGATCTGCCATGTGTATCACTAACAACTAATATTTTCATGCTTATAAATAACTTCCTTTATCATTCTAAGAGCCTGGCCCCTGTGGCTTATAGCATTTTTATCCTCTGGTGAAAGGCTTGCTGTACTAACATCCTTGTCCCAAAGATAAAAAATTGGATCGTAACCAAAGCCGTTTGTGCCCATTGGCTCCCAACCGATATAGCCCTCGATTGTGCCACGAACAACTGCATCCTCTCCATCAGGGAAAACTGCTGAAACTGCACACACGAATCTAGCGCTTCTATCCTGTTTTTCAACTCCATCTAGGCGCTCTATAAGATTTGCATTCTTAATATCGTAAGATGTATCCTCGCCCATATATCTGGCAGAATAAATACCTGGCTCCTTGTTAAGCGCATCGATTTCCAGACCGCTATCATCAGCAAGCACAATTGCATCCTTTGCTACTGCTGCAATTGCTCTGGATTTGATTAATGAGTTCTCCTCAAATGTGGCACCATCCTCCACGATATCAATATCAATGCCAGCTTCTTTCATTGAAAGAATCTCGAAATCCTCCTCTCCAAGAATCTCGCGAATCTCTCGCATTTTGTTGGCATTGCCAGTTGCAAAAATCACTTTTCTTTTCACTACAATTATTCCCTTCTACTAATTAATATAAATATTCAATTACTGCATCGTACAAAGCCTTTGCAGCCTTTGCCTGATATTCTGAATCCTGCAGCAAATCCAACTCCTTTTGATTTGTCATAAAGCCTACCTCTACAAGTGCAACTGGTGGCTCTGACATTCTAATAATATAGACCTCATCTCCTACTACTGTGCCCTTCGACTTTGAGCCCAGCTCATTTAAAAGGTGCACAAGGCAAAGTGTTGAAAATGATTTTGATTCCCCGGTGGTATCTCCACCCTCGTACATAACTTCTGTACCGTTGATAGAAGACATTCTACCAGAGGCAGTTGAATTGTTATGCACAGACAGGAATAAATCTGCCTCTGAATCGTTGGCCAATCCAACTCTGTTTTCAAAGGAAGGATTGGAGTCGTCAGTACGTGTGTAATAAACGCCTATATTTTTATCAGTTCTATCAAATAATTTCTTTAGCTCCAGCACTATGTCCAGATTCAAATCCTTTTCATATACGCCCTGCTTTGTGGCGCCTGGAACATTTCCGCCATGGCCTGCATCCACTACCACTACATAATCGTAAATCTCATGTGGATCTACAAAATCAAAGTAAATATATTCATCCTCGGAAGTCATCTGAACTTCCAAAACATCATCCATAGTGATTTCAATTACACCTACCAGATTTTCACTGTCGTAGGTTACATCAACGATGTTATTTGACGCACCTCGCATAGGATAATTGCTGAAATAATCTTTTCCGATACCATTTATCGTAATTGCGATAGTTTTATCTACGTGGATGTTATCAATGCTCACACTGGCACTGGTAACGTTCTGTGGCAAAGTTAATCTGATTTGGTGCCCCTTCAAAACAGAATCTCTTGTAGCCGCACTTTCCTCTTGCAAAGCTTCCTCGCTGGAGCGCAGCATATCCATAACAGATATTCTTCCCCCTGAAAGCTTCTCATCCTCCACTTGTAAAGCGATTATGTGCATATTCGGCACATAAATCAGCAGGCAACTCATCAAAATGGTGATTGCCAAAATAACAGCCGTAAAGGCTCCCATCACTTTTTGTTCCATATTATTCGAACACTTCCACAACATTATTTGCGTAGGCCTTGATGCAAAGGTTTGCCTGCACCACGTCCTCCACGTTCTCCCAATCTAAACCATTGTTACTGATAAATCCCTTGCCATCAGTAATGTCCACTGCCTGAGTCATAGAATCAGTTACGTACTCAACTGCCAAAGGACGAACAGTATCAGGTGTATTCACATATAAAACTACTGCAAAGCTTTCCCCCTCTGCTACAGTCTTTGGGGAATTAAACTTGATAGTATAATACCCCTTCTGTGAAACTGTGCCTGATGCAACCAGCTCCTTCTCCGAAAGCGAGCTTGTGTTTTCGTAGTTGGAAACAAAATAAACCTGATAGCTAGTGTCAGTTCCAAGGGCATAAAAGCCTGCTGCCTCAATCTGCTGATCTGCGTCAGCCACAAATGTGTTGGCACCATAAGCCCACTGCTTGCTATAGCCAATCTGTCCAACCCAACCACACAAATCACTTTGGTAAATATAGTTATATGTATTGTTGGTATCTATTTTGACATAAGATACCGCCTGGTTACCAATATTTGAATCATAGTAAGAAATATAAAAAACACCATCATCACCGAAGCCTGTGCCCCAACTGTTTTGGCAGATGAAAGCACCATTTGCAGGAACATCCTCGCTGAAGTTTGATGCTGGATAATCGTCGTCCCAGCCAATTATAACCACATCGTGATTTGGCTTTGCATTTCCTGTATAGCAGTATGAATTGGTTCTGCGATTGTAGCTGCTAGAACCTGTCAGATTTGATGTAGATACACTGGCATAAATGGATGTAGAAACGCCACCGTACTGATATACTGCCCACTTTATCTCATCCAAATTTTCTGCATCATAAAAATGAGCCTCCTGAAGGTGAATCTGGTTCTCCTGAGTCTCACCAGTCAAGCTGGAAATAATTGCAGGTGTAGTATCACTCTCCTCTGTCTGCTCCTCCACTGGTCCCTGCCATGAAAGCAAGTATGCAAGGGCCATAGTGTATTTGCCGCCTGCCGACTGATCAAGGTCAAAACTGTTTTCATTTATCATTGAATCTACTGAGAAAAGATGCTGATGAACTGGTAGCAATGAAGACTCCAATGCCTCCAATGAAGCACATGCCCAACATGTAGAAGTTGAGCCTTGATTTCTGATTGTGCTGACGCGATTAACATCTCTAAGATCGTAATCTCTAGGCAATGATGGAACTTTGTCATACTGAATGCTGACAGTGTATGTAGCCTTGTCGTATTCATATGCGTAGCCAAATGCCTTGCACAAGTCCTCAATGCCAATATAGAGCTCCCCCAAATGCATAGAAGGAGCAATAGAAAGGTCTATTTCATCGCCATTTTCTGTGGCGGTTGTATTGTCTAAAATGTATTCGTATACATTATCTGTTATCTGAACTAAAGCAGCAGACTCATCCTCCATGAAGGCTGAGCCTTTCAGCACAGAACGAATAAACTCTAAGGATCCAACTGGATTCAAAGAGTCATCCAAAATGGCATAGCTCTGTGTGTTAGAGTATTCCTGTCCGTTGATGAAAATCTTAAGCTGATTTGAATCGTTAAGATTTTTGGACATAAGAGGATACAGCACATCCTCATTCAGTGCTGCTCCACGGAAAGTTTCTACTGCTGCGTATCTGTCATTCCAATTATTTAATTTCCAAAATAAAGTGATTGCCAATATCAAGGCAAACGCTAAAAATCTCTTGGAAAGTTTCATTTATTTAGTCCTTCTTCTTTGGCTTAGGTCCTAAAAACTGGTAGAAGTATGTCTTGATCATTCCGTTGTAGATTTTACGGTTCTTATCTGCCTTCTTGCCAATGGACTTTGGTGCATCCTCATAGCTGGTGATAACGTACATAGACCAGCTATCAAGTGCTTTAAATGCATCTCCAAGCTTGCCGTAGATTTCAGGCAAATCCTTTTTGTCCTCCAAACGCTCACCGTATGGTGGATTTGTAAGAATGAAGCCATACTTTTTAGGATGGCGAAGATTTGCAACATCTCTGGCCTGGAAATGAATCAAGTGATCAACTCCTGCTTGCTTTGCATTCAAGCGGGCTATCTTTACCATTTCAGGATCTATATCAAAACCTTGTAGGTCGCATTCGATATCTGTATTTACCTCTGCTCTGGCTTCATCAAAGCAATCCTTCCAAATCTGTGAATCGATAAGATTTGTCCAGTCCATAGAAGTGAAGTCTCTGTTGAGACCAGGTGCAATATTTGCAGCCATCATAGCCGCTTCTATCAAAAATGTACCTGAACCACAGAATGGGTCCACAAGGATTCGGTCTGCACGCCATGGTGTAAGCTCAATTAAAGCTGCCGCCATAGTCTCAGAAAGCGGAGCCTTGCTGGTGTATGTTCTGTAGCCCCTCTTGTGAAGAGGAACACCAGTAGAATCCAAAGTAACTACAACATCGTCCTTTAATAAGAAGATTCTTACTGGATATTCAGCGCCATCCTCATCAAACCAGTTGATATCGTAATATGATTTCATACGCTCAACCATGGCCTTTTTAGCAATGGACTGAATGTCTGTCAAAGAGAAAAGCTTACTTTTAACTGAAGTAGCTTTTGTAACCCAGAATTTGCCGTCCTTTGGAATATATTCTTCCCATGGAAGAGATTTGATTCCCTGGAAAAGCTCCTCAAATGTGGTGGCATGGAAACGGCCAACCTCAACCAACACACGCTCAGCACAGCGCAAGTGAATATTTGCACGGCAAATAGCCTCCGCATCGCCTGTGAAGGTCACTCTTCCGTCGGTAACTTCTGTGATGTCGTATCCTAAATCGTATATTTCTCTTTTAAGTGGTGCCTCAAGTCCAAAATGACATGGACAACTAATGGTAAAAATCTTCGTTTTCAAATAATTTATAACACTCTTTCTTAATTGATTTTTCAAGGAAAACCTAGATAAAAATATCTTAAGCTACAGCCCATAACAAGTCAATGAAATAAAAATTATTTAAATATTCTATTGCATTGATACCCCTATTATATTATAATCTGAACCGTAACTAGGAGTTTCCTAGTTGCACCCTTATTAATTATTTATACTCCCCTCAAAAAGACCGAGTTCTCGGTCTTTTTACTTGCCCATTATTTTTTATAACGAAATCGAGTAATGTATTGTGTGCAATTAGTTTCCATTGTGCACAATTTTTTTGTTTATTTTTGCAAAATAAAAGGACCGCTCTGCAGTCCTTTTAAGCCATATTCAGTTCTACTTGAAATGTGCTAATGCCTCTGCAAATCGAACTTCATCAAAAGGTTTAATAACAAAGTCCTTGGCTCCTGCTTCAATAGCTTCTATAACGTAACACTTTTGACCCATGGCACTAACCACTAGAATCTTGGCCTCTGGATCAAATTCGATAATCTGCTTAATAGCATCTATGCCATTTGAACTTCGACCAATGGTATGTCCATCAACAGTCATTGTGATATCCATCGTCACTATATCAGGCTTTAACTCCTTGTATTTTTCAACCGCTGCATCACTGCAATCGGCCTCAGCTACAACAGTACAGCCATTTCTTTCAACTTCGCCTTTGACAACTGCTCTCATAAACTTCGAGTCATCAACAACCAGTACAGTTTTTCCCAAATGGCATCCTCCTCATTCATTCAACAAACGTATTTGGATGTGTAGGTATATTATAGCACAAGATACCCCTACCTAATTATGAAATAAATGTTAAATATTAACGTCCTACTGGAGTTTGTAGGAGTTAACATATTCTAGGAAGTCCTTCACCTTGCAAAATATCAAGAAAACGTCTACCGCCTATTTCTGTTTTCATTATAAGCGCACCTACCTCATTTTCGTTTTCAGGTGTATTAACTGCCCCAATCATGCATGCATTTTCGCCATATTTACATCCACGGATGATTTCCACTGCTTGCGCAGCATACTCCTTTGGAACTATGGCAACCATCTTACCTTCATTTCCCATGTATAGTGGATCAAGTCCAAGCAATCCACAGAAAGACTTTACCTGTGCTGACACAGGAAGCTTTTCCTGGAGAATCTCAAATCTAAGGCCACTTGCTAAGGCAAGTTCCTTTAAGACTGTAGCAAGACCACCTCTTGTAACATCTCTCAGCACATGAACCGGAATTTTGTTAGCAATAAGCTTTCCTACCATCTCCTGGAGCGGAGCGTTATCGCTTTCGATTGTGTTTTTGATTCCCATTCTCTGGCTGAGAACCGTAGCATGATGGTCCCCAACATTTCCTGAGACAATAATCACATCATCATCCTGGGCGTTTTTTGCCTTGATGTCCACACCCTTTGGAACAAATCCAACGCCTGCAGTGTTGATATAAATTCCTCCATTGCCTTCAATTACCTTTGTGTCTCCAGCAACGATTTTCACGCCTGCTTCCTTTGCTGTAGCGGCCATGGATTTTACAAGGCGTCTAAGCTGCTCTATATCACAGCCCTCTTCCAGAATGAAACCGCATGTGATGTATTTAGGCACAGCCCCGCGCATGCAAAGGTCATTAACCGTGCCACAAATGCAAAGGCGGCCTATATCTCCACCAGGAAACTCTAGTGGCGTAACCACAAAGCTATCTGTTGTCATGGCGATAGTGGCATCACCAGGCACCACAGCTGCATCCTCCATTTCAGAAAGAACATCGCTATCAAATTGTGCTTCAAATATCTCTTTTATTAATTCTCCAGTTGCACGACCACCTGAGCCATGCTCCATTATAATTTTATCCATATCTTATCCATCCTCTATCTTCGAACCAAGTAAGCATTAAAGCATGAGCCTTCCTCAGACACCATGCAAGCCCCCTCCGGCGACATAGGTGTACACACCTTTCCAAATAATGGACAATCCTTTGGTGTAGCCTTGCCCATCAGGATATCGCCGCATTGGCATGCCTTGTTTCGCTTGTTATCTTCATCAAGGCCATTGCTTCCTGCATCAAAGCTTGCATATTCATCTCTCAGCAAAAGGCCGGAGCCTGGGATGATTCCCATGCCTCGCCATACCACATCTGCAGGCCTAAAATACTTATTGAGCTGAGAAACGATTATATCATTCTGGCCCTGCTCAACCACTGATGTGTAATAGTTTTTGACCTGCGGCTGATTGTTTATAACCATTTGAACCAAGCCATATATGCCTATAACTAGCTCCTTGGCACCAAAACCTGATACTGCAAAAGGTATGCTGTATTTATCTGCCAAATCATTAAAATAATCAGCTCCTGTGACGGCGCTAACATGGCCTGGAGCAATGAAACCGTCTATCTTTGCACCGTTGTCGCAAAGATATGAAATAGCTCCTGGCATTGTTTTTAAAGCAGTAAGAATCTTTATATTAGATAGCCCCTGAGCAATTGCATTATCTAAAAGCAATGTATAGACAGGAGTAGTTGTTTCAAAACCTACTGCTGCAAAAACATACTGTCTGTCCGGATGGTCCTTTGCCAGTGCAAGAACATTCATTGGAGAATAAACCATCTCCACCGAGCCGCCCCGGCCCTTTGCTTCATTCAAGCTTTCTTTGGAGCCAGGTACACGAAGCAAGTCGCCAAATGTGGCGACTGTAGTATTGGGCTCTAGACAAATATCTATTAGCTTGTCGATATAGGCTGTGGGTGTGACACACACTGGGCATCCTGGCCCTGACAAAAGCTGAATCTTGTCAGAAAGAATATCCCTGATGCCATGAGTTGCTATGGCATGAGTATGGCTTCCGCACACCTCCATCAGCCTGATTGGCTTGCCATCATAGTTTCTTAAAAAATCTACAATCTCAGAGAATTCCATTAGCCTTCCAGGCCTCCCATCAGCTCAATGATTTCCTCTGCTTCATCCTTTTTTAAAGTCTGGATAACGCACCCTGCATGAACTAGGGCGTAATCTCCCTCTTTAACATTTACAAGGCCAGCATATGCTTCAACTTCATTTCCATTGAAATCAACAGTGACCTTGCCATCCTTTAATCTTTTTACTAAACCTGGTATTGCTACACACATTGTTCTACCCCTTTTAAACCTTTTCGAATTGCGATAAAAAAGCCTGTCCCAAACAGATTCCACCGTCTCCCGGTGGCAGCTGATTTGCCGTGTACACTTTGAAGCCTAGAGCTTCTAGCTTACCGACAGTGCTTTCCATCAGTATTCGATTTAAGAATGTTCCTCCAGATAATACTACCTGTTTATTCTTATCCAGATTATTCTCGTATTCCTTTGAAATATCAACTATATAATCTGAAACCGCCTCTATAAATCCTCTGGCAATTTCAGCTTTATCAACCCCATTTGATATCGCATATACGATATCACGAAACAGCGTTTTTGTACAACCGTCCGTTTCTATATGAAGTTTGTATGCCTTATTTGTTGTGGCTGCAATGTTTTCCAGCTCGATTGGCGCCTGGCCCTCATAGGAATTGTAATGACATATATCAAGCAGTGCCGACACAGCATCAAATAATCGCCCCATCGATGAGGATGTGACAGTGTTTATATTTTTATCTAACGCAGCCATAATCAACTGGGTGTTCATGTTTATTTCTGTTGGCTGAAGGCCATTTCCATGAAGCATTGCTGTGAGAATGGTGTCACAGTTTTTTGCCCCTTCATCTCCACCTATAAGCTTTACTGGCTTCAGGTGGGCCACACGGGTCATCTGATTACTTTTCCATAGAAATGTTTCTCCACCCCATATGGTTTTGTCGTCACCATAGCCGGTGCCATCAAAGGCAAAGCCTAGCACAGGTCCATTTAGACCGTGTTCTGCAATCACTGAAGCCACATGGGCTTTGTGATGCTGGATTTCTATATCAAATGCAGAATTGTTTCTACTAAAATATCCGGGATGCTTATCCACAACATTATTCTTTGGAGTAAAGCCAAATATTGTTTCCATGGCTTTCTTTTCCTTTTTATAGAACTCCTGGCAGCTGACTGATTCCATGTCTCCCAGATATTGGCTTACATATGCCAGTCTATTTTTCACATAACAAAAGCTAGACTTTAGATCTCCACCGGCAGCGAAAATCTCATCTGGAATATCCACAGGAATTGGCGCTGGCACGTGGCCTCGACCTCGTCTGATGAATTGTTGCTGGCCTGCCACTACCTTCATTACTGAGTCATCCATTGGTCGTAGGATTCGTCTATTGTGAGATAGAATTGCTATTGGTACTTCGTTCATTTCATCTGATTGAGCTCGCTGGCGTAGCCACTGTTCCATCCTATCATCATCTGTTTCAAGCACATCTCCACTGGCATTTCCACTTGTCATGATAAGCGGCCCCTGGGCTTTTGTAAGAAGTATCTGCACTGGATTGCACGGAAGCATAGCACCTATATCAGGGCTTGTGAGACATACGTTGTCTGCAAGCTTCTGAGCCAATTCGTATTTACGTTTTAATAACACGATTGGTCGAGCAGGGCTTTCTAGGAGCTTGGCTTCGTTTTCATTGATAATGCAGTAATCTTTTGCCTGCTCTAAATCATAAAACATCACCGCAAACGCCTTTGCTTCTCGATGTTTTAGTAGCCTTAGATTTGCCACTGCTTTCTCGTTAAATGGGTCGCACACCAAGTGATATCCACCGATATCTTTTACTGCTAAAATTCCGCCATTTAGTATATGGACAATTGCTTCTTTTAGAGGCGCAAAATCCTCGTTAGAATTGTCTAAAAATTCACTTGTGAACTTTCTGTGAACTGTATTTTTTGCAGGATATCCTGCATATTTCAAGTTATCCACATTATTTTGGCCCGAAATGGCTGTAAATGAAAGTTTTGGCCCACATTTTTTGCAAGCTATAGTCTGAGCATGGCGCCTAATATCAAGCTTGCCTGTGTACTCCTTCTTGCACTCTGGGCACATTTCAAAATCCCCCATAGTGATTGTATCTCTATCATAGGGTAACCGCTCCAGTATAGAGTACCTAGGGCCACAAACAGTACAGCTAATAAAAGGATGCAAGTATCTTCTGTTAGTGGGGTCCAGCAGCTCCTTCTTGCAGTTCTCACAGGTTGCAATATCTGCTGGGATGAGGGGAAGATTAGCCTGGGTATCCTGGTCGGATTCAATTATTGTGAAGCCTTTGCCTTCCAGTTCCGATGTTTCGTCAGCATCAATTTCTTCCACCTCAACAGATGTTACAAAGCCGCCAGTTGGCACTTCCACTGCCAATCGACTTTGCAATTCTTCCAGTTTTTCCTCGTCTCCTGATGCGCACACCGTCACAATTCCTCCGGTATTTCGCACCCATCCATCTATATTCAATTCATCTGCCAGCTTAGCCACAAAAGGACGATACCCTATCCCTTGAACTAAGCCTTTGACTATGAATTTTATAATCATATAAATATCCTACGTTATTTCATTCGTTATTATTCCCGCAATTTTCATTGCTGACTATATATAAAACAATTATGTTTTTTATATAGTCAGCACATTACCTTTATGACTATATATTTGACTGAAACATAATGCTATATAGTCTTTTTTATGGGTTCTGACTATATTTCTTTATGCTTTTATCATATTTATAGTCTCTTGGGACTAATTTAGACTATATATACGCATTTTTACTATACTATATAGTCATTTCATCTAGAATTGACTATATGTAACCTACGTCTGCTCTTATTTATAGTCTACACACATCTACCACGACTATATCTTACTATTTTTCCCATAATATATAGTCAATAATATTATTCTTAACCAGCAAACGCCCCTAGCCTCAGCCAGGAGCGTTTAAATAATCGTGTTTGATAACAGATAACAAAACAAGGCACTATGCCTCTGGCTTTGTCCCGCCAGCAGGAGCTGCAGCCGCAGCTGGCTTAGCAGCAGGCTTTGGTGGCTCGTAAGGTACCTCTACAGAGTATGTATACTTTTCTGGGCCTGGCTCCTGGTAGCCTGGTGTAATAGATAAACATTTCTTTGGGCACTTCTCTGTGCAGTAGCCACACTGGATACAATCAAAGCGATTGATAGTCCAGGTCTTTCCAGCTCTATCAACTGTGATTGCCCCTGGTGGGCAGCTGCGCATACACATACCGCAAAGAATGCACTGATCTTTATTAATGTCTACATGACCTCTTGTGCGCTCTGGATACTCTCTTTGTACAAAAGGATACTGAGTAGTAGCAGGCTCAGAAAAGAGGTTCTTTAACACTTGTTTAGTAAAAGGCAAAATCTGTCCCATAGTCCTCCTCCAATTGAACTCTCGCTGATTTCCCCGAATACTCAAGTCTGTTACGCCCACAAGCCTTATGATTTCTCCGCTCAACTCATGTTTCGCTTGAGAAATATAAGAGCTTGTTTGCTACAGACAAATTAGAATATCAAGAATCAGCTATTTTCACTCATCTAATTAACGTTCTGTACAGCTAATACATGGATCAATTGTTAAAACCAGCAACGGTACATCGCCGTACTGGCAGCCCTGAAGTGTTTGGGTGAGGGCTGGGATGTTGGCGAAGGTAGGAGTGCGGACTCTGAAGCGGTCAAGGAACTTTGTTCCGTTGGCGCGTACATGGTAGAACGCCTCTCCACGTGGCTGCTCAAGACGGATGAATGACTCACCGTTTGGCATGCCTGTAACCTTTGTATTGATTTCTGTATCTGGAATCTTGGCAACGCACTGTCTGATGATATCGATTGACTGGAAGAGCTCTCCAATACGCACTTCGCAGCGAGCATATGAATCACATTTATTTGATGTGATTACTTCAAAATCAATATCATTGTAAGCTGCATATCCGTTCTTTCTCATATCAACATTGATGCCGGAAGCTCTCATCATAGGGCCAACTGCACCACGACGAATAGCGTCCTCGCCTGTGATAATACCCACATCTACAAGACGGCTCTTTACTGTGTAGTCATCAAGGAAGATGCTTGTTGTCTCGCGAATTTCCTTTTCCATTTCATCCAGCTGACGAACGAAATCCTTTAGCATATCATTTGGCATATCCTTAAGCACACCGCCGATTGTGTTTACTGAGAAAATAACACGTCCGCCTGTTGATGCCTCAAACATATCAAGAATCTTCTCACGAAGTCTCCATGAGTGCATGAACAATGACTCAAATCCAAAGCCATCAGCAAGAAGTCCCAGCCAAAGCAAATGGCTGTGAAGGCGGCTCATCTCTGCCCAGATTGTACGTAAATAATCTGCACGACGAGGGACCTCTACGTTCATGATATCCTCAAGTGCCATGCAGTAGCCCATGCCATGCATGAATGAGCAGATACCACAGATTCGCTCTGCCACATATACCATCTCATTGAAATCCTTCTTGCTTGTAAGGCTCTCAAGTCCTCTGTGGATGAATCCAATAGAAGGAATTGCTGCCAAAACTTTCTCGTCTTCCAAAACTAAATCAAGATGGATTGGCTCAGGAAGGACAGGATGCTGTGGGCCGTAAGGTACTATACTTCTGTTTCCCATACTACTTATCCTCCTTTTCAATAAATGGTGTCTCTACATCGATGCGATAAAGCTTGTCGTGGAAATCCACCTTGATATTTTCAACATTAAGTCCCCAAAGCTCGTGCATTTCATTTTCATAATAAATAGCTGATTTGTATACACGAGAGATCGATGGAACCTCCTCATCACGCTCAGCGATGAGTCTATAGTTTGCAAAATCGTATCCGTTTGCAAATGAATATGTTACTTCATAATGATTTTCTGCTTTTGGGAATGAGCAGCAAATCTGGCAAAGTCTCCAAAGAGCATTCTTCTTTTCCATGATTACCTGGAGGAGCTCAGCCTTGTCGATTAAATATAAATCCTTTTTTAGTTCTTGCATGATTTCCTCCTACTAATTAGCCTTCTGCTGTGCCTTAAGAGCCTCTGCCTTTTCCTTAAACAGACCGATGCCTTTTACAACACCGTCGATGATTGACTCTGGTCGGGCAGCGCATCCTGGGACGTAGATGTCTACAGGAATAACTGTGTCGGCGCCACCTTTGATGTTGTAGCACTCCTTAAAGATGCCGCCTGTACAAGCACATGTGCCTACAGCGATTACAACCTTTGGCTGTGGCATCTGCTCGTAAATCTGCTTTACAACAGCTTCATTCTGAGAATTGATACCACCAGTAATGAGGAAAATATCAGCATGCATTGGGTTACCTGTGTTGATAACGCCAAATCTTTCTACATCGTAAACAGGTGTAGTACAAGCTAAAACCTCTATATCACATCCATTACAGCTACTTCCATCATAGTGAAGGAGCCATGGTGATTTATGTATTGTACTCATTTCTTATCCTCCTAAACTCCAAACATTAACCCATGATGATCTCTAGCAAGAAGAGATTCATACCAGCTGCAACGATTGTTACGCCCCAGGCAAGCTTGAGCATAAGCTGCCATTTTACTCTTGCTGATGTGTTGTCGATGAGAATCTCAAGGAACCACACAACAAGAATTGCAACGATAGCGCCAATCACTGAAAGTGGGTTGCTGTTAAGGAAGAATAATCCAACTATGCCAAGAAGGATTGCATTTTCATACCACTCAGCAAGTGTAACCATTCCATACTCCTTACCTACCATCTCGGATGTTACGCCTTTGATGACCTCTTGGTGGGCATGATGAGATGTAGAAATATCGAATGGCGACTTTCTGAATTTGATTGTAAGGATAAATACAAAGCCTACAAAAAATCCTGGCAAATAAATGATGTTGGAATATGTTGAATTCATCACTATCTCATTTACATTAAATGTTTTTGTAGCCAGATAAAATCCAACTGCCACCAACAGTTCCATTGGTTCGCATGACATGATTTGAACCAGCTCTCTGTGAGTTCCCTGAGAAGAGAATGGTGAGTGAGTTGATGTAGATGCCAAAATCAAAAACATTGCTGCTGTTGAAAGTGAAAATACAACAAGCAATAAATCAAAGCCAGCGAAAAAGATTACTCCTGATAGCACAATGAAAAATACGTATGAGTAAATCATAAACAGCTGCTGTTTGTTTGCTGTTAAAAATTCTTTTTCAAAAAGCTTTTTGATATCGAAGAAAGGCTGTAGCACTGATGGACCACGTCTTCCCTGCATACGTGCAGAAATCTTTCTGTCAAAACCATCTAAAAGTCCGATAACAAAAGGTGCTAAAAGTACATAAAGTACTGCAATTATAATTCGAGTCGTAGTCATTAGAACGCACCTCCTATCACGATAATCATATAAACAATAATGATAAATGCAGAAATCATTATCGCAGGAGTGAACAGCTTCTTTTCACCCATGATGTCTTCCATGTAGAAGTTTGCAATGTGCATTTCCTTTGGATCACCTGTAGATGATACGAAGTTGAAGTTGTCACCAGCATTGGCGCCACCCATGTATGTGATAACCTGCTTTGCCTTCTGTCCCTTTGTCAGCACAAAGTTTACAAATGGAACTACAAAGATGCCTACCAACAGCACAATCATGATTATCATATTTTGATATGAGATAACCTGTGTTGCAGTGCCAAACATATCATTTGAAAGTGGCTTTAACACATGCTTTGAAAGCCATGGGAATCCAAGGATAAGTGCAACCATCATAAATGCATGGAAGAACATTGAAATGTACTCGTTCTTCTTTGTGAGGTCGCGTGACTTCTCACGTGGTGAAGCCCCAAGTATCTTCGACATCCACTTTGTCCAGTAGAACATTGTTGTAGCTGAGCCAAAGCAAATGAAAAGTACCATAAGTGTTGATACGTAAACAGATGTAGTATCAATGAATGCCTTAAGTGCTGCCCACTTAGAAATGAGCATACCAAATGGTGCAAGGAACATTCCGGCGATGCCAATCATAAGGATTACTGCAAGCTTAGGGAAAATAGCAATCAATCCCTGCATATCCTCCACGTCACGGCTGCCAGTTGTGTTTTCGATAGCACCAACGCACTGGAAAAGCATTGACTTTGAAACAGCGTGGAAAATTACAAGGAATACCGCTGCCCAAATTGTCTCCTCATAGCCACAGCCAGTACATGCAACTATAAGGCCTAAGTTTGAAATTGTAGAATAAGCAAGCACCTTCTTGCCATCAGAAACTGATATAGCAAGGCAAGATGCAGCAAGGAATGTGAAGCCGCCAATAAGGGCTACCATATTTCCAACATAGTTATCTGCCATTGCAACAGAGATTCTGATTAACAGATATACACCAGCTTTTACCATTGTTGCACTATGAAGAAGTGCAGATGATGGTGTAGGCGCAACCATGGCACCAAGTAGCCATCCAGAGAATGGGAACTGTGCCGATTTTGTAAGTGCCGCAAAAGCCAGACATGCGATAGGAAGCATGTTTCTGATGTTGGTAGGATCTGCCTGAACTAAATCAATATAGTCAAACAGATTTACAGTTCCATACCATAAATATCCAACTGAGATTGCCACTGCCAATCCACATCCACCAAGCAAGTTCATCCATAAAGCCTTAAATGAATTGTTTATAGCCTCATCAGTTCTTGTGTATCCAATCAACAGGAATGATGTTACAGATGTGATTTCCCAGAAGAAATACAGACTACATAGATTTGCTGAAAATACCAAACCAAACATAGCACCAAAAAATACAAATATCATGGCCAAGAAAAAGCTTCTTCTATCCTTTAGCTCTTTGTGATGATGAATGTGATAGCCATGCATATATCCCACTGCATATACACCAATCAGTGTACCAACGATTCCAATAATCAAAACCATAATCATTGTGAGATAGTCAAATCTCATTGTGTAATTGTTTGGAATCTTTGGCCCTGCCAGCTCCAAAACGGTTGGTACCACTGTGGATACAATGGTTAGCAAAGATATAATTGTTTTCTTATACTTTGCACAAAGATAAATGATGAAAAACATTAAAAGAATATCGCCTACAAGGAAAACATGACCGAATGTTTCCTGGTATGGTAATGAGAAATTCAGTGTCTGGCCCCCAGCCATAAACCACTGAACCGCTGTAATGATGGATAGAATCATTACAATTGCGCATCCTAGATAGACGAAAAAAGCCCTGCATTTTGAATGATGAATCAATGCAGGAAAAATCGCCCACAGAAATGGCAGACAGATCAACGCTGTTACTAGCATTTCCATATGAAATTACCCTCCCTAGTATTACATTATATCTTCTGATATATTTTTAACACATTAGCTATACTATACCACAAATTTACTAACATAGCGTTGATTTTTTTATCTTTTTATGGTTATTTTTTCACAAAAATACACCCTGTCAGAAAACTCTCCGACAGGGTACGCTGTGGTTAAAAAAAAGAGCCTGCTTCACAATGAAGCAGACTCTATTAATTTGCTTATTCCATATGTCCGTCTCTGTACATTGAGAACTTGTCCATTGGGTAATTCTCGAGATTTTCAAGAATCTTACGTCCATCAGCCTTGCCGATAAGACCATTTCTAGCCTTGAGGATTTCTCTCTCAGCCTTATGCTTAGAAGGTCCGCCTACGCAACCTCCCTCACAAATCATACCTTCGATGAAGTCTACATCAAGCTTGCCGCTCTTAAGAAGCATAAGTGCCTTCTTACATTCAGCACCACCTGCGCACTGCATAAGCTTGATATCATCTGTGTTCTGTCCACGCTCCTGCATGCACTCGATAACAGCCTTTGCAACACCGCCTGAGGAAGCGAAGTGCTTACCAAATGTAGATGACTCCTGGTAGTTCTCCTCTACTGGCTCGAACTCAACGCCCTTAGAACGCATAAGTGCACGAAGCTCACCAAATGTGATAACGTAATCTGCATTTCCTGGAACTGACTCATCAGCAGCCTCAGACTTCTTTGCGATACATGGTCCAACGAATACTGTAACAACGTCATCTCCCTGTGTAGCCTTAAGAAGACGTGAGATAGCACACATAGGTGAAATTGTTGAAGACATGTTGTTCTCGAACTGCTCTGGGAAGTGCTTTCTAAGCATATTGATGAAAGCTGGGCAGCAAGATGTTGTCATCTTACGTCCTTCTTCCTTTGCCTCGAACCACTCAGCAGACTCGTAAGCAGCTGTCATATCTCCACCGAGACCTACCTCTACCATGTCTGTAAAGCCGATCTTCTTGCAAGCTTCCTTAACTGCTGCCATAGAGATGTCCTCACCGAACTGTCCCTCTGTAGCAGGTGCGCACATAGCGTAAACCTTCTTGCCTTCAAGAATAGCCTTGATGATATGTACAAGATATGTCTTAGAACCGATAGCACCGAATGGGCAGCTGTGGATACAGTGACCACATGAGATACACTTCTCATCATCGATTACGCAGTGACCGTACTCATCGTAAGAAATAGCACCAACTGGGCAAGCCTTCTTACATGGTCTCTCAAGGTGAACGATTGCACCATAAGGACATTCCTTAGCACACATACCGCACTCCTTACACTTTGAAGGATCGATGTGCATTCTTCTCTCACCTGGTGAAATAGCGCCAAACTTACAAGAGTTAAGACATGCCTTTCCAAGACAGAAACGGCAGTTGTCTGTAACTGAGTAAGAAGCGATTGAACAGTCATCACATGCAGGCTGAATAACCTGTACTACGTTCTTAGAATCTGGGTTAGTAGGAAGATTCTCTGCGCATGAAAGGATAACACGCTGTCTTACGATTTCGCGCTCCTTGTAAACGCAACAACGATATGTTGGTCTTGGGCCAGGAATGATTTCGTAACAAACCTGTTCCTTGTGAGAAGCATCGAGCTCACCCTTCCAAGCAAGCTTACACACTTCTTCCATGATGTTGTGCTTTAAACGCACAATACTTTGATCTGAAGTTACCATATTTTTCTCCTTTTACATTGTTTGCCAGTTTACTTTAAAACCTCTAGACTTCTGTCTAATATTCCATTGAAATGGGCAATGGCCATTCCATAGTTTACTATTGGAACCCCCTGCTCCACGCAATGCTTAGTTCGACTTTGCATCTCGCTAGCATTAATCATGCAGCCCCCGCAATGAACTACTAATTTATATTTTGATAAATCCTCTGGAAATTCATTTCCTGAAGAAAATTCAAAATCAACATCCTTACCTGTGTGCTTTCTAATCCATCCAGGTAATTTTACTGTGCCGATGTCGTTGCACTGTCTGTGATGTGTGCAGGCTTCGGCAATCAAAACCTTATCATTGTCCTGCAAATTTTTAAGTGCAGCGACGCCCTTTAGCTGGGTGTTAAGGCTTCCTCTGTATCTTGCCATCAATATGCTAAATGATGTCAAAAGTATATTGTCAGGCACCATCTTTGATACTGTTTCAAATGCTTGTGAATCAGTAATAACAAGTGATACCGATTTATCTTCGTTAAGTACCTCTGTGAGCTCCTCTGGCTGGCAGCAGATGGCTTTGCATCTGTGGTCCAGCAGGTCTCTAAGAACCATTTGCTGAGGCAAGATGATACGTCCCTTTGGGGCTGATTCATCGATTGGGATGACAAGTACTACTGTGCTCTTTTCTGGTACTAAATCAGCGACGAGTGGTGGCTCTGTAATCTTTGGTGCAAGCTGAAGAAGTGCCTGCTTTACAGCCGCCATATCATCTGTTGTGGCATCCACATAAAGAAGCTTTTCCTCTGATGACAGTTCCTCAAAAGGATGACCTGCCACCTCATCCACGTGATTTTCAATGATGATATAAGGGAGCTTACGTTCCTTAACCATCTTTAGGAAATCAACCTCTTCTTCTGTGAGGTGGTCTGCTCTGGCATCAAGTACCAAAACAACGATATCCATCTCATCAAGGATGCGGTATGTTCTTTCTTTTCTAAGCTCACCTAGCTCTCCCTCATCATCGAAACCAGCTGTATCAATGATGACAACTGGTCCCAATGGAAGAAGCTCCATAGTCTTTCTAACTGGATCAGTGGTGGTACCCTTGTGTGCAGACACAAGTGATACCGCCTGATTTGTAAGCTTATTTACAATGCTTGATTTTCCTGCATTTCTTATTCCAAAGAAGCCAATGTGAACACGCTGGCCACTAGGTGTATTATTCAAGGACATTTTATTCTTCCTTTACAAAAAACTTAGACATTGTGATTATACAAAATAACTTTGTCTAATTTATTAAAAAACTGAGAACTTAGAAACGGAAATCACGTCTGTCTGAGTTCTTAATAGCTTCGATGTTTTCAAGAGCTATCTTTCTAACATTTTCCTTAGGAATCTTCTTGAGCTCGTCTTCAATCATCTTGTAACCAACTTCTCTTGTCTCCTCTGAAGCGTAGTCAACAAGGTACTCAGTAAGAGTCATAAGTGCGTTTGGATGGCAGCAATTGAGGATTTGTCCGCTCTTGCAAAGTGCCATAAATCTATCACCAGTACGTCCTGCACGGTAGCATGCTGTACAGAATGAAGGGATGTGACCTGTCTCCATAAGCCAACGAACAACCTCATCAAGTGTACGCTGATCTGAAACATCAAACTGCTCTGTATCGTGTGGTCTCTCCTCTTCTGTGTAGCCACCTACTGATGTACGGCTTCCACCTGAAACCTGTGAAATACCAACCTGAAGCATCTTGCGACGAACTTCCTCAGACTCACGAGTAGAAATAATCATACCTGTGTAAGGAACTGCAATTCTGATACAAGCTGCAATCTTTGTGAACATCTCATCTGGGATTGAGTTGTCGAATGCCTCTGGATCGATGTCGTCAGCGTGCTTTACACGTGGAACTGAGATTGTGTGAGGGCCTACGCCGTGAACAGCCTCAAGGTGCTCAGCGTGCATAAGAAGTCCTGCGAACTCATACTTGTAGCTTTCAAGTCCGAAGAGAACTCCAAGTCCTACATCGTCGATTCCACCTTCCATAGCGCGGTCCATAGCCTCTGTATGGTATGCGTAATCGTGCTTTGGTCCTGTTGGGTGAAGCTCCTCATAGCTCTTTTTGTTGTATGTCTCCTGGAAGAGGATGTATGTACCAATTCCTGCTTCCTTGAGCTTGCGATAGTTTTCAACTGTTGTAGCAGCGATATTTACATTAACACGACGGATATCGCCATTTTTGTGATGAATGCTGTAGATTGTGTTGATGCACTCGAGGATGTACTCGATAGGGTTGTTTACAGGATCCTCACCAGCTTCGATGGCAAGTCTCTTGTGTCCCATATCCTGAAGTGCGATAACCTCAGCCTTAACCTCTTCCTGTGTAAGCTTCTTACGGCCGATGTGCTTGTTCTTCGCGTGATATGGACAGTAAACACAGCCATTTACACAGTAGTTAGAAAGATAAAGTGGTGCAAAGAGAACGATACGGTTGCCATAGAAAGCATCCTTGATTTCCTGTGCTACCTCATACATCTTTTCGATGTATTTAGGCTCCTCGCATGCCAGTAAAACTGATGCCTCACGATGAGTAAGTCCCTTGCATGTGCAGCCTTCTGCTGTCTTTACTGGACGAGCCTTTTCTAGTAATTCTTCGATTAATTCGAAGTTATTCTTATTTGCCTCTGCATACTCGATAGTATCTAAGATTTCCTGATTGTCGATAAACTCTTCTGCTTTTAAAGATTTTACATTGTACATTTTTATACCTCACTTGACTGTTTTAAATCTATAAACCAGCTCTGTTTCCAGGGTCAGTAACAATTTTATACCCAATACTCTCCATGCGCTGGCCTAAGCAGCCTAAGCACTCGGCAGCTTCCTCGCCTGTGCAAATCTTATTATCGTATAAAGCGTATTTTTTTCTAACACCGGTAGGTGAAAGATTTGGCATGACTACATTAGCACCAGCCTTTATTCCCATTTCCCTGCCCTTTGGATGAATTGTGCCAAGGGCTGTGGTGGCTGGAAGTAGTACCTGTGGATAAATCATCCTTAGTAATGAAAGACAAAACAGTGTTGTCTCCAATGTGCCACTAGGACTATTTGCAAATGGTGTTTCCTTATGGCTAATGAATGGACCTATGCCACACATATCTGGCTTGAATTCTTCAACGAATTTCAAATCCATGGCTAAGTCATAAGTGGTCTGGCTAGGTGATTCCACCATGAAGCCTGCACCAACCTGATAACCAATCTCTTTAAGATTCTTCAAGCATTCCATGCGATTGTCCCATGAAAGCTCTGCCGGATGAAGCTTTGCATAAAGCTCTGGGTTGGCAGTTTCATGCCTGAGCAAGTAGCGTCTGGCACCCGCCTCGTAGTACTTTTGATAACTTTCCTTTGAGCGTTCCCCGATGGAAAGTGTAACAACCATATCCTCATGGGATGCCCTTATTCTGCGAATGATATCGCATATATCCTCATCGCTGTAAGAGAAATCCTCACCGCCCTGTAGGACGATAGTTCTGAAACCGAGTGCGTAGCCTTCATCTGCGCACTGAACAATGGTATCAGCCGAAAGACGGTATCTCTCACAGTTGTGATTGTCTCTTCTGATTCCGCAGTACAAACAATTGTTTCTGCAGAAATTTGTGAACTCCACCAGACCTCTGATGAATACTTTGTTGCCATAGTGCTGATTCTGGAAGTGGCGTGCATACTCTGCTGCAAGGTCCATCAGCTCCTGATTGCGATGATCAAGTAAATACTGGTACTCTTCAGTCTGAAGTGAATGTTCTGTATTTAATTTATCTAATAACTGTCTTGCTTTTGTATCCATAAATTAATTGATAAAAAATATCGTTTATTTTTTCACAATCAATACTATACCACAAAACTACGTAGCTTTTTTGTTTATTCTTTCATTTTGCTGTTCTTTTTTGTATACAAAAATTTACTAGAAAAAAGAGAGCTGGCAACCGCTGCCAACTCTCTCTTTTTTCGTAGGATAATTATTGTTGTTTACTCAATTGGAGCTTCTTTAACTGCTTTCTGGTTTTGTGATTCTCCAACATCGTCTTTATCATCCTCACTTTCAGAATTAGAACCTTCATAACCTCTTTGACCTCACCCTTCGAATTTTATTTAAGTAATTGTCGCAGTTAAAACCCAATTACTTAACTTTCTTAGCATCTGCCTTCTTCTTAGCATATGCTGTAGATCCTGTAAGGACTGCAATGATAAGGAGTAACCATCCCCACCATGTTCTTGCGAAGAATCCCTTCTGAGCTTCTCCTGCAAGTGGTACTAAATCTTCTTCAACTGTTGTTGTATCTTCTGTATCCTCAACTACTGCATCATCTGCATCGCCACCTGCAAGTGGTGTCTCAGCCTCGTCGATTGTAGTTGTGTTATCGTTTGCTGCAACTGTTCTAGCTCTACGAGCTCTTCTTGCCTGGCCTGCTGCAGGTACTGCATCATCAGGAATAACAAGCTCTTCGTCTGCTGCAACTGCTGCTGTAGTAGCTGTAGCGTAAACTACTGGAGCTGCTCCGCCTGTTGTAGTTGTAGCACCGCCACCTGTTGTAGGAACGATTGTTGGATACTTATCACTGTATGCCTGAGTTGCTGTGTTAAGAGCAGCCTTTGCAGCATCAAGTGTAGCCTTTGCAGCATCGTATTCCTTCTGAGCATCTGCAAGTCTAAGCTCCCACTCAAAAACCTGAAGTGATAAGATTGCGCCATCCTTGCCAAGATCATCAATCTTACCCTGAATAACTGTTACCTTATCCTGAGCTGCATCTACAGCAGTTTTTGCTGCTGCAAGCTGCTTAAGTAGTGTAGCGTAGTCAGATAATGTTTGGTCTGTGCCGCTAATCTGTTCTGTGTAACCCTGCTCTGTGCTAACAAATAAGCCCTTATCATTCTTTTTATAAGCTGTTACATTTGAGTATGCATACTTATCATATGTATCTTTAGCATCTTTTGTTAATGTTGCTGAGTATGAAACTTCTCTAGTAATGTTCTCATCAGCTGCCACTTTGCTGTTAGCTGCATCATAAGAACCAGAAGAATTTGCTTTTGCTGTTGCCTTATCAATAGCTTCCTGCTTTGTCTTACCAGTCTCATTGATAGCTGTTGACTCTGCTACATATATACCGATTGTACCAGTTATTGTTGAATTCCAAATATCTGGCAATTTCAAATCCAAATGTAAGTTGAAATTATCAACTGTTGATACTTTACAATTGTAGTTCTGTTCATATGCTTTAGCTATCTTTTGTTTAATTGTTTCGTTATCTTTGTGTCTAACGGCATTTACAAATTCAGTCCAATCATCTGAAAGCAAATCTGCCAAGCTATATGATGTAGGATCAACCTTTGTAACTTTGTCGTATGAAACTGTGTAGTTATCTGTAATTTCCCAAGTTTTAACTCCCCATCTTTTACCACTGGTTGTTGTCAAATCATGTGTTTCACTAGTAGCATAATAATAGTGCTTATCGTAATACTCCTTTAACTCATCATTATGAACATCTTTTTTCATCTGGCTCTCAGCGCCTTCCTGACGCTTATGTAATACCTTGCTATACCAGTCACTTGTTTCACCAGATTCCGTATATCTAGGAATATAGAAACCAGTTACTGTCCATGAATCACTTAAGCCAGTAAATTCCTTAATTATTTGACCTTCATCCAGCTTAATATCCGCACGTGCAATAGATTCAGCTGTCATGTCGTCACTGTACTTCTTACGTACATCAGTCAATACATTATTAACATATTTGTAAGTTGTAAGTTTACTAATGTTCTGAATCTGCTTTACATAATTACCTTCCGCATCGAAATATGTAATTGTGAAGTTGTTCTCATCATTCTCAGAAACAGTTTCTACCTGATCTGCTTTACCATCAGCATTTTTAGTATTTGTAACAGTTGTTTGATCGATTGTAGCTTCGCTCCAATCTCCAAGGAGAACATAGCTAAGCGTATACTGAGCCTTTTCCTCATCTTCTAATGAGGCATACTTAGTAGCTGTGATATATGGTGTAGCATTTTTATCATCGCCTGTATAGCCATATCTCTTTACTACCTTGCGTTCTGTCTCTAAATCATTTAATTCCTTTTCTGTAATTGATACTTTTACGTCTTCATTCTGATCATTCTTGTATGTATATTCGTATCTCTCTTCGTAGATAGAAACTACTCCAGCCTCATCAACAGAGAAGCCAATCTTGAAATTCTTTTCTTCCTTAACAACGTTACCATCTTGATCTTTAATCTTATATGTAACATTCATGAAGTTAGATGTGTTTTCAACAGGGTTTACTGTAATATCAGTTAACTCTTGTCCTTCTGCAAGCTTTACGTTGTTTACTAAGTAAAAATTCTCGATTACTGCTGCAATATACTTGTTTGTATCTGCTGCTGTCTTTCCGCTCTTAGCATATTCCTCATCTGCTTTAACAAGAAAATATGCAGCTGATTTAGCAAGTGCATTTTGTGCATTCTCTACAGCCTTCTCGAGCTCATCAACCTTTGCCTGCAATGTTGCTAAGTTTTTTTCTGCATCGCCCAAATCTTTTGTTGCAGCAGAAATATTATCCTGATACTTTTCAGTTGCTTTTTCAAGTGCAACTTTAGCAGCATTATATGCACTCTTTGCATCTGCAAGATCCTCTGCCTTTTCATTATATGTCTGCTGTGCATCTGCTACTGACTGCTGTGCTGTAGCAATAAGTGTAGCAGCATTTTCCTGTGAATCAGTTGCAACTGCAACTACTGCTGCATTTGCATCCTGCTGTGCCTTATTAACTGCTGAAGTAACATCAGAAGCTGCTGATTCAGCATTACCTACGGCTGTATTTGCATCTGTTGCTGCAGCATCCATCTTGCCCGCTGCATCTTTAATATGTTCAGCATCAGTTGCTGCGGCTGCAATCGCTTTTCCCGCTGCCTCTGCAGCTTTCTGAGCATCAGCTGCAGTTTCTTTATAATTTCCTTCTACAGTCTTTTCTTCTGTCTTTATTTCACCGTTTTCGTCAACAACAACATTACCTAATTCATCTCTAACTTCGCTATTTTCCTTGAATGAATATGTGTCGTCATCTTCAAATGTAGCATTTGTAGTGTTAACAGCATCCTTAACTTTATCGAGTGTAGACTTTGTGTCGTTTGTTGTCTGTGCTTCACCTTCTGTACTAGTCTCACCTTCTACTGGTGTTTCTGACTGACCACCATTGTAGCTTTCATTCAGCGCTGCTGTATCGTTTACCACAGTCTGCTCTGCTACATTAGTCTCTGCCTCTTGAGAAGCTGTGATTGGTTCCGCTGGCTGTCCCCCTTCTGTTGACTCCTCTGCAAATACAGGCACGCTCAGTGAGCTTGCAATTGTGATTGCCGATAAGCCAACTGACATTGCTTTTACTACATTCTTCTTCATACGTATAAATTCCTTTCCCTAAACCGTACATTACACATTGTTAACATTCCATGATTGTTATGTGAACGTTGCGTGAACATCTGTTATAAAATATAACATTGAAAATCGTTACGTACAATAACGTTGGCAAAATGTGACATTTTTTGGCAAGATGTTTCCACAAAAAAACTAGCCAGCATATGCTGACTAGTTAGTAACTATTACTGATTTAATTTATCGATGAGCTTTATAGCTGCTCGGCGCTTTGCTTCGAGGATACCAACGCCAACTCCTGCAGTTGAAACACCTGCAAGTCCGACGAACCATTTGCCTCTTTCCATGAGGCCTGCTAAGGTGATTCCTGTAGGTGACTGTTCCTCTTCGATTGTGACTGTCTCCTCTGGTGCAGGCTCCTCAGGCTGATCCTGTGGAATCTCTGCCTCGCCACCATATCCATATCCGCCAGCATTGCCACTTGGGAAAGTGATTATGTGAATCTCTTCTACTGATTCCTCATCTTCAATTTCTTCTTCCTCTAGCTCTTCCTCTTCGATTTCCTCTTCATCTTGGATAACCTCTTCGGATTCTGCCGGAGCTAATGCTATAGAAGAAACTGTGTTGAATCTGGCTTCATATGTTGATTTTGCTGTTGCTAAAGCTTCCTTTGCATCTGCCAGATTTGATTTTGCTATGTCGTAATTAGCCTGAGCTTTTTCAAGCTCGCCCTGTAGCCTTGCAAGCTCCATTCCTGTATTAATATCGCTTGCGGCATCTAAATCTGCAATCTGCTGCTTCAAGCTAGATACTGTCTGCTTGGCTGATTCAAAGTCCGCCTTTGCTGAGCTGACCGCCTCTGAAAGAGCTTTGTAAGCATTATACTTTTCAGTAATCTCTGATATATATGAAGCGTAATCCTTGGATGCGCTTGTAAATACCTGATTCTTGTTTACTTCGTAACTATAAACCTCAGCAGTCGTATTGTGCTCTGTTATGTTTAATAGCCTGCTTTTATCGAAAGCAACGCCTGTCGCTTTATTTTGCTTCTTTGCATCATCAACTATTGCATTTTTAAGGTCGTCCTCTGATGTGTATTTTGAGTTCTTAACAGTGGATGAAACGCTGGTGCCTTGGTAATACTTGAAGTAGCCATATTCTCTATAGTATTCTTCAGGTGTGCTTGTAACTACTCTTCCTATTGTTTTTTCATAATTAACTAAATCATCAAATTTCTTATATCTCCAAGATACGCCATCATAGAGTCTTACTTCGCCTTCATACACCATACCATTATAACTTGGAATATAAAATCCTGTGGCAGTCCAATAAGAATACTCAATCACGCCATCCTTCAGCTGCTCAGCCTCTTCCTTTGTAAGAGAAACAGTGTTGCCGTTGATGTCCTGGTATTCGTATACCATATCTCTGTCGTAAATGCGAACTTCACCAGATTTGTAATCTACCGTATATCCGTAATTAGCACTAACGTTACGCACAACATTACCATCGGCATCCACAATATCATATGAAATACCAATAACATTTCCTTTGTAAGGTGTGACTGTAAAGTTTGATACGGACTGGCCATCAGCAAGCTCTGTGTTTGGTGCGTAGTAATGTTCTACCACTGTAGCGATGTATGATGTGACATCTGATTTATCTGCGTCTGCTGCAATAAGTGCATCTGCGCCAGCTGCTGCAAGGTCCTGGCCTGCCGCCTCCAGCTGCTCTTCTAATGAAGCGAGCTTTTCCTGGGCGTCTGTAAGTGTGGCCTCTGCATCTGATAAATCTGATGTAGCCTGTGATTTTTTATTGTTATATTCTTCAGCTGCAGCTTCGTATTCCGCTTTAGCTGATTCATATTCTGAAAGTTTGTTGTTATAAGTTTCCTCTGCTGATGCGAACTGCTTTTCAGCTTCCTCAACAGTGGCGGTAGCATCTGCGATAATAGCTTCTGCACTTTCCTGATCAGTGTTTGTGTCTGCCACTGCAACCACTGCTGCATTTGCCACTTCGCTAGCCTGGCCTGTGACCTGTGCTACGCTTGAAGCCGTATCATTTGCTGAAGCAAGGCTTTCATCGGCTGCTGCAATGCTTGAATCCATGGTATCCTTTGCATCTGCCACACCTGAAACCGCTGTAGCTGCATCAGAAACCTGCTGATTAGCATCGGTAATATCTTGTGCGATTGCCTGAGAATCAGAAGTAGCGTTTTCCTCTACAATGCCAGCACTCACTGCATCGCTTACTTCTGTAGAAACGCCTGCATCAACAAGTGTCTCTGCGACCGATTCAGTTGCGCTAGCGCTACTTTCTACTGCAGCTTCCTCTGGCGAAACAACCTGCTGCTCTTTAGTATCTGAAGGCACAACAACAGAGCCTTCAGAATTCTCTGAAGCCTCTACCTGTATCGGAAATACGATACTACTAGCTAATGTAATTGTAGATAATCCAGCTGCCAAAGCCTTTGCTGAACCTCTCCTCATAACTTTCTGTGCCCTTTCAATTTAAAAAGTCCAAATTCCCTGCTTATAGCGTAACATAAAAAAAGTTAGACGCAACGCCCTTGGCAAGATTGATTAAAATCTGGCAAAAGTATTACGGCTAACTTAAAATATTTTATCTATTACTAAATTGATAATCCTTTATCTGTTGAGAAATTTCCGATACTTTACGAGCTGAAATCGGGAATATACTCTTATCATCCATGTAAATATCGCCACCCTCAAGGTGATGAATAAAGTCCATATTAATAATTATGCCGCGATTTACCATGATGAATCTTTTGTCTGCACCAGCCAAATCCAAAAATTCGCCTGATGTAAGTCTGACTCTGCTGGTTGTGCCATCATCCTTGTTGATTTCCAGGTAATGGCCATCTGTTGTTACTGAGATAATATCCTTTAAATATACCTTTTCATCTATCGGCCCAGCTGATAGTTTAATAAAGGCTGCATCCATAGGTGTATGCTCGATTATCTCTGTCAGAACCTGATCTATTCTTTCTATTGTAAATGGTTTTGTGACGTAGTCAAAAGCATGTAGTGAAAATGCATCTGGATAATGACCTTCCGACGCTGTCATGAATATAAGGAAAGTCCTCTCCGTCATCTCTCTGAGTTTTTTTGCTGCTTCTATGCCATCCATGTCCGGCATGAAGATGTCCATGAATACAATGTCGAATCTTCTTTCTGATAAAACAGAAATAAAATCTGGTCCGCTTGAGAATTCCTCAACTTCTAGAGGTATCTCCTTGCTCGCAGAAAGTTTTTCTACCATCATTTTCAATTGCATTCTAAATATACTTTCGTCATCTATTACTGCAACTCTCATATTTGCCCCCTATATCTTTGTATAAGAAATGATACCACAATTTTCTCAAGTTGATAATGAAAATCAGAAAATTATTTTATATAATGATTTTATGGAACTTTTAATTAACAATATTACATACATTAACATAATAATTTTGCTGGCCGGAGCCACCTCGCTGCACCTTGGTGCAAGCTTTTTAAAGAGGGAGAAACACACTAAAGGATTTTTCAAATATTCGGTGTTCATGCTAGCCTTAGGAAATGGTCTATGCTGTATGGGATACTCTATCATGTCCCTCAGCCCTGACCTTAGATTTGCATACTATTTTAGAGTGCTGGGGCTAATTGGAATCGATATTTATCTTATGGCTGAAATCCTTCTTGTAACCAGTTGTTTAAATTTCAGCCGATTCGCAGAGTATTTCATTATAGGATTATCAGGTCTTGCTTCGTTATTTGATATTGTGATTTTTGGAAGTAAGGAATCTGATACTTTCGTGCGCTACGCAAACTATACTGCGTATGTACGTCTTGATCCATATCGCCATCTTTTCCATTATACGTTCTTAACTATAATGGGTATTTCTATGTTCATAATCGCCTGCGTTTGGGCAGTCAGTGTGCGTTTCAAAAGAGAGAAACGTCTCGTATTTTTCGCATATGTTTCTAACTTGATTCTGGCTGCATCATGCATTCCAGATTTCCGTATATACGATAGTGATTTTAATCTCACTCACGTATTTTACACTGTTGGTATGTTCTTCGCCTTTGTTGTTTTCTTTGTTGCATCCAACAACTACATGATGTTCAACATCACTGTTAACAGTATCAGTAAAGACATCTTCTCTACATTGGGAACAGGTCTGCTGGTGTTCGATACCAACTATCACCTCAATTTATCCAATGAATATGCTGACAAGCTTTTGGGTCTCGACCATGAGCCACATCGTATTCGTTTAAAAGAGATTTTTGAGTTAAATTCAGGCGAGCCACTTAAGATGTTTGAAAAAGCCTCCGAAGGCGATGTAATTGACTATCGATTGACGTCAAAGTTGACAAACAAGGTTATCCTCGTCAATTTCTCTTGCAAATTCGATCGAAGCAACCAGCCAATGTGCTATATCCTTGTTGCTACTGATCTTACTGAAGAAAACCGACTTATCGATGAAGCTCAGGCAGCTAATAAAGCAAAGTCCGAATTCATCAGCAATATTTCTCACGAAATCCGTACTCCTATTAATATTATTTCCGGTATGGATGAGCTGATTCGCCGCGAATGCAAAGACGAAACCATTTTAAAATACGCAGAAAACATCAACGTCGCTTCGAAAAATCTTACTTCTTTAATTAATGACGTACTTGATTTCTCAAAAATTGAATCCGGCAAGCTTGAGGTTGTCGCCGGCGAATACAACATTCAGCATCTTTTAATAGAGTGTTATCACATGTTTACAAGCCTTTCTTCCCAGAAGAATCAGATGCTTTCATTTACCTGTGACCCAAATCTTCCAACAG
This sequence comes from Pseudobutyrivibrio sp. C4, assembly GCF_900111635.1. NCBI lineage: Bacteria > Bacillati > Bacillota > Clostridia > Lachnospirales > Lachnospiraceae > Pseudobutyrivibrio > Pseudobutyrivibrio sp. C4. Next base: position 52,998 of record NZ_FOHF01000002.1, on the reverse strand, counting down.
GGCTGATAGGTGATGATATCCGAATTAAGCAGATTCTATCTAATCTTCTATCTAATGCTGTAAAATACACTCCTGAGGGCGGAAACATACAATTTAGCGCCACTTACAAAGAAAGAAATGATAACTTCCTTGCACTTGTTATTCAGGTCAAGGACAACGGTATTGGTATAAAAGAGGAAGACTTACCTCATATTTTTGAGAACTTCCAAAGATTTGAGCTTTCTAGAAACAGAACCATCCAGGGTACCGGCCTGGGCTTAACTATCACCCAGAACCTTGTATCCTTATTGCATGGTGTTATCAACGTAAAAAGTACTTACCAGCATGGCTCTACTTTCACCGTTGAAATACCTCAGCAAATAAGCAACCCTGAACCAATCGGAGAACTAACCGATTTGGATATGCGTAAAAAGCTTACTTATACAAATAGCTTTATTGCGCCAAAAGCTCGAATACTTGCAGTAGACGATGTGCAAATGAATCTGGATGTATTTGTTGGTCTATTAAAGAAAACACAGATACAGATTGATACAGCTTTAAATGGCCATGACGCTCTCGCCCTGGCACATAAACGTAAATACGATATCATCTTCCTTGATCATATGATGCCAGAGATGGACGGCATCGAAGTGCTTAAGCGCATTCGTGCAAACGGTGCCAGTGCAAACCTTGAAACACCAGTTGTTATGCTTACCGCTAATGCAATGATGGGTGCTGATAAGAAATATCTGGAAAACGGATTTACGGATTATCTTTCAAAGCCTATTAAGCCAGATGCTTTGGACGAGATGGTACTGAAGCATTTACCAGAAGATTTGATTCAAGCTGCTGAGGAGCCAGAAGCTGATTCTAATCAGGAGCCAGAAGAAAGTGAATTCATCAAATCACTTAGCTTTATAGATGCAAAAGCTGGCCTGGAATTTGCTGCAGGCGATGAAGATTTCTACCGCCAGATTGTAACCACATTTGTTAACGAGGACAAACGTGAAGCATTGAACAGCCTCCTTCAGAAAGAGGACTGGGCTAATTATCAAATCATTGCTCACTCCCTAAAGGGCACTGCTCTTACCATCGGTGCCGAGGAACTATCCAGTGCCGCAAAGAACCTTGAATTCGCAGCAAAAGAAAACAAAATTGACTATATAAAAAGCCATCACGACGATGTCATCGACCAGTACGGAAAGTTGCTAGAAAAACTAAAAAACGCATTGCAATTATCAATCTAATTTAGTATACTAGTCTGCGGACGCCGGCTTGTCGGAATTGGCAGACGAGGCAGACTCAAAATCTGTTGATGGCAACATCGTGCGGGTTCAAGTCCCGCAGCCGGCATATGGAAATGAAAAAGACCTAGGTACATACCTAGGTCTTTTTCTATAAAATTAAAAATAACTCTGTATTTTCCTCCCCAACATTGTTATACTATCCATTAAAAATACAAGGGAGGAACACCATGATTATTAAACACGACATACCAATACTTGAATACGACGACCACTCAGCTGAAGTAATAGCTCCAGCATATGAATGGAATAATGTAGCCCTTCCAAAGAAATGTCTTTTTGCATTCCTAGGTGATGTAGTTGAAAAATATGCCCTGGAGCACAATGCCAGAAAAGTGGAAGAATTCAAAACCTTTTCCCATATTGTAAATATTTATATTTTGCAGAATGGCGATGAAGATATCTGCCTGGTGCAGCCAATAATCGGTGCTCCTGCCGCTGCTTCACTTTTGGATTCGTTGATAGCATGTGGGTGCGAAAAGATTATTGCTGTTGGTTCCTGCGGTGTACTGGCTGATTTACCTGAAAACGCTTTTATCGTTCCTACAAAAGCCCTCAGAGCCGAAGGCACTTCATATCACTACCTTCCTGCTTCTCGATTTATAGAGCTTGATACAGAGCCTGTAGAGGCCATAGAAAGCTGTTTTAATGACCATGATCTTCCATTTGTAACCTGCACTACCTGGACTACAGATGCATTTTTCAGAGAGACAAAAGATATGGTTAAACATAGATTAGAAGATGGATGTTCTGTTGTGGAAATGGAATGCGCTGCTCTTGCTGCTGTTAGTAAAAAGCGCGGTGCCAAGTTCGGTCAGTTCCTCTTCACCGGAGATTCTTTGGCAAATGTTCATGATTATGATGCCAGAGACTTTGGTAAGGACTCTCATGAAAAAGCTTTATTGCTGGGACTCGATGTGTTAAAACATTACAACTAAAACCTTAAATAAATCAAAAAGACAAGGCCCAATAAGCCTTGTCATTTTAATATAATCAGCTCTATTTATTTTACATAGTTGATAAGAAGCTTGAATGTATTTTCAACACCCTTCTTGTGAGAGCGTTCGTATCCGTGGCTTGCATAAACACCAGCTCCGATAAGTCCATGCTTTACATCGTAGCCCGCGTTAAGAGCCGCATCAGCGTCCGAACCATAATGAGGGTAAACATCTACCGCAAAATCGATATCATTCTCTCTAGCGGCCTTTATCAAAGCAGAAACCACATCATAATTGTAAGGGCCACCGCTATCCTTTGCACAGATACTTACCTGTGTCTCCTTGCAATCAAGTCCCTCGCCAATGCATCCCATATCTACTGAAAGAATCTCTGTAACACCATCTGGAACAGTACCGCATGCGCCATGTCCAACCTCTTCGTAAACAGTGATGTGATGGTATACCTTTCTCTCTGGTGTGATTTTATTGTCTGCCAAATATTTTGCCTGGCCAAGAAGAATTCCAACAGAAAGCTTATCATCAAGGAAACGACTCTTGATGTAGCCTGACTCTGTAACTCTTGTGCGTGGCTCGAAAGCAACGATATCACCAATCATGATACCAAGTTCCTTTGTATCATCTGCAGATGAAACCTCCTCATCAACAACCACTTCCATACCCTTAAACTCACGAGTCTTTATAGAGTAATCTCCATTAACGTGAACAGATGCGTCATTAAGCTGGAATGTTCCCTCGTAAACCTTGCCATCTCTGGTGTAGATGCGACAGTTTTCAGACTCACCATTGTTTGGATTGAATCCACCAAGTGGAGTAAGCTCAAGATTACCGTTATCCTTAATCTTACAAACCATTCCGCCTAATGTGTCCATGTGAGCTTCGATAAGAAGCGCATCATCCTCTGCCTTGCCTCCCAAATCAACAAGGATACCTCCCTTAGTTGTCATCTGAGGCTTGTAACCAAGCTTTTCATATTCTGCCATCAAATGCTTGGCTGCAGTGGCTGTGAACCCTGTAGGGCTATCTATACCCAGAATATCAACAGTTTGATTTACCATGTAGTCTACATATTTACTAGTGTCCATTTATATACCTCCTAAAATTATAATCAGTTGTGTAAAATCAGTTTACATTAACACTTTATTATGTTAAAGTATTCCCAATCAGAGAAAAGAAGATAATAAAAAAGAGCTGGTGACGGGAATTGAACCCGTGACCCCTTCCTTACCAAGGAAGTGCTCTACCTCTGAGCCACACCAGCTTGCTTATTCAGCAAGAAAAAGCATATCAAAGTTGAGTATCATTGTCAAGGAGATGAATAGCTATGAAAACCCCATTTGTTACAAAAGAAAAGATTCAAGAAATTACACAAACAATCCCAACTCCTTTCAACATTTATGACGAAAAGGGAATCCGCGAAAATGCCCGTGCGGTAAACAAGGCATTTAGCTGGAATAAAGGTTTCAAAGAATATTTTGCTGTTAAGGCAAATCCAAATCCATTCATCCTAAAAATTCTTCAGGAAGAAGGTTGCGGCGTTGACTGTGCATCATATGTAGAGCTTGCATTATCAGACCAGATTGGTTTCAAAAAAGACGATATAATGTTTTCTTCTAATGATACTCCTGCTAGCGAATTCAAGTACGCTGATGATTTAGGAGTCATCGTAAATTTAGACGACTTTACACACATTGATTTCTACGAGAAAGCCGTTGGTCATTTTCCTAAGAAGATGTGTTGCAGATACAATCCAGGCGGCGTATATGAGCTTTCAAACGGCATCATGGACAACCCTGGGGATAGCAAATACGGAATGACTAAGGAGCAGATTTTCGAGGCATATCAGGTTCTCAGAGATAAGGGCGTTGAGGAATTCGGAATCCATGCATTCCTTGTTTCAAACACTGTTACAAATGATTACTACCCTGCCCTTGCAAAGACTTTATTCGAACTAATTGTTGAGCTTAAAGAAAAGACAGGTATTGCCATTTCGTTTGTTAACCTTTCTGGCGGAGTTGGTATTGCATACCGTCCAGATCAAAAGCCAAACGATATTGCAGTGATTGGTGAAGGCGTTCATAAGGCCTTTGATGAGATTCTTGTTCCTGCCGGCCTTGGAGATGTTGCTATCTTCACTGAAATGGGTCGTTTTATGATGGGACCTTATGGTGGACTTGTTACAACAGCTATCCACGAAAAGCACATTTACAAGGAATACATCGGAGTGGATGCATGTGCTGTAGACCTTATGCGTCCAGCTGTATACGGTTCATATCATCATGTAACAGTTCTTGGAAAGGAAAATGCTCCAGAGGATAAGGTATACGACATCACTGGTTCTCTCTGTGAGAATTGCGATAAATTCGCTGTAGACCGTCAGCTTCCACAAATCGATATGGGAGACATCCTATTTATCCACGATACAGGTGCACACGGCTACTCAATGGGTTATAACTACAATGGAAAGCTTAAGAGCGCTGAAGTTCTTCTTAAGGAAGATGGTAGCTTCAAGCTTATCCGTCGTCCAGAAACAATCAAGGATTATCTTGCAACATTTGATGGACTTGGGGTTGTTGATAATCTATTAAAATAATCACTTATATGTGCATAAACAGAAAAGCTAGGAGCAATAACTCCTAGCTTTTCTTTATATACAAGCTCTAATGTACAAATCTGTACGCTCCTGCAAATCTACGAACGAACCGTCATCCAGCTGTATTAGTGGACTTGCTAAAGCGTTCTTTTTAACCATAGTGATAATTCCACGAGAATTATCCGAAAGAAGCACACCTGTCCCAATATAGGACTGGGCAATATTCTGTAGAAAGACATGTAATACATTTTGATCGTACTTGCTTGGCTCCACTCTTTGGAACTGAGCAATTACTTCAAATGGACAAATTCCAGCTCGATATACTCTATCAGCTGTCATAGCGTCATACACATCTGTAATAGCTATTATCTTTGAAAAAGGATTGATAAAGTCCTTTGTAAGACCATAAGGATAACCGCTGCCATCATTACGCTCATGGTGCTGAAGAGCAGCAAGCTTTATGCGTCTATCTATTGGCAAATCACTAAGCAGATTATATCCGAGAAGTGGATGCTCGGCCATTCGACCATACTCTTCTGCATTAAGTGGACCTGGCTTAGTCAAAATACTGTGAGGCACAAGAGATTTTCCTATATCGTGATAAAGACCACACATAGTAAGAACATCAAGCTCTTTCTCATCTGTAATACCAAGCCATCCTCCACACACTCTGGAAATGATTGCCACATTCACAGAATGCCTGAATGTGCTACGGTCAATCTCCTGAATGTTTAGCATCATAGCCATAATGCCAAGACCTGTAGAATGCTTTTCAAACACCGAATGAATCTCCTGGATTAATTCGGTATCATCCAATGCCCCCTGTTTCTCAGCAAAATCACTGATAATCCCTTCAAGCCTATCGGAGCATTTTTCGTATGCTCGCTTGAACTCTTTGAATTCCTCACTATTGAGAATTCGCCAAGACTGGGTCTCACCGATGAACTCATCAGGCGCATCGAATTGATATTTTTCAATCGCATCTTCCTCGTCCTGAATCTTTAGTTCTTTGATGCCATAATAGCTCATGTGCAAAAGCTGCTGAGCTGTTATGGCTGTACCTTCATTGGCAAGAACCTGTCCCTTAGGACTTATTATCTTTTCCGCCAGAATCATTCCCGGCTTCATTTCGTCTACGCTAATTATTTTCATATGACAATTTATCTAGCACCTTTATCGTATGGAATTCCTTCTGCCTTTGGTGCACGTGAATTCTGTGATGTAAATGCAAGAACGATAAGTGAAACAATGTAAGGGAACATGTTGTAAACAGTTCCTGAAATAGGTAATGCATGTAAGAATCCGATTGCTGTATATACGTTTGAAAGTGATCTAAATACAGCGAAGAGGATTGCTGACCACGCAATACGCTCTGGCTTCCACTGACCAAAAATCATAACTGCAAGAGCAAGGAAACCTGCTCCGGCAACACCGTAATCAAAATGCCATGTTGAGTTTGCAGCTGCGATGTAGATAATACCACCGATACCTGCAAGGAATCCTGAAATAAGAACACCTGCATATCTCATAGCGTATACATTGATACCTACTGAATCTGCTGCCTGTGGATGCTCACCACATGCTCTAAGTCTAAGAGCAAACTTTGTCTTGTAGAATACGACAATTGCTGCTACAAGAAGAACTAAACCAACAACCTCGAACCAGTTGAAGTCGATTTTGCTAGTGTGAATAATAAATGCTTTGTAACCTCTGTTGTAATCAAGCTTTGCAGAGAAATCTGAACCGTGAGAACGTGTTGTGTTGAAAGCCTTGATAATAACAGTAGCTGCTGCTGTTGCAAGCATGTTTACAGCTGTACCTACAAGGGTCTGATCTGCCTTGAAGTTGATGCAGGCAACTGCGATTAACAGTGATGAAAGCATACCTGCGATTGCTGCTGCACAAAGTGTGCAAACGATGATTGCTGCCTTTGGCCAATTTTCAGGAACAAGAACCATTACCATAGCACCTGCCATAGCTCCGAATACCATGATTCCTTCAAGACCAAGATTGATGATACCGCTTCGCTCTGAGAACATTCCACCCAAAGCTACAAGAATCAGTACTGCTGATGAGATGAGGGTGTATTGAATAAGTAAAGCCATACTACACCTCCTTTTCTTCAGCCTTAGCTGACTTTGTTGCTGGCTCGGCATTGGCGTTAACCTTTACCTTAGCTGGTCTATTAACTAATGTCTTAAAGAACAATACGAAACCGCAAAGGTAAATGATAATAGCTATAACTAAATCAGCAACCTGTGGGTTGTAATAGTTTGTGTTGAGGTACTGACCACCAAGAGTAATGTACTCTACAAATAAGCCAGCGAAAATTGTTCCGATTGGATGTAAACCACCAAGGAACGCAACGGCGATTCCTGAGAATCCCATGCCTGGAACTGAAGCAGAAATTGTGTAGTGCTCCATTCCTGTAAGATAGAACTGAGAAGCTGCAAATCCTGAAATGGCACCTGAAATAACAAGTGTAAGGATGATATTGCGCTTTGCATTCATACCTGCATATTTAGCAGCCTCTTTGTTGTGACCTGTTGCCTTTAATTCATAACCAAATGTTGTCTTGTTAAGAACTACAAGGATTGCGATAGCAATAATAATTGTTGCTGGTATTGCGATTGTTGTGTATTTATTGCCACCGAAGAAATCCTGTATGAATCCAGGTAATATTGCTGAAGGATTAACTGATACAATATCAAATGTCTCAGACTTTGTCTGATTCATACATTTTTCGCCACCAATGATAATGTTGCAAAGATATAAGCCAATCCAGTTGAGCATGATACCTGCGATAACTTCGTTTACGTTGAAGTATGCCTTAAGGAGTCCTGCCATAAATCCCCAAAGAGCACCTGCAGCAATTGCTGCAACAACACATAAGAACCAGTTCCAACCAAGTGCCAATGAGCAATAAAGGCTGGCGATAATACCTACTGTGTACTGACCGGCAGCTCCGATATTGAACAATCCGGCTTTGTAAGCAAAAAGAATTGCTTCAGCACAAAGAATAAGTGGCATTGATTTTACAAGGAATGATCCCATGTATTTCATAAGAACTGTTGAGTTCCCGCTAAACTTGAAAAAGTTTGTAATGATTGCCTGCATACCTTCAGTCGCATGCTCAGCATTCATTGTAAGTAGAATGATATATCCGATGAATATACCTAAAACTGCACATAGAATTGACGCAATAATCGTCTGAACGGCAGGGCGTCTAAAAAAGCTAATCTTCTCTCCCATTAGTTAGCCTCCTTTCCGTTGTCTCGCTTTGCGCCTGACATATAAAGGCCAAGTTCCTGAAGTGTAGTCTGCTTTGGATCTACCTCTCCAACGATTTCACCTTCATACATAACAAGAATTCTATCAGATAGGTTCATAACCTCATCCAACTCTAAAGAAACAAGTAAGATTGCCTTACCGTTGTCTCTCTCTTTAACGATTTCCTCGTGGATATATTCGATAGCACCAACATCAAGACCTCTTGTAGGCTGAACTGCAACAAGAAGCTCATGGTCTCTATCCATCTCACGAGCAACGATAGCCTTCTGCTGGTTACCACCAGACATAGAACGGACAATTGTGCGAGCGCCCTGGCCAGAACGAACATCAAATGCACTTGCAAGTCTGTCAGAGTACTGTCTCATCTCTTTCTTTTTGATAAGTCCACACTTCTGGAAAGCTGGCTGGAAATATCTCTGAAGAATCATGTTTTCCTCAAGAGTATAGTCAAGAACAAGACCATGCTTATGTCTGTCTTCTGGGACATGACTCATACCATGTGTGTTCTTATATCTGATAGATTTCTTTGTGATATCCTCACCACAAAGAGTGATTTTACCACTTGAAATATCATCGAGACCTGTAAGAGCTCCAACGAACTCTGTCTGACCATTTCCGTCGATACCAGCGATACATACGATTTCACCGGCGCGAACATTGAATGAAACGTTGTGTACAGAATCATTTGAATGAATCTTACTCTTTACACAAACATTCTCTACCTTCAATACTTCTTTGCCAGGATTTGCTGGTGCCTTGTCTACTGCAAACTTTACATTACGTCCAACCATCATAGAAGAAAGCTCTTCCTTGGTAGTGTTTGCAACATCAACTGTACCGATGTATTTACCCTTTCTAAGGATTGAACATCTGTCAGCAACTTCCATGATTTCGTTGAGCTTGTGAGTGATGAAAAGGATTGACTTACCTTCTGCTGCAAGCTCCTTCATGATTTTCATAAGCTCATCTATTTCCTGAGGTGTAAGAACAGCTGTAGGCTCGTCAAAGATAAGAACTTCGTTATCTCTGTAAAGCATCTTAAGGATTTCTACACGCTGCTGCATACCAACAGTGATATCCTCTACCATAGCATCAGGATCAACCTTAAGATTGTACTTTTCAGACAATCTAATAACCTTTGCTCTGGCTTCTTCCTTTGTGAGGAAACCAAACTTGCTTGGCTCTGATCCAAGAATGATGTTATCAAGTACCGAAAAGATATCTACCAACATGAAATGCTGATGAACCATTCCGATACCTAGGTCAGTAGCATCATTTGGATTACTAATTTTAACCTCTTTACCGTCTTTTTTAATTACTCCCTTTTCTGGAGTGTACAGTCCAAAAAGAACGCTCATAAGCGTGGACTTTCCAGCTCCATTTTCACCGAGAAGTGCATGAATTTCTCCGCGCTTAAGTTGCAAAGTGATGTCGTCATTTGCAATAATGCCTGGAAATTCTTTTGTAATATGCAGCATCTCAATTACATAATCTTCCATCGCAATACCTTTCTACAATAAAAATTTTGATTTACGCCTAGCCTGACTCAGCTAGCAAAACCATAAAAATCATTACACCTCATATAAGGATTTTTATAGCCTTGCTATAATTTCAAAAAAAGGGAAGGACTAAGCCTTCCCTTTGTAATCTAGTTACGCCTTAGTGAATATTATCAAACTCTGTAACCTTGATTGTTGTTGTTGGCATAGCATCGATGCTTACGTCAACTGTGATTGTTCCATCATACATCTGAGAAACAAGTGTGTTGTAATCATCAACTGTGAAGTTTTGCATTGTCCATGTGTCTGTTGGAAGCTGAACATAGTTTAAAGAAGGATCTGTACCTGATACAAGACCAAGGTTCTCGATCTTTCCTGCATGAGCATCCCAATTTCCATCGACAACATCTGTAAGTGTAGCCTCTACTGTTGCAGCAAGACCCTTCATAGCAGATGTTACGCAAAGACCCTCAACATCATACTGATCGTGAATTACGCCTGACTGATCAACGTCGACACCAACAACGTGTCCGTCAGCCTTTACAGCAGCTTCGCAAGCTGATGTGTAGATACCACCACCACATGCGAATACGATTTCAGTACCGTTTGAGTACCAAGAATCCATAGTAGCTGTGATAGCCTCATCACCCTGGAACTGACCACCATATACATAATTAACTTCAACCTCAGAAGAATTTCCAAGCTCCTCAGCAGCCTTATCAGCACCTGCTACGAAACCGTATCCATAACGGATAACAGCTGGAACAGCGATACCACCAAGGAAACCAAGCTTTGTATAGCCTTCTTTAACTACTGCATAACCTGCCATGTAACCAGCAAGCTCTTCCTGGTATGTGAATGCACATACGTTTGAAGGGATTTCTGTCATGCCTGCATCAGCGAAGTCGCCCTCACCACAGTCAAGTGCGATGATTGTAACATCTGGATAAGTATCAGCAACTTCTGCAATCATAGCAGCGAAAAGATAACCTGGACAAACTACTACGTTGTAACCATCAGCTACTGCGTTCTCAAATGCAGCAACACGGTCATCGTCTGTGTTGTCTGCTGGCTTATAGTACTGGAAATCAGCACCTGTTTCAGCAGAAAATGCCTGAATAGCCTCGTATGTTGTCTGGTTGAATGACTGATCTGTGATATCACCAGAGTCAGTAATCATTGCGATTCTGAAATCGCTTGCTGCCTCAGTTTCTGCAGCCCCCTCAGTTGTTGTAGCTGATGAGCTATCAGATGATGCAGATGATCCACATGCAACAAATGTTGATACAGCCATAGCAGCTACGAGAAGTACACTTAATAACTTCTTTTTCATTCTTCTATTCCTCCTATTTGCTTTGTTTCTTCTGATAAAGAAACACATAGTTAAATTATAATTTATTTTGCTATTTTTGCAACAAATATAGGACTTTTTGTGACTATTCTATATACAAGTTTTTTGGTCCAAAACCTAGTGGAAGTATCTCTTTTAAGGTTTTGTTTGTCATTTTGACATCATCCTGTGTAATGTTAGACAAATCATCTGCATTTTTAACTTCTGCAAGAATAATTCTAAAGGTATCAGGATCACCAAATTCATTAAGTACCTGACGGCATACACCACAAGGTGCACAAAGTGGAAGATCCTTTAGATTATCCATTCCACCAACTACTGCAATGGCTTCGTATTCTTTGTAGCCCTCGCTTACTGCTTTGAACACTGCAGTTCTCTCAGCACAATTTGTAGGAGTGTATCCTGCGTTTTCAACATTGCATCCCTTGAAAACTGTGCCATCTTTGCATAAAAGAGCAGCGCCAACTTTATGATGAGAATATGGTGTGTACGCCATTTCTCTAGCTTCTAGAGCTAACTTTACTAATTCAAAATCTGTCATATTATTCACCTACTTCTGTAGCACTTAATTCTGTGTCATCAGCGGCAATGTAAACCTTTGCCTGCTTGCCCCATTTATTACTTGGGTAGAGCTCAACAACACGATTAAAGCATTCAAGTGCTAGTTCAGTTTCTCCTGTAAGTCTGTAGCAATCTCCAAGTAAAAATAGAGCTGCTCCGCTATTGTATGTCTCGTCTATTTCAACAACTGTCTTGAAATTTGTGATTGCACTTTCATAGTTTTCTTCTGTATAGAAGTTGTTGCCATCATCGTAATACCCCTGGATAATTGTAGGTGACAAGCTAGCATATAAATTGTCATATGCAGTCTGCCCCTGTTCTCCAAGCACATCCCTTGTAACAAGCTGAATATAATCAGCTGCAGTAACGCTATCACCCTCGTTATAATAATTCTGAGCTGCGAATAGATTATCGTAAGATGTAGCAATATCCTGCTTGTCGTCATAAGCGCTTAAGCTTGACTGTAAGCTTTCGATTTCTGATTGAAGAGATTCATTCTCTGTTTTTGCATCTGATAATTCTTCATTTAAAGCAAGAACAGTGTCTGTATTATCGTCAGTCATATTGTCTCTAACTGTTGGCACAACAAGGAAGAAACAAATCAACAAACCGATAACCAATCCAAGCAAAATATTCATGAAGCTTGCTCGTGAGTTGTCCAGCATGCTTCTAAATGAATTCTCAGACATGATAACTGTGTCGTTACCATCTGCGAAAGTAACTACATCGTTTTTCTTTCTTCTTCTGCCGGTATTCTGCTCCTTGAGACGTTCCTTCACCTCGTGGATATATCGTATTGTCGTAGTATTATTGCTATCGATTTTAGCTGCCTGACTCAGGAATTTCCTTGCGTCAGCATACTTCTTTTCCTGAATATAAAGAAGAGAAAGCAACTGCAAAGCCTTTACAAAATTTGGATTCTGGCTTACAACCTTTTTCAGCTGAATCATAGCCAAATCTCTACTACCGGCCTTGCAATATTCGATAGCCTGATTGTATTTTTTGATTGTGGAATTAGTTTTTGTTAATAATCCTGGATCACTCTCGATTTCTGCAAGATATCTGTCCGCATCAGGATTATCCTCTTCCTGCAGATTTTTTGAAAGGACCCATTCGTTTAGAGCTCTAACCATCTCTCCTGTCTGATAATAGCAGAGTCCAAGAAGGTTACGTGCTCTAGTATTATACTTGTAGTATTGAAGTGATGATTTCAGTGAATCAATTGCACCAGATAAGTCCTTGACTTTGGCCTTTTCCAAGCCCTGATTATAGAACACATAGGATGTGTATATGATTTGTTTGTATAACAAAATATCGGCACCGCAGTTGTAACAAACTTTGTCGTTACCAACTTCGGTACCACACATAAAACATTGCATTTATTATTCTCCGTAAAATATAAGCTTCAATTATTTCCCGTTATTCTGCTGAGTAGATAAGTTCATCAACAAATCTGTTAAATCTGTTAAGTCTCTAGCCTTAATATCTGCCTCGGCCTGCTCTACTTCTATGGCAGGTTCATATTTTTTTAATTCTTCTTCGAAATCTATCATGATTTACCTCTGTCTAGCCTCTTATTTTAACCAGTCTTATGCCTTCTTCGCTTTTTTCTATCTCGATTGCTTCATGAGTTTCGTTGATACTTGCATGATGATCATCTACAGAAAGATTGCTTCCTGCATATAGACGTCTATACACCTTGATAGTAGCGTCCTTGCCAGACATAATAACTTCTTTCATGTAATTAAGCTTTTTGGTTTCTTCCAAAACGATTGCCTCATCACGAATACGTACACGCAGAAGCTGCATACGTCTTGGATCTTCTTTTACATTTATACCGCGTTCTTCGCCTAACTTGTCGAAATCCTCGATACCTTTTTTTATCTTCTGAACATTGGCATTAAGTGCCATTATTTTCTTCGCTAACATCTCGTATTCAGCAGCACGCTCAACATCTACGCCTACTGATACATTTGTAATAGTTCCAAATGAGTTGCCAATATCATTGACCTCTACACCCTGAACTGCAGAAACATATCCTCCTATAATAGAAGCATTGTTTCCATTTAATTCTATGTGGCCATCACAGGAGATTTTACTCTTAAAGAAATAATCTGCTGTAATATTGCCCGAACATGTGATGATTGCATACTCTACGAACTGAGCTGTGATAGAGCCCTTGCAATCAATAATTGTTTTTTCATTTCCCTTTACGCCTGATAGCAAGAATAAATCCTTGCCTGCGCGAATGTCACAATCCTCTATAAGCCCATGTATTATGACATTTCCTGCTGCATCAATGACGGCACCATCATGTACGCCGCCATGCACAATAACATCACCGTTAAACTTGATGTTACCTGTTTCTATGCCAACATCACCTTGCACTTCATGAACAGGAGAAACCAGAATCTTCCCCTGGTTTACCTCTATTTTCCCATCAATCTTTGCTGTGTATGTAAGATTGTCACTTGATCTGTCAAAGCCTCTACCAATCAATGGTGGCAAATCTCTCACAGGCTTAGGCTCGAGAATTTGTCCACGAACAGACATACCTCTACTGCCTTGAACCGCTGGGTGATATGTAGCAATAACATCGCCCTCCTGCACTGTCTCTATTGTTTTAATACTCATATAGTCGGCAGTGCCATCTGGACGAATTGTTGGTTTTCTATTGAAGTTTGTATCAAAAAGATACTCGTAATATCCCGGGGTACCTTGCTGCTGTGGTGTGCCCGCTGCAACCTTGATAGGCCTTCCGTAAATAGGACTATCGGCAAGCCTTGCCAACATCTCTTGGTCGATACCAAAGGAAACATTGGCATTACTCAAGAACCCAAGTAACTGTGCTGCAGTAAACTTAGGTACTTCATTTTTTCCATCAGGAATCTTGAAAGTCATAGTAGCTTCCAAACCGTCTGATGATACTTGTACTTTTGGTGCAAACGCGCTAACCGGCTGAGCCATAAGTCCCCCAAAACATTATGCTAGTAGTATTTTTAGTACATAATAACCATAGTACACGTATAGTACTATATTAAGATAATTATAGTTATTATTTCTAATTTTGTCATGAAATATTCTAATTTTACTAGAATTTTCATGAAAATTTCACAGCTGATTAGTATTTACCGTCGTTTGGAAGTCCTTTAACAGCTTTTACAACTCTACTTGTACCAAGTCTAGATGCTCCAAGGTCGATAAACTTCTGAGCATCCTCAAGTGAAGCAATTCCACCTGCAGCCTTGATAAGCTTGCCGTTTGTCATGTGATCTGCCATAAGCTTGATATCATCAAATGTAGCTCCGCCTGTAGAGAAGCCTGTTGAAGTCTTGATGTAATCTGCATCTGACTTAGAAACAACTTCGCACATCTTAATCTTCTCTTCGTCTGTAAGTAAGCAGCACTCAATGATTACCTTAAGAAGCTTACCCTTGCAAGCAGCCTTAATTGCGTTAATCTCAGCAAGAACATCATCATAACGGCCTTCCTTAACCCAACCTACATTGATAACCATATCTACTTCTGAAGCACCGTTATCTACAGCATCACTTGCCATAAAGCACTTAGAAGCTGTTGTTGCATAACCATTAGGGAATCCAATTACTGTGCAGATTGGAAGATGTCCGCCCTGCTCCTTTACATAATCAGCAGCCTGCTTTACAAAGCTAGCTGGGATGCAAACTGAAGCAGTCTCATACTTCATTCCATCATCAACAATCCCCTTAATGTCGTTCCATGTTGCATCCACACCAAGAAGTGTGTGGTCGCATTTGCTTAAAATGTTCTTAATATCCATAGTTTCCTCCTCGCCTGTTACACTCTCAAGCCCGAGTATTACTCCGTCGCGAGATTGGCTCCTTGAGTAACACTCAGAGCTTGATAGTTACAGGCTAACTTTAATAATTTTATTACTTCATGCTTGCGAGGCGGGCCTCAACCTGAGCCATCATTGCCTCATATTTTGCGAGCTTTTCGCGCTCTTCGGCAACCTTTGCCTCTGGAGCCTTGCTCATAAACTTTTCATTTGAAAGCATTCCGCGTGAACGAGCAAGCTCTTTCTCGAGCTTCTCTTTTTCCTTTGTAAGACGCTCTTTTTCCTTTTCAAAATCTACAAGATCCTCAAGTGGAACAAAGAGTGTTGCATCAGGAATAACTGCTGAAACAGCATCATCGCCAATACCAAGCTTATCTGCCTGAACATATACTTCTGTTGCACCTGCAAGTGTCTTGAAGATTGGTGTGATTTCATCAAATGTAGCACGTACCTCAGCATTATCTGAAACGATGTGGATAGCTGCCTTCTTTGAAGGTGGAACATCCATATCTGTACGAAGCTGTCTCATACCACGAACAACATCCTTTGCACGCTCAACCTTTGCCTCATCAACTGGGAAGTTCTTTGTCTCATCATACTCAGGCCAAGCTGAAAGCATGATTGTTTCTTCCTCGCTCTGAAGAGTGCAGAAGATTTCTTCTGTAATGAATGGCATGAATGGATGAAGAAGCTTAAGTGCATTTGTAAGTGCATACTTAGCTGTCCAAAGTGCTGCGTTCTTGCTTGCTGTATATTCCTCTGAGTACATACGTGGCTTAACGATTTCGATATACCAATCGCAGAACTCATCCCAAATGAAGTCATAAACTTTCTGAACTGCAATACCAAGCTCATACTTATCCATGTTTTCTGTAACATCTTTTGCAAGTGTGTTTACCTTAGAGATAATCCACTTATCTTCTGTTGCAAGGTCTGCTGTTGCTGGCTCAGTAACCTGATTGTCAGCAAGATTCATCATGATGAAACGTGAAGCGTTCCATACCTTGTTTGCGAAGTTACGGCTGTTTTCAACACGCTCGTTGTAGAATCTCATATCGTTTCCAGGTGCATTACCTGTGATAAGAGTAAGACGAAGTGCATCAGCGCCATACTTATCAATAATTTCAAGTGGATCGATACCATTTCCAAGTGACTTAGACATCTTACGTCCCTGTGAATCTCTAACAAGGCCGTGGATAAGTACTGTGTGGAATGGGCTCTTACCTGTGTGAGCGTATCCTGAGAATACCATTCTGATTACCCAGAAGAAGATGATATCGTATCCAGTAACAAGTACGTCTGTTGGATAGAAGTAATCAAGCTCCTCTGTGTTGTTTGGCCAACCAAGTGTTGAGAATGGCCAAAGAGCTGATGAGAACCATGTATCAAGTGTATCCTCATCCTGCTTCATATGAGTGTGGCCGCACTTAGGGCAAACTGTTGGAGCCTCTGAAGCTTTAGCAACAACTGTCTCACCACACTTCTCGCAGTAGTAAGCAGGGATTCTGTGGCCCCACCATAACTGACGTGAAATACACCAATCACGAATGTTCTCAAGCCAGTGTAAATATGTCTTGTCATAATTCTTTGGAACGAACTGAAGCTCGCCAGTCTTGATAGCCTCGATAGCTGGCTTTGCAAGCTCTTCCATTGCAACGAACCACTGTGGCTTAACCATTGGTTCTACTGTTGTGTTACATCTATCATGTGTACCAACATTGTGTGTATGATCTTCGATTTTTACAAGGAGACCCATCTCATCCATCTTCTTAACGATGATTTCACGAGCTTCGTATCTATCCATTCCCTCAAACTCGCCACCGTTTGAATTGATAGTAGCATCATCATTGAGAACGTTGATAACAGGAAGGTTGTGTCTCTTTCCTACCTCGAAATCGTTAGGGTCATGTGCTGGAGTAATCTTAACAACACCTGTACCAAATTCCATATCTACATATTCATCTGCAACAACAGGAATCTCACGATTTACAAATGGAAGCATTACTGTCTTGCCAATGATATCCTGATATCTTTCATCCTTAGGATTAACAGCTACAGCTGTATCACCAAGCATTGTCTCTGGACGTGTAGTAGCGAATGTTACGTAGCGGCCTGGCTCGCCAACGATTTCGTACTTCATGTGCCAGAAATGTCCTGCCTGCTCCTCATGCTCTACTTCTGCATCTGAAATAGAAGTCTGGCAAACCGGACACCAGTTAATAATACGGTTGCCCTTGTAGATGTAGCCTTCGTTGTAAAGCTTAACAAAAACTTCTTCTACAGCCTTTGAGCAGCCTTCATCCATAGTGAATCTTTCACGCTCCCAATCAGCAGAAGAACCCATCTTCTTAAGCTGGTTGATGATACGTGTTCCATACTCATCTTTCCAATCCCAGCACTTTTCAAGGAATCCCTCGCGACCAAGGTCATCCTTTTCGATTCCCTGCTTCTTAAGGTGCTCGATAACCTTTACCTCTGTAGCGATAGCTGCATGGTCAGTACCTGGCTGCCAAAGAGCTGAGTATCCCTGCATTCTCTTGTATCTGATAAGAATATCCTGCATTGTGTTATCTAATGCATGTCCCATGTGAAGCTGTCCTGTAATATTTGGTGGTGGCATCACAATAGTGAATGGCTTCTTGCTGCGATCAACCTCAGCATGGAAATAGCCATTCTCCTCCCACTTCTTATAGAGTCTGTCTTCCAGACCCTTAGGATCATAAGTTTTTGCTAATTCTTTCATTTTCTTTTCCTTTCTAGGCATTAAAAAAGCCCTATGCACGTATTACTACGTACACAGGGCGAAAATTCGCGTTACCACCTGCATTTATAACTCATCTTATTCCTTACGGGAACGACTCGGGTTGGCTTATCCACGACTTTTCCGGCCGCGCTTTGTTCACCACCTGCTCCGAAGCTACCTTCCACAATTCTATCCTAGGCCACCTTTCAGCCAGTGAGCGGCCCTCTCTACAGGACGAGGTCTGTGTACTCCTCTCCATCAACGCATTTAAACTTATCTAATAATAGAAAAATTTCCCTATTCTGTCAAGATGAGGGAAGTTAATCTGAAAGGATGTTTCATATGAATTTATTCTGGGGAAGTATTGAATTTGCAGTCTCTACCTTGAATAATTATAAAAATTTTTTCACCCACAACCCCTGTAAAAATAACGCCTCACAGCACTTCGTTATAAATCCTAAAGCAAAAATAAAAAAAATTCTTCTTGTAATTATTCATTTCCCATGATATAGTCTCCAAGTATCTTTTGATACATCTTGGCGTTTCGCCAAATTTTTCTCAATCATTTTTAAATAGTGCAAAAATCTCAAATGAAAGGAGTTGATTGAATCCAAGAAGAAAAAAACAGAATACAAACAAAGCTTAATCAATTGAATAAGTTATTAAAGACTCTGCCAGAAGGAGATTTATCAATAGGGCACTGTTCTAACTCAACAAAATGGTTTGTTACATATAATCATGAACAACACTATCTAAAGAAGAGCAATGTTGATTTGGCAAAGAAGCTTGCTTTAAAGAAATATGTAAAGCTTATGTCGAACTACTCTCTGACTATTTCGGGAAACTAGATTCAGAGGCAACTGTTTGGGCTAATGCAGACTATCCCAAGAATACCAATTATCCAGAAAGCTTGGTTCATCCCACAGTTGGCGGGCTAATGGTTCGATCTAAATCAGAGTCTATGATTGCGATTGCTCTATCTGAGCAGCAAATTCCATTCAGATATGAAAACTTAATTACAATTGATGACGCAAAAAATCAAATCTATCTAGGAGAAAATCTGATTGCTACTTTTGAAACTTCAGATTGTCCCCTGGACTATCAGTCTATCAACAATAAAATCAAACAATTTCTGAAATAAGGAGATACGAGTTATATGAAAAAGAAATTAAACGATACAAGGGACAACTATACCCTTTTACAGGACATTATTGACACTTATAGATATCCAGATGGCACCTTAAACAAGATTGCTATTTTCATTTCGACACTGGCACTTGTGCTTTTGATTACACTTGGGCATTTCATGATTTTAGGTATAAAAAATCTTCGCTCTATGAAGACTGTTTCAGCGTCAGAATTAACAGTGGATGAGATTCAAGAGTACATCACTAATTCTTATCTTGATGCAATTGATGATTATACAGATGGCGACCTAAACCAGGAAGCAGCCAAAAGAAAGATTTTAAAATTCCTTGCAGAATACATCGAGTCTTCAAACGGTTTTACAACAGAGCAAAACCAGGCATTGGGAGAAATCATCAATCAATATCTTACGGAAAATGATATCTATTCTGATATACAAAGCAACAAGGATGCCATAGAAGACCTGACTAGTATCATTGAAAACAAATATGCAGAGAACAAGACTTACGTTGATCAGCTTATTCAATTACTACAAGGTGAGCTGGATGAAAACAAAACCACCGATGAGAAAGACAGCAAGGAATTAATCAGCGAAATCGAAAAGCTAAAAGCATACACCGATGGTCAATTAAATGAGCAGTCCGAAAATCTCACATCAATGATTGATGGACTTCGCAGAACCTATCAGAATTCACTTGGCGCAGCAGATTATGCTCCAGGAAGCACTTATAACAAAGGCGCCTATGTCATTTATAATGAGCACCTTTATGTTTCTTTAAAGGACAACAACACTGCTTCCCCATCTGATTCTAGTGCGTGGGAACTTACTGATTTAGAAAAAATCATAAACAACTTGGAAAAATCTATTCACGAAGAAATGGAGTCCATGCATGATGAGTTGAAACTTTCTCAGGAAGAAGGGGATGCCATGCTTCAAGAAAACATGGATACCAAAGATAATGATTTACAGGAACAAATAGACAGGATAAACGATCGCATTTCCGATAATGAAACCTACTTTGAATTTGGTTACGATCCAATGACTAACTCCCATGGTTACTACGTCGGCAATGAGTTTAAGCCTTTTTAATATCAGGAGGAGTTAATGAAAAAAATGGTAAGAAATATCATCAACACGCTACTGTCGTTGGTGATTGTATTTAGTGCGCTCTTTGGCACTTCTATAACTGCACGCGCAGAAGAAACAAAACAATTTATTCCTTTCAGATCTGACTACGTTAACTACTTATCCAAATATTCGTATAGCAAAAGTGATGTCACTCAGTACGTCTGGTTAAAGCTTTTTAAAGAGGAACTAAACTGGACCCCAGGCATGCCTTGGTATCATCCGCAGTTTACAAGCTGGTCCAATCGATACTACAGCAACTACGTAAGCTCAACCGGGACAACCGAAAGTTCCCAGAATAAGCAGGTCACTTACAATCCTGAATTTGACACTTTCCTTTATCAAACTGTTATTAATAACCCTGAATTTGTCGTTAATTGGATAAACGAAAATCCAGCAGTGTTTACGCAATACACAAAAACTATCAAAGACCATCCTGTTTTTGCAAAATCTGTTGTAGACCTGACAGCAGAAGGGAAATATCTTGGTGGCGGATTCAACTCTCCTACTAATGTATTTTTAATGGGCATCAATTCCACTTCAGATGATAAGCAAAATGCAAAATGGTCTGCCACATGCACCACTGCATCTACACATGATATAGATGTACTTCGTATATACGGTAATCAGTATTCAAAGCTAAATACCCCTCAAAAGGACTGGGTGCGCACATATATGCAGTGGATGGTAAATGACTATGTAGACCATGGAGCAGCCGCTATTGCAGCAAGAAATAATTCTGTAGAATTGTACAATCTTATTGCAGCATCCTATGAAGGCTTTGTTTCAGCAAAAGCTCAGGAATTCTTTAACTATGCTATTGGCAATAACGATGTGCATGTTGGTGACATTATCGTAAATGGAGCTGAAGGTTACAAAGTATCAAATCAACTATGGACAGGTGCTGAAGATGTAGCTCAAAACAACAATGATATGTATCTGATTTTCATGGTTTCCGATGCTGACTGCGATTACAAATCTGCTACCGACCTGGGTGATAACGACTATGATTGGCTGGCCTACAATATTTGCTTCGGCGGTGGATATTGGGCACGACTGCGCACTCTGGTTTCCGGCAACGGAACCACCTACGAGCAGATGCAGGATTGGCTTATGCGTTACTATCTTAAGCATCCTAATGCTTCTGGAGGATGGAGCATCAATAATGCAGTAGCAAGAGCCGGTCAGACTCACAATATTTATCACGATGGTAATATCAACGTTTCCGCTTGTAACAGCAAAGCCGGTGTTCGTCCCGGTGGTCATGTCGATCCATCATTTTGGTGCAGCGGTCACTGTGATGAAGCAAGCACCGTATTTAACAAACCAGTGGGTGTAGGTAGGATTAATCTTTCAAGCGGTTATCCTGGTGGTGCCGGAGGTGGACAGGGTTCCACATACCGTTGGAGGATTTATGATTCCAAAACGGGCCGTGTCATCTCCGAATCAGGGTGGACTGAAAATAGTTCTATCGTCCTTTCAAGCAGGGACACCTGGTCATCTACCATAGTTGTCGATTGTGGTGTAAAAATCTATCACGGTCACGGAAACCAGCGTACTAGCTATTCAGAGCATGTAGGTAGTGGCGAGTGCTATGGCACAAGCAATAATGGAAGACACAATTCTTTTGACGTAAACGGTACCTACGCTGATGTAAAAAGATGTATTAGATACGGCCATTCTTTTGCTGTTTCAGATTACAACTGGAATGCGGACCACACAAGCTGCACTTGCATAATGCGATGCGTAAACTGTGGTACTGCTCACAATATTATTGATGATTCTATTACTAACACATCATATACCGATAGAATTGAATACACTGCAGACTTTGCTCACACTTCTGCTGCTCCAAAAACTGACACTGTACTAAAAGGTTCTGGTGAAATCACTTTTACTGGCGCTGATTTAAGTGGTTCAGCCTCAGGAGTTGGAAAAGGCTCATGCTCACTTCCAGCAAGTAAAATTACAAAGGGACCAAAAGGCGTCACCATCAGTGCAAACGCTACAAAAACAAGCTATACCATTCTAAATAGGTACGGTGAAATTATAGACTCTGGCATCTTTAGTTCAAATGCCATCGATACACAGACAAAGTTTATTGATTTATCCTATTACGATGACAATCAATTGGAAGGATTATACGTCATCATAAATATGGAAGCCGAAAAACCTACTTACAACAGCAAAGATGTATATGTTGGCCAGGTCCCTGGAGACTACCGCGTAAACTACATTAAGTTCCACTATTAAATGATTAAATATTAGGAGTAAAACATGAAGAAAAAATTACTAACAGCCATAGTATCTATTGCTATTCTATGGTTTAGTTTTCCAACGGAAAGCTTAGCAGCAGAAGAAAACACTACATCTGCAGAAATTACTGAAATTACGGATGAAGAAAATAGTTATGACTCTGTAGAGGATACTGTAAATAATGAAACCGAATCCTCTGTGGAATCTGAAGATGAATCTAAGACTAAGTCTGAAGCCAAGGATGAATCTGCTGAAGAAGTCACAGAAAACGCCGAAGAAGAAGTTAAGGAAGAAGCTGAAGAAACTGAGGACGAGGCCGAAGAAGTTGCTGACAAAGCCGAGGACGAAACTATTGAAACCGAAACAATAGTCGAAACACATTCAGAAAATCACTGCACCATAATCGTTTCCTACACAAAGGAAGTATATGATGACCCATTTGCTCGTCTCGATACAACTGAATTATCCCTGGAATCCACCTACGAGCTTGTAGAAAATCAATCTGCCGACGAGTTTATACAAAACATTGAAAACGATGATATCAAAATGATTCTATCAAAGGTATCCTTTGATGATGATTTTACAAGTGGCTACAATATTTCAGCATCTATTGATGTAGATAATAATGTAACTATTAAATCCATCAAAAAAACTGAGAAACAAGAGGTGGTTACTGAAGTAGAGGTGGAGGTCACCTCTGCCAATGAAAGCGAGCCCCTCGACGAAGAATAAACAAAAAGGCCCTACCGTATATACGATAGGGTCTTAATTCTATTTAGCTTCGAAATAACTGCACTCCTCACCATCCAGCACTCGATCTGGTTTCTGGTAGAACTTCGCACATTCAAGAATTGAATCCTGACAATGCTTGCAGGATTTGCATACCATATTTTCTAAGGTGATTCCTTGGAAATGAAGATCCGAATGGAATCTTTCCTCTCCCTGCATAACCATTGCTGCTTCAAAATCCATAGCATATATCAATTGTTTGCCTGAATCTTTTGTAGAATCAAAAAGATTATCCAAAAGCTTGTCAGACGCTTCGTTTGCTGCCAGGAATGATACTTCCACATCTGCAGGATACTTCTCAGCTATAGCAGAGGCTGCAGCTGACAACAAATACATCAACTCCACTTTTTTAATATCATTACGAGGAACTTGATATACCAAAACGTTCTGTATAATATCCTCCTGCATCTCTTCAAAAAGAATACATGCAGTTATTTTTCCATCAATGACAGTAAATAAGCTAATATCTTCATCCAGATTATCTGGATTCAATCTATCTACAATCTCCTTTTTCTCGGAAAGGTCATATAAGAAATCACTGACGCTCTTTTTTGACATTTCTTTTAATGGCACTATTCTGTTGGAAGCAATTCTTTTATTTACCTTTTCTTTGACAGATGGAATATTTAAGTTTTCACTTTCCTTCAACTGCTTTACTGTAACAATCTGAAATGCGCCTGTATCAAACTGCTCAAAACCAAGCTTTTCAAGTATTTTAGCTAGAGCAGCACTGCATTTAAACTCAGATGAAAAAGTTGCATAGAAAATAGTATCCATTGCCATGTCCGAGTCATAGAGAGTCATTGTTTTTTCCAATGCTCCTCGTAACAAATCAGTAGCTACCCCCTGGCCTTCGTACTTTGGATTAACTGCCAGGCTAAGTACTTCTATCATATCAGGCTTTGGATCAATAACTGCCATTCCTAGTAATTCCTTATCCTGAATAGCAATATAAAACCCATAGTCTGAAAATCCCTGTGAGCCTAAAACTGGCGGAAAAATATACTCCCCAAGAGACTCTGCTTGTTTTGATGAAATTGTTTTTATATCAAAATTCATTATGAAGCCTCCTTTAATTCACCATCTTCACTGGATGGTATTGTTGTCAGATAGATTTTCCAGCTACCCTCACTTCCATTTTCAAGATTCGCGGATCCATCAGTAATAGCTTTCACCATCTTGAATTTCGTACCCGGCTTTAATAATAATTCGCATTCTCCAAAATGTTCAGATGTGGTAGTTAGATTAATAGCTTGGGTTCCTTTCTTTGCGAGAATTATAAATTCTATACCTACTGGAGAATTATTAGAAGGATTATTAATACTATTTTCTCCTTCTGCCGTATACGAAGGGAGCACGAACGGTAAGGATGTACTTATAAACCCCTTGTCGCTCATAATGATTTCTTCTTCGGAATGAATCTTTTGTTCAAATGCATTTTTTATATCCTCATATGACATTTTATCTACGTTAGGTAAATTGAGCATATAACCCAGTGATTTTACCCCTTTTACACCACGGCGAACGACCAAATCCCTTCCGATTTTGTTTGACCTGATTAAATCACGTCCCTTTTTAGCATAGTTTTCAAATCCAGATATTGCTCCGAATCTAAGATAATTGTTCATTTTAACACAATGTTCAGTATAATCCGTATAAAAACCAAGTGCTTTCATTCCTTCCGACTTATTTATCCCTTGAACCTTAGCCTCATAAGCTGCCACGTCTAATTCCGCTCTTCGGAACTCGTTGCTTTTTTCTCTTTGATATGCTGCCTCAATGGAATCCGCATCTTCCTGTACATCTTGATAAACCCCAGCATTGTAATAACCGTTTATCTTTTCTTGAATTCTAACCTTTTCGTCTAGTACGAATAGTTTTCTATCAAGTCTTGATGCTTTTATTTCTTCGTCTTTAAGGTCCTTGAATTTTTTACCTTTATCGTAGACTTCTTTTCGGTTATCTCTTCTCTTTTTAAAATATTTTTTTACTTTTCTTCTATATTTATATTTTGAAAGGCGATTTTTGCTATTGTACTGCTCTTGAGTGATTACATCGAAAGCAGGAGCAGCATGCATATTGTCTTTAATGCCTTTTATATCATCGTCAGTCATATCTATTTTGGTCTTATAGTAGTCAATAAGCCTTTGTGATTCCTCATTTCCACCAAAATAAGACCGATCAAACATATGCGCTTGATAATCATCCCCTTCATGAAGCTTTTTTTCATCTTTGTAAGCTTTGAAACTATTGTCAATCTCATTATAATTATCATTTGCTGCTTTGCGATCCATCTTCAGAATAGTTTCGCTATTTACAAAATCCATTCAAACCCCTCCCCACATTATAAAAATTTAGATTAACCCAAAGTGTTTTAATCCATTGTATATACCATCATCGTCAAAGGCAGTTGTCACATAATCTGCTGTTACCTTCGCACGTTCAGTACCATTCCCCATTGCAATGCCTACAGCAGCTGCTGCAAGCATATCTAAATCATTCTCGCTATCACCGAATGCATATGTATTCTTTGGATCAATGCCTGCAAGCTCACATGCTTTCATCATGCCTGTCGCTTTGGTATGACCTATTGGCACCAACTCGCAAACAGTGTCACTATGCTCGATAATCTGATAGTCCTTACGAAGTCTATCGTAGCACTCAATTCGCATGTCTTCATCAACGTCTGTTGCACATGACATTTTGTTGATTGTCCACTTTCCATAATTGCTGTCGATTCCAAGCAAATTACTTCCCATGTCCCTGCGCAAAATATTGCCAAATCCATCATCCAAGCCAAACTCACGGTCTTCCATATATAACTGATTTGGTCCTTCTAGAATAGGTCTGAATCCGTATCCACGAATCAGTTCAACTGTTTCGATAGCTTTATCCACATCAATTAGTTTTTCGTAAACTGTTTTTCCACCTATTTCAATATGGCATCCACATGAACAAACAATTCCATCAAATCCCAGACTAAGCAAATCTGGATCCTGAATAAAAGATCTTGCTCGCCCACTACAGATAAAAGCCAAATGCCCGTTTTCCCTGAGCTGCTTTATTCCTTCTCTACAGCTATCTGGAATGAATTTATCGTAGTTCCAAAGTGTACCATCTATATCAAAAAATACTGCTGATTTCTCTGCCATTACATTTCCTCTATTCTATACCCAAAGTCTCATCCAAAGATTATGCTTAGCTCGGGTAAAATTATGTCTGCGATAATAACTGATTCTATAAAGCTTTGGCTTTGAGCCTATATGGACAAAACCATTCAGCACTTTTAATTTGTCCTCAGGTATATCCTTTAGTCTAAGAATCTCCCTGGCAAAAATTCGTGCTTCATTTATGAAAGCCTTTTTCTTGCAAAGAAATCCATTTGCTATGTCACCTGCATTACGAGCCACCTTTTCAGATGTTGATTCAGTAACTGCCCCCATAGTGTTGTGCCCAGTTTGACGGTAATAAACCATAGGCTCATCAATTGCATAAACAGTTCCAAATATGGATGCTATTTCAAGAAGCCACGCATCATGCATTGGCACATTTTCCCACTGAACACTATCACATGACACAGCTATATCCCTCAAAGCTCTATTAAAGCACATAGTTGTCCCTGCCGCCGGATTATCGATAATTACCTGAGTGT
The DNA here is from genome assembly GCF_900111635.1 of Pseudobutyrivibrio sp. C4. Taxonomy (NCBI): domain Bacteria; kingdom Bacillati; phylum Bacillota; class Clostridia; order Lachnospirales; family Lachnospiraceae; genus Pseudobutyrivibrio; species Pseudobutyrivibrio sp. C4. The sequence goes on along the minus strand of NZ_FOHF01000002.1, from coordinate 25,935 downwards.
AGGCTGTGTTCTTTGGGCTTCTACCTAAGTATCGTATAAACGAATTATCTATTACATTAAGATTCTCATCCACAACTGTCATATCCGTAAATACGATAGCCGGTTTCCTCTCCATTTCTCCTGAGTCTATCTCTGTTTCAAGTAGCTTCTCTATGCTCTTCTCAACCTTATCGGGATACCAAACATCATCCTGATCGCAAAAGAAATAGTAGTCCGCTTCTACTTCAGACAATAGATACATGAAATTTGCTTTAGGACTTCCTGTCGGATGACCGTAAATTATTTCCAGTCTATCTGGATACTTATCCATGTATTCATTTAAAATATTGATAGTCTCGTCTGAAGAGCCATCGTCATGTGCAACTATTCGAAAGTCCTGATTTGTCTGTCCGAAAAGACTGTCCAGCTGAGCTCGCAAATACTTTGCCCCATTATATGTGGCAAGTAGAATTGCTACATCCTTCATTCCATATCTCCTAGATTATCTGTTAAAACCATACTTGGTTTTAGTCTCTCTCTTAAATTTAAGATTAAAAATAAATATACCAAGATTTGCTAACGAGCATCCGATTTTGCCAACCAGGCTACTCTTTCTAAACTGAGCTTTATAAGTAATCATTTCGTGAAGAGTGATTATGTCTTCCTCTTTAAAATAATCACAATCGTAAAGTAATTCTATAAAATCGTATACCGAAGCATCAGTGGCTGACGTATCAGCTGAAATGTTTGCTCCAGTGTATTTATGAATGTATAAAGCTTCTTTTAAATAAGCTGCTCGCTTTCCTGCTGCAAGCATAAGAAGCCACAAATAATAATCATCAGCTCCATTTACTCTGACTAAATGCTCATTCCAAAATTCTGGAATCGCGCTTTTCTTTATCAAACACTGTCCTGGTGAGATGATTTGAATTCCTACCTTGAGATATGTTTGCAAATCCCACACTCTATTCCAATGTGCATCAGTTCTATACCATGATAAATATGAACCATCTGCCTGTTCCAACTTCGCATTTGCGATAATCATATCGCAAGATTTTGAAGACAATGCGTCTGCCATTTTCACAAGAGCATCTGCTTCAAGCAAATCATCTTGATCAAGGAACATAATATAATCCCCAGTCGATGACTTTAAGCCTGATACCCTACTATAGTGTATTCCCTTATTTTCCGGATTAGTTATAACGGAAAAATATTGGTTGTTTATTGACACTGCCTCTAGCTTTTTCCATGGGCTGTCATTTACAAGTACAACCTCCAAACTGTGACCTGCAGCCTCCAATGACTTACGATTTGCTTCCATGCAAGCCACATATTTTTCCATATATTTTTCCCCTTCATAGAAAGGGGTAATCACTGATATTTTCATTATTCTCGCCTCTAATTTACATGCTTGCTTTATATTTCTTGCCGAAAAACTTAGCCTGCAAAAATCCCATAATCTTCTTAGGCCAATTGATTGGTTCCATATCGATTACAGGGCATTCCACAATGGATAAACCTTCCTCCTGCTTTTTATCAATCCAAACATTAAAAAGAATTTCACTAACTCTTCCATAAAGTCGTGCTGAAAAAGCATCCAAAGATGTAGTATCTATCTTTTCTTCCATGCGGCCCAATATATCAAAAAGCCAAGTACAATACTCATCCAATTCCTTCTTTGGCATGATGGCCATATTGAACATGTAGCCCCATGACCTTGCATAAACCTTTACCAATGAGTTCATGTATTCTGGATAGCACTGACCTACAATTTCTTTTGCAATATCCAAATGAGCGCCATCCAAGGTATGAGCATAGTGACTGTATAAGCTTTCAATATAGTAACGACGCTTCTTAGGTACTATCACATCTGCTCTTGTAAGAAGAGCCTTTGCCTCATCATGGGATAACACCGAATCAAAATAGCCATGATGCTTTCTATATTTCTTTGACTTAAGCGAAAAGTATCTTCTGTAATGAACCAAGCCTATGGCCTCTGCATCCAAATTCTTCCATGCATAATAAAGCCCAGTCAATTCACAATAATAAGGATTCTTAGCAGAGATATTATCTCCCTCATCGTCCCTTAAAATATTACCTATACTATCTTTGCCTGCCGCACCTACCTGCAGTGGAACATAGTCCTCACCTGCCGGTATCTGAAAAGGTTTGTGCATTGCAATAATAATTTTTATATCCAAATCTATCTCCTAATTAAAAGTATAGGGCACCATAAAGGTGCCCTAGCATAACCTGATTAAACGTGGCTTAAGACTCTTCCTCGTCCTCTTCATCGACGATTGCAGCTGCGGCTCCTGACACTGCAGAAACTACTGCTATAACTGCCACTATAACAACTAATAATATTAATACAAAAAAGAAAATTAAAAACCCTTGATCTGTCATCCTTAACCTCCTCTTCGAAACTTAGCTATATTATACCTTAGCCAATTGTTAAAAGCAAATCAGCCTATCTAAGCTGCTTAGCTCTATTAAACACTCCAGGGAAATGGCTCTTTGTGTATTTCATAAGTCTGGCTCTTCTAAGAGCTGTTCCAAACATTCCCTCTGTAAGAGGCTTATACAAAAGCTTTAATGTCTTTGAATCCTCCGGCATATATCTGCGAAGATTCTGATACAGTTCTGTCTCTGCTTCTGCATTACACCACTTCAAAATATCGTCGGTCTTCACGCCTGATTCCAACTGACGAACCATTGCTGATTGGAAGCTTCTGAAGTATTCCTTTGAAAGAGTACCCAGCGCTTCGAAATCGCAGGTCTTCCATTTCTGTTGCTGGTCGTAAATTCTCTCGATACGAATCTTTTGGAGCTTAAAGTAGTCCTCGATTTCTCCACCTGTAAGACGAACCTGCCCCTGATTTCTATAGTGATATAAAACATCGTTTAACACAGTAAGCGATGTTGTGTAATCTAAAAAGTCACAGTTAAAAAGAATATCTTCTACATGCTTAATCTTTTGATATTGAAGATTATTCTCCTTAATGATGCTTGTCTTGTAGCATTTGTTCCAAGGATAACCAAGCATTGTAATGGCTTCCATCTGCATTGCCATTTTATGGATTGTTGCAGCATCACTTGTGGTAACCATATCATCATCGTAATCCATCATATCCAGGGTAATCCCCTTCATGAATTCGATTTTGCCGGCTGCATTTCTGTAGTCCTCAGTGAAGCTGAACACAAGCAAATCCACAGGGTTTCTTTCCAACGCTGCTGCACATACTCTAAGAAGATTTCTTTCGTATAAATCGTCTGGATCCAGGAATAAAATGTAGTCCCCAGTGGCATGCTCTATGCCTGTATTTCTAGCAGCAGATACCCCTTGGTTTGTGTCGTGCTTAACATAATAGAAGCGGTCGTCGCGCTCCATATATCCCCTTGCAATGTCTCCTGAAGAATCAGGAGAACAATCATCCACTATGATAACTTCGAAGTTGTCATAGGTCTGCATTTGAAGACAGCCAAGTGCATCACCAATATAATCGCCCACTCCGTATGTAGGCATTATTACGGAAAATTTGATTTCCTCGCTCATACTTCAAATAATACCAAAAAGCCCCATTGCGCGCAACATGTCTTAATTTTTTTAATCAATTAAAAAATCCCCCAGTCAATACTGACCGAGGGATTCGTATATACGTTAGTGACATCCACAGCTTCCGCCGCAGCTACCACAGTCTCCACCACACGCTGGATGTTCGCCACGCTTGCGGGCTTTGACCAATGAACGAACTATTGCTGCAACAATTGCAATTAATATAACTACTACTATGAATGTACCCATAATTATTACCTCTTATTTGTTGTACTTATCCTTACGGAACAATCCGTATACAAGGCAGCAGATAGCTGCGATACCAAAGATTGTACCGAATGTAAATCCTTCGCCTGTGAATACCTTACCTACCTGATATACGATAAGTCCGATTCCCCATGCGAAACCACACTGATATCCGATTGCTGTCCAGAACCACTTTGTGTTGTTCATCTCACGCTTGATTGCACCCATAGCTGCGAAGCAAGGAGCGCAAAGAAGGTTGAATGCAAGGAATGCGAAACCTGATGCATCTGTAAATGCAGCACGCATTGTCTCGTAAACATCACCAGAAGCACCGTAGATAATAGCAAGTGTACCAACGATGTTTTCCTTTGCAACAAGACCAGTGATTGAAGCAACTGTAGCTTCCCAATCACCAAATCCAAGTGGAATGAAAATCCATGCAAGACATCTACCAAGTGTAGCAAGAATTGAATGATCAATCTGATCCTCTTCAAGCATTGTAAATGCACCATCAACAACACCGAAGAATGTGCAGAACCAAACTACGATTGTTGAAAGTAAGATAATTGTACCAGCTTTCTTGATAAATGACCATCCACGCTCCCACATGCTACGAAGCACGTTTGAAACTGTTGGCCAGTGGTATGCAGGAAGCTCCATAACGAATGGTGCTGGGTCGCCTGCGAAGAGCTTTGTCTTCTTAAGCATGATACCAGATACGATGATTGCAAAAATTCCAAGGAAGTAAGCAGAAGGTGCAACCCAAGCTGCTCCACCAAAGATAGCGCCTGCTACCATTGCGATGAATGGAAGCTTAGCTCCACATGGAATAAATGTTGTTGTCATGATTGTCATCTTACGGTCTCTATCATTTTCGATAGTACGTGATGCCATGATACCAGGAACACCACAACCTGTACCGATAAGCATTGGAATAAATGACTTACCTGAAAGACCAAACTTTCTGAAGATACGGTCCATGATGAAAGCAACACGAGCCATGTATCCGCAAGACTCAAGGAATGCAAGGAAGATGAAAAGTACAAGCATCTGTGGAACGAAACCAAGAACTGCACCAACACCTGCTACGATACCATCAAGGATAAGTCCCTTAACTACATCGTTGCAGTTAATAGCATCAAGAGCTGCCTCAATGTAAACAGGAATACCAGGAATCCATACGCCGTAGTTTGCTGGGTCTGGCTCCTCATTAGCTTCTACATAAGCTGCAGCTGCTTCATAATCAGCAAGTGTAGCTGTCTCATACTCAACAGCAGCTGTTTCTTCATCCTCTACAGGATATTCGAAATCGCCTGTAGGCTCTGTGCCATTTTCTTCTACATATAAATCATAGCCATCAACGATAAGCTGATTTGCTGTGAACTCATCAGCTGCATCTGCGTAATCAGCAGAACCGATAGCAAATAAATGCCATCCATCACCGAATACACCATCATTTGCCCAATCAGTAGCCCATGTACCAACTGTTGTAACTGATACAAAGTATACAAGGAACATAACTACTGCAAAGATTGGAAGTGCAAGGAATCTGTTTGTAACAATCTGATCAATCTTATCAGATGTTGTCATTCCCTTTGAAGCCTTCTTTACACAACCATTGATGATTGTTCCGATGTAGTTGTATCTCTCGCCAGTGATGATTGACTCTGAATCATCATCCATTTCTTTTTCGCATGAAGCAATGTCGTTTTCGATGTGAGAGATAACATCAGATGAAAGACCAAGCTTTTCCTGAATCTTCTGATCACGCTCGAATAACTTGATTGAATACCATCTCTGAACATTTTCATCAGAAATGTTATGTAAGCAAAGCTCCTCGATGTGAGCAAGTGCATGCTCTACTGAACCATCAAATCTGTGCTTTGGTGACTGTGGCTTAGCTTCCTTTCCAGCCTTAACTGCTGCATCAACGATTTCCTTAAGACCTCTGTTCTTTAAAGCAGAAAGCTCATAAACAGGAACACCGATTTCTTCTGAAAGCTTTGAAGCATTTATCTTATCACCATTCTTTTCTACAACATCCATCATGTTGATACCGATAACTACTGGGATACCAAGCTCAACAATCTGAGTTGTAAGATAAAGGTTTCTTTCAAGGTTTGTACCATCAATAACATTGATAATAGCATCTGGCTTTTCATCAATAAGATAGTTACGAGATACAACCTCCTCTAATGTATATGGAGAGAGTGAATAGATACCAGGAAGGTCGACGATTGTAACTTCCTTATCACCTTTGAATTTACCCTCTTTGTACTCTACAGTAACACCTGGCCAGTTACCAACGAACTGGTTAGAACCTGTAAGTGCATTGAACAATGTTGTTTTACCGCAGTTTGGATTACCTGCAAGCGCAATACGAATTCCCACTTTTTTAGTCCTCCTTTAAAAGAATCATTTCTGCATCAGCCTTACGTACAGAAAGCTCATATCCTCTAACTGTAATTTCAACTGGATCTCCCAATGGTGCAATCTTACGAACGTAAATCTCAACACCCTTTGTAATACCCATGTCCATGATTCTTCTTTTTACAGCGCCTTCGCCAGTAAGCTTTGCTACTGTAACTGTTTCACCGACACTTACATCTCTTAATGTCTTCATTTTTCTCTCCTTTTTACTATATAAATATCTTTTGAGCCAGTTGTTTATCAACAGCTACTCTTGACTCCTTAACATTAACGATTAGGTTTCCACCTATCTCGTTTACTACTGTTACAAATCCCCCTGGTACAAAACCAAGCTCTTGCAAGTGACGCTTCACTTCTTCTGAACCGCCAATTCGTTTAATCATCTGTTCTTCGCCTGTTGGCGCAACTACTAATGGCATCATATATTACTTCCTTACTTTTATTTATCCCTCAATTAGCTATTCCGGCCTATAATTAATTGTACCCAACCGATGTTAGCTAACATGAATTAGCGTTAGCCTTCTCTAACGCATGTATAACATAGCACAATTTGGATGTAGTTTCAAGCATCTAACTTAAGTTTTCTATATTTAATTTTAGAAAGGTATTTCTCACTTGAATTAGTGTAAACAAAAAACAGAGCTCCACGTATGTGAAACTCTGCTAAAGATATTCAGTATTAAACTAGACCCATGAGAAGTCCTATTGTATGTACTATAAATGTGCAAACCCAGGCGATAGCACACTGCCAAATAACAACACATACTGCCCACTTGCTTCCCATCTCTCTTTTTATAGATGCAATAGCTGCAACGCATGGTGTGTAAAGAAGTGAAAATACCAACAAACAAAATGCTGTCAGAGTGGACATCGAAGCTGCAACACCAGTACTTCCAAATAGTACTTCCAATACAGATACAACACTTTCCTTTGCCATAAATCCTGAAATAAGGGATGTACAAATTCTCCAATCTCCCAATCCGATAGGTGAAAAGAGAGGAGCTAATCCTCCAGCTATAAGCGCGAGAATACTATCCTTTTGATCTGATACTAAATTGAGATGTGTATCAAAGCTTTGAAGAACCCAGACAATTACAGTCGCAAGGAAAATCACAGTGAATGCTCTCTGTAAGAAATCCTTTGCCTTTTCCCAAAGCAACTGAATTACGTTTCTGGCACTAGGCAATCTATAGTTTGGCAGCTCCATAACAAATGGAACAGCCTCTCCTTTAAATCTAACCTTTTTAAAGAACAATGCAGCTAGCACTCCCAAGAATATACCAAGGAAATACAAAACTGTAATCACAAGCCATCCATGGTTAGGGAAAAATGCTGCAACAAAGAATGTGTAGATTGGAAGCTTAGCTGTACAACTCATAAATGGTGTAAGCAAGATTGTCATCTTTCTATCTCTGTCGCTAGGCAGTGTCCTAGTTGACATAACTGCAGGAACAGTACATCCAAATCCAATCAAAAGTGGAACGATACTTCTTCCAGATAATCCGATTTTACGAAGTAGCTTATCCATGAAGAAAGCTACTCTGGCAATGTAACCACTATCCTCCAATATGGATAGGAAGAAAAACATTGTTATGATGATAGGCAGGAAGCTAAGCACACCTCCTACACCTTCAAAAATGCCGCCAATAACAAGCTCGTGAACAGTTACATTAACATTAGCAGCAGTCAGTGCAGCATCTGTAATATTTGTTAACGCTTCAATTCCTATTTCTAACAAGCCCTGAAGCCATGCTCCTATAACATTGAATGTAAGGAAAAATACCATTGCCATTACGCAAACAAAAATAGGAATAGCTGTGTATTTACCTGTAAGCCATTTATCAATTTTCTGACTGCGAATGTGCTCTTTACTTTCTCTAGGTTTGATTACACATTCATTGCAAACTTTTTCAATGAAAGCAAATCTCATGTCTGCCATGGCAGCACTTCTATCGAGACCTCTTTCCTTTTCCATCTGCTTTGTGATGTGCTCTAATGTCTCTATTTCATTTTCATCTAAATCAAGACGCTTTATTATCTGCGCATCGTTTTCGATGGCTTTGCTGGCTGCAAAGCGAACAGGGATATCTGCTCTTTTAGCATGATCCTCCATAAGATGAATAACACCGTGGATACATCTATGCACTGCACCGCCGTTATCGTTTTCATCACAGAAATCGTCTATCTCTGGCTTTTCCTGATACTGAGCTATATGAAGTGCATGAGCAACTAACTCATCAATACCTTCGTTTTTAGATGCAGAAATAGGAACAACTGGAACTCCCAGCATTTTTTCCATTCGGTTAATATCTACCGAACCACCGTTGCCTCTTAACTCATCCATCATATTAAGAGCAACAACCATAGGAATACTAAGTTCCAATAGCTGCATTGTAAGGTAAAGATTACGTTCGATATTTGTGGCATCGACAATATTGATAATAGCTTTTGGCTTTTCTTTTAAAACAAAATCTCTGCTGACAAGTTCTTCACTAGAATATGGCGACATTGAATATATTCCAGGAAGATCTGTGATGCATGTAAATTCTTTACCCCTGATTACACCATCTTTTCTGTCTACTGTAACACCAGGGAAATTACCAACATGCTGATTGGCTCCAGTGAGTTGATTAAAGAGTGTAGTCTTACCACAATTCTGGTTACCAACAAGAGCAAATGTAAGCATCTCGCCCTTTGGAAGTGGGGTGCCGTCACCCTTGAGATGATACTTTCCTTCCTCACCTAAGCCAGGATGGTTTATATCGTGTTTATCTTTCTTGGACTGAGTAATTTCCTCCTGAACCCTATTTTCCACTGGAGTAGCTTTTATCTGGGCAGCATCTGCTAACCTAAGAGTAAGCTCATAGCCGTGTACGCGAAGTTCCATAGGATCACCCATAGGCGCCAGTCTCACAAGAGTGACCTCTACACCTGGTATAACTCCCATGTCCAAGAAATGTTGTCTAAGTGCCCCTTCGCCCCCTACTTCATCAATTCTCGCTGTTTGTCCAATCTCTAAATCTTTTATGGTCATTTATTATTTTCCAATCATTGTACCAGTCTGGCCGCCTACAGCGTTGCCAGCATCTGATAGCTTTGTAATCAATACCTTTCTAATGGCTGAATCGCCAATGTAATCAATAGCTGCCTGAATCTTAGGTGCCATATCTGTCTCGCCAAACTCTCCATCTTCAAGCATCTTTTTAGCCTCAGCAATTGAGATATAGTCAAGAGGCTCTTCATTTGGCTTGCCAAAGTTTTTGCATACCTTTGTAACACTAGTAAGAATAACCAGCATATCTGCTTCAAGCTCAGAAGCAAGAAGACCTGCTGCTGTATCCTTCTCAACAACTGCAGATGCACCCTTTAGGCTGTTGTCCTGTGTGAGAACTGGAATACCGCCGCCACCTGCTGCAATAACAACCTGGTCTGCCTCGCACAAAGCTTTGATAGCATCAATTTCAACAATCTCCATTGGCTTTGGAGCAGCAACAATTCGTCTGTATCCACCCTCAACCTTAACAGTGTGATTGCCTTTTGCTTCTTCTGCCTCGGCCTGGGCCTCAGTCATAACTCTGCCAATAACCTTTGTTGGCTTATAGAAGGCTTCATCATATGGATCAACTGTTACCTGTGTAAGAATAGTTGAAACTGGCTTGTAAATTCCGCAGCTAACAAGCTCAGAACGGATAGCCTGCTGCAAATCGTAACCGATATATCCCTGGCTCATTGCTGAACAAACTGACATTGGTGTAGATGTGTAATCAGGATGATTCTGGTAGAACTCAGACATTGCTGTGTGAATCATGCTAACCTGTGGTCCGTTGCTGTGAGTAACGACAACCTGATAATCCTGCTTAATAAACTCTGCTACTGCAACTGCTGTGCGCTTTGTAGCATTCCACTGCTCAAGTACAGTGGTACCTAATGCGTCATGTCCCAGTGCGATAACTATCTTCTTTTTTCCCATATGCTGCCTCCACTTTTAGAATTTATTTTTAATCTTGCACCTTAGTATTTTCTACGGGTTCGCTTGCCGCTTGAAAAAGCAAGTGCAATAAGTGTTCCTAATACAACTCCTCCAAAATCAAACCAAAGGTCTCTTACTTCCCCTGAACGGCCTACAACAAAAAGCTGTATTGTTTCATCAATGAATGCAACAAAAAGACCCGTAAGGGCTGGAGTTGTGAATCTGTTAAACCTTCCATATATTCTGTTTGCAAAAGCTACTGTAAGTAATATTCCTAATATAAGAAACTCTGTAATATGTGCAGCTTTTCTAACAATAACCATTCCGTCTTCGCTTGCAAGCAAAGCAGGGAATATTTTGCCAAGATAATATAATACACGTCCACTTTCATGCTCCGATATTGTGGCTGGCTGCATGCTGTGTCCCCATATCAGCATAATCCAGAGAGCAATTACTACTGTTATAAATATTCTTTTCTTATCCATAAGTGCTATTGTAGCATATATTCCCCTAAAATAGATTTGTTATTTAAACTAATTTCCAATCATTAACATTTACCACACCATGAGTTGTAATTCGCAATTCCGGTATTACCGGTAAAGCTGTAAAACTCAATGTCATAAATGGATCAATATTTTTATTAACTCCCAGCTGATAAGCTGCCTCATGTATCTCATCTAGCTTTGTCTTTGCATCATCAGCACTTACTTCACTCATTAAGCCTGCAACAGGAAGTGGATAGGTCTTAAGCACCTTTTCTCCATCGTACACCACAATTCCACCACCTATTTTCTTTAGCTCATTGATAGCCGCTGATATGTTTTCCTCTGATACTCCGATAGCAATAATATTGTGAGCATCATGAGCGACTGATGTTGCAATAGCTCCTCTTTTCAAGCCATAGCCTTTAATAAATCCCATTCCTATATGGCCTGTGCCGTTGTGCCTTTCTACCACAACCGCCTTAAGAATATCCTTTGATACATCTATCGCCTCGGCTTTTCCCTCGTCTGTTGTTATGAGCTGTCCTTCTACCAAGCCAAGCACCGGCAAAGCTTTATTATTTAACAACAGTTCCTTTGTTATCTGTGGCAGGTTAAATGTATTATGAGACTTTTCTATAAGGTCAGAAGATACATTGCTTTTACAGTGTGTTTTTAAGTAGTCAGGAGTCATTTCCACACCTGCTTTGTATACTCTATCAATATCCACACTATTCACATCATTCAACACCACAAAATCCGCAAGAAATCCCGGTGAGATGGCCCCCCTGTCGCGAAGTCCAAAATACACTCCCGCAGTGCACGAAGCCATTTTATATGCAATTACAGGATCCACTCCTAAATTGATTGCTTTTCTTATTATATTATCAATATGACCATAATCCATTATGTCATTGATGTGTCTGTCATCAGTGCAAAACATACATCTGGATGCATATGGCTCTTTGCACAAATCAACAAGTGCCTCCAGATTTTGGGCTGCTGTACCTTCTCTAATCATTATCCAAAGACCGGCGCCAAGCTTTTCCATCGCTTCATCAATATTTGAACATTCATGATCTGAAAGCACTCCTGCTGCAACATAAGCCATCAATTGCTGTCCCGTTACTAAAGGCGCATGTCCGTCTATCAGCTTATCCTCCATAATTGCCAGATATGTCTTATCAATCACATCGAATCTGCGATTAACGACGCCATTTACATCCATCAGTTCTGCAATACCATATACTCTTTTGTTAGATAAAAATGGCTTCATATCCTGAGCGAATATCTGAGCACCGCTTTCGTCGAACTCGCAGGATGGAACGCAGGATGGAATCATAAAGAATATGTCCATAGGAAGGTTCTCTGTAGCTTCCAACATGTATTTTATTCCGTCTGTCCCCATTACGTTTGCTATCTCATGAGGATCTGTCAATATGGCTGTGGTTCCGTGCAGGATTGCCTCTTTTGCAAAAATCTCAGGAACTACCGTAGTACTTTCTATATGAATATGACCATCGATAAATCCAGGCACAATTGTCTTGCCTGTCATATCGATGGTCATTTTACCTTCGTATTTACCTATTCCCGCAAAGCTACCTTTGCTAATTGCAATATCACCTTTTTTGAACTGATTTGTGAATACGTCCAGATATACTCCATTGCGCAGTACTAAATCAGCTGGCATTTCGCCAGCTGAAACTTTCAAAAATTCTTCGTACTCACTTCTCGTCATATTTTTCTGCTGATAATTCAAATTATTCTCCTTATATAAAGCCGAACATTTAAAACTATTTTACTGCAGCAATTTCATCCTCTAACCATGCAACAACTTCATCAAGTCCCTCGCCAGTCTTTCCACTTACGAAGAAAATCTTTGCATTTGGATTGAGCTTCAAGATTCTTTCTGTAACTTTTTCTTTGCTAAAATCAAAATACTCAAGAGTATCTATCTTATTAATTAATACTACGTCACTAATCTCGAACATAAGAGGGTACTTAAGTGGCTTATCGTCTCCCTCTGGAACTGAAAGTAACATAAGGTTTTTGTTGGCTCCAACATCAAACTCTGCTGGACAAACAAGATTACCAATGTTTTCCAAAATTAATAAATCAAAATCTGTTGTGTCGTATTCCATTAATGCACGACTTGTCATATCTGCATCGATGTGACAAAGTCCCATATTGTGAATCTGGATAGACTGAACACCTGTAGCGTCGGCTACACGCTGAGCGTCGATACTTGTTTCGATATCAACATCCATCTCACCGATTTTGTATTTATCTTTCATTCTATTAATAAGAGCAGAAAGTGTAGTTGTCTTTCCTGATCCTGGACCAGACATTACATTCAAAAAGAATGTTCCCTGCTCTTTCATTTGATTTCTAATTGCATCAGCTGCCGCTTCGTTTTCCGCGAAAACGCTCTCACCGATTTCAATTACTTTAACTTCACCCATTATTTACACTCCTAACTAAAAACATACGAATTACTCGTATGATTTATTATACCTATACCGCGTATAAAAAACCACCTATAATTACGGACTCACTTTGTCTTTTGGGTAGTAAATCACTTCTTTTCTCTTTTATGATTATTTATTCATAATCATAAAAATAAAAAAAGCCGGCGCCACAGCGCCGACTGGAAGTTCGGGGAGTGCGACCAAAGTTGCCCTTGGTCGCTGAGTTATGAAAAATTTGGTATTAGCTTTTCGCTAGTACGATATAGAATATAACACTTAATACACATTTGCGCAAGTCTTTTTTCATAATTTCTTCACAATTTTTCAAAATTTATTTTTTGTCAAATTATCCCTCAAGCCCTTGAATATTCACGCTTTATCGCTTTACTCAAAAAAAGAGTTTCTAAAAATTAAAGTAGTTGTTTCTTAATATAATCCACAAATGCCCTTGCTTGCTTGCTTTGTCTTCCCTTCTCATTTGTAATGATTCCGAAGTCAATACTGCCTCTTGTATTTTTAAGTCGAATTCCTGGTCTAATTCCTAAATCATAACTATTAAAGCTATCCGCACTAAGATTTGCTAATGAATTATTTTTTAATAATGCATGCATAACATAATCACTATTTGTAATTACAGCAATATCATTTTTTATATTTACAGGCTCACCATCCTCCGTTTGGAATGATTCCTGCCTAATATAATCATCCTGTTCAGATTGAATATATTTCAAATCATGAATAATCTTGCTTGAATAATCCCTATTCTGCTGTATATCATCTGGCTGGAAATAAATCATTCCATCCACAGACTTTAGTCTTTCGAATTTCAACTGATATTTTTTTATTTCATATTCAAACTGTAATCTTGTATCAGGAAATACATATACAAAGCCAACCTCATCCTCCATTATTCTCATACGATTAATGATGTTATGAGTTGTGTCTGTATGAATGTTATAGCAAACATCATCGTCTTTATTTAATTCATAAAAATCTGAGAAACAGTTTGCCAACCATGAACTATGGTTAATACTTATTTTTACGATATTATTATTCTCCACACTAGTTGTTTCCAGTGCTTCAAAATCAGAAACAAGGACGCTTGCCTTGTTGTGAAACTTCACTCCCTCATATGTCAAAGCAATACCTTTGCTCTCTCTTTGAAAAAGGTTATAGCCTAATTCCTTTTCGAGAGCAGAGATTACCTTGCTGACACTGGATTGAGTTGTATATAAAACCTTTGCCGCTTCACTAAAAGATCCCACATCTGCAGCTACAACAAAGTATTTTAATTGCTTTATTTCCATAATAATCCCCCATCATTATGCTTTAACAGCTTTGATACTAAACATTTTGTCTGGTATATAAAACTCGTCATGCTCTACAAATATTCTATTTCCAAAATCATCGTCAACCTCAATTGATGAAAATCCTATATCAGATAAAACATGTTCATCCCAATGAGGTCTATCTAACATACTGATTGTAAGCATGTGATAAATATCATGACATTCTTCTTTAAGATTATCCGGTATATCCTTGTGTGCAAGATTTTCTGGGCTTTTAAGGTTATGAGCCCCTTTAGCATATTCCGCATCAAAATTAAGCAGGACTCCACCCTTTTTAAGGACTCTATGCCACTGTGTATAAGCATCAATTGGATGTGGAAGTGTCCATGTAAGATTTCTACTAATCACTACATCGAATTCCTCATCAGCAAAGTCAAGATTCTCTGCATCTCCAACCTGAGCCTTTATCTTTGAAGAGTCCATATCGTATATGCGAATCATTTCATTTGCTTTAGCAACCATCTCTTCAGTTAAATCGATACCAGTAACACTGTGCCCAAGCTTTCCTAAAATAATTTCAAAAAATCCAGCTCCACATCCAACATCAAGAATCTTAAGGCTTCTATCTGTTGGTAAATACTTTTCTATTTCTTTAAGCCATCTATCAGCTTTATTGCTTTCTATTTCATCGTGTCTTAAATTGAAAAAACCATCGGCTCTTTTGGTCCAGTAGCTTTCTACTTTCTCTTTTATATCATCTGCCTCTTCCTCAAAGGCAATATAGTGTAACTCACCCATTAAAATAACCCTTTTACTGTTCTAACCATAAATAGTGGGGTAGAATTATAATTTATCCTTTCTTTTTCAGAATAGAGTCTGCTTCCCACATCCTCAAGCACGGACACCTGCCCTGCTTCAATACTATTTAAAAATTCATAATCCCACTTAGGACGAATTTTATCTGTAAGTGGCAATGAAAGAGCGATGCGTTCCATCTGCTCAAAATTATCGCCTATATTGTAGTCATCCAGACAACTATTTTTTACATTGTCTCGATCTGTTTTGTATTCTTGCATTTTTTCTTCATCTACTAGATATGAATACCAATTTGCATCAAACACAAGCATTAGCCCACCTGTCTTTAAAACAGAAAGCCACTGAACATATGCCCTTGCAGGGTCTGAAAGATTCCAGGTAAGATTTCGTGAAAATACCACATCAAAAGAATCTTTTTCAAATGGAAGATTCAATGCATCTCCTTGAACAAAATTTATTTGATTTGATAATTCGCCAGCATTAGCTTTAGCCTCTGCCAGCATGGTATCTGCGAAATCGAATGCAGTAACCTGATAGCCTGCCTCAGATAAAATAATAGATATAAAACCTGGACCAGCACCCACGTCCAAGACCTTTATTGAGCTAGGCTCCCTATCAGGAAAACACTTGGAGATTTCTGACACCAAAAACTCTTTCCATGTGCAATGCTGAATCCCGGATAACTCTTCTTTATTAACCTCTGAATAGCCTTTGGCTCTTTGAATCCAATAGGCTTTATTATCGTTTACTAACTTTTCCATAATCTTAAAAAATAAAAAACCATTCAGAAACTGGATTGCC
Source organism: Pseudobutyrivibrio sp. C4 (assembly GCF_900111635.1). Taxonomy (NCBI): domain Bacteria; kingdom Bacillati; phylum Bacillota; class Clostridia; order Lachnospirales; family Lachnospiraceae; genus Pseudobutyrivibrio; species Pseudobutyrivibrio sp. C4. Next base: position 9,898 of record NZ_FOHF01000002.1, on the reverse strand, counting down.
TCCGAACAGTTTTTATTGTACTTTATTTTACTGTTAATAGCCATAGTTTTGGGCTATGTTGGACCAAAAGTTCTTTTTGTTGTGCCATTTTCAATCAAAATGGCTCGATCACAAAACATTTCTACAAGTGCCATGTTATGACTGATAAATATAATCGTTATATCCTGCTTGCTTCTAAGTTCCTGCAACAGTTCGATTACTTGTTTTTGTACCGTCACATCCAACGCACTTGTTGCTTCATCACATATAAGTATATCCGGATTCATAGCTAACGCTCTGGCTATAGCAGCTCGCTGACATTGTCCTCCGCTGATTTGGTGTGGATATTTATTTTTCAACTCCCTTTGTAGACCACACATGTCGAAAAGATAATCTATCTTTTCGTCAATTTCGTCCTGTGGCACCCCCTTATTCTTTAAACCTTCACCGACACCATACCCAATAGTTTTACGAGGATTAAAAGATTCATTTGGGTTCTGAAAGACCATCTGGCTTCCAAGTCTAATGCCCTTTTGCTCTTCTCCATTGATGATTATCTTTCCATCTGTAGCAGGAATCAGCCCAAGCATAATTCGCGCCAATGTGCTTTTTCCACTTCCGGACTCTCCAACTATTCCGAGACATTCACCTTTATTCACCTGAAAAGAAATGCCCTTCAGGACCTCTGTATTCTGTTTGTCATTCCTAGAAAATGTCTTACATATATTTTCTACTTTAATGAAAGGTTCCATCCTTTTCTCCCTGAAACTGGCACTGCGTCACATAAAAGCTTTGTGTAATCGCTTTTAGGATTGTTTAAGACCTCTGTGGCATTACCATATTCCATTACTGTTCCATCTTTTAAAACTAATATTTTGTCTGCTATTCTTGGCACAATTGACATGTCATGAGTCACAATGATGATAGAAGTACCAAGATTATCACGCATATTATTGAGTTCCTCTAAAACCATATCTGTAGCTTTGGGATCCAGAGCACTGGTTGGCTCATCCGCCAAAAGTAATGGCGGATCAAGTAACATCGCCATAGCTATTCCTACACGTTGATTCATTCCACCAGACAGCTCAAATGGATAGCTTTTCCATAGCTTTTCCGGTTCACTAAAATTCAGCTTATGAAATAGCTCCAATGCTTTTGCCTTCACTTCTGGTTTGCTTATTTTTTCATGAGCTCTCACCGCTTCTGTTATCTGGTCTCCGATTGTCCTTATTGGGCAAAAGGAACCTAATGAGTCCTGGAAAATCATTCCTATTTTTTTTCCGCGTATATTTCGATACTCTTTTTCCTTTTTAGAAAAGAGATTTTCACCTTCGAATACCACTTCGCCTTCAGTTACTTTTCCATCTGAATTTAGTATTCCAATTATCGACTTAATTATTGTAGATTTACCACTGCCAGACTCACCTACTAAAGCAAGCACTTCGCCCTTATTAATAGAAAAGCTTACGCTATTAACTGCCACTTTTCCATCAAATTCTATACTTACGGAATTGTAATCAAAAAAAGTTTCATTCATAGCGTAAGCTCTCCTCAAATTAATTAATATCTAATTCTGCTGTAAGCTCATAATAATCACTAGAATGAGCTGTCAAGCCTGTGACATTTGACTTGCTAATCATGCTCATGCGAAGGAATGAGCAGAATACAAATGCATCATCATCCAAAATTATCTGCTGCATCTGAACAGCCAAATCATTTCTTGCATCAACATCAAATGTGTTGTTCATCTCCTGTGCAAGTTCTTCCAACTGTGCATTAGAATATGCTCCACGATTCTTTGTTGAATCTGATAAACAATGTGTACTAAAGAAATACATTGGATCACCAATGCCGGCTGTAACAAATGCTGCTGCATATACGTCCCATCCTGTAGGCTCTGAAACGATTGTGCCGTGGTCAGCTGTTACATTTAACTGTACATCAATTCCGATATCCTTTAGATTAGCCTGAGCGCTCTCAGCTAAAAGAGGAAGCTCCTGACGGCTAGGATATGATACCCAATTGATTGTTAATGTCTTTCCATCTTTTTCTCTGATTCCATCACCATCAGTATCAACCCAACCTGCTGCTTCGAGAACTTCCTTAGCCTTTTCAGGGTCATACTCCTTGGCATTTACGCCCGCACCAAATGGGAATGTATCTGGGAATGCACCTGAACCTACATAACCATATCCATTTAATAACGTATTTACGAATCCCTCTTTATCAATGCCAAGAGCAATGGCCTCTCGTACTGCATCATCCTTTATGATATCTGAATTGTAATTCATCTGAAGGTAGAACGCGCGGCTTGTTGCTGTGCTTGTAAATACATAATCATCATTTTCAAATAATGGATAACTTGCATATGCCATACCATAAGCAGCATCAATGTCACCATTCTGAAGTGCCATTGCAAGTGTATCTCCATCAGAGATAGTAAGAACAGTTACTTCATCAATATTTACATTTCCACCCCAGTAATTCTCGTTCTTTACTAGATTTAAATGGTCATCTGTAACCAACTCTGTTGCAACAAATGGACCTGTACCAACAACGATTCCATCTGCATTTCCTGCAGTAACATCTATAATACATCCATAAGGGTCACAAAGATAATTAATTAATGTTGGCTTTGGTGTTGTAGTTTTAATTGTAAGCTCAAGGCCATCTGCCTCAATTGAATCAATTGCCAAATCTCCTGCTGCACGTTCATGAACTGCAACCAAATCCTCGATGCAAGCCTTTACTGCCTCTGCATCACAAGGATTTCCATTAGAGAATGTTACGCCATCCTTAAGTGTAATCTTCCATGTTAATTCATCAATGTTTTCATAACTTTCAGCAATCCATGGCTCAAGTTCCATATTGTCATTGAACTTGAATAGTGTCTCTCCCACTCCATATCTAATTGCTGCCCATCCACAATATGTGTCATGTGGATCAATATTTGCCTCTTCATTTTCTGCATTAAATGTTGTGTCTCCAAAGACAAATGTCTTTTTCCCTGATTCTGCGCTAGAATCAGCTGTCTGGTTTTCTGCTTTTGTTCCACAGCCTACAAATGTAGCTGCTGTAAGTGTCAAAGCAAGAAACATTGCTACTAACTTTTTCATTATAAATACTCCTTATTTTATATATTAAAAATTTCTTTATTATAGAAATTTCTAATTTTTATTCTTTAACGATCCTGATATGTTTTTCGGATCGACTGCGTCACGTAATGTATCTCCAAAAAGATTGAAAATAACTACTGATATAAAAATTGCAATTCCAGGTGATAATACAACCCATGGGTAAGTCTGCAACATGCTTCGTCCATTAGACATCATACTTCCCCACTCTGCTACAGGTGGCTGCGCGCCAAGGCCTAGGAATGATAAACCTGCGATTTCCATCATCATTGTTCCAATATCTAATGTGGCTGTAACTATGATTGGTCCTAATATATTTGGAATCACATGACGGCAAATTATTTGAAGAGAATTATCTCCTGCTAATTTTGCTGCCTCAATGTAAGCACAATCCTTTATAGATAGTGTAAGTCCTCTAGCCACTCGAGAATACTTTGGCCAGCTTATAACCGCCAATGCTATTACCGCATTTACGATACCTCCACCTAGTATTGCTGCTACTGCTAGAGCAAATACTAATCCTGGAAAAGCAAGACATAAATCTGATATTCTCATAACAACAAAATCAACTTTATTACCAAAGTATCCGCATATTATCCCCACTGTTGTACCGAATATTGCAATTATTAATACTAAAGCAAGGGTAGACAATATACTTACCTGGCCACCTATTATTACTCTTGAAAACATGTCTCTGCCATAGGCATCTGTTCCCATAAGATGCTGTAAACAAGGGGCCTGATAGGCAATACTTAAATCCTGTTCATAAGGATCATATGGACATATATATGTTGCGAAAATAGCCATAACAATAATCAGAACTACTAAGCAACTCATTATGATTAATTTGATTTTCTTTTTCATGATTCTCTATCCCCCAATCTAATTCTTGGGTCCAAGAATCTGTATGATAAATCTGTAATGAGATTAACGAGCACATAGATAATCGCCATCCACATTACATATGCCTGAATAATTGGATAGTCACGCATATTAATGGCATCTACTGCCATTTTGCCAACGCCATCCCACATAAAAATAGATTCAACAATAGCTGTTCCCCCCAAAAGGCTTCCAATAGATAATGCCAACAGCGTAATTATTGTTACAAGCGTTGCACGAAGCACACTTCCCATGAGTGTAATTGAAAACTTTACACCTCTTGCTTTAGCTCCAACAATATAATCCTTGCTTAGCTCATCCAACACAGTTGTACGAACCTGACGCAAATATTTTGAAGACATAGCTATAGCCAAAGTCAAAGTTGGCATGATTATACTAGTGCTATTAATATCCTTTGAAATAATTGGTAGCCATCCCAATTTGATTCCTAGGAAATACATAAGTACCAAGGATACAAAAAAATTAGGCAAACTATTTCCAATAAAGCTAAAAAATCTAATTATGTAGTCTATGAATTTGTTTTGATATACAGCTGATATTACTCCAAGAGGAATGGATATTATGACTGTAAGCACAATCGATGTAACTGTAAGCAGTATTGTGGCAGGAAGCTTTGAAACAAAAGTCTCAAACACATCCTTGCCAGAGACATAGCTAACGCCCATATCTCCGTGAAGCAAATTGCCAAGCCATCTAAAATATTGAACTAAAAATGGAGAATTAAGGCCTAATTGTTCCCTTGCCATTTCAAGCTGTGTCTCTGAAATAACCTGTCCTGTGTTCAACATTTTCTGCTCAACAACATCGCTTCCTGCAAGTCTCATCATTGCAAATGAAAGAAATGTAATTGCAAACAGAATCGGTATTAACTGTAATACCCTTTTAATTATATATACCAAAAAAATACCCCTTATTCTTTAAAACATACAAAGTAAATTTTATAATCATACTTTGTTTATCGCAATAGATTTAAGGGGTATTGTGTATTCATTTATGTATAGCTTATATTCCGTTTTGGAATACCTTTATTACATGAATCGCTCCATAACTTCTGTGGTATGCATGGCCAAGATTCCTGCTCCAAAAGCTTCCATAATTTCTGTATAGCTATCATCTATAAACATAATCTCGTCCATATTGTAGCCGTCGCGTTCTGCAATCATTTTCATTATGAGAACTTTTTTATGACGTGTTTCTGTTGAAATCAGATCTCCATGATGCTCGAAAACACCTGGGTAACACTCTCTCAGACGGTTATATTTTGAGTTGTATTCAAAAGAGTTGCTACATTCTGTAAGGCCATAAATCTTAACGCCATGATTAAAATGCAAATCATCAATAAGATTCTTTACTCCTCTAGGAGCCTGGCATTTGATGTAAGCATTATTGTTTATATTATACTTAAGCCAGTCGTTAGCATCTTCAAAACCAACTATTCTTTTACCGGCTTCGTTGTACATTTTTAGGCAAAGAAGTGTGTTATCTACATCACCAAACAAAACCTTTATCTTTTTTAGTTTTTCCTGCATGATTATGACTCCTTTCGACCGCTTTCTATTAGCTCCTTTTCAAAGGCTTCCGGATTTTTTAAATAATAATCCTGATGTTCTTCCTCTGCCTCATAAAAGCTTTTAAACTTTTCTAAGGAGATTTGAACCTTCTTACCTGTCTCCTGCTCCAGCTCCTTTATCTTCTTTTCAGCAATAGCTTTTTCTTCATCAGCATTGTAATAGATAGCTAATGTATAAGAAAAACCTTTATCAATGAACTGGCCTTCTCCATCAAAGGGATCAACATTTGCAAGATAAATATCAAGCAATTTGTCATAGGTCACATTTGCTGGATCATATGTCAATTCAATAGTTTCCCTATGTCCTGTCTTTTGCGCCTTAACATCCTCATATGTAGGATTTACTTCATCACCACCGGAGTAGCCACATGTTACCTGGTCCACTCCATATATTTTATAAATTGGTGTCACACACCAAAAACATCCACCTGCAAAATATGCTTTCATGATTGTACCTCCAAAAACTAGTCTTTAGAAATTATATCACATACCATTGAATTGCATCAGTTTTTTTGTTTTACCAATCATCCTTATTTTTTAACCAGTTATCAGTCAACTAAATCTGCAGAGTTTATTTGTGCTATTATTCATTCTATTATCAATCAATATATGGGAGGATTTTTACAATGAGGAAAAAAACTATTTCTCTACTGATGGCATCATTGTGTGTCTTCGGTCTTGTGGGTTGTGGTACAACTGAATCTTCAAACAGTGATGCCACAGTCGATGCAAACACTCCAGTTTCATTAACTGGAACACAAAAAGCTGTAGTAGTTGGTGATGATTGGGGCCCAGCAGTAACTACTACAATAATCCACTTTAATGATTCAATTGATTCTTCATCAGTATCGGCTGATACATTTTCTGTATCTGAAACAAAAGAATCATTTAACTATGCCGCACTTATGGATGAAAACTTTGAAGGTGATCCTTCAGAACACATTACAGCAACTGCAGACAGGACCGTATTAGATGCCTACACCTGTGATGAGAATGGAAACAAAACTGATTCATCTGAATATGTTGCTCTTGAGCTTTCATATAGTCCAGATGAGGGTAACCCATTCTGCTACGATGTTTTCACTTGGCAAAACACTGTGTGCTCACCTTATGAACTGGAAGTTACATTAAATGATGGTCAAACTTTAAAGAGTGCAGATGGAGCTGATATTTCTGATGTCACAATTGACTCGGCTATTGATTTATCTTTAGATGGTTCGATTTATCCTCAACTTGAAAACGTTGATTTTACAGGAACATATTCAGATGACAAGTATACACTGACATATGGTTCTTATGCTCCAGAAGATGACGGAAATAAACACCCACTTGTTATTTGGATTCATGGTGCAGGAGAAGGTGGTACACAAAACGAAATCGCTGTATTAGGCAACGAAGTAACAGCTTTATATTCCGATGAATTTCAAGAAGTAATGGGTGGAGCTTATGTACTTACACCTCAAACAGATACCTTCTGGCTTACTTATAATGAAAATGGAGATTGGGCCGATAATCCTGGTACAGACTCTGTTTACCTTGAAACATTAAAAGGCCTTATAGATGAATACGTTGCATCTAATCCTAATATCGATACAAATCGTATTTATATTGGAGGATGCTCAAATGGTGGCTACATGACAATGGATATGATTATGAATTATCCTGATTATTTTGCAGCTGCTTTCCCAATCTGTGAAGCATACGCTGACAGTGGAATCACAGATGCTCAAATTGAATCAATTAAGGATTTACCAGTATGGTTCATATATGCGAAAAACGACACAACTGTTGTTCCAGAAAATTTTGAAATACCAACAATCAAACGACTCGAAGCAATAGGTGCTAATGTTCATTCTTCAGTATTTGACGATGTACATGATACAACTGGTCGTTTCACCGGAGATGACGGTGAAGCATACCAATACATGGGCCACTGGTCATGGTTGTACTTCTTCAACAATGAATGTGAAGAAGATGGCGTAAATATGTGGTCATGGCTTGCGGAACAGAGCAAATAATAACTACTAGATAATAACTTCATTTTTCATTTCAATACATTTAATAAAAGAAGCGCTAGCATTCAATGCTAGCGCTTCACCCTTTTTATTGAATTACATCGAAATTGAGGATTGTAGCTTCATCATATTCATTCTGAATGCTGTCTACTACATCAGAGCTTTCTGATTTTGTTTCTTCTCCTGCTACTTCATGATAATAGAATTCTTCGTTACCCTCATCATCATATTCTATCCAGGAAGATTCAACCTCAATTAACTCATTATCTTCAATAGTATATTTTGCAGTTCCATGATAGATTCCAACATATAAATAGCCATCCTTTACTGCAAGCGGATAAGCTGTGCCTATAGAGGATACATTTCCGATACACTCTGGCACGCCATCATTATAAACATATATCGCCGAATCGATAGCTGCCATATTGCCATCCATGTTATCGTAAGCAAATGTGCATACTAACAAAGCGTCTGTATCACCGATTGTTTCGTTTGTATAGCCCATTCCTGGCTCAAGTACAGTATCCACAATCTGTGTAAAAGTATCACATCCTGATATATCAAGATCCAATGGATATTCTGCTATTTCAGGCTCTGCTTCAGTTGTTTCTTCTGACTCTTCTGGTTCACTTTCAACTGATTCTTGTACCTGATTAGTCTCCTCTGAACTTTCTAATTCTGATGTATTATCTGCGTTGGACTGTCCACATCCAACTAATAATAAACCACAAAGACAACATACAAGTAATTTTTTCATCTCTTCCCCTCCAATTTAACTATATATTATATTTCCAAACACTCTTCATCTGGGATACTAATGTATTTACATCCCAGTGTTTGTTACTATTCTTAGGACTGTTTGGATCATTTACAATGATTTTTCCGTTTGAATCTATTCCAGTTAATACAATAAAATGCCCTGTTTTTGTAAAATCTCCTGGTGACATTGAGCAAATCATAGGCGTTTCGCTAGACAAATTGTCTGTAATATATTCCGAAGAAACATTTCCACTAGAAACGCTCAGTCCGTAATGACGCGCACCTTCTGTCATAATATCCCAGGATGTTCCCTGACCATATGTATAGTATCCCTTGTCTGATGCATATTCTGCAACAACATACGGATTTATATCTGCATCTTGCTCTAATCCACACACAACCATAGCCAGACAAGTAGGACCACAGCCTGCTACGCCCACGTAATTAGCGCCATAGTTTTTATATCCCCATCTTTTATCCCACTGGATAAAAAGAGGAATGTCTTTCTTGGACATTTCATCTGACACATCCATGTCAAGATCAGCATATGCGTATTTATTGAAATTCTTAACGTATTCCTCTGCTTCTGGATAATTTTCACCAAACTCAATAACGTTTTCCGGTACGCCATCTAATTCATTTTGCTTTGAAATGTTATGAATACCTAGCCCGATTAATAATAAAGCTACCAGTGAACAAGCCAGGAAAGAACGACGTAAATGATTTGGTTTCTTAGTGTGAGCATGATAAGTCTTTACAGGCTGATTCTCATCATAATATGTATCTTCATACTCTTGTTTCTTATTATATCTCTTATTACTTCTTTTAATTCCAAATATAAAATGAATAAAAAATACTAGACCTAAAATAAAAAAGACAATATTGTCATTGTATAACCAATCTGGACTAACATAATAGTCAATCGCCATAAGGCCTAACATGGTCAAAGCCAACAACAATATTCCCTGTATTAACCACAAGAAAAAGCCAATTATTCTCATACTTCAATTCCCCATATGTTCTAGACTGTACTACAGCTTATAGTACAGTTTTATCACATCATATAAACACTGTCAATGTTAGCTGTCTATGATTATAATAAAGATTGCGCCCAAAATAGCGTGCGTGAGAGGGCGCTGACGTCCAGTGGACGTCGTTTAGCGCCGACCGAGCCGGCAGGCGAGAGTTCGAATGAGTTAAAAGAAAAAAGAGATAGGTAAAACCTATCTCTTTTTCTTTTAATTTAGCGTGCGTGAGAGGATTCGAACCCCCGACACCTTGGTCCGTAGCCAAGTGCTCTATCCAGCTGAGCTACACACACACAATATTCAGTTTCACTCAAAAGAGTGAATGCCGTAGACCGGAATCGAACCGGTACGATGTCGCCACCACGGGATTTTAAGTCCCGCGCGTCTGCCAGTTCCGCCACTACGGCATCTACAATCAAATTAATGATTGTGAATGGGACCTACAGGGCTCGAACCTGTGACCCCCTGCTTGTAAGGCAGATGCTCTCCCAGCTGAGCTAAGATCCCACA